>NZ_CP004387.1:2084213-2778951 GCF_000299335.2 Isoalcanivorax pacificus W11-5 | reverse complement strand
TCTTGCCGTGCAGTTCACCGATATAGGTGCTGCCTTCAATCAGCTTCTCGTAGCCGATATACACCGGCACCAGCGCAATCGGTTTCTGGCTGTCGCGGATAAAACTCTCCACGGTCATCTTCAGCATGCCGGGGCGCGGGTTGAGCATGCGCCCGGAACGGCTGCGGCCACCCTCGACAAAATACTCGATGGAATAGCCGCGGCTGAGGGTGACGTGCATGTATTCGTTGAACACTGCCGCGTAGATCGGGTTGTCCTTGAAGCTGCGGCGCATGAAGAAGGCTCCGCCACGGCGCAGAATAGTCCCGATCACCGGCAGGTTCAGGTTGATGCCGGCGGCGATATGCGGCGGCACCAGGCCGTTCTTGTAGAGCAGGTAGGACAGCAGCAGGTAGTCGGCATGGCTGCGGTGGCAGGGGACGTAGATGATCTCGTGATCCTGCGCTACCGCTTGCAGCCGGTGCAGGTTGTAGGCGCGCAGGCCGCTGTAGAGGCGGTTCCAGACCCACTCCAGCACGATCTCCAGGAAGCGGATCACGGTGTGCGAGTAATCCGCCGCGATCTCCATTGCGTAGCTGCGGGCGCGGGCCTCGAGTTTCTCGTAGGCCTCGCCGCTTTCTGCGGCAGTCTGGCTGATCACTTCGCGCACCGGTGTGCTTTCCACCAGGCTGTTCACCAGCGTGCGCCGGTGCGACAGGTCGGGGCCGATGACGGCCTCGCGCTGGCGGCGGAAGTGCACGCGCACGATACGTTGGGCCTTGCGCACGGTGCGTTCCGGGCTGGCGCTTTCATCCACCAGCTGCCGCAGCGACATGGGCTGGCTGATGTTGATGAACAGCTGCCGGCCCTGGGTCAGGATGATGAAGAATTTCTTGATGAAGCCCGGTGGCGACCAGTTCTCCGCGAAGATGATCTTCCACAGCGAGTTTTCCTTTTCCGGGCGGCGGCCCCAGAACAGCGATACCGGCACCAGTTGCACATCCTGGTCCGGGTGGGCGCCCAGCGATTCCACCAGTTGTATCAGGCGGCGGTTGTTGCCGCCGACGCGCTCGCGGCCGACCAGCGCCTTGCGCTTGTACATATAGAAATAGCTGCGCCGCAGCGTGCGATCCGGCAGCGCCAGCGGTGACAGCGGGCTGGGCAGGCCGAGCCGCCGGGTTTCCCGGTCGAGCAATAGCAGATCCGCCAGGGACGCCTCGCGCAGCACGTAGAACACCGGCCGGTTCGGGTCCAGGCCCAGGTCGGCCGGCTCCCGATGCAGACTGGTGGTGCGGGTACACCAGTTGAGGAAGAGGCGGGCGAGGAAGAAGAACAGGCGATCTAGACCAAACCAGAAAGTCATAGTTTTTGTCGGGAACAGGCTCTGAAAGGTAGCGAAAGTGTAATCAAACGTCCGCACGGGGAACAGGCGGGGCATATTTCAGGATGTAACCTGCCGACAGCCGGGCAGGGCAGAGGTATTGTGACTGTCAGGTCATTTTTATCCGCCGCCGCCTCGTGACCGCAGCCGCCTGCAGCCGGCGGGTCGGCGCGCGCGTGGCGTGGTGCTGTGACAAACCATTTACATTCAAGGCTTTGTCAGTGCTGGCACAGGTGTAATACTGCCCGGGCAGGGGCCTGGCGCGCGGCCAGGCCATTATCCCCGTTGCAAGGAGCTGTTCGATGCGCAAGTCACTGGTTGCCGCTGCCCTGATGTCCGCCTCTCCCGTCGCCTTCAGCGCCCCGTTGATCGATATCTATGCCGGTGCCTACACCTGGAATGCCGAAATCAGTGGCGATATCGCCACCGGCAGCGACAAGGTGGACCTGGAAAGGGACCTGGATTTCGACAAGACCCGCGAAAACGTCTTCTATATTGGCCTGGAACACCCGGTGCCACTGGTGCCGAACGTGCGCCTGCGCCATATGGCGATCTCCGATGACCAGCGCAACACACTGACGCGCGGCTTCAGTTTTGGTGGTGGCACCTTCGTCGCCGGCAACACCGTGCGTTCCGACTTCGATCTCGACATGACCGACCTCACGCTCTATTACAGCCCGCTGGACAACTGGCTGAACCTGGACCTGGGCCTGAACGTGCGCCGCCTGGATGGCGAGTTCACCATTGCGTCCGGCGCCCAGCGAGGGCATGAAAAGGCCGAGAAAACCATTCCCATGCTGCATGTCGCCGCACAGGCGGACCTGCCGCTGACCGGCTTCTATGTCGGCGCGGAAGTGAACGCCATCAGCTATGACGGCAGCAAGCTGCAGGACAGCACCCTGCATGTCGGCTGGGCCTCGGATTTCCTGCTGGGGGTGGAGCTGGGCTACAGCCGCATGGACCTGGAGCTGGATGACGTCAGCGACCTGGACAGCGACATTACGATCGGTGGGCCTTATCTGGCGCTTGCGCTGCGGTTCTAGCGCCGGGTGTCACCCCCGCCAGCGCCAGTAACCTGCGCCGGAAGAACGGCGTCTGCTGTGCCAGCGAAAACAACCGTGGCGAAAACAGCCAGCTCTGCGTGATGCCCATCAGGGTACTGTAGAGCAGCAGGGCCACGTCCTCCGCCGTGTCGGTCAGCGTCAACTGGCCGGCGTCGGCGGCCTCTGCCAGCCGCCTTGAGAGCATCTCCACCATGCTGCGGGTCAGTTGCCGCTCGCGTCGAATGGTGGCGGCCATGCTGTCGGTCAGTTCGGTCTTGTTGAGCAGGATTTCGAACGACTGCCGGTACCAGCGATCCTCCACCAGCAACCGGAACCATTCATCGATAAACAGGGTAATGCCGGCCACCGGATCTGCGCTGGCCAGCGCCTGTTCGACCAGCTGTTGCAGCGGCTCCTGCGAATACTGCAGCACTGCTTCAAACAGTTCGTCCTTGTTGCGGAAGTGCCAGTAGATCGGCCCGCGGCTGAAGCCGGCTTCGGTGGCGATCATGTTCAGTGTGGTACGTGAATAGCCGTTGCTGCTGAACAGTTTCAGTGCGGCGGCGATGACGCCGAGCCGGGTCTTTTCCGTGTCTTCGCGGGTCTTGCGCATGCCGCAGGGATTCCGGTGCTGGGAGGGGGGAAGCGCGTACCGGCCGGTGCCGGTACGCGCGCCGGATCAGAGCTTGCCGTCGGCGGCCATCTGCGTATAGGTGGTGTCGAAGCGCAGCTTGATGTTGCCACTGTCGCCCAGCACCTTGCCACCCGGGAAGCTGATGCCGACAAAGTCCGCATCGCTGGCGCCTTCGCCCAGCAGGCCATGGTCAAAGGAGAAGTGGCGTACGCTGTCCATTGCCTCGAACGCCTGTTCGCTGCTGTAGAACGTGAGGGCATCGGCCGGTTTCCAGAACATGTACATGCCGGCCAGCTGTGCTTCGTAGCCAGCCCGGTCGGTGCCGGAGACGGTGCCCAGGAACTCGCGCATTTCGATACCGGTGTCGGTGTCGGCCCCGAGGTCCGCCATCATCTCATACCAGGCGCCCGCCAGTGCCTTGCCCAGGGCCGGGTTGTCGCGCAGCGTGTCGGTGTTGACCACGGTCAGGTCCTTGATGTGGCCCGGGATGCTGCGGGAGTCCACCAGCCGATGCGAGCCGGGCATGGACGCGACTTCGTCCAGCAGCGGGTTCCAGGTCACCACGGTGGTGACGTCGCGGGTCTGGAAGGCGGAGACGATGTCAGCGTCGGAGGTGTTGACGAGAGTGACGTCGCGCTCGCGCAGGCCGGCGTCGTCCAGTGCACGGGCCAGCAGGTAATGCGACACGGACAGTTCCACCAGGTGAATGCTGGTGCCTTTGAGTGCCTCAATCGAGGTGGCGGTTTTTGATACGATGCCGTCGTTGCCGTTGGAATAGTCACCGATCAGCAGGGCAGTAGTGTCGACGCCGCTGGCAGCGGGTATCGACAGCGCATCCATGCTGGTCAGCGTCACACCATCGAATTCACCGGCCGTGTACTGGTTGATGGATTCGATATAGTCATTGATCTGTACGATCTCGACCTCGATGCCGTACTTGTCGGCCCATTTCTTCATCAGGCCGGATTCCTTGATGTACTGCCAGGGGACCCAGCCGGCGTAAATGCTCCAGGCAATGCGGAAGCTTTTTTTCTCGGCGGCCACGGCTGCCGGTGACAGGGCCACCAGCATGGTGGCCAGCAGGCCGCAGAGCAGGGCACGGGTGCGGGAAGGGTGTCGCATGGTGAACCTCCAGGGTGTCAGTGCTGCGCAAGTCATGGATCAACAGATCGCTCGCCCGGTGAACTGCAATTTCTGCGCCACCGGGCCGGCGGCTCAGAACATCTTCAGGTAGCGCTTGATTTCCCAGTCCGACACAGCGCTGTGGTAGCTCTCCCATTCGGCCTGCTTGAAGTCCACGAACGCCTTGAACATGGCGTCGCCGAACACCTCGCGTGCCAGCGGATCGGCCTCGAAGGCCTCCACCGCCTCGCCCAGCGTGCGCGGCAGGAACTGCACGCCCATCTCCGCGATCTGCTCGTCGCTGTAGCGGTACATGTTCTCCCTGCGCGGCGCGCCTGGGTCGAGCTGTTCGCGTACGCCTTCCAGGCCGGCGGCAAGGATCAGCGCGGCGCCCAGGTAGGGGTTGCAACTGATGTCCGCCGCGCGGCATTCAATGCGGCTGCCGGCCCCGGGGACACGGATCATGTTGGTGCGATTGTTGTTGCCGTAGCAGACAAACACCGGCGCCCAGGTGGAGCCGGACATGGAACCCTGGCGCACCAGCCGCTTGTAGCTGTTCACGGTGGGCGCGATCACGGCGCTGATGGCGCGCGCATGGCGCAGCACGCCGGCGGTGAAGTGATAGGCGAGCTTCGAGATGCCGCAGTCGTGCAGGTCATCGCCGTCCGGGGCGAACAGATTGCGGCCGGTGTCGATATCCGCCAGTGACATATTGTAGTGGGCACCACTGCCGGTGCGGTTGGCGAACGGCTTCGGCATAAAGCTGGCGAACGCGCCGTGCTTGCGCGCGATTTCCACCGCCATCAGCCGGAAGAACGTCAGCCGGTCGGCCATGGTCAGTGCATCGGCATAGGTGAAATCGGTTTCGAACTGGCCGTTGGCGTCTTCGTGATCGAACGAATACACGTCCCAGCCGAGTGTGTTCATGGCGCTGACCAGTTCGTCCATGATCGGCAGGTTGTCGATCAGGGTGCGTGGGTCGTAGCAGGGTTTTTCGCCGGCATCGCGGTCGCTGATCGGGCCGAAGGTGCCGTCGCCGTTATCCCTGAACAGGAAGAATTCCGTCTCGATGCCGAGGTTGAAGGTGTAGCCCATCTTCGCGGCGTTATCGAGCTGCCGGCGCAGGATGTTGCGTGAGCAGGCTTCGAACGGCGCGCCGTCGAGATGCAGATTGCTGGCGAACCAGGCCAGCTCCGGTTGCCAGGGGCACTGCATCACCGAGGCCGGATCGGGCACCGCCGACACTTCATTGTCACTGATGTCCTGCGGCACGCCATCCAGTGCCGCACCGGTGTACAGCTCAGAGCCGCCAAGCATGTTGCCCAGATGTTTCAGCGGAACGAATTTGCCTTTGATACAGCCGTGAATATCCACATAGCCGGCCATGGCGTATTTCACTCCGTCGGCTTCCAGGGTTTGCCGAAGGGAATCTGAAACGGGGCTGCTGCTCATCGGACTGCTCTCCTCAAGATGGATGTGCGGCGGTGGTTCGGGGTTGGCACGGTTCTTCCATCCGCCTTGTCCGGATGCATTCAATATACATGCCAGCATGCATATATAACGGCTGGCCTGATGCGAAGAGGCAGCAGAAAATAATGAGCACTCAATGGGTTACGAGGGACTTCCTGCTCGGTGATTTGTCGTTGCAGAACGGCAACGTGCTGCGCGATGCACGCATTCGCTACCAGCAGCGGGGCGACATCGGGGCAGCGGGCACCGAACTGGTGCTCTTGCCCACCTATTACGGCGGCCGTTGTGCGGGCAACCGTCCGCTGACGGAAAAAGGCCCGCTGTCGAACCCGCGTTACACCATCCTCATCCCGGCGCTGTTCGGCAATGGAGAATCCACCTCGCCGTCAAACGCGCCGCCGTCGCAACGCGGTGACCAGTGGCCGGGCGTCAGCCTGTATGACGCGGTGCGCGCGCAGCACCTGATGCTCAGTGAACTGGCGGGTGACTACCGGCTCGCGCTGGTGGCGGGCTGGTCGATGGGCGGCATGCAGAGCCTGCAGTGGGGATGCCTGTATCCGGAGCGTGTGCAGCGGGTGGCGGCCTGGTGCGCGAGCGCGCGCTGCCATCCGCTGAACCAGCAGTTTCTTGCCGGCGTGTCCTCGGCACTGAAAGCAGATCCGCGTTATCGACGCGGCGATGTGCCGCGCGCCGGGTTGCGCGCGTTTGCGCGTGTCTATGCAAGCTGGGCGTATGCTGCACCGTTCTGGCGCCGGCAACTCTGGCGCGAACTCGGTTTTGGTTCCCGCGAGGCGTTGCTGAGCTGGTGGGAACAGGATCACCTGCAACAGGATGCCCACGATCTGCTGGCGGTGATGGACACCTGGTACAGCGGCGACATCAGCGACAACCCGGTGTTTGCCGGCAACTATGCGGCCGCACTGCGTGCCATCCGTGCGCCGACGCTGATCATGCCGGCCAGCACGGACATGTATTTTGTCCCCGATGACATTGCCCTGGACGCTGCGCTGATGCCCGACGCCCGGTATCAGCTGCTGGAAACGGACTGGGGCCACTGCGGGGGCGGCCCCGGCCGCTCCGCTGACGCCATGCAACAGATCCTGGGCGCGCTGGAGGTGTTGCTGCATGACGCTGCCTGATTGCGGTGCAGAAATATCCGCCCTGCACCCGAACAGTGCGCCGCACGTTACAGCAGCGCGACCTGTACCGTGTGATACCGCCCTGTCCGGCTGGCATGGAACCTGCAATATCCTGCCTGAATGCGGCGCACCGGGTTTGTTCCGGTACGCCTCGTACAGCATCAGGGTGACTAGGGTTCCGGCTGCCGACGCAGTGACTGGTCCGAGAGTCACCGGCCTCTCCTCCAGAGGGGTTACACGGCGGGATAAAAGCCCGGGAGACCAGGGAAGATCGCAGAACGATTTTCCACGCTGTACCTGCATTCCGGTCGCCGTGTAAAACCGAGGAGGAGAGGCATGTCCACACACTTCCCGTGCAGCAGTTTTCCCGACACAGGTGCGTCATTGCACCGGGGGGCGCGCCCATGCGCCTGATGAACCTGCGCCCTGAACGCCCGCTGGCCGTGTTGCTGGCCCTGCTGCCCTTCATTGTGCTGCTGCTGTTGTACATGACGGCCTCAGACGCGCGGCTGGCAGAAAACCCGAACGATAAACTGCTGCCGACCCTGCAGAGCATGGTCGATGCCATGCAGCGCCTGGCGTTTGTGGAGGACCGCCGCTCCGGGGAATACATCTTCTGGGGCGATACCGCCGCGAGCCTGAAACGGTTGCTGATCGGCATCGGCATTTCGGCCTCCATGGCGTTGCTGGCCGGCGTACTGCTCGGCACCTTGCCCTTGGCGCGCGCTTTCGCCGGGCCGGTGGTCGCGGTGGTGTCGATGGTGCCGCCGCTGGCGATCCTGCCGATCCTGTTCATTGTGTTTGGCCTGGGCGAGCTGTCGAAAGTGGTGCTGATCGTGATCGGCACGGCGCCGGTGATGATCCGCGACATGACACAGCGCGTGCTGGATCTGCCCTCGGAGCAGGCGATCAAGTTGCAGACACTCGGCGGCAGCAGCTGGCACCTGATGTTGCGTGTGGTGCTGCCGCAGGTGTTGCCGCGCCTGCTGGCGGTGGTCCGCCTGTGCCTGGGGTCGGCCTGGCTGTTTCTGATTGCCGCCGAAGCCATCGCGGCCACCGACGGGCTGGGCTATCGCATCTTCCTGGTGCGCCGCTATCTGTCGATGGATGTGATCCTGCCGTACGTGCTCTGGATCACGCTGCTGGCCTGGGTGATGGACCTGGGCCTGCGCAGGGCCTCGCAGCTGATGTTCCCCTGGTTCCACGCCGGACAGGAGCGCAACGCATGAGCCTGATCGAAGTACGCCAACTCTGGAAACGCTACGGCGACACCGTGGTGCTGGAAAAACTCAACCTGAACGTGGAAGAGGGCGAATTCTGCACACTGGTCGGCACCTCCGGCTGCGGCAAGACCACCTTCCTGCGCATGCTGCTCGGTGACGAACAGCCGAGCAGTGGCGAACTGCTGATGGATGGCAGGCCGATGCCGCGCGAGCCAGGGCAGGAGCGGGGCATCGTCTTCCAGCGCTACTCGGTGTTTCCGCACTTGTCTGTGCTGCACAACGTGATGCTCGGCCCGGAACTGCAGCAGAGCCGTTTCCTGGGACGCACCTGGGGCGCGCGGCGCAAGGCGATCCGTACGGCAGCCGAGGACATGCTCACGCAGGTCGGCCTGCAAGACGCGCTGGACAAGTACCCCAGCGCCTTGTCGGGCGGCATGCAGCAACGGCTGGCCATTGCCCAGGCGCTGATCATGAAACCGCGCGTGCTGTTGCTGGATGAACCCTTTGGAGCGCTTGACCCCGGCATTCGTGCCGACATGCACGAACTGGTGCTGCGCTTGTGGAAAGAAAACCGCCTCACCGTGTTCATGGTGACGCACGACCTGAAAGAAGGTTTTTCCCTCGGCACGCGCCTGCTGGTGTTCGACAAGGTGCGCCTGGACCCGCAGGTGCCCGGCGCCTACGGCGCCACCATCACCTTTGATCTGCCGATCGGCCGGCGCGATGCCGGGACGCTGTCAGACGTCACCCGCTCGGTGCACGCCACCGGCCAGTTCCTGTCTGAAAATGCCACCGCCAGGGGAGCTGTGTGATGAGCGAGACAATACTGGATCAGGATACCCTCGGCGCCGGGTGCCACTGGTCCCTGCAAGTGGGGCGTGGCCATACACTGCGCCTGACGGATGTCCACGGCGGCGCGAATGTGGGCATGCTGCTGTTCAACCCCTACAACCTGCTGGAGCGTCTGAACATTCCCGACACGCTCAAATGCCAGCACACCTTCCTGCTGAGCAAAGGGCATGCGCTGTATTCCGACATGGGGCGGATCTTTTGCACCATCGTCGAGGACAGTCTCGGCTGGCACGACAGCGTCTGCGGGACCTGCGACAGGCAGACCGTGGCCGAACGCTGGGGCGCACTGGATTACCAGACGGCCCGCAACGGCATGCACCGCAACGGCCGCGACGGTTTTCTGATCGAACTGGCCAAATACGGGCTGGACCGGCGCGACATCGTGGCCAACCTGAACCTGTTCAGCAAGGTGGTGCCGGACGTGGACGGACACCTGACGCACATCGCCGGCGCTTCGAAAGCCGGCGAGACGATCTCGCTGCGCTTTGACATGGACACCCTGGTGATCCTGCACACCTGCCCGCACCCCCTGGACCTGTCACCGGCCTATCCGGCCAGCCCGGTGCGTTTCGAATTACTGCAGGGCGTACCGCCGCTGGCGGAACCCGGCAGTGACGAAAACCGCCGTGGCCTGATCAACACGGCCCTGTACGCGGGCCAATGCTGCGGAGGACACCACTGATGCTGCGTGAAAGTCATCGCGACCCGGCACAGGCCCGTTACCGTGAAGTGGTGGGTGCCGGCGATTACTGGCTGTATGAAGTGAAAAGCGGCGAAGTGCTGCGCATTCATGACCTGGAAGGCAATCAGGCGGCGGACACGCTGTTCTTCAATGCCCGGGACCCGGCCGAGCACTACAGCGCCATGAACACCCTCCAGGCCCAAAAGAGCCTCTACCTGAGCGCCGGCACACGCCTGATGTCGTCCCAGGCCAACCCGATGCTGGAGATCATCGCCGACACCTGCGGCCGCCACGACACGCTCGGCGGCGCCTGCGCCACCGAGAGCAACACGGTGCGCTACGCGCGGGAAAAGAAAGGCATGCACGCCTGCCGCGACAGCTACCTGCTGGCCGTGAGCGAGCATCCGCAATACGGCCTGGGCAAGCGCGACATCACCCACAACATCAACTTCTTCATGAACGTGCCGGTGACGCCGGACGGCGGCCTGACCTTTGCCGATGGCATCAGTGGCGCCGGCAAATACGTCGAGTTGCGCGCGCTGATGGATGTGCTGGTGCTGGTGTCCAACTGCCCGCAACTGAACAACCCCTGCAACGCCTACAACCCGACGCCGATTGAAATGCTGGTCTGGGCGGCGGAGTAACACACCATCAACGCCGCCGGGACGGCCCGGCGTGCCGGAACCACCGCAGGACGACCTGCGCCCGTCACGGAACAGTGACCATGTTCAGTAAAGTGCTGATTGCCAACCGCGGCGCCATTGCCTGCCGCATCATCCGCACCCTGAAGGAATTGGGGATCCAGTCGGTGGCCCTGTACTCCCGCGCCGATGCCGGTTCGTTGCATGTGCAGCAGGCCGACCAGGCGATCTGCCTGGGCGAAGGCGGTGCCGGCGACACCTACCTGAATATCGACAAGGTCATCGCCGCCGCCCGCGACAGTGGCGCCCAGGCGATTCATCCCGGCTACGGATTCCTCAGCGAAAACCTGACCTTCGCTGCGGCCTGCGAAGCGGCCGGTATCGTGTTTATCGGCCCGGCGCCGGAACAGATCGAAGCCTTCGGCCTGAAGCATACGGCGCGCGCCCTGGCGGAAAGCAGCGACGTGCCGTTGCTGCCGGGCTCCGGTCTGCTCGACGATGTGCAGGCTGCCCTGCGCGAGGCCGAACGTATCGGTTACCCGGTGATGCTCAAGAGCACGGCGGGTGGGGGCGGCATCGGCATGCAGCGCTGTTTCGATGCGGCGCAACTGCAGGATGCGTTTGCGTCGGTGCAGCGTCTGAGCCGCAACAATTTCAGCAACGACGGCCTGTTCCTGGAAAAATTCGTGCAGCGCGCCCGGCATATCGAAGTGCAGATCTTCGGTGACGGTGACGGGCACGTCGTGGCGCTGGGGGAGCGCGACTGCTCGTTGCAGCGCCGCAACCAGAAAGTGGTGGAGGAAGCGCCGGCACCGAACCTGCCCGTGCGGGTACGCGACGCCATGATGACCACTGCGGTGCGGCTGGGTGAGCGCATGCGCTACCGTTCCGCCGGCACGGTGGAATTTATCTATGACGATCAACAGCAGGCGTTTTATTTCCTCGAAGTAAATACCCGCCTGCAGGTGGAGCACGGCGTCACCGAAGAGATCACCGGTGTCGATCTGGTCGGCTGGATGATCCGGCTGGCGGCCGGCGAGCGGGATTTCGTGCGGCAGTATGTGCATCGGCCGGCGGGCCACGCAATCCAGGTGCGTGTCTACGCGGAAGACCCCGCGCGCGGATTCCAGCCCAGCGCTGGCCGGCTGACGGCCGTGCAGTGGCCGGCGGGCGTGCGGTGCGATACCTGGGTCGAAGCGGGCACCGAGGTGCCGGCACTGTACGACCCGATGCTGGCGAAAGTGATCGTGCATCGTGCGGACCGCGACAGCGCCCGCCGCGCCCTGCTGGCGGCACTGAACGACACGGCGCTGGCCGGCCTGGAAACCAACCTTGCCTATTTGCGCGCGATACTGGACGACGCGGTCTTTTCCGAAGGCCGGCAAAGTACCGCCTGCCTGAACGATTTCCGCTTCGCTGCGCGTGGCATCGAAGTGCTGGAGGCCGGCACCCAGAGCACCGTGCAGGACTGGCCGGGCCGCGTCGGTTACTGGCATATCGGCGTGCCGCCGTCGGGTCCGTTTGACGACATGGCGCTGCGCCTGGGTAACGCGTTGCTGGGCAACGCACCGGGCGCGCCGGGGCTGGAAATGACCATGACCGGCGCGACGCTGAAATTCCGGCAGGCGGCCAGCATCGTCCTGGCCGGCGCCGACATGCAGGCCATGCTGGACGGTGCGCCGCTGCCCTGCTGGCAAGTGGTGCCGGTCCCGGCAGGCGGCGTGCTGGCGCTCGGTGCGGTGCAGGGTGCCGGCAGCCGCACGTATGTGTGTGTGGCCGGGGGCCTGGCCGTGCCGGATTATCTGGGCAGTGCCAGCACCTTCACGCTGGGCGGTTTTGGTGGCCACGGCGGCCGTGCGTTGCGCCCCGGTGATGTCCTGCATTGCCAGCAGGACAGCCCGGCCGTGGTGCGCGCCAGCCTGCCCGATGCACTGCGTCCGGCGCTGACGCACCACTGGACCCTGCGCGTCATCTACGGCCCGCATGGCGCACCGGATTTCTTTACGCCGGACGATATCGACATGCTGCTCGGGACGGACTGGCAGGTGCATTACAACTCCAGCCGCACCGGCGTGCGCCTGATCGGTCCGACACCGCAATGGGCGCGTGCCGACGGCGGCGAAGCCGGCCTGCACCCGTCGAATATTCACGATAACGCCTACGCCATCGGTGCGGTGGATTTCACCGGCGACATGCCGGTGATTCTCGGACCGGACGGCCCCAGCCTGGGCGGTTTTGTCTGCCCGGTGACGATCATCCGCGCCGATCTGTGGCAAATGGGCCAGTTGCGGCCGGGTGACACCGTGCGCTTTGTACCGGTCTCGCAGGAAGACGCCGAGCAACTGGAACGCCTGCAACGTCAGCAGGTGGAGACCTTGTCGCCAGTGACACCGCCGAGGATCCAGGCCGCCAGGCCGGTCACGCCGGTACTGCGCCAGCTCGGCCCGGACGTGCACCCGGTGGGTGTGGTCTACCGTGTCTCCGGTGATGACAACATTCTGGTGGAATACGGGGAGCAGGTGCTCGACCTGAACCTGCGTTTTCGTGTCCACGCACTGATGCAGTGGCTGCAGCAGGCGCAGCTGCCGGGCGTGCTGCAACTGACACCGGGCATTCGCTCGCTGCAGGTGAATTACGACAACCTGCACCTGCCGCGCGAAAAGCTGCTGGATGCCCTGTGCGAGGCAGAGCGCGCCCTGGACTGCATCGACGACATGACGGTGCCGACGCGCATCGTGCACCTGCCATTGTCGTGGGATGACGAACAGTGCCGGCTGGCCATCGAGAAGTACATGCAGTCCGTGCGCAAGGATGCCCCCTGGTGCCCGAGCAATCTGGAATTCATTCGTCGCATCAACGGGCTGGCGGATATCGAGGCGGTAAAGCGCATCGTGTTTGATGCCAGCTACCTGGTCATGGGCCTGGGCGATGTGTACCTGGGCGCGCCGGTGGCCACGCCGCTGGACCCGCGTCATCGCCTGGTGACCACCAAATACAATCCGGCCCGCACCTGGACTCCGGAAAATGCGGTCGGCATTGGTGGTGCCTACCTGTGCGTGTACGGCATGGAAGGGCCGGGGGGCTACCAGTTTGTGGGCCGCACCGTGCAGATGTGGAACACCTGGAAGCAGACCGCCGAATTCCGGCAAGGCCAGCCATGGCTGCTGCGTTTCTTCGACCAGTTGCGCTTCTACGAAGTCAGCCACGATGAACTGATGCAATGGCGTGAGGATTTTCCGCGCGGCCGCGCCGGGCTGAAGATCGAGGAAGAGACCTTCAGCCTGCGTGACTACAACCGCTTCCTGTCCAGGAACGCGGCAGAGATTGACACCTTCCGCACACATCAGCGCCAGGCCTTCGCGGAAGAACGCCAGCGCTGGGCCGAGGCCGGACAGGATGTGGTCAGTCTCACCGAGCCGGAGGCCGCGCCGGTGGATGCGCTGGTGCTGGCTGATGGAGAGCGCGCCATCAACAGTCATGTGCCCGGCAGCATCTGGCAGGTGACTGTCGAAGAAGGGGCAGCAGTGAGCGCCGGCGAGACGGTGGCGGTGATTGAATCCATGAAGATGGAAATTCCGGTCACAGCGCCGGTGGCGGGTCGCATCAGCCGGGTGCTGGTATCGCCGGGGGCGTCGGTGACGCCAGGACAGGCGATGCTGGTGCTGGCCGGGGAGGTGCAGTGATGGATCTGTCGATTGCGGCACTGCATGCCGCCTACCGCGACGGAGTGCTGACCCCGGCGGATCTGGTGACGCAACTGCGGGCGCGTATCCAGGCGCACGCGGCGCACAACGCCTGGGTCACGGTACTCGATGATGAAGCACTGGCACCGTTGCTGGCGCGCCTGGCCGGCCACTCGCCGGACACGCTGCCGCTGTACGGCGTGCCGTTTGCGATCAAGGACAATATCGATCTGGCCGGTGTGCCGACCACCGCCGGTTGCGAGGCGTTTGCCTCCACACCCGGCACCAGTGCCACGGTGGTGGCGCGGCTGATCCAGGCCGGCGCCGTGCCGCTCGGCAAGACCACGCTGGATCAGTTCGCCACCGGACTGGTGGGCACCCGCTCGCCCTGGGGCGCCTGCCGCAATGCGTTTGACCCCGCGTATATCAGCGGTGGTTCCAGCGCCGGTTCCGCCGTGGCCGTGGCCCTGGGCGAGGTGACTTTTTCGCTCGGCACCGACACTGCCGGTTCCGGTCGTGTGCCCGCCGCGTTCAACAACCTCATCGGAGTCAAACCCACGCGCGGACGCTGGTCCACACACGGTATCGTGCCCGCCTGCCGGTCGCTGGACTGTCCGTCGTTGTTTGCACTCAACCCGGATGACGCACGGTGCATCATGGCGGTGCTGGACGGTGTCGACTGCAAGGACCCGTTCAGCCGTGCCGGCCCGCCCGTGTCCGGTCCGCTGACCGGCTATCGCCTCGGCGTGCCCTTGCCCGCACAACGTCGTTTCTTTGGTGATGCGCCGCAGCATTATGCGCGGCTGTTTGACGACACCGTGGCGCGCTTTGCAGCGCTCGGGGCCGAGCTGGTAGAGATCGATTTCGCGCCGTTTGCGGAAACGGCCAGCCTGCTGTACGACGGCCCCTGGCTGGCCGAGCGCTACCACGCCATCCGTACCTTGATGACCCGACAGCCGGATGCCCTGTTGCCGGTCACGCGGGAGATCATCGAGCGCGGCGCGCTGCCGTCTGCGGTGGACACCTTTGATGCCATGTACCGCCTGCAAAGCCTGCGTGCGCAGGCGCAGCGCGTCATGCGCGATGTCGACGTCATGCTGGTGCCGTCTGCGGGCGCGCACTTTCGCATTGATGCCGTGCAGGCGGCGCCGGTGCAACGCAATACCGAACTGGGGTATTACACCAATTTCGTCAACCTGCTCGACATGGCCGCCATGGCGGTGCCCGCCGCGTTCACGGACGACGGCCTGCCCTTTGGTGTCACGCTGATCGGCCCGGCCTTCAGTGATGAGTATCTGCTGGCGCTGGCGCACCAGTGGCTGGCACAGGCTGACCTGCCCTGTGGTGCCACGGGCCGCCATTGGCAGGCTGGCCCGGTGCCCTCACCGCCGGGCCGGATTCCGCTGCTGGTCTGTGGTGCGCATCTGTCCGGGCTGCCGCTCAATACGCAATTGACCGAGCGCGGTGCCTTCCTGCTGGAAAGCACGCACACAGCGCCATGCTATCGATTGTACGCGCTGGCCGGCGGCCCGCCGTTGCGGCCGGGCATGGCGCGCGTCAGTGACGGTGGTGCAGCCATCGAGGTGGAAATCTGGTCGGTGCCGGAGGCCGCGCTGGGCAGTTTTGTGGCGGGTATTCCGGCGCCGCTCGGCATCGGCAAGGTAGCGCTGGCGGACGGGCGCCGGGTCAGTGGTTTTATCTGCGAACCGCAGGGGCTGGAAACGGCCACCGACATCACCGCTTTCGGCGGCTGGCGCAGTTACCTGGCATCGTTGTGAGGGCGTGCTCCCGTGAGGCTGGCGATGCCTGCCCGCCGTTGTTATTGTTGTCGCCGTCCAGATCAGGGGAGCACAACGGGTGAGCACCTTCCAGCCGGGGATTTTCGACAAGCGTTTTCGCGAACAGGTTTTTCTTGAGTACATCAGCCAGGACAGTGACACGGTAAGGCAGGCGATTGAGTCGCTGCTGGCGCTGCGCACGCAGTACCGGGACAACGCGGTGGTCACCCTGGCATTTGGCCCGGCGCTGTGGCGCCAGTTGGGCGGCGATGTCGATTTCGATGCCTTTTCACTGGATGGACGCATCAACGAGACCCAGGCCGATCTGCTGGTGTGGGTGCAGGCGGTGGACCGCAGCACGGTGTTCGATGTGGCCCGTGCCGCACACCAGACGCTGGGGCAGGCGTTCCGGCAGCAACTGGAAATCAGCGCGTTTGTGTACCATGACCTGCGTGACCTGACCGGTTTTGTCGACGGCATCGGCAACCCGGCCGGCGACAAGGCCAGGCTGGCGGCGCTGGTGCCGGACGGCCAGCCGGGCGCCGGTGGCAGTTTTGTGCTGACGCAGAAATGGGTGCATAACCTGGCAGCGTTCGAGCAACTGCCGGTCAGTGAACAGGAAAATGTCTTCGGCCGCACCAAGGCCGACGCGGTGGAGTTCGACGAAGAACGGATGCCGAACGATTCCCACGTGGGCCGCACCGATGTCGACCGCGACGGTGTGCCGCAGAAAATCTGGCGTCGCAGCGTCCCCTACGGAGGCACCCTGGAGCACGGCAGTTATTTCGTCGCGTTCTGCTGTGAACAGTCGCGGCTCGACTACCTGCTGCGCCGCATGTTCGCCATGAACGACGACAAGGTGCAGGACCGCCTGACCGAGTTCAGTACACCGGTCAACAGTTCATACTGGTACGCCCCCACCGAAGAAGCGCTCGCGGCCCTCTGACCCTTCACCCGGGGAGGGATGCGGCGCAAGCAGGCAGGCGGTGTTGCGCTGGCACTTGGCGGCCGCGTCGCCCAGAATACCGGCATCGCAAACAGTGCTGGATAGATCCCATGGCTTCCCTCAAGGACCAGTTGCTCAAGGCCGGGCTCGCCGACAAGAAGCGTGCGCGCCAGGCCGACCATCAGAAACGCCAGGAGAACAAGCGCCGCGAGCAGGGCGAATCGGTGGAGGATGCCGCCGCCCGCGTGCGTCAGCAGCAGGCCGAGCAGGCCGAGCGCTCGCGCCAGCTCAACCAGCAGCGCGAGGACGAAGCGCGGCAGCGGGCGCTGGTGGCCCAGGTGCGGCAACTGGTCACCGAACATCGTGTCGCCCGTGCCAAGGGCGATGCGCCGTACCAGTTCACTGACCAGAAGAAAATCCAGAAAATCTACGTGCTGCCGCCGATGGTGAACCAGCTCGCCCGTGGCCAGCTTGCCGTGGTGCGGCTGGACAACGGCTATGAGGTGGTGCCGGCGGTGGTGGCGCAGAAGATCCAGGCGCGGCTGCCGGAAGCGGTGGTGGTATTGCACACCCGCGACAGCAGCGTGGCGGCCGAGGATGATCCCTACGCGGATTATCCGATCCCTGACGACCTGATGTGGTAACCCGATGACAACGGTCGCCACCGGGCGTTTCAACGATCTGACCGTGGTGCGGCGTGGCCGCGCCGGCTTCTATGTGGACGGTGGCGATGACGGTGAAATCCTGATCCTGCCGCAACACGCGCCGGCGGACTGCCGTGTCGGCGACACCCTGTCGCTGTTCATCTTTGTCGATGCCGACGGCCGCCTGGTGGCGACACCGCGTGCGCCGCTGGCGCAGGTGGGCGAGGTGGGCTGGCTGCGCGTGGTCAGCCTGTCAGCCGTGGGTGCCTTTCTTGACTGGGGCATGCCCAAGGACCTGCTGCTGCCGCACGGCGAGCAGCGGTTCCCGCCGGAAGCCGGCAAGCATGTGCTGGCCATGGTGTTTCGCGATGCGCGCGGCCGCGTGGCCGCCTCGACCCGGCTGGATGATTTTATCCGCGACGAAGCGGAAGACCTGCGTGCCGGCGATGAAGTGACACTGGTGATTTCAGACCGCACCACGCTGGGCTTCAAGGCGGTGGTCAATCATCGTTTCTGGGGCCTGCTCTACAGCAGCGATCTGCCGCGTCCGTTGCGGCTGGGGGAACGGGTCGCCGGCTACGTGCGGCGTGTGCGCGAGGACGGCCGGCTGGACCTGTCACTGACACCGGTTGGTGTGGTACGGCTGGAAGGTGCGGCGGCGGATGTGCTGGCGCGGCTGCAACAGGCCGGTGGCGTCATGCCGCTGGGCGACAAGAGCAGCCCCGAGGCCATCCGCGCGGCCACCGGGCTGAGCAAGAACGCGTTCCGCCAGGCTATCGGCATGCTCTACCGGCAGCGGCTGATCATCCTGTCTCCCCACGAGATTCGATTGCCCGAAGCGTGATCCAGCCTGGTGCATGACGTCTTTTGTTGCACAATGAATGTTCACTTTCCGGCCCCGGTTTCTACAATGCAGCCCTTCTGATTACCGGTCGGTCATGATTTTGTGCACTCTGGCACGGAATCTGCGTGGCTGTTCGCATGGGCCTGTGCAGTATGGGCCCGCCATCGAGGTGGGGGTCGTTATGGAGGCAGTCTCAGACAGTAACTGGCTGATGCAGTATCGCATCCTGCGGTTGGTGAACCAGTGCCGCCGTCTGATCCAGTCGGAGTTCGGGGAGAAATTGCATCTGACGGACGACGCACTGCGCGAAATACTGGCGCAGTTCGCAGGCCGTTCACGCAATCAGGCGCTGCAACGGGTATATGCGGAACTGAGGCTGGCGCTGATTGATCTGGAAGGGCAGGACGAATTGCTCAGCGCGCCGGCGGCGCCCACCGGGCAGCGGCGCTATCGTGGCCAGGTGATTCCGGATGCGCCGAAGGCACACACGGCGGAACCGGTAGCGTCAGGTGCCGATACCGCAGTGCGAACCGGCGTGACACTGGTCTATCGCGGGCAGGTGCAGCGTCGCTGAGGGATGCATCAGGATGAAAAAAAACGCCGGGCAAGCGCGCGGCGTTTTTTGTTGTGCGCCGGTTACTGCTGCGGCAGTTCCGGTGTGTGGGTCGGGGCGACACGCGGGTGTGCGACTTCCTGATAGCCGTAGGCCACCTCGATCAGCATTTCCTCATCGAATTCCCGCCCCAGCAGTTCCAGACCCACCGGCATGGCCGGGTCCAGATCGGTGGCCATGCCGGCCGGCATGGTCAGGGCCGGGAACATGGAGAACGGGCTCAGGCGGTTGTTGCTGCCTGCGCTGACGCTGCCGCTGCCGGTGTGGATGCCGGTCATTGCCGGGTAAATCAGCACATCGAACGGTTCGCCGAGGCTGTCGCCGTTGATGTCCTTGTTCTCCAGCGCCAGCATGACGCGTTCACGCACAAACACCGGACGTTCGATGGTGTTGCGGTCATAGAACTCCTGCTCGCTTTCTGACAGGTTGTCCAGATCGCGGTCGCGGTAGGTCAGGCCGCTGGCGTTGCCGGGCAGATAACCTGCACTGTCGATCAGGGCCTGGTAGCTGGTGATGTGGCCATCCATGCTGGTCGGCCAGGCATTCAGGTAGGCTTCCAAGTCGCGCTTGAACTGGTAGCTGGACAGGCTGGCATAGTTGCCCAGCACTGCGCTGACTTCCGGGATCGAGACTTCTTCCAGGATCGCGCCGGCGGCTTCCATTTTGTCCAGTGCCTCCTGCATCACCGTGTTGACGCTGGTGTTGCTGCCGAACAGCTCACGTACTACGCCGATACGCTTGCCGCGCAGGCCATCGGCCTCCAGGAATGCGGTGTAGGTCTCCGGGATGCCGGTAATTTCCTTGTACTGCTCTTCGGACGTGATCAGCGGCGCGTCGATCTCGAAGCTCTCGCGCTGGCCGGAGTGCGCGGAGGCATCAAAGCCCACCATCGCATCCATCATCAGGGCGCAGTCCTGCACGGTACGGCACATCGGGCCGCCAGTATCCTGGAAGCTGGCCAGCGGCATGATGCCGTCCTGGCTCACCAGGCGCAGGCTCGGCCGGATGCCGACCAGGCCGCCGACGCTGGACGGCACACGGATGGAGCCGCCGGTGTCACTGCCGGTGCCGGCAATGGCGAAGCTGGCGGCGATGGACGCCCCGGTGCCGGTGGATGAACCGCCGGCGCTCTTGGTCAGGTCATAGGCGTTTTTCACCCGGCCGCCGAGGGAGCTCTCGCCGGTGAAGCCGAACGCGAACTCATCCATGTTGGCCTTGCCGAGCACGATGGCGCCGGCTTCGCGCAGTTTGCGTACGGTATAGGCATCTTCGGTCGGACGGTTGTAGGCAAAGGCGGTGGCGCCGCCGCTGGTGGGCATCTGCACGGTGTTGAAATTGTCTTTCGGCAGGATCGGCACACAGAACAGCGGCTTGTCGATGCCGGTGGCGGCCATCTCGAGGTCCATTTGCCGGGCTTCGAAGATCGCCTGCGGGTTGATGTTGATGACACTGCGCATTTCCACGGTGGTGCCCGGCTTGTCGTAGGCTTCGATACGGTCGATGTAACCCTGTACCACGCCTTCACAGGTGATACCGCCAGTGCGCAGCGAGGTATGCAGGCTTTCCACGGTGGCTTCAACGAACGAGAACGGAACCGGTTCCGGTGGCGTGGACGGGCCGCCGGAGCTGGACGATGAACCCCCACAGCCGGTGATCGCGGAGGCCAGGAAGACCGAGCCGGCAAGCAGCTTTAATTTGAACATGGCGATGATCTCTGTACCGATGTCATATCGGCGCGCAGCGCGCGTGCCGGTGGACAGATTGATAGCTCCCTACTGAATAGCGGCGGGCCGCAGTGAGGCCACATCCCTGAGCGCCGCATCAGGGTAAAGGCAGAAATCGTGCCAGTTCTTTTGCGGGTATATTTGCATGCATCCTTGTTGTTGATGAATAAGGATTTTTTAATGGCGAAGTGCTATCTGGCGGGCCGCCACGGGTGACCGGGCTGATCCAGTATCGGGCAGGTGTACGGGGTGGGCCTCTTTATGAGGCGAGGGTGTGCGATAAAACGGGGCGTGTTGCGGGGCGAGCACACTGCCCCGCGTTCAGGGGCAGTGTGGTGCGGGCGCTCAGGTGCGCCAGCGTGTGAACATCTTGCGCAGCAGATAGGGCGTCAGTTTCAGTGAGCTGGTGAGCCATTCACCGGCGCCGCGCGGGAAGACGAAGCGCAGCGCGTTGAGCAGCGCCTTGAACGTGGCCTCGTCAAACGGATACCACCACAGATTGCGCCTGGCGGGCAGGATGTCCCAGTTGACGACTTTCACCTGCGTCATTTCGTGCAGCCCTTCCGGGCCGTGGGTGCGGCCGATGCCCGATTCCTTCCAGCCTCCCCAGGGTGTTTCCGACAGGCCGTGGGTGTAGAGGTGATCGTTGACAGTGGTGACGCCGGTTTCCAGCCGTGCCGCGAGCGCGCGCCCGCGACGGGTATTGCGCGTCCAGACCGACGACGTCAGCGCCAGATGGGAGTCATTGGCGCGAGCCAGCGCTTCTTCTTCGTTGGCCACCTTGCATACCGCCAGCAGCGGGCCGAACGTCTCGTCGCGCATGGTCAGCATGTCGTCAGTGACATCGGTGAGCAGCGTGGCCGGGTGGAACTGGCCATGCTGCGGGCCGGCCGGTTGCGATTGTGCGGCGATCTTTGCCCCCTTGGCGAGAGCATCTTCCAGGTGTTGCTGCACGGTGCGCAGCTGCCCGGCGGTGGTCAGGCTGCCCATGTCGATATTGAAATTGTCGTGGCCGGCGCCGTGCCGCAGGGCGCGGGTTTTCGCTGCCAGCAGGCGCACGAATTCGTCGTACACCGAGGCCACCACATAAATGCGCTCGACACCGCCACAGGACTGCCCGGCATTCTGGTAGCCGCCCCAGGCGGCGCCGTTGGCGGCCCGTTCCAGGTCGGCGTCTTCCAGCACGATCATGGCGTCGTTGCCGCCCAGTTCCAGGGAGAGCGGCGTCAGCGTCTGTGCCGCCTGCGCCATCAGTTGCTTGCCGGCATTCACCGAGCCGGTGAAGAACAGCTTGTTGATGCCGTGGCTGAAGAATGCCGTGGCCACCGGGCTGCCGGAGCCGACCACATGCTGGAACAGCCCTTCCGGCAAGTCGCCGGCGGCGACGATCTCTTCAATGGCCTTGCCCACGGCGGGCGTGGCGGCGGCGACTTTCAGCAGGACAGCGTTGCCGGCCATCAGGCCCATGACGATCTCGCCGAACGGGATCGACAGTGGGTAGTTCCAGGGGCTGATGATGCCCACCACGCCCAGCGGCACATGCATCATCTGCGTGCGCTTGTTGAAGAACAGCAGGTTGCCGCCGCCCCGCATTGTCGGCTTGAGCACTTTAGCGGCGTTGTTCGCATACCAGTTGCAGGCCAGCGCGCAGGGCAGTACCTCGGTGGCGAGCGCGTCGGTGCGGGTCTTGCCGTTGCTCTGGCTCACGGTCAGCGACAGCGCTTCGGCGTGCTCGACGATATAACGGCGCATGCGCTGGATATGCCCGGCGCGCTGTTTGAAGCTCTTCGCGGCCCACTGGGCCTGGGCACGGCGTGCGGCGGCCATCATGTCCGGCATGCGGCGCAGATCGGTTTCCTCGATGTGGAAGAAGCATTCCCCGGTGGCCGGGTTGATATCCTCCACGCGCTTGGGCGTGGGTGTCTCGACGGCATTCATGGCGGCAGTCCTTTTTTATTCGGGCAAGGCGAATCTCAGAGCACGAATGTGAACATAAAAGAAGGCGGCGGGCTACTGGCTGCGGGCGGCGAGCAGAGCGGCGGTCGCGGGGATGGAGGTGGGCAAGGTGACGTTGGGAGGGTGGGCGTCGCTCTGTTCAACGCCAACCTGCGAGGGGTGGGTGTCGGCTCGCAGCGCGCCGCTGCACCGCCCCCGGCGGTGCTATTCATCGACCCACTGCCACCGCAGCGGCTCGCCGAAATCGTCATAGATCAGCTTGCGGCGGGGGGCGCGACGGGCCTTGATGCGGGTGGATTTCTGGCGGCGCGCCTGCTTGCGTGCTTCGATCGTGGCAATCACATGATGGAGTGGCACGCGGGGTGGGGGCGAGGTGTCGCCGGCCGGTGCCTGGCGCGGGGCAAAATGCTGATGCCGCCAGTCGCCGCCAGCGGGGGCGCCCGAGGCCCCGTTGGGGACCTGACGGATATGGCCGCCCCGCGACAGGAACTCGTCGATCTGCCGTTGCAGTTGATCGCGTTGCCGGGCTTTGAAGGACATTTCCTTGGGCGACTTGGGCATCACTCCCACACTCTGCGGTAACACAGGGGAGTTATCATACACTTCGTGGCCGGCTCACCACTATTTCCAGCCGCCCTCAACTGTCGAGGCCGGTGGAAATAACAGCGGTGGGCTGGTACGCAGATCAGGGCAGCAGCCGGTCCAGGATGTGCTGGTAGATTGCCACCAGCTGCCCCAGCTCATTCACCGGGGTGCATTCGTCGATCTTGTGAATGCTGGCGTTGACCGGCCCCAGTTCCAGCACCTGCGCGCCGGTGGGCGCAATGAAGCGGCCGTCGGAGGTGCCGCCGCTGGTGGACAGGGTGGCCTCCCGGCCGGTGACCGTGTGGATGGCCGCCACGGCGGCATCCACCAGCGCGCCGCGCGGGGTCAGGAAGGGTTCGCCGGAGAGTGTCCAGGTGAGGCGGTACTCCAGCCCGTGGCGGTCCAGAATGGCCTGGGTGCGCTGTTTGAGTTCGTCGGCGGTCAGTTCGGTGGAGAAGCGGAAGTTGAACACCACTTCGCAGATGCCGGGTACCACGTTGGTGGCACCGGTGCCGGCGTTGATATTGGAAATCTGGAAGCTGGTGGCGGGGAAGAATTCGTTGCCTTCGTCCCACTGCTGGGCCACCAGTTCGGCCAGGGCCGGTGCGGCGAGGTGGATCGGGTTCTTCACCAGGTGCGGGTAGGCTACGTGCCCCTGGACGCCCTGGACCACCAGCACGCCGCCGAGTGAGCCACGGCGGCCGTTCTTGATCACGTCGCCCACGGCATCGGTGGAAGACGGCTCGCCGACCAGGCACCAGTCGATCTTTTCGTTGCGGGCTTCGAGCGTCTCCACCACCTTCACGGTGCCGTTAATGGACGGGCCTTCCTCGTCGGCGGTGATCAGCCAGGCAATGCTGCCGCTGTGCTCCGGACGTTCGGCAATGAAGTCCTCCACCGCGACCAGGAACGCGGCGATGGAGGATTTCATATCTGCCGCGCCGCGCCCGTACAGCAGGCCGTCGCGAATCTCCGGCACAAACGGATCCGAGGACCATGCCTTGAGGTCGCCGGTGGGGACCACGTCGGTATGGCCGGCAAAGGCCAGCAGCGGGCCCTGTTCGCCGCGTCGTGCCCACAGATTGTCCACCTCGCCGAAACGCAGGTGTTCACACTGGAAGCCCAGTGCTGCGAGTTTTTCCGCCAGCCATTGCTGGCAGCCGGCGTCCTCGGGCGTGACCGAGGCCCGACCGATCAATTCCCGCGCATAAGACAGGACACGTTCTTGCTGGGACATGATGAGCATTCTCAGAGGGGCACCGCGGCGGCGCGCTGCGTTTTTTCTCCGCAACCCGCCGCCCGCAGCTCGCCGCTTCAGTTATGTTTATGCAGTTCTTCGTTCAGCGCCACGGCGCTCTTGTTGGTCAGGCATTCCACCGCGCCGGTCAACGAATTGCGACGGAACAGCAGATCGCTCTGGCCAGCCAGTTCGCGTGCCTTGGCAGTGCGCACCTGCTCGCCTTTTTCGTCGAGCAGGTTCACCTTGGTGCCGGCGGTGATGTACAGGCCCGACTCGATGGTGCAGCGGTCACCCAGCGGAATGCCGGTGCCGGCGTTGGCGCCGAGCAGGCAGTCTTCGCCCAGTGAGATGATGATGTTGCCGCCGCCGGAGAGGGTGCCCATGGTGGAGGCGCCGCCGCCGATATCGGACCCGCGCCCGACGAAGACGCCGGCGGAGATACGGCCTTCGATCATGCCCGGGCCTTCCGTGCCGGCGTTAAAGTTGATGAAGCCTTCGTGCATGATGGTAGTGCCTTCGCCCACGTAGGCACCCAGGCGTACGCGTGCGGTGTCGGCAATACGTACGCCGCTGGGCACCACGTAGTCGGTCATGCGCGGGAATTTGTCCACCGAGAACACGCTCAGCAGGCGGCCGTCCAGACGCGCCAGCAGTTGTTTTTCCGGCAGCTCGTCCAGGTCCACCGCGCCGTCGCTGGTCCAGGCCACGTTCGGCAGCAGCGGGAAAATGCCGCTGAGGTTGACCGCGTGCGGCCGCACCAGCCGGTGCGAAAGCAGGTGCAGTTTCAGGTAGGCTTCCGGCGTGGAGGACGGCGCAGCGTCGGTTTCCAGTACCGTGATCACCAGCGGCTGGTCGGACTCCTGGAAGGCCACCGCATAGCTGGCCTGTTCTTCATGGCCGGCTTCACGCCAGGCACGGGCCAGTTGCCCGACCTGCCGATGGCTCAGTGACAGCGCCACGTTGCCGCCTTCGTAATCCAGCGTCTCGCGCACGGCGTCGACCAGTGCCGTGTCCGGACTCAGCACCGGCGCCGGGTAATAGACTTCCAGCCACTCTTCGTCGCGGTTCTGCGTGCCGCAGCCCAGGGCCAGGGCAAATACCTTGCTCATAATCTTCCCTTGGTCGGTTCGGTTGGGCGCCATTATGCCAGTTGGGGCCGCGAGCCGCAGCCTGCGAGGCTGATCAATTCCGGGCGTGCAGCCGATCGGCCCATTCTTCCGGGTCGAAGCCGAGCAGCAGTACCTTGCCGTCGAATTCCACCAGCGGGCGGCGGATCATCGAGGGGTTGGCCACGGCAGCGGCCGCCGCGCCCGCGGCGGTCATGGTCTCGCGCTCGGCTTCCGGCAGTTTGCGCCAGGTGGTGCCACGGCGGTTGATGACCTGTTCCCAGCCGAGCTGTTTGATCCACGCCTTGACCTGCGCGGCGGAGGCGCCGGCCTTTTTATAGTCGTGGAAGTCGTACTCGATGCCATGCTGGTCGAGCCAGGTGAAGGCTTTTTTCATGGTGTCGCAGGCCTTGATGCCGTACACGGTCACTCGCATCAGTGTGTCCCCCTGTTCTGTTCAGGCGCGTTGCAGGAAGGTGCGGATACGTTCGGCACCTTCGATGCATTCATCCAGCGTGGCCACCAGCGCCATGCGCACGCGGCCCGCGCCGGGATTGAGGCCGTTCACTTCCCGCGAGAGATAGCTGCCGGGCAGCACGGTGACGTTCTGTGTGCGTTTCAGTTCGCGGGCGAAGTCTTCATCGCTGCCCGGGGTGCGCGGCCACAGATAAAAGCCGGCCTGCGGCGCCTGCACGTCCATCACATCGCCGAGAACGTCGAGCACGGCGGCGAATTTCTGCTGGTACAGGCGGCGGTTCTCGATCACGTGGGCTTCGTCGTTCCAGGCCACGATGCTGGCAAGCTGGTGATGAATCGACATGGCGCAGCCGTGGTAGGTGCGGTAGCGCAGGAAGCCGGCCAGCAACGCGGCATCGCCGGCGACAAACCCGGAGCGCATGCCGGGCAGGTTGGAGCGTTTCGACAGTGAATGGAACACCACGCAACGGGCGTAGTCGGTGCGGCCCATGTCGGCGCAGGCTTCCAGCAGCCCCGGCGGCGGCGTGTCGGCATAGATTTCCGAGTAGCACTCGTCCGAGGCGATGATGAAATCGTGTTCGTCCGCGAGGCGGATGAGTGCCTGCATCGTCGGGATATCCAGCAGCGCGCCGGTGGGGTTGCCGGGCGAGCAGATATACAGCAACTGGCAACGCTGCCAGGTGTCGGCGCTGACGGCATCGAAATCCGGTTGCAGGCCGTTCTCGGCGATGCAGGGCAGGTACACCGGCTCGCCGCCGGCCAGCAGCGTCGCGCCTTCGTAGATCTGGTAGAAGGGGTTGGGCATCAGCACCAGCGGTGCGCGGCTGCGATCGAGCATGGCCTGGGCAAAGGCGAACAGTGCCTCGCGGGTGCCGGACACCGGCAGCACCTGCCCGGCCTCCAGTGCCGGCAGGTGGAAGCGGCGTTCCAGCCAGCCGCGAATGGCGGCATTCAGTTCCGGCAGCCCGGCGGTGGTCGGGTAGCGCGACAGCGCGGCGGTGTGGTCTTTCAGGGCCTGCTGCACGATGGCCGGCGCGGGATGCTGGGGTTCGCCGATGGACAGCGCAATGTGAGGCAGTGACGGCGTGTCCAGCCCCTGGAACAGTTTGGCGAGTTTCTCGAACGGATACGGGTGCAGTCGATTCAGATCAGGGTTCATCAGGTCACTCATTATTGTTCGCGCGTGATCAGATCGAGAGGCCGCCGGACGGCGTCACCTGATCGCGGCTGGTGTCATCCAGCTCTTCCTTCAAACGCTGTTGCAGGCGCTGGCACAGGTCCGGGTCGGTGACCGGGCCGCCGTCCTTTTGCGTGATGAAGAACACGTCTTCCACCCGCTCGCCAAGGGTGGCGATGCGTGCATTCTGCAACAGCAGGTCAAATTCCATGAACATGCGGCCGATGCGGGCCAGCAGGCCGGGGCGGTCCAGCGTCTGCACGTCGACCACGGTGCGGTCGTTGACAATGTCGTTGCTGATGATCACCTGTGTCGGCACGCGAAAATGCTTGTGCCGGCGCGGCATGCGCCGCTGCACGATATTGCCGAACTGGCTCGGGTCGCGCAGCGCCTGGGTCAGGGTGTCGCGGATCGCCTGCAGGCGCGGATAATCGTTGCCGATCGGCGTGCCGTGTTCATCGAGCACAATGTAGGTGTCGAGGCTGAAGCTGTCGGCGGAGGTGATGATGCGCGCATCCATGATGGTCAGGTTCAACTGGTCCAGCGCATTCACGGTGGCGGCGAACAGGTTCTCGGTGTCCGGCGTGTAGACGAAGATCTGCGTGCCGCCTTCGTACTGGCCGCCGCTGCTTTCGCGTACCAGCACCAGCGGCTCGTCCGGGTTGTCGCGGGTGAGCATGGCTTCGGTGTGCCAGGCGATGTCGCGGGCATTCTCGCGCAGGAAGTATTCGTCGCCGATGCCGGACCACAGTTTCTCGATGTTCTCCACCGGAATCTGCCGCTGTTCCAGCAGTTTCATCGCTTCATCGCGGGTGTCGTCGATCCAGTCCTGCTTGTCGATCGGGTTGTTCAGGCCACGGCGCAGGGCGCGCTTGGTTTCCGTGTAGAGCTGGCGCAGCAGTGAATCGCGCCAGGAATTCCACAGTGCCGGGTTGGTGGCGTTGATGTCCGAGACGGTCAGCACATAGAGATAGTCCAGGTGCACCAGGTCGCCCACCTGGCGGGCAAACTCCATCACCACGTCCGGGTCGGCGATGTCCTTGCGCTGCGCGGTCACCGACATGACCAGGTGGCTGCGCACCAGCCAGGCAACCAGCTTGGCGTCCCAGTTGGTCAGACCGTGGCGCTGGCAGAAGGCAATGGCGTCATCGGCGCCCAGCTCGGAGTGGTCGCCGCCGCGCCCCTTGGCAATGTCGTGGTACAGGCCGGCAATGTACAGCAACTCCGGTTTCGGCAGCCGATAGAACACATCGCAGGCGAGCGGGAATTTCTCGCGTGTCTCTTCATAGCGCAGGCGGCGCATGTTCTTCACCACCAGCAGGGTGTGCGCGTCCACCGTATAAATATGAAACAGGTCGTACTGCATCATGCCGATGATGCGGCCGAACTCGGGCAGGTAGCGGCCGAGAATGCCGTAGCGCTTCATGCGCCGCAGTTGCGACCAGAGCTTGTGCGGCGAACGGATCAGTTGCATGAACAGCGCGGTGTGCTGCGGGTCGTTGCGGTAGGCGTCGTCGATCAGCCGGCGCTTGTCGATGCAGTCACGCATGGTGGTGGCGCGCACGCCTTTGAGCTCCGGGTGCTGGGCCAGTACCACGAACATTTCCAGCAGGGCAGACGGGTGTTCGGTGAAGACGTTTTCGTGCGTCACTTCCAGGTAATCGTTATGGATCTGGAAGCGGCGGTTCAGCGGGCGTACCTCATGCGGCTTGTCCGCCTGCAGAATCGCTTCGTCGAACAGTTGCAGCAGCATCTCGTTGAGCACCGAGAGCGCCAGTGCCACGCGGTAGAACTCCTTCATGAACAGTTCCACCGCCAGGTTGGCGTTGGAGTCCTCATGGCCGAGCAGGGCGGCGACCTGGCGCTGATAGTCGAACAGCAAGCGGTTTTCGTTGCGGCCGCTGAGGGTGTGCAATGCCCAGCGCACCTCGAACAGGAAATCCTCGCAGCGGCGCAGGGCGGCATATTCCCGTTCGGTCAGGAAATCCAGTGCGACCAGCTTTTCCAGGTTGCTGGCTTTATCGCGCGGGTAGAAATGCCGCTTCGCCACCCAGCCGACCATCTGCAGATCGCGCAGGCCACCGGGCGCATTCTTGATGTCCGGTTCCAGGTTGTATTCGGTGTCGTTGTGCTTGCGATGACGGCTGGTCTGTTCATGCCACTTGGCGGCGAAGAACGCCGGTGTCGGCCAGATGTGCTCCGGGCCGGTACGCTCGGCCAGTTGCTCGCGCAGGCGGTCGTCGCCGGCCAGCGTGCGGGATTCCATCACGTTGGTGGCGACGGTGATGTCGTCCCGCGCCAGCAGCAGGCATTCCTCCAGCGTGCGCACGCTGTGGCCGATCTCCAGGCCGGTGTCCCAGAGGAAGGCGATAAAGCCTTCCAGCTGGCCGCACAGCGACTGTGCCGGGCTGCCATCGAGCAGGATCAGCAGATCCACGTCGGAGTGCGGGTGCAACTCGCCGCGACCATAGCCCCCCACGGCCAGCAGCGCCTGGCCTTCCTGGTCTGCCAGCCCGAACAGTTGCCAGGCGGCCTGCAGCACGCGGTCGACCAGTGCGGCGCGGCCACGCACCAGCTTGCGGATCGGCGTGGCGGGGAAGGCCGCGTCAAGCCGGGCCTGGCCGGCGGCCAGCAGTTCGCGGGCCTGTTTGCCGGGCACTTTGCTGTTGCGCAGGGCGGCCAGCGCCTCGGCCGGGGTGAAATCGGGTTCGAAGGTCATGAAGTCGCTCTGGTTCGTCACGCAACGGTGTGGCCGCGCCGTCCGGTCCGGGGATCAGCCCAGGTCAGTCTCTTCCCGGCGCCGGGTCAGCACGTCGAAGCCGTCACGGGTGACGGCCAGGGTGTGCTCCCACTGGGCAGACAGCTTGTGGTCCTTGGTCACCACCGTCCAGCCGTCCGGCAGCAGCTTGGTGTGCGGCTTGCCGGCGTTGATCATCGGCTCGATGGTGAACACCATGCCTTCTTCAAGAACCATGCCAGTGCCGGGCTTGCCATAGTGCAGCACCTGCGGCTCCTCGTGGAAGACCTTGCCGATGCCGTGGCCGCAGTACTCGCGCACCACCGAGAAGCGGTGCGATTCGGCGTGCTGCTGGATGGCGTGGCCGATGTCGCCCAGGCGCACGCCGGGGCGGACCATCTCGATGCCCTTCATCATGCACTCGCGGGTGACGTCCACCAGCCGCTGGGCCAGCACCGACGGCTCGCCGACGAAGAACATCTTGCTGGTATCGCCGTGCCAGCCGTCCTTGATGACGGTGACGTCGATATTGATGATGTCGCCTTTCTTCAGCACCTTCTTGTCATTCGGGATGCCGTGGCAGATGACGTGGTTGACCGAGGTGCAGACGGACTTCGGGAAGCCCCGGTAGCCGAGGCAGGCGGGGATCACCTGCTGGGTGTTCACCATATAGTCATGGCAGATGCGGTCCAGCTCCTCGGTGGTGACGCCGGGACGGACGTGCTGGCCGATCATGTCCAGCACTTCGCCCGCCAGGCGGCCGGCTTCGCGCATCTTCTCGATATCTTCCGGGGTTTTCAGGGTCACGGTCATGATGCTGGGAAGAACTCCTGCTAGATCAGGGGGTTGGCCGGATGCTGTCGGGCCGGGTCAGTCAGGTTTCAGCGCCGCGCCGATTGTTGCGCCCGCATGATCGTGGTATAAAGCGCGCGCCCTGGCCGGCCGCAGGGGTACGCATTGTACCCGTTGGGGGTGAGCCAAGGGAAATCCACACATGTTCCGTCACATGGCCCTGGGTGCCCCCGCAATTCGTGGGGTTGGGTCATGAGGGAACATGGAGGCCCAACCCGAACCGGAGAACACAGATGCCTAACGTCACCATGCGCGACATGCTCAAGGCGGGCGTTCACTTTGGTCACCAGACCCGTTTCTGGAACCCGAAGATGAAGCCCTTCATTTTTGGCGCGCGCAACAAGATTCACATCGTCAACCTGGAAAAGACCCTGCCGTTGTTCACCGACGCCCTGACGTTCGTGAACAGACTGGCCTCCAGCAATAACAAGATCCTGTTTGTAGGCACCAAGCGTGCCGCACAGAAAGTGATTGCTGAAGAAGCCACCCGTTGCGGCATGCCGTATGTCGACCACCGCTGGCTCGGCGGCATGCTGACCAACTGGAAGACCATCCGCCAGTCGATCAAGCGCTACCGCGACCTGGAAGCCCAGGCTGCCGACGGCACCTTCGACAAGCTGACCAAGAAAGAAGCGCTGATGCGCCGCCGCGAGATGGACAAGCTGGAACGCTCCATCGGTGGTATCAAGGACATGGGCGGTCTGCCGGATGCCCTGTTCGTGATCGACGTGGACCACGAAGACATCGCCGTTCAGGAAGCCCGCAAGCTGGGTATTCCGGTGATCGCCGTGGTCGACACCAACAGCAACCCGGACGGTGTGGACTACATCATCCCGGGCAACGATGACGCCATTCGCGCCATCCAGCTGTACGTGCAGGCGGTTGCCGACGCAATCCTCGAAGGCCGTGAATACGCGGCTACCCAGGCGCCGGGCGCCGCTGACAGCGACGGCTTCGTGGAAGTCGACGAAGCTGCCAGCTAAGCAAGCCCCCGCCTGAACGCGGGGCCCGTGAACACGGTGCCCCGCATTCAATTTTCCGATCCGGCCGGCCCGTGCCGTATCCGGCCGACCGGATCCGCTGACTATGAGGTTGGATCATGGCTGCTGTAACTGCTGCTCTGGTAAAAGAACTGCGTGAACGCACTGGCCTCGGCATGATGGAGTGCAAAAAGGCACTGGTCGAAGCCGAGGGCGATATCGAACGGGCCATTGATGACCTGCGTAAATCAGGTCAGGCCAAGGCCGCCAAGAAAGCCGGCCGCACCGCCGCCGAAGGCACCGTGGCTGTGGCGATCTCCGCCGACGGCAAGACCGGTGTGCTGGTGGAAATCAACTCCGAAACCGATTTCGTCGCCCGCGACGACAACTTCCTGACCTTCGCCGGCAAAGTGGCCGACGCCGCACTGGCGGCTGAAGAAGCGGACGTTGCCAGCATCGCCGCGCTGCAACTGGCCGACGGCAGCACCGTCGAAACCGCCCGTGAAGCGCTGATCCAGAAAATCGGCGAGAACATCCAGGTACGTCGTGCTGCCGTGCTGAAAAGCAGTGGCCGCGTGGGCGCCTATGTGCACGGTGGCAAAATCGGCGTGCTGGTCGACCTGACCGCCGGTGACGAAGAGCTGGGCAAAGACGTGGCCATGCACGTCGCCGCCGTGGCGCCGAGCGTGGTGCGCCCGGAAGAACTGCCGGAAGCCGAGCTGGAGCGCGAGAAGAGCATCATTCGTGCGCAGCCGGACATGGCGGGCAAGCCGGAAGAGATCGTCGAGAAGATGGTCGGTGGCCGTATCCAGAAATTCCTCAAAGAGGTGAGCCTGGTCGAGCAGCCGTTCGTCAAGAACCCGGATGTCACCGTTGGCAAACTGGCGAAAGCGGCCGGTGCCGACATCGTGTCTTTCGTGCGCCTGGTGGTGGGCGAAGGCATCGAGAAAGAAGAAACCGATTTCGCTGCCGAGGTCATGGCTCAGGTCAACAAGAGCTGATTTTTTGCAGTGCACTCCGCAAAGCGCCTTGCCGGTATGCCGGCGAGGCGTTTTTGTACCTGCCACCCGGGCTTGTATGCCGGGCAGGCATGGCACTGTGTGCCGCAATGGCGCATTATTCACCGCGACGCAGTATGCGGTGACCAGGCTCGGGGCGACGCCGGTGAACAATCCCGGCATGACGTGGTCCGAGCGGCATCCCGATGACAGATGGTTCAGGCCCTGAATGATGAAGAGCGGTGGAGAATCTGACATGTCCAGTACAAGTAAAGACCGGTCGCCGCGTTACAAGCGCATCCTGCTGAAACTCAGTGGCGAGGCGCTGGCGGGCAACGAAGGCTTCGGTATCGATCCGGCGGTGCTGGACGCCATGTCGCTGGAGATCGGCCAGCTGGTCGGCATCGGTGTCCAGGTGGGTCTGGTGATTGGCGGCGGCAACCTGTTCCGTGGCGCAGCATTGCAGACCGCCGGCCTGGACCGGGTCGCCGGTGACCACATGGGCATGCTGGCCACGGTCATGAATGGCCTGGCGCTGCGTGATGCCCTGGAGCGTTCCAATATCCGCACCCGGCTGATGTCGGCGATCCCGATGAGTGGTGTGGTCGAGCATTACGATCATCGCAACGCGATCCGCTATCTGAAGAACGGTGAGGTGGTGATTTTCTGCGCCGGCACCGGCAACCCCTTCTTTACCACCGATTCCGCCGCCTGCCTGCGCGGGATCGAGATCAATGCCGACGTGGTGCTCAAGGCCACCAAGGTGGACGGCGTCTACGACAGCGACCCGGTGAAAAACCCGAACGCAATCAAGTATGATCGCCTGACCTATGACGATGTGCTGGCCAGCAAGCTGGGCGTGATGGACCTGACCGCCATCTGCCTGTGCCAGGATCACAACATGCCGCTGCGGGTGTTCAACATGAACAAGCAGGGCGCGCTGCTGAACCTGATGCTCGGTGGCAGCGAAGGCACGCTGGTGGAAGCCGGCCGTACCGAAAGCGCATGACGGGCCGCCTGCGGGCGGCAACAAAGCCCTGTGACGGGGTTTTCAACATCAGAACAAGCGAGGAATGCACGGTGATCGACGATATCAAGAAAGATGCCGAAAGCCGCATGAAGAAAAGCATCGAGGCGCTGGAAACGGCCCTCAAGCGCGTGCGTACCGGGCGTGCCCACCCGAGCCTGCTGGACACCATCAGCGTGTCGTACTACGGCTCGGACACGCCGCTGTCGCAACTGGCCAACATCTCCGTGGAAGAAGGCCGCACCCTGCTGGTGTCGCCGTTCGACAAACAGCTGGTGCCGGACATCGAGCGCGCCATCCTGAAATCCGACCTGGGTCTGAACCCGTCCACCGCCGGTACGGTGATCCGCCTGCCGCTGCCGCCGCTGACCGAGGAAACCCGGCGTGATCTGGTGAAAGTGGTACGTAGCGAAGGCGAGCAGGCCAAGGTGTCGATCCGTAACATCCGCCGCGATGCCAACGGCGACCTCAAGGATCTGCTCAAGGAGAAGGAAGTCTCCGAAGACGACGCCCGCCGGGGTGAGGAAGCGATCCAGCAGCTCACCGACCGTATGGTGGGTGAAGTGGACAAGTTGCTGAAAACCAAAGAAGAAGACTTGATGTCGATGTAACCTGCTGCGGGCGGACGCCGCCCGGGCCAGGCCATCGACAGACATCAGTACTTGCCGGGCTGCAGTCAGCCCGGTTTTGTTTAGGGCCTGCGATATGGCAGCGCCAGGATGAGCACCATGCAGGACAACCGATCAAAGGCCCCGGACGTTGATTCCGTGAAGGCGTCCGGCGTACCGCGCCACGTGGCGATCATCATGGACGGCAACAACCGCTGGGCGCGCCGCCGTGGCCTGCCCGGCCACGAAGGCCACCGCGCCGGCGAACGGGCTGTGCAATCGGTGATCAGTGGCTGCGCCCGCCGGGGTGTGGAAGTGCTGACCCTGTTTGCCTTCAGCTCGGAAAACTGGCGCCGGCCGGAAGACGAAGTCCGTCACCTGATGGGCCTGTTCATGGAGGCGCTGGGTGACCGGGTCCGCGAACTGCACGAACACCGCATCCGCCTGCGCTTCATTGGTGAGCGCAGCGCGTTCAGTGCGCCATTGCAACAGGGCATGGCCGCCGCCGAGCAACTCACCGCTGACAATAAAGGCATGGTACTGGCCATTGCGGTCAACTACGGTGGCCAGTGGGATGTCACCCAGGCCGCACGGCGCCTGGCGGAAGACGTGGCAGCAGGCCGCCTGGCGGCGGCCGGTATCGACGAACACGCTGTGCAGGGTTACCTGGCGCTGGGCGACCTGCCGCCACCGGACCTGCTGATCCGTACCGGCGGCGAATGCCGCCTGAGCAACTTCCTGCTCTGGCAGGCGGCCTACAGCGAGCTGTTCTTCAGCCCGTTGCTGTGGCCGGATTTCAATGAACAGGCGCTGGCCGAAGCCCTGCGGGACTACGCCGGCCGGCAACGCCGTTTCGGTCGCAGCGGGGAACAGGTGGCCGGCCCGGACGAGGACACAACATGCTGAAATTGCGGGTCATCACCGCACTGATACTGCTGCCGATCGTGCTCGGCGCAGTGTTCCTGCTCGAACGGACCGCGTTTGCCCTGGTGGCCGGCGCCTTCTTCCTCGCCGCCGGCTGGGAATGGTCCGCGTTGATCGGCCGCCTGACGCTGCCATTGCGGGTGCTGTGGGTCGTCTCGCTGGCGGCCCTGATGGCGCTGGCGGAAGGGACCCAGCCGTTGTGGCTGTACGCCTGGATGCCGCTGTGGTGGCTGCTGGCCCTGGTGCTGGTGGTGACGTTCCCGGCCACCGCCGCCGCCTGGGCGCGGGCGCCGGTGATGGTGCTGATGGGCTACCTGCTGCTGGTGCCGTCCTGGGCAGCCGTGGTGCATGTGCAGAGCGTCGGTGCGCTGGGCCTGGCCGGTCCCTGGGCGCTGCTCTATCTGCTGGTGTGGGTCTGGGCGGCGGACACCGGTGCCTATTTTGCTGGCCGCGCGTTGGGCCGCCACAAGCTGGCGCCGAAGGTCAGCCCCGGCAAGACGGTGGAAGGGCTGGTGGGCGGCCTGCTGCTGGCGCTGGCCGTGGCGGCCATTGTGCCGCACCTGTTCCCGGTTACCGGCACCCTCTACAAGGTACTGCTCGTGGCCGGCCTGACCGTGCTGGCTTCCGTGCTGGGTGACCTGTTCGAGAGCATGGTCAAGCGCCAGCGCGGCGTAAAGGACAGCGGCACCATGCTGCCGGGCCATGGCGGCATGCTGGACCGGATCGACAGTGTCACGGCGGCCCTGCCGGTGGCGCTGGCGGCCCTGACCTGGGCGGACCTGCCCGGAGGGCTGTAACCCGTGGCCGGCTCGCCGCAACAGCTCACCCTGCTGGGGGCCACCGGCAGCATCGGCACCCAGACACTGGCGGTACTGGCCCTGCATCCGGCCCGTTACCGGGTGTATGCGCTGACCGCTGGTTCACAGTGGCAGGCGCTGGCAGCGCAATGTGAAACCTGGCAGCCCCGTTACGCGGTGCTGGCGGACGAGCAGGCAGCGCTATCACTTCGGAACCATCTTCAGGCGCTTGGGTCACAGACCGAGGTGCTCGCCGGGGACGCGGCATTGGCCCAGGTGGCCGCTGCTGCTGAGGTGGACACTGTGGTGGCGGCGATTGTCGGTGCCGCCGGGGTCAGGCCGACACTGGCTGCCGTCCATGCCGGCAAGCGTGTGCTGCTGGCGAACAAGGAAGCACTGGTGGTGACCGGGCAATTGTTCATGGATGCCGTCACTGCCTCCGGCGCGCAACTGTTGCCGGTGGACTCGGAACACAACGCGATATTTCAGTGTCTGCCTCCCTGTGCACCGGGGCAGAACGCCCGGCTCGCCGGGGTGCGCAAGCTATTGCTGACCGCCTCGGGCGGCCCGTTCAGGACCTTCACGGCGGAACAGCTGGCCACCGTGACGCCGGAGCAGGCGGTGCGTCATCCGAACTGGAACATGGGGCCGAAAATCTCGGTGGATTCCGCCACCCTGATGAACAAGGGGCTGGAGCTGATCGAGGCCTGCTGGCTGTTCTCGGTGCCGCCGTCGCTGATCGACGTGGTGGTGCATCCGCAGAGCGTGCTGCACTCGATGGTGGAATACGACGACGGTTCGGTGCTGGCGCAACTGGGCACACCGGACATGAAAACACCGATTGCCTGTGCCCTGGCCTGGCCGGAGCGGATAGACTCAGGCGCCCGGCGACTGGATTTCACCCGCCTGGCGGGGCTGGATTTCGAGGCGCCGGACGAGACCCGCTTCCCCTGCCTGCAGCTGGCGCGGGAAGCGATGCAGGCCGGCGGTACCGCCACGGCGGTACTGAACGCGGCCAACGAAGTGGCGGTGGCGGCGTTTCTGGACCACCGCCTGGATTTTCCCGGTATTCCGGTGGTGGTGGCGGAGACACTGGCCCGCGTGGCGGCCCCCGCCTGTACCGATGTGGACGCGGTGATGGCGGTGGACGCTGCCGCACGCCAGGTGGCGACAGCGCAACTGACCGCCAGGACATGAGCAGCAGGGCAGGGACAGGCGTGACAATGACAAATCGGGTATCGGCATGCTGATGACACTGCTGGCGTTTGCGGTCACGATCCTGATCATCGTGGCGATTCATGAATACGGGCATTACCTGAGCATGCGCGCCTTCGGCGTGCGCGTGCTGACCTTCTCGATCGGTTTCGGCCCGCGCCTGTTCAGCTGGCGCAGCAAGGGCGGCACCGATTTTGTCCTCTCTGCTATTCCTCTTGGTGGCTACGTCAAGCCGCTGGATCGCCGTGACTGCGAGATACAGCCCGGCGAAGAACATGAAGAATTCTCCGCCAAGCCCGCCTGGCAACGGGTCATTACCTATGCCGCCGGCCCCGCCGCCAACCTGCTGCTGGCCATCCTGATCTACTGGGTCGTGCTGATGGGCGGCCAGAGCGGCGTGCCGCCGGTGGTGGGCGAGGTGGCCGAGGGCTCACCTGCTGCCAGTGCCGACCTGCGGCCCGGCGACGAACTGGTGCGGCTGGATCAGCGCACGGTGCAGACCTGGGAGCAGTTCGGCATGGCTATGCTCGGCCATGTGGGCGAGCGCGGCAGTGTGCCGCTGACGGTACGCGGCAGCGACGGTATCGAGCGCACCGTGGGCCTGCCGATGGCCGCCTGGTCTGCCGATCCGGAACAGCCACTGCTGCCGGTGCTGGGTGTGACGCCGCAGCCGATCCCGGCAATCGTGGGCAAGGTCAGCGACGACAGTGCCGCTGCAGTGGCCGGCCTGCGCGAAGGCGACCGGGTGCTGCGTGTGGACGGCCAGCCCATTGCCGGCTGGACGGAATGGGTCGAGGCGGTACAGGCCGCCCCCGCCCGGCCGCTGGCGCTGACGGTACAGCGTGACGGTAGCGAAGTGGCGCTGACGCTGACGCCGAAAGGGGTACAGACCGACAACGGCGAGATCGGCCAGGCCGGCGTCCGTGCCGGTGGCCTGCGCGAAATTCATTACGGCCCGCTGGAAGCGATTCCGGCGGCGGCCTCGCGCCTGTGGCAGCAGACCAGTATGATCTTCGCCGCAGTGGGCAAGATGCTCACCGGCGAGCTGTCCGTGAAGACGCTGGGCGGGCCGATCACCATTGCCCAGGCAGCCGGTGAAACCGCTGCCATTGGCCTGGCCACATTCCTGATGTTCCTGGCGTTCTTCAGTATCAGCCTGGGGGTGATCAACCTGCTGCCGATCCCGATGCTGGATGGCGGCTGGATCATGTTCGGGCTGATCGAGATGATTCGTGGCAAAGCGTTGCCCGAACGGTTTTTGATGGTGGCCCAGAGCGTCGGCATGATGCTGGTGTTCGGGCTGATGTGTGTCGCGGTGTTCAACGACCTGATGCGGCAGTTTGCATGATAATCGGGGGTGTTTTGCGAGCCTGGTCCTGCTGTTTCATTGTCAGCCTGCTGTTGTTTGCAGGTGGTGCCTCGGCCAATGAGCCATTCCGTGTCAGCGATATCCGGGTGGAGGGTCTGCAACGGTTGCCGGTGGAGCGCGTCTATGCGGCGCTGCCGATCCAGTCCGGTGATCTGGTCAGTACCCGCGACGTCGCGGAGGCGGTGCGCCGTCTGTACGGCTCCGGTGATTTCGAGGATGTGCAGATCGGCCGTGATGGCGACCAGCTCGTCGTCGTGGTGTCTGAGCGGCCATCGATTTCGAGCCTGGAGATCAAGGGCAATAAATCCATCGACGAGGACAATTTGCGCAAAGGTCTGCGTGACGCCGGCCTGGCCGAAGGCGAAGTGTTCCGCCGCTCGACGCTGGAAGCGATCACCGGCGAGCTGCAGCGCCAGTACGTGGCGCAGGGGCGCTATGATGCGCAGGTGGACACCGAGGCCGTGCCGTTGCCGCGTAACCGGGTGGCGCTGCATATCAATATCTACGAAGGCAGCCCGGCCAGCATTCGCGACATCAATATCGTCGGCAATACCGTGTTCAGCGATGATGAACTGCGTGGCGCGTTCGAGCTGCGGCCACGTGGCTGGTGGCCGTTCGGCAGCAAGCACCGTTATTCCCGTGAGCGCCTCTCCGGTGACCTGGAGCGGTTGCGTTCCTATTACCTGGACCGCGGTTACATCAACTTTTCCATGGAATCCACCCAGGTGGCGGTCACCCCGGACCGCAGCCAGGTGTACATCACCATCAATGTGGACGAAGGCAAGCGTTACCGCGTCGGTGAAGTGAAGCTGGCCGGCGACCTGGTGGTGGACGAGGAAGACCTGCGACCGCTGCTGGTGATCCGCCCCGGTGAAGTGTTCTCGCAGCAGATGGCGACCCAGACCGGCGAACTGCTGACCCGCCGCCTCGGCAACGAAGGCTATACCTTTGCCCAGGTGAACGATTTCCCGGAAGTGAACGAGGATGACGAGACGGTGGATATCACCTTCTATGTCGATCCGGGCCGCAAGGTATATGTTCGCCGTGTCAATTTCAGTGGCAACATCAAGACCCAGGATGAAGTGCTGCGCCGCGAGCTGCGTCAGTTCGAGGGCGCACCCGCCAACACGGCGCTGATCGACCTGTCCCGCGAGCGTCTGCAACGGCTGGGGTATTTTGCCCTGGTGGAGGCGGACACCCCGCGCGTGGTGGGCGCCGAAGACCTGGTGGACGTGAACTACACCGTGGAAGAGCAGCCCTCCGGTTCCATCGGCGCCAACGTCGGTTATTCCGAGGCCAGCGGTTTCATTTTCGGTGCCAGCATCAGCCAGAACAACTTCATGGGCACCGGCAACCGGGTATCGTTCGCGCTGTCGCGCAGCGACATTCGTGACAGCTACAGCTTCTCGCACTTCAATCCGTACTACACGCTGGATGGCGTCAGCCGGGGTTTCAGCCTGTACTACTCGAAGATTGATTTCAGCGAGGTGGACGTGGCGTCCTACGCCGCCGACCGTATCGGGGCCTCGGTCAATTATGGCTATCCGATTTCCGAATACTCACGCCTGGATTTCGGTTTCGGCTACGACAACGTGGACATCACCGTGGGTGATTTCGTTGCCGTCGATATCTACCGTTTCCTGGAATCCGAAGGCAACAGGTTCAACCTGTACAAGGGCAATATCTCGCTGCGCACCAGCACCCTCAACCGGGGCATCATGCCGGACCGTGGCTGGTCGCAGACCGTCGGTCTGGAAGTGGCGGTGCCCGGCAGTGACTACACCTTCTACAAGCTGTCCTGGGACGGTGAACGCTACTTCCCGATCAGCCGCCGCTGGACGCTGCGTACCCGCGCGGATGTCGGTTATGGCGACGGCTACGGCGACAACCAGGCACTGCCGTTCTTCGAGAACTACTACTCTGGCGGTATCGGTTCTGTGCGGGGGTATGAATCGCGCAGCCTGGGTCCGCGTTCCGACGCGCTCACCTATGTCGATATCTGCAACCAGAACCCGGCCAACTGTACCCGCGATCCGGACCCGGACCCGCTCGGCGGCAACCTGCTGGTGGAAGGCAGCCTGGAGCTGATTTTCCCGACGCCGTTCGCGCCGGAAAGCCGCAACGTGCGTACCTTCTTTTTTGTCGATGGCGGCCAGGTATTCCAGACCGAAACCATCAACAACATGTATGAGTTCGATGCCGGTGAAATACGGTATGCTACCGGCATCGGCCTGACCTGGCTGACGGCCATCGGCCCGCTCAGCTTCAACTTTGCCCGGCCGTTGAACCGGCAATCCGGCGACGACACAGAGTTTTTCCAGTTCTCGCTGGGCCAGGTTTTCTAACAGGCTGTTGAAACAGCCTGTGCTGACGGCGTAGTCAGGCCGTCGGCAAAATCAAGCGCGACAAGCGATTGGTTTTTCGTGTCCGCCCTTGCGGACCTGTGCCGCCAAGGCGGCATGAAAAAGCCCCTGTGTGGCTTTTTCAACACCCCAATTTAGGAGCAGATGTATGAAAACAATGAAAACCGTGCTGTTCGCTGTCCTGATGGTCCCGATGCTCGCGCTGGCGGACAAGATCGCCGTGGTCGACCCGATGCAGGCGATCATCGAGACCGAGGAAGTGAAAAGCCGCAACGCCACGCTGGAATCCTCCCTGGAAGCGGATAGCCAGCGGCTGCGCAAACTGCGTGACGACATCACCAAGGTGGAAGAGCGCCTGCAGCGTGACGGCATGACCATGAGCAGCGAAGAGCGCAACCGCCTGACCGACGAGCGCGAAACCAAGGGCTTTGAATTCCAGTCCCTGCAGCAGTCCCTGCAGCGCCGTGTCAATTCCGACCGCCAGGCACTGATCGAGCAGATGGAACCGAAGGTCCTCAAGGCGATTGAAGAAATCTCCAACGAAATGGGCCTGGACATGGTGATCAGTGCACAGGCCGTGGTGTTTGTGAAACCGGACCTGGACATCACTGCCCAGGTAACCCAGCGCATCAACCGGATGAAATAAACGGTGGTGCTGACACTGGCACAGCTCGCCGAAGAGCTGGGTGCAGAACTGCGCGGTGACGGGGCCACTGAAATCAGTGGCCTCGGCACGTTGCGCGGCGCCACCGCACAGCAGCTTACCTTCCTGGCCAATCCGCGTTACCGCGCGTACCTGGAGCAGACCGCTGCCGCCGCCGTGCTGTGCACGGCGGATCAGGCGGAAGACTGCCCGGTGGCGGCGCTGGTGGTTGCTGACCCGTACCAGGCCTTCGCGCGCATCAGCCATCACTTCGACACGACACCGGCGCCGCTGCGCGAAGTACATCCGCGCGCCGTGATCGCTGCGGATGCGGTGATCGAGGACAATGTGTCGATTGGTCCGAATGCGGTGATCGGCGCCGGCGTACGGCTGAAGGCTGGCGCGGTGGTGATGGCCAATGCGGTGATCGGCGACGGGTCGGAAGTGGGCGAGCAGGCGCGCATTTACCCGAATGTTACAATTTACCATGGTGTCATCATCGGCCCACGCACTATCATACACGCCGGTTCGGTGATCGGTTCCGACGGTTTCGGTTTTGCATTCAATGAAGGCCGCTGGAACAAGGTAGCCCAGGTAGGCGGTGTGCGGATCGGTGCGGATGTGGATATCGGCGCCAACGTGACCATTGATCGTGGCGCTATCGAAGACACCGTCATCGGCAACGGCGTGATTCTCGATGATCAGGTACATCTGGCTCACAACGTGGTGGTGGGTGACCACACTGCGATGGCGGGCAAGGTGGGTGTGTCCGGCAGCACCCGTATCGGCAGTTACTGCATGATCGGGGGCGCTGTGGGCATTGCCGGCCATCTGGAGATTGGCGACCGGGTGGTGGTGCTGGGCATGACGCTGGTGTCCCGCTCTCTCACCGAACCGGGAACCTATGGCTCTGCACTGCCGGCTGACCGGCAGGACCGCTGGCGTCGCAACACGGCACGATTCAGGCATCTGGATGAACTGTACCGTCGCGTGCGCAAGCTGGAGCAGGATGCCGGCCGGGGTTAAGCCTGACCAGCCACCCCCGGCCCCCTCGCGAAGCGGCACCGGACGCCGCTTCTTCTCATTGGGCTTGTGAAAGGTTCCGGACGGCCCCCCGTTCCGGGCAGCGCGCTTATGATGAACATCAACGAAATCAAGGAATACCTTCCACAACGTTACCCGTTCCTGCTGGTGGACCGGGTGATCGAGCTGGTGCCGGGTGAACGGGTGCTGGCGCTGAAGAACGTCACCTGCAATGAGCCTTTTTTCAATGGCCATTTTCCGCATGAACCGGTGATGCCGGGCGTACTGATCATCGAAGCGATGACACAGGCTGCCGGGGTGCTGGGCTTCATTACCGCCGGCAAGCGTCCCGCCGACGGCTATAATTACCTGCTGTGTGGCACCGACAATGCACGGTTCAAGCGGCCGGTGGTGCCGGGTGACCAGTTGATGCTGTCCGCACGGTTGCTGGCAGTGCGTCGCAATATCCTCAAATTCGGTTGCGAAGCACATGTTGACGGCAAGCTGGTCGCAACGGCCGAAACCCTGGTGGCTGAGCAAAAACTCTGACACAGGGCCGGGCACGCGTCGGAAGGCTGACGTATACTCTGGGCACGCGTGCGACCGCCGCGTGCCTGGGCCGGGGCCCCGGGTGCCATCGAGTGAACAACCGTTGCCTGGTCGCCCGCTGGAGCGCTTCTCCACCTTCTGACAAGCAGACTGCGGATATCCGACAACAATGATACATACCACCGCCATTATTGATGCCCGTGCCGAGTTGGCCAGCGATGTGCAAGTAGGGCCTTACACCGTTATCGGTCCGGATGTGAAGATCGGTGCAGGCACCGTCATCGGACCGCACGTCGTCATCCAGGGGCCGACCACCATCGGCCGCGACAACCGCATTTTCCAGTTCGCTTCCGTGGGCGAAGCCTGTCAGGACAAGAAGTACAAGGGTGAACCGACCGCGCTCGAAATCGGTGACAACAATGTCATTCGCGAGCATGTGACCATTCACCGTGGCACCGTGCAGGACAACGGCCTGACCCGTATCGGCCACAACAACCTGCTGATGGTCGGCGTGCATGTCGCGCACGACTGCATGATCGGCAACGACAACATCTTCGCCAATACCACCGGTATCGCCGGCCACGTGCACATCGGCGATGGCGTGATCCTCGGCGGCATGACCGGCGTGCATCAGTTCTGCCGCATTGGTTCCTATGCCATGACCGCCGGTTGCAGCCTGGTGGTGAAGGATATTCCGGCCTATGTCATGGTCGGTGGCAATCCGGCGGCCTCGCGCTCAATGAACTTCGAAGGCATGCGCCGGCGTGGCTGGAGTGCCGAGGTGATCAGCCAGTTGCGTCAGGCCTACAAGACCGTGTTCCGCCAGGGTCTGACCCTGGAGCAGGCGCTGGAGAAGCTCGACCAGCTTGAGGCGGGCCCCGAGCTGCAGCTTTTCATCGACTCACTGCGCGCTTCCGAACGCGGCATCACCCGCTGAACACCATGCAGGCAGGGACGCAGCCCGTTTTCGCCCTGATCGCCGGGGAACTCTCCGGCGACATTCTCGGTGCCGGGCTGATCCGTGCCCTGCGCGAGCATTACCCCGATGCACGCTTTATCGGTGTCTGCGGCCCGCAGATGCAGGCCGAGGGCGGCGAATCCCTGTTTCCGATGGAGCGCCTGTCGGTGATGGGCATCACCGAAGTGCTGCCGCGCCTGCCAGAGCTGTTCCGCCTGCGCCGGCAGCTTGTCGACACCCTGATCGCCGAGCAACCGCTGGCGGTGATCGGCATCGATTCCCCCGACTTCACCCTGTCCGTGGCCAAGCGGGTGCACGCCCGTGGTCTGCGTACCGTGCATTACGTCAGCCCCTCGGTGTGGGCCTGGCGGCAGGGCCGTATCAAGGGTATCCGCGCCAGCATCGACCTGATGCTGACGCTGCTGCCGTTCGAGGCGCGCTTTTACCAGGAGCACGATGTGCCGGTGGCGTTCGTGGGCCACCCGCTGGCGGACATGATTCCGATGACGCCGGACGTAGCCGGCGCCCGCGATCTGCTTGGCCTGCCGCATGACGCGCGTGTGCTGGCGGTACTGCCGGGCAGCCGGGGCGGGGAAGTGCGGCAATTGCTGCCGGACTTCCTGGCCGCAGTGCGCCTGTTGCGTGCCGATCAACCGGCGCTGCATGTGGTGATACCGGCTGCGACACCGGACCGCCATGCCGAGATTACTGCCGGGCTGGCCGCCGCCGGCCTCACCGACATCCAGTTGGTGGATGGCCAGAGCCGTACCGTGATGGCGGCCGCCGACGTGGTGCTGATGGCCTCTGGCACCGCCACGCTGGAAGGGCTGTTATTGAAAAAACCGATGGTGATCGGTTACCGGCTGGGCGGCCTGACCTACGCCATCGCATCAAGGCTGGTCAAGCTCGACCATGTCGGCCTGCCGAACCTGCTCGCCAGCCAGCCGCGCATTCCGGAATTCATTCAGGACGCCATGAACCCGGAGGCGCTGGCCGGTGCGGTACAGCACTGGTTTGACCATCCGGACGACGTGGCGGCGCTGAAAGACGATTTCGAAGCCGTCCATGTGCAACTCCGGCGTGACGCCAGCACCCACGCGGCGGCGGCCGTCAAGGCGCTGGTGGAGGGCACCCTGTGACGCGTCCGTTCGCCGAGTACCCGACCATGCTGCCCTGGCAGCCGAGCCGGTTTGCCTGGCGCGCCGGCATGCTGCTGGCGGGGGTAGACGAGGTCGGACGGGGCCCGCTGGTCGGTGCGGTGGTCACGGCAGCCGTGATCCTGGACCCGGCGCAGCCCATCGCCGGGCTGGCCGACAGCAAAAAACTGACCGAACGCCGCCGCGAAGCGCTGGCAGAACAGATCCGTGAGCAGGCCCTGTGCTGGTCACTGGGCCGTGCCGAGCCGGACGAGATTGACCGGCTGAATATCTACCAGGCCACCATGCTCGCCATGCAGCGCGCCGTCGCCGGGCTGTCGCAGGCCGCACACGCCGTGCTGGTGGACGGCAACCGCAGCCCGGATTTCGGCCTGCCGAGCGAGCCGGTGGTGAAGGGAGATGGCCTGATCCCGGCCATCAGCGCGGCCTCGATCCTGGCCAAGGTGGCCCGCGACGCCGAAATGGTGGCGCTGCACGCGCGTTACCCGCAATACGGCTTCGACCGCCACAAGGGTTACCCGACGCCCGTGCATCTGGCAGCATTGGAGGCGCATGGGCCGTTGCCGGAGCATCGCCGTTCGTTTGCGCCGGTGGCGAGATTGGCGGATAGAGAGCCGGTCGGACGTCGGACGTCGGACGTCGGACGCTAAAACCAAAGTACCCTCTTTTTATTTTTTGCGTCAGACGTCCGACGTCAGACGTCCGACCTTCATCATCGAGGACCGTCGCCTTGAGCACACCTGCGTTCATTCATCTGCGCGTCCACACCGACTATTCCCTGGTGGATGGCGTGGCGCGGGTGAAACCGCTGGTCAAGCAGTGCGTGAGCCGGCAGATGCCGGCAGTGGCGGTGACCGACGATTCCAACCTGTTCTGCCTGATCAAGTTCTACAAGGCTGCACAGGGCGCTGGCATCAAGCCGATTGCCGGCGCCGATCTCTGGCTGGAAAGCACCGTGCTGGAAGAGCCGGCGCGGTTGTGTGCGCTGGTACAGAACGGCACCGGCTACCAGAACCTGACCCTGCTGATCTCCCGTGCCTGGCAACATAACCAGCAGCGCGGCCGTGCCGTGGTCAGGCGTGAGTGGCTGGATGAACTGCACGAAGGGCTGATCTTCCTGTCTGCCGCCCGCCAGGGTGAAGTCGGCCAGTTGCTGCTGGCCGGCAAACAGGAAGAAGCGACACAGGTGGCGTCCGGCTTTCGCGACCTGTGCGGCGACCGGTTTTATATCGAAGTGCAGCGCACCAGCCGCCCGGGTGACGAGCACTGCCTGCATGCCAGCGTAGCGCTGGCCAGCGCACTGGACCTGCCGGTGGTGGCAACCAACGATGTGCGTTTTCTCAGACAGGACGATTTCGAGGCGCACGAGGCACGCGTCTGTATTCACGACGGTGCCGCCATCGACGATCCGCGCCGCCCGCGCAAATACAGCGACCAGCAGTATCTGAAGAGCGCGGAGGAAATGGCCGAGCTGTTCAGTGACCTGCCCGAGGCGCTGGCCAATACCGTGGAGATTGCCCGGCGCTGCTCGCTGGATATTCGCCTCAACGAAAACTTCCTGCCGGATTTTCCGATCCCCGACGGCTACACCATTGAACAGTTCATCCAGGAAGAATCGCGCCGGGGGCTGGACAAGCGGCTGGCGCTGATTCTTGATCCGGCGGCAGAGGACTACGCGGCTCGCCGCAAGGAATACGAGGACCGGCTGCAGTTTGAGCTCGACACCATCAACAGCATGGGCTTCCCCGGCTACTTCCTGATCGTGTCCGACTTTATCCGCTGGGCCAAGGAAAACGGCGTGCCGGTGGGGCCGGGCCGGGGTTCCGGTGCGGGCTCGCTGGTGGCCTATTCGCTGGAAATCACTGACCTCGATCCGATCGAATACGACCTGCTGTTCGAGCGCTTCCTGAACCCGGAGCGGGTCTCCATGCCCGACTTCGACGTCGACTTCTGCATGGACGGCCGCGACCGCGTGATTGCCTACGTGGCGGACAAATACGGCCGTGCCGCCGTGGGCCAGATCATCACCTTCGGCACCATGGCGGCGAAGGCGGTGGTGCGCGATGTGGCGCGGGTGCAGGGCAAGCCCTACGGGCTGGCCGATCGCCTGTCGAAAATGATCCCGCCGACGCCGGGCATGACGCTGGAAAAGGCGCTGGAACAGGAGGAAGTGCTGCGCGACTTCCTCAACAACAGCGAAAACAGCGACCAGGAATCGGCCGCCGAAATCTGGGAAATGGCGCTCAAGCTGGAGGGCCTGACCCGGAACGTGGGCAAGCATGCCGGCGGCGTGGTGATCGCGCCCGGCCAGTTGACCGACTTCGCGCCGCTGCACTGCGATGAACACGGCGAAAACCTGGTGACCCAGTTCGACAAAGACGACGTCGAGGCCGCCGGCCTGGTGAAGTTCGACTTTCTCGGCCTGAAGACGCTGACCATCATCGACTGGGCCGTCAAGGCAGTGAATGCCCGCCGCGCGCGCGAAGGCGAGGCGCCGCTGGACATCACCCAGATTCCGCTGGAAGACAGCCCGTCCTTTGAACTGCTCAAGCGCGGTGAAACCACCGCCGTGTTCCAGCTCGAATCCCAGGGTATGAAAGAGCTGATCAAAAAGCTCAAGCCGGACGTGTTCGAGGACATCATCGCGCTGGTGGCGCTGTACCGGCCAGGGCCGCTGGAATCCGGCATGGTGGACAACTTCATCAACCGGAAGCACGGCCGCGAACCGCTGGCATACCCTGATCCGCAATACCAGCACGAACTGCTGAAACCGATCCTGGAGCCCACCTACGGGGTCATCCTGTATCAGGAACAGGTCATGCAGATCGCCCAGGTACTGGCCGGTTACTCGCTCGGTGGCGCGGACATGCTGCGCCGGGCGATGGGCAAGAAAAAGCCGGAAGAGATGGCCAAGCAGCGCGAAGTGTTTGAAGAAGGCGCGCGCAACAAGGGCATCGACGGCGACCTGGCGATCAAGATTTTCGACCTGGTGGAGAAATTCGCCGGCTACGGCTTCAACAAGTCGCACTCCGCCGCCTACGCGCTGGTGGCCTACCAGACCGCCTGGCTGAAGGTGCATTACCCGGCCGAGTTCATGGCCGCGGTGATCTCTGCCGATATGCAGAACACCGACAAGGTCGTGACCTTTATCGACGAATGCAAAAGCATGGGCCTGAACGTGCTGCCGCCGGATGTGAACAGTTGCGGCTACCGTTTTACCGTCAACCAGGACGGCGATATCGTCTACGGCCTGGGTGCCATCAAGGGCCTGGGTGAAGGCCCGATCGATGCCATCGTGCAGGCCCGCGAACAGGGCGTGGTGTTCGACGACCTGTTCGACTTCTGCCGGCGCGTGGACATGAAGCGCATCAACCGCCGCTCCATGGAAGCGCTGGTGCGTGCCGGTGCACTGGACAAGCTCGGCCCGACCCAGCATCACCGCGACCGCGCCATCCTGATGGCGAGCCTGGCGGACGCCACCCAGGCCGCAGAACAGGACGCGCGCAATGCGGAGGCCGGCATGAGCGACCTGTTTGGTGGCGGGGCGGAAGTCAGCGCCACGCCGGTGGCCTGGAAACAGGCCCGTATCTGGAACGATGACCTGCGCCTGAACGGCGAACGCGACACACTGGGGCTGTTCCTCACCGGCCACCCCATCGACCAGTTCGAACGCGAAGTGGAACGCTTCGTCAGTGCGCGGCTCAATGCGCTGACGCCCACCGGCAAGGGCGAGGCGGCCACCATCGCCGGGCTGGTGGTGGCGATGCGGATCACCCGCAGCAAGCGCAGTGGCGAACGCATGGCGTTCCTGACGCTGGATGACAAGACCGGCCGGGTGGAAGTGTCGGTGTTTGGCCGCACCTTTGCCCAGTACGGTGACATGGTGCAGAAGGATGTGTTGCTGGTGGTGCGTGGTGGTGTGCGGCACGACGATTATACCGGCGGTTTCAGCATGTCGGCCGATGAAATCCTCGATATCGGCCGCGCGCGGGCGATGTTCGCGCGGCGCCTGATGGTGCAGGCGGAGGTGGTGTCACAACTGCCGAACGAGCTGCGTGCAGCGCTGGTGCCCTATGTGGGGGGCGGCTGCCCTGTGGCGCTGCGGCTGCGGCACCCGGAGGGCCGTGGCATGCTCTGGCTCGGTGACGAGTGGCGCGTCAATCCCGAGCAGGCGCTGCTGGATGACCTGCGTAACCGCTTCGGTGATCAGGCCGTTGCGGTGGAATACTGATCCTTTCCTGTTGCTCCTGCCTGCTTCCCTGAGCGGCAGTGGTGCGTCATGCACCACTGCCATGCCCGCTCCTGGCGCATGCGCGCAGGGCTGCCCCTGAATATTGCGCGCTGCACCCGATTGGGCCGGGGGATTGCGATGTGTCAGTATTATTGCCTTTCTATTTGCTTGAAAAAATACTCGTAAATACCGGATATTTTTCACAAAGTGATGAATCTCTCCCGCCATGCCGGTGTTCTGGCATGGCGATTGCTCTCTCCGCTGCCGTCCTGCATGGATATTTTCTATTTCACTCACTATGCAATCAGGGGAGAGGGTACACATGGAGCTTATCCAGTCTTTTTCACCCCGCGCTACGCTCGGCTCGTTTTGCCTGGCTGGCGTGTTGGCCCTCACAGGATGTGGCGGTGATTCATCATCGAACCGTGGCGGGGAAGCGCCAAAAACAACGCCGGATGCGGTCTACAGCGGTGTCGCCATGGACCCGGCGGAAATGGGTCCGTACACCGTGGCCGAACATGAATACGATTTCGGCCGCATGGAGGTGTACGACGACAAGCGCGATCACACCTACGAAACCACCCTGCACGGCTATATCCAGTATCCGGAAGACCTGGACGGCAGCGCGCCGGTGGTGCTGTTGCTGCATGGCCGCCATGGCACCTGTTACGACCGTGGCTACACGCCGGACACCTGCCCGACGCCGATCCCGAGCTACCGGGGTTATGAATACCTGTCCGAGAACCTGGCCAGTCATGGCTACGCGGTGATTTCCGTCGATGCCAACTACATCAATGCCAACGACAGCGGCCCGACCAATGGCGATTCCGGTGCATTGCAGCGGGCGCAGCTGGTGGTGCGTCATCTGGACGAGTTCCGCGAGATCAACCTTGCCGGCGGCTACGGCATGGACGATCTGGTCGGCAAGCTGGACATGAGCGCCATTGGCCTGATGGGTCACTCGCGCGGCGGCGAAGGGGTGAACAAGACCGTCACCTATAACCGTACCCGGCCGGAACCGCACAATATCGTCGCGGTGTTCTCGCTGGCGCCGACCGATTACAACACCCTGACGGTAGCCAACGTCGCCTTCACTGCGCTGGCTGGTTACTGCGATGGTGATGTGGAAGACCTGATGGGCAACTTTGCCTTCGATACCTCCCGTTACGCGGTCAGTAACGATCCGTATCCGAAGTTTCAGTTGATCCCGATGGGCGCCAACCACAACTTCTACAACACCTACTGGGCCGACGAAACGCTGGAATCGCGTCCGGACGACTGGAGCATCTGGGACCGCAACCAGGATGATCCGCATTGTGGCACGGCCGCTGCCGGCAATGGCCGCGATACGGCCGAAGTACAGAAAGCCCAGGGTCTGTTCTTCATGGCGTCGTTCTTCCGCTACTTTGTCGGCGGTGAAACCGAGTTTGCCGGGTACTGGAACGGCCAGGCCACTGTGCCGGGCAACATTTGTCCGGATGGTGTCGGCCCCTGCGACGATCGTTACCTGCTCAGCGTGCTGGCGCCGCCGGCTGACCGTCTGGTGGTGGACGATACGCTCGACCCGGCCAGCCTGTTCGTCAACAACCTGGGCGGCAACGTGACCTTCGACGGCTTCTCCAGCTTCGGTGTGTGCCAGACCAATGGCCGCCCCGGCGAAGGCTGTGCCGTGGCGGAACCGACCTTCAATACCGCCGAACAGCTCTACATGGTATGGGACACCACGGCGACCTACCGCACCGAACTGCTGGGCCTGAACGTGGTGCCGTATCAGGTGCTGTCGATGCGTATCGGTGTGTCACACGGTGACCTCGACAATGTCGACGGCCAGGACTTCACCATCGTCCTGGAAGACGTGGCGGGCAACCGGGTATCGGTACTGGCCAGCGACTACAGCGGTGCGTTGTTCTACCCGCCGGGCCGTGCCTTTGCCGAATCCGGTTCGCAGAAGACCGTGCTCAACGCCGTTGACGTTCCGCTGACTGCGTTTGAGGGGGTCGACTACACGCAACTGAATGCGATCGAGCTGGTGTTTGACCAGACTGCTGCAGGTTCCGTGCAGATGACCGACGTGCTGTTCCAGCGCGTGGAGTTGTGATCCGTTAGCAGGCTGTTGAAAAACACCTGTCAAACGAAAAAGCCGCCCGGTGCAGACCGGGCGGCTTTTGTTATTCCGGTACGGCTGGTGTCAGAACGTGACCCGCACGCCGAGCCAGTACCGCTTGCCATCTTCCACGTAACCGTACTCGTCCTGAAAGATTTCCTTGTCGGTCAGATTGTAGATGCCGGTGTTCAGCGTGGTCTGCGGGGTGAGCTGATAACGCAGGCCGATATCCACCAGCGTGTTCGACGGCGCGATGATGTCACTGCTGGACGGGCCGGTGGTCGGGTTGCTTTCCTTGCCGCGATAGCGCACGGAGGCCCAGGGTGCCACGCGGTCGTTCAGGCGCCAGTCGGCCTGCAGGCTGGCCAGGTGCTTCGGCGTTTGTGTCAGTGGTTCGCCTTTGTACTGGCCGGATTTCTGTTCTGAATCGGTGTAGGTGTAGCTCAGGGTCAGCGATAGCACGTTTGCAATTCGCGATGACACCGTGGCTTCGACGCCCTGTGTGACGGCCTCGTCCACATTGATGCGGTAGGTCGGGTCGCTGCCCCACTGGTTCGGCCCGTCGGTGCAGAGGGTGACCGGGCAGGTGACGCGGGTGATCTTGTCTTCAAAATCATTGTGGAACACGGTCAGGCTGGCGAGCAGGTCATCGGCGGTGAAGTAGACACCGATTTCCTTGTTCAGCGAGGTTTCCGGTTCCAGGTCCGGGTTGCCGTAGACATTGCCGCCGCGGCTGGTCTGGCCCCAGTCCGGTGTGATTTCGCGCAGGTTCGGCGAGCGGAAGCCGGTGGAGACGCCGCCCTTGACGGTCCAGCCGGGCAGCGCCTGCCAGACGCCATACAGGCGCGGGCTGACATGGCTGCCGTAGTTCTCATCGTCGTCCAGGCGCAGGCCGGTGGTCAGCGAGAACGTCGGCGACAGCATCCACTCGTCCTCGGCGAACATGGCCCACTTGCTGCTGTCGATGCGGGTGCGGTCAGAGATGCGGTTGGAGGTCTTGTCCGAGAGTTCTTCTTTCTCGAAGTCCGCGCCAAAGGTGAGCATGTGTGTGCCGGCCACCAGCGTCAGCGCCGAACGGGCGTTGGTGTTGGTGATCTCCATCTCGCGGGATTCGTTTTCTGCCGTTTCGCGCTGCACGTAGCTGTCGGTGGTGCCGAAACCCCAGCGGCCGGTGTGGGTCAGCGCCAGCGCGCGGCGGTCGAAATCATTGTCGGTGTCGCCGTCGCCGACGGCGGCGCTGTAGCCTTCGGTCATGCGGCGGCGCTGGCGTGTCTCGTTTACTTCCAGGCCCAGGTCGTGCTGTGCGGTCGGGGTGAAGGTCAGCTTCGCATTCAGGTTGCGTACGGATTTGTCTTCAAAGCCGTCAACAAAATAATCCTCTTCGCGCTGGCTGAACTGCCCGGACACCTGCAGGCCAAGCAGGTCTTCCTGCAGCGGCCCGCTGAGGCTGAAGTTGCCCTGCTGGCTGTCACCGGAACGGGAATCGTCCTGGATCACCGTATCCAGCTGCACGGCGCCGGCCCAGCTGTCGGTGACCTTGCGGGTGATGATGTTGATCACACCGCCGATGGCGTCCGAACCGTACAGGGTCGACATCGGCCCGCGCACGACTTCGATGCGTTCGATGTTCTGCAGCGGCGGCAGCCAGTCCTGCTCGAAACCGGCGCTGCCGTTGGGGCGGCTCTCGCGGGTGGACACCGGCTTGCCGTCCACCAGGATCAGGGTGTACTGCGACGGCATGCCGCGAATCACCACGTCGGCGCCGTTGTCACCCGCGCCACCGCCGGTGACGATCACGCCGGGGATGTCGCGCAGGGCGTCAGTGGCGTTGCTGTAGTAGCGCTGTTCGATCTGTTCGCGGGTCATCACGCTGATCGACGCCGGCGCGGATTCCACCTGCTGGGCGTGGCCGGAGGCGGTCACGGTGATACGGTCGAGCTGGGCGGTCTCGGCCAGGGCCGGCCCACTGGCGGCAGCCAGTATGGCGCTGGCCAGGGTGGTCATTCGCAGTCGCATGCCTGGAGTCCTCGTTTCATGTCGCACAGAAGTACTGTGGGCGGCCACGATGTCAGGACCGTCCCCCGATGTCGCGGATGGTACTTATTCTCATTTGTGAATGAAGCGAATTTACAATCTATACACTTGGCTGGAACGCCAGACATGGGACTTTGGTGCCTGACAGAGGGGAGGGTGCCGGACGGAAAAGCCCTGGTTTTTTGTGGCGTGCGTAACAAGTTGAAACCACAGAACGGGGACCGGGCGGTCGACCTGCCGACCGGGTTACCGCTAAACTCCCCGCACTAGCCAATCAGAGGTCCAGGAATGAACCCGAATTTCCTCGAATTCGAACAGCCTATTGCTGATCTGGAAGCCAAAATCGAGGATCTGCGCCTGGTCGGCAGCGGTACCGAGGTGAATATCTCCGAGGAGATCACCAAACTGCAGGAAAAGAGCATCACGCTCACCGAGAGCATCTTCAAGAATCTCTCCTCCTGGCAGATATCGCAGTTGTCCCGCCACCCGCTGCGCCCCTACACCCGCGATTACATCCGCCGCATCTTCGACGAGTTCGATGAGCTGCACGGCGACCGTACCTTTGCCGACGACGCGGCCATCATCGGTGGCATCGGCCGGCTGGACGGCAAGCCGGTGATGATCATCGGCCACCAGAAGGGCCGCGACGTGAAAGAAAAAGTGCGTCGCAACTTCGGCATGCCGAAGCCGGAGGGGTATCGCAAGGCGCTGCGCCTGATGGAAATGGCCGAGCGGTTCCGCATGCCGATCCTGACGTTCATCGACACGCCCGGTGCCTTCCCCGGTATCGATGCTGAAGAACGCGGCCAGAGCGAGGCGATTGCCCGCAACCTGCTGGTGATGTCGCGCCTGCGCGTACCGGTGGTGGCCACCGTGATCGGCGAGGGCGGCTCCGGCGGCGCGCTGGCGATCGGCGTCTGCGATCATCTGCAGATGCTGCAATACGGCACCTATTCGGTGATCTCGCCGGAAGGCTGTGCCTCGATCCTGTGGCGCAGTGCCGAGAAGGCGCCGGAAGCGGCCGAGGCCATGGGCCTGACGGCGCATCGCCTGCACGAACTGGAAATCGTCGACGAAGTGATTCCGGAGCCGCTTGGCGGCGCCCACCGGGACTACGACCTGGCCGCTGATCGCCTCAGAAAAAGCCTGCTCAAGGCACTGGACGAGCTGTCCGCCTACGACACCGACAGCCTGCTCGAACGCCGCTACCAGCGCCTGGTGTCCTACGGCAATGTCGCCACCACCCCGGTGGACGAGTAAGCCGCCACTGGAGTGTGACCGCCCCGGGCGGTTAAATGGCGGGACAACGCGGGCTGCGCGAGGCAGCCCGCCAGCCCGACCGGTGGAGCATGGCACGCGACCTTCCTACAGACCTGACTGCTGACCTGCGCACTCGCCTTGCCGGTGTGCGCGGACGGCTGGTGCTTGGCTTCAGCGGCGGGCTGGATTCCACCGTGCTGCTGGCAGCGCTGGTGCGCGCGGGCTTCGGCGACCGGGTGCTGGCGGTACATGTGGCGCATGGCCTGCAGGCGGCGGCCGAGGGCTGGGCGGCGCACTGCGCCGGCGTGGCCGGCGATCTGGGTGTGGCCTGCCAGTCGGTCCCGCTCGGCCTGGCGCCGGGCAGCAATCTGGAGGCCCGCGCCCGTGAGGCCCGCCGCACAGCCCTGCTGGCGCTGACCGGCGAGGCCGACGCACTGCTGCTGGCCCACCACGCCGATGACCAGGCGGAAACCCTGCTGCTGCGCCTGTTGCGCGGCAGCGGCCCGGCCGGCCTTGCCGCCATGGTGCCGCACCGGCAGTACGCCGGGCGCACGCTGATCCGCCCGCTGCTGGACTGGCGCCGCGCTGAACTGGCGGCGCTGGCGCAGGCCTGGGGCCTGCACTGGGTCGAGGACCCGACCAACGCCGAACTCGACGCCAACCGCAACTTCCTCCGCCACGATATCCTGCCGCGCCTGGCACAGCGCTGGCCGGCGGCGGCGGAGACCCTGGCCCGTGGCGCCCGGTTGCAGGGCGAGGCCGCCGAGCTCATGGCCGAACTGGCGCAGGGCGACCATGACGCCCTGGTGAAGGCGGATGGCGCCCTGAGCCTGAGCGGTTTCGCCAGCCTGAGCCCGGCCCGGCGCCGCAACCTGCTGTATGGCTGGTTGCGTGCACAGGGATTGCAGCCACCGCCGCTGAAAGTGCTCAACCGCGTGCTCGATGAACTGCTGACAGCCGGCGAGGACCGGCAACCGCAGGTGGCCTGGGATGATGGCGTGTTCCGGCGTCACCGAGACGGCCTGTACCTGCTGGGCCCGGCGGCGCTGGCACCGCTCTCCGGCGAGGCGCAGCTGCGGCTGGAGGAGGGGGGCAGTTGCCGTCTCGGCCCGCTGCAGGTGAGTGTGCAGGCCGGGGTGGCCAACGGCGGGGACTGGTGTCTGCCGCGCTCACTGAGCGAGGTCACCGTTTGTGCCGCGCCACGGGGCGCCCGGTTGCGCCAGGGCGGCATGGCCCGTGATATACGCGAACTGTGGCGTGCGGCGGGGATTCCACCCTGGCAGCGTGCCCGGCTGCCGGTGCTGTGCCAGGCCGGCGAGTTGCTGGCGGCAGCACGGATCGGCATGGCCGACCAGGCCCGTATGGCCCCGGATGAGCCAGCCTGGGTGTTGCACTGGCAGCTCGATGGCGGCCATTCCGGATTGTGAGCATGCAGGCGTTCTGTTAGCATTTACTCCCGTCCAGATACAGCGCACTCCTCAAAGCAATCCTTTGAAATCGCCCGCTTTTCGCGGTCGTTTTTATTGGTGGCATCATCAGGTCCTGACCGGCCTGTCCCGCTTTGCAGAGGGCGCCGTTTTTTCATTTCCAGCCCGGAGGTTCCCCCTCGCCGCGACACGGCACCCGCAGTTCGGATGTGACAGTTCTCCTTCTTCCGGCGCAGCCCTGGCCGGTCGGAGCTTACGGCACAGACGCTGCCCGGGTGTGGTCACCGGTATGGGAAAGCCCGGGCCTGCTGCGGTGAGCGCATGACGCGATTTATCTTTGTCACAGGCGGGGTGGTGTCTTCTCTGGGTAAGGGAATTACCTCCGCCTCCCTGGCGTCGTTGCTTGAGGCACGTGGTCTGAAAGTGACCATGCTCAAGCTTGACCCCTACATCAACGTTGACCCGGGCACCATGAGCCCGTACCAGCACGGCGAGGTGTTCGTCACCGAGGACGGTGCCGAGACCGACCTGGACCTGGGTCACTACGAGCGCTACATCCGCACCCGGCTGACGAAGCGCAACAGCTTTACCACCGGCCGCGTGTACCAGAACGTGCTCGACAAGGAGCGTCGTGGCGAATACCTGGGGGCCACCGTGCAGGTGATCCCGCACATTACCGACCAGATCAAGCTGATGGTCCGCCAGGGCGCGGGCGAAGCCGATGTGGCGATCGTCGAGATCGGCGGCACCGCCGGGGACATCGAGTCGCTGCCGTTCCTGGAAGCGGTGCGGCAGATGCGCGTGGAGCTGGGTTCCAGCAAGTCGCTGCTGGTGCACCTGACGCTGGTGCCCTGGATTGCCTCCGCCGGCGAGATCAAGACCAAGCCGACCCAGCACTCGGTGAAAGAGTTGCGCTCCATCGGTTTGCAGCCCGATATTCTGGTGTGCCGTTCCGATCACGAAATTCCTGCCGGCGCCCGCGAGAAAATCTCGCTGTTCACCAACGTCGAGGCGCGCGCCGTCATTTCCTGCCCGGACAGCCGCACCATCTACCAGGTGCCGCGCGTGCTGCATGAGCAGGGCCTGGACAACATCGTGATCGAAAAATTCGGCCTGGATTGCCCGGAACCGGACCTGGGTGAATGGGACCGCGTGGTCGATGCCCAGCTCAATCCCAAGCGCGATGTCACCATCGGCATGGTCGGCAAGTACATCGAGCTGGCGGACGCCTACAAGTCGCTCAACGAAGCGCTGATCCACGCCGGCATCGCCACCGAATCGCGGGTCAACATCGAGTACATCGATGCCGAGGACGTGGAGCGCCAGGGCACCGCCATGCTGGAAAAGCTCGACGGCATCCTGGTGCCGGGAGGTTTTGGCGACCGGGGCACCGAAGGCAAGATCATGGCGATCCGCTTCGCGCGCGAGCACCGTATCCCGTACCTCGGCATCTGCCTGGGCATGCAACTGGCGGTGATCGAATATGCCCGCCACGTGGCGGGCATCACCGACGCGCATTCGACCGAACTGAAACCGGGCACCTCTGAGCCGGTGGTGGGTCTGATTACCGAGTGGCAGACGGGTGATGGCCATAAAGAACAGCGCAGCGCGGCCTCTGATCTCGGCGGCACCATGCGCCTGGGCGGCCAGGAATGTGTGCTGGAGCCGGATTCCATCGCCGCGCAGTGCTACGGCAAGACGCACATCGTCGAGCGGCACCGCCACCGCTACGAGGTGAACAACAATTACCTGCCGCGCCTGACCGAGGCCGGCCTGCGCATCGTTGGCCGCTCGGTCGACGGTGAGCTGGTGGAAGTGGTGGAAGTGCCCGAACATCCGTGGTTCGTGGCCTGCCAGTTCCATCCGGAATTTACCTCCACGCCGCGCGACGGCCACGGCCTGTTCCGCGGTTACGTGGAAGCGGCACTGGCGCACAAGGCAACCACGCAGGGAGCACAGGGTGACTGACCAGAAAACGCTGCACATCAACGGTATTCCGGTGGGCAACGACCAGCCGTTCGTGCTGTTTGGCGGCATGAACGTACTGGAATCCCGCGACCTGGCCATGCAGGTGGCCGAGGAATACGCCACCGTGACCCAGCGGCTGGGCATTCCGTGGGTGTTCAAGGCGTCGTTCGACAAGGCCAACCGTTCCTCGCTGACCTCGTACCGTGGCCCCGGCCTGGACGAAGGGCTGAAAATCTTCGAGGAAGTGAAAAAGACCTTCGGCTGCGCGCTGCTGACCGATGTGCACGAACCGTATCAGGCAGCCCCGGCAGCCGAAGTGATCGACGTGCTGCAACTGCCGGCGTTTCTGGCCCGGCAGACCGACCTGGTGGTGGCGATGGCAAAGACCGGTCGCGTCATCAACATCAAGAAACCGCAGTTTCTCGCGCCGCGTGAAATGGGCCACATCCTGCACAAGTGCGAAGAGGCGGGGAACGACCAGTTGATCCTGTGCGAGCGCGGCAGCTCGTTCGGCTACAACAATCTGGTCGTCGACATGCTCGGCTTCGGTGTCATGAAGCAGTTTGGCTACCCGCTGTTCTTCGATGTGACCCACGCACTGCAGATGCCCGGTGGCCGCGCTGATTCCGCCGATGGCCGCCGCCAGCAGGTGGCCGACCTCGGCCGCGCCGGCATGAGCCAGGGCCTGGCGGGGCTGTTCCTGGAAGCCCATCCCGACCCGGACAACGCCAAGTGCGACGGTCCCTGCGCGCTGCGCCTGGACCGCCTGACGCCGTTCCTCGAGCAGATGAAAGCCGTGGACGAGCTGGTCAAATCCTTCCCCTCTTTTGATAACCGTTAAGCGTTCGGAGACCTTCATGCCAAGGATCGTAGACATTAAAGCCCGCGAGATTCTGGATTCGCGTGGCAACCCGACCATCGAAGCGGATGTGGTGCTGGAATCCGGCGCGGTCGGCTCGGCATGTGCGCCCAGTGGTGCCTCCACCGGCTCGCGCGAGGCACTGGAACTGCGTGACGGCGACAAGAGCCGTTATCTCGGCAAGGGCGTGACCCAGGCCGTCGGCAATATCAACTCGGAAATCCGCGAGCTGCTGCTCGGTCGCGATGTCACCGAACAGCGTGACATCGATCAGTCGATGATCGATCTCGACGGCACCGAGAACAAGGGCCGCCTGGGCGCCAACGCCATCCTGGCGGTGTCGCTGGCCGCTGCCAAGGCGGCTGCCACGTACCAGAAAAAGCCGCTGTACGAATACATCTCCGACCTGCAGGACGACGACAACGAATACAGCCTGCCGGTGCCGATGATGAACATCATCAACGGCGGCGAGCACGCCGACAATAACGTCGACATCCAGGAATTCATGATACAGCCGGTGGGCGCGCCGACCGTGGCCGAAGCCATCCGCTGCGGCGCGGAAGTGTTCCATGCCCTGAAAAGCGTGCTGAAAAAACGCGGCCTGAACACCGCTGTCGGCGACGAGGGCGGTTTCGCCCCGGACCTGCCGTCCAACGAAGCGGCGCTGGAAGCCATTGTCGAAGCCATCAGCCTGACCGGCTACAAGCTCGGCGACGACATCACCCTGGCGCTGGACTGCGCAGCGAGCGAATTCTACAAGGATGGCAAGTACGTGCTGGCCGGTGAAAACCGCAGCCTCAGCGCCGAGCAGTTCGTCGATTACCTGGCCGAGCTGTGCAGCCGCTATCCGATCATCTCCATTGAAGACGGCCTGCACGAAAGCGACTGGGCCGGCTGGAAAATCCTCACCGACCGTCTGGGCGACAAAGTGCAACTGGTTGGCGACGACCTGTTCGTGACCAACACCAAAATCCTCAAGCGTGGCATTGACGAGAAGATCGCCAACTCCATCCTGATCAAGTTCAACCAGATCGGTTCCCTGACCGAAACCCTGGAAGCGATCAAGATGGCCAAGGATGCCGGCTACACCGCCGTGATTTCGCACCGCAGCGGCGAAACCGCCGACACCACCATCGCCGATCTCGCCGTGGCCACCGCCGCTGGCCAGATCAAGACCGGCTCGTTGTGCCGCAGCGACCGCGTCGCCAAGTACAACCGCCTGATCCGCATCGAGGAAGAGCTGGGCCGTGCGGCCTATCATGGCCGCAAAGAGTTCCGCTTCCTGAACTGATGAAACCGCCGACGCTGCGCGCAGGGAAGCACCGCGCCGCCGCCTTCGCGGCGGCGCACCCTGTTGCCTGCCGTCCGCCACGGGAGCTGTGGTGAAACGCCCCGCTGGCCGTACCCTGCTGCTGGCCGTGCTGGTGCTGGCCATCCTGGGGTTGCAGGCGCGGCTGTGGTTTGGCGAGGGCAGCCTGCGTCACGTCGCCAGCCTGCGCAAACAGGTGGCGGCGTTGCAGGCAGAAAATGACACGCTTGCCGACCGCAACCGGTTGATGAGCGCGGACGTCGAAGACCTCAAGGAAGGGCTCGACAAGATCGAGGAAATCGCCCGCCGTGATCTGGGCATGATCCGCGAAGGCGAAACCTTCTATTTGGTACTGGACCGCGATGCTGCCCGCTGATGCCCGTCTGTTTGGCCTGATCCCCGCCGCCGGCCACGGCGCCCGCATGGGCGCGCCCCTGCCCAAGCAATATCTGTCCCTGCATGGCCGCACCCTGGCGGAACATACCGTCAGCCGCCTGCTGGCCTGTAGCCGTCTCGACAGCCTGGTGGTGGCCATTGCCGACAGCGATCACTGGTGGCCGGCATTGCCCGTTTCGCGCCAGCGCCGGGTGATCACTGCGACCGGTGGCGACACGCGCGCCGATTCCGTGCTGCGTGGCTTGAATGCCTTGCCGGATGCCCGTGACAGTGACTGGGTGCTGGTGCACGACATGGCCCGCCCCTGCGTGCGCCTGTCGGATATCGACAAACTGCTGCGCGAGACCGGCGAGCAGGGGGCAATCCTGGCGTTGCCCGTGACCGACACCATCAAGCAGGCGGATGATCATTCGCGCATCCAGGCCACGCTGCCACGCAGCCAGGTCTGGCGCGCCCTGACCCCGCAACTGTTTCCGGTCGGCCCGCTGCGGCTGGCGCTGACCCAGGCGCACGAGCGTGGTATCGAGATCACCGACGAAGCCTCGGCCATGGAAGCTCAGGGCTGGCATCCGGCACTGGTCACCGGCAGCGCGGATAACATCAAGGTGACCTGGCCCTCGGATCTGCCGCTGGCCGGGTTTTATCTGCGCGCACAACAGGAGGAGGCCGAGCGGTGGCAGGCATCCGTATAGGACAGGGGTTTGACGTGCATGCGTTCACAGCGGGCGACCACGTCATGCTGGGTGGCGTGCGCATTCCGCACAGCCACGGCCTGAAAGCGCATTCCGACGGCGATGTGGCGCTGCATGCACTGGCTGATGCGCTGCTGGGCGCCCTGGCACTGGGCGACATCGGCCATTTCTTTCCCGACACCGACCCGGCCTGGCGTGGCGCCGACTCCGCCGTGCTGCTGCAAAAGGTCTACGAGCACATCACTGCCGCCGGCTATCAACTCGGCAACGCGGACATCACCGTCATTGCGCAGAAACCGAAAATGGCACCGCATATCGGTGCCATGCGGGCACGCATTGCCGCACTGCTGGATGCCGACGCCGGGCAGATTTCAGTCAAGGCCACCACCACCGAGCACCTGGGTTTCACCGGGCGCGAAGAAGGCATCGCGGTGACCGCCGTAGTGCTGCTGGAAGCGCGCGCATGAGCCTGCTGCGTGCGCACGGGGGGCCGGTCGCCCGGGGTGTACTGCGCACCACACCGGAAGATTTTCGTGTGATCGAAGAGCTGGGCTTTGAGCCGGACGGCGAGGGCGAGCACCTGTGGCTGCTGGTGCGCAAGCGTGAGTGGAACACCACCGACCTGGCCCTGGCCTTGGCGAAACTGTCGAAACTGCCGCTGCGCGCGGTCGGCTACAGCGGCCTCAAGGATCGTGTTGCCGTCACCGATCAATGGTTCAGCCTGCACCTGCCGGGCAAAGCCGATCCGGATCTCGGCGCCCTGCCGGAAGGCGTGACACTGCTGCGTGCGGTACGTCATCGCCGCAAGCTCAATCGCGGTACGCACCGTTTCAATCATTTCGAGCTGTACTTGCGCCATCTGGAAGGGGACACGGCATTGCTGCGCGAGCGGCTGGAGGCGGTGGCCCGTGACGGCGTGCCAAACTATTTTGGCGAGCAGCGGTTTGGCCGGGGCGGCGACAACTTCAGCCGTGCCAGTGCCTGGCTGCTGGGGCAGGGCGAGGCGCCGCGCAAGCCGGCGCTGAAAAGCCTGTGGCTGTCCGCCGTGCGCAGTGAGCTGTTCAATCAGGTGCTGGCACGGCGTGTGCAGGAACACTGCTGGCAGCGGGCGCTGCCTGGCGACCTGCTGCAACCGGAGGGCAGCCGTGGCCTGTTCCCGGCCGACGAGGACCCTGCTGCCGCTGAGCGGGTAATCCGGGGCGAGGTGCATCCCACCGCGCCTATGCCCGGCGCCGGGGGCATGGCATCATCCGGGGCGTGCGCGGCCCTGGAGCAGGCGGTGCTGGCACCGCATGCAGCGCTGATCGAGGCGCTGGCGGCGCACGGTGTGGAGGCAGCACGTCGCGCGACGCGGCTGCCGGTGCATGATCTGGCGGCGGATATCCAGGCCGACGGACTGCACCTGCGCATGACATTGCCGGCCGGGTCATTTGCCACCACGGTACTGGCGGAACTGATAGACACCGTGCGCCCGGATCACAGCGCCGGTGAACAGGACAGAGGGGAACGCAGTGGGGGCTGATGTGATGGTGAACCGCTCAGGGATAGGCATGACGTCGGCGCGCACGCGCGAACGGCTGATCAACCGGCTGCGCGAAAAAGGTATCCACGACCCGCGCGTGCTGGACGTGATCCGCAATACGCCACGCCATCTGTTCATCGACGAAGCCCTCGCCCACCAGGCCTACGACGACACCGCACTGCCCATCGGCCACGGTCAGACCATTTCCCAGCCGTGGGTGGTGGCGCGCATGACCGAACTGCTGATCGAAAAGACCGTGCCCGGCAAAGTGCTCGAAGTGGGCACCGGCAGTGGTTACCAGACCGCCGTGCTGGCCGCGCTGTGCGAGCAGGTGTGGTCGGTGGAACGCATTCGCCCGTTGCAGGACATGGCCCGCCGCCGCCTGCAGACGCTGGGCATGGCGCGGGTGCAGTTGCGCCACGCCGACGGCGGCTTTGGCTGGGCCTCGGAAGCGCCGTTCGACGGCATCCTGGCCGCCTGTGGGCGCCCGGATATTCCGGAAGAACTGCTCAGCCAGCTGGCCGACGGCGGCCGGCTGGTGATGCCTGTCGGGGAAGCGGAACAGCAGTGGCTGACCGTGGTCGATCGTATCGGCGACGATTTCCGTACCACACGGCTGGATGCCGTGCGGTTTGTTCCCTTTCGGCGGGGTATTCTCAGATGAAACGGCTTTCCGGCATCTACCTGCGCGGCATGGCCATGGGTGCTGCGGATGTGGTGCCCGGCGTGTCCGGCGGCACCATCGCGCTGATCACCGGCATTTATGAACAACTGATCACCACCCTCAGCGGCCTGAAGCCGTCACTGCTCGGCGTCTGGCGCCGGCAAGGCTTCCTGGCGTTCTGGCAGGCATCGAACCTGGGCTTCCTGGTGGCCTTGCTGGCCGGCATCGTCACCAGCATTGCGCTGCTGGCGCGGCTGATCACCTGGCTGATGGACGTGTACCCGGTGCCGCTGTGGTCCTTCTTCTGCGGGCTGATCATCGCCAGCATCCTGCTGCTGTTGAAACCGCTGCGCATGAAACAGCTGAGCACCTGGCTGATGCTGGCGGCGGGCGTGCTGATCGCGGTCTGGGTGATGAGCCGTCCGCCGCTGGGCGGCACGCTGGCACTGACGCTGCCGGTATTCTTTATTGCCGGCGCGGTGGCCATCTGCGCCATGATCCTGCCCGGTATTTCCGGCAGCTTCATCCTGGTGATCCTCGGCATGTATGCGCCGGTGCTGGCGGCAGTGAAGGGCGGCGAGTGGGCCATTTTGCTGGCGTTTGTCGCCGGCTGCGCCACCGGGCTGCTGTCATTTGTGCATCTTTTACGATGGCTGCTGGCGCGCTTTCATGATCCGGTGATGGCGATGCTGGTCGGTTTCATGGCCGGGTCGCTGGCGGTGCTGTGGCCCTGGCGTGTACCCGATGCCAGCGGCGCTGCGCTGTTCCGCACGGTATGGCCGGCGCAGTATGTCGCCGAAACCGGTTTGCCGGCATTGCTGCCGGCAGCGGTGATCGCGGCCGTCGCCGGCCTGGCACTGGTATGGCTACTGTCGCATTTCGCCGGGCATAATGAGGCGAATTCCGCGGCAGGGACATCGGCATCTTGAGACTGACCGGGCTACTGGTTCTGATTCTGGCACTGGTTTCCAGCGGCTGCGCCGCCAGTCACGCACCGGTGGTGGAATACGATGCGGGTGGTGCGCGCAGCGGCGGCACCATGAGCACCCGACCGGCCAGGATCACCCGTGGCGCACATCAGGTCACCCGGGGTGATACGCTGTTCTCCATCGCCTGGCGTTACGGCTGGGACTACCGCGAACTGGCCGCCGCCAACGGCATCAGCGCGCCCTATACCATCCACCCGGGCCAGCGCATCCATCTCGACCGTCGTGTGCCGCAAACCACGGCCAGTGCGCCGTCGCGGCCGGCATCGCCACCGCCTGCCGCGCGGCCGACCACGCCCGCAGCCACGCCGTCACCCACGCCTACCCCGGCGCCGCCAGCGCGCAGCCCGTCTGCCACCAGTACACCGTCCGGTACCGGCGCCGTGACCTGGCGCTGGCCCGCGAACGGCCAGCTGATCAGCGGCTTTTCCGCTGCCGGCCAGCGCGGCATTGCCATCGCCGGGCGCGAGGGCGACCCGGTGCTGGCCGCTGCGGACGGGGTGGTGGTGTATCGCGGCAACGGCCTGACCGGTTACGGCAACCTGCTGATCGTCAAGCACAACGACCGCTGGCTGTCGGCCTACGCGCACAACCACGACATGCTGGTGCGCGAGGGCGAGCGCGTGCGCATCGGCCAGCGCATCGCCACCATGGGCGCCACCGGCACCTTCCGTACCCAGCTGCATTTTGAAATCCGCCGCGACGGCCAGCCGGTGGACCCGGCCAACCTGTTACCGAAGCGATCCTGACCATGGCCGTCACCCCGGAAGACGCCTCCCGCCTGTTGCGCCGTGCCACGCTGGCGTCGGTGTGCGTGGCACTGACACTGATCACGGCCAAGGCACTGGTCTGGTGGCTCAGCGGCTCGGTGGCACTGCTGGCATCCCTGATGGATTCGTTGATGGACGGCGCCGCCTCGCTGGTGACCTTGTTGGCGGTACGCTATTCCCTGCAACCGGCGGATGCCGAACACCGCTTTGGTCACGGCAAAGCAGAAGCCCTGGCGGGGCTGGGGCAGTCGGCGTTTATCTCGCTGTCAGCGGTGTTGCTGGTGGTGGAGGGCACGCGCAAGCTGCTCAACCCTCAGCCGGTGGAGGCCACCGGGCTGGCCATCGGCGTGATGCTGCTGTCGATTGCGCTGACCATCGCGCTGGTGAGTTACCAGCGCCACGTGGTGCGGCGTACCGGCTCCACGGCGGTGGCCGGCGATGCGCTGCACTACGCCAGCGACCTGGCCATGAACGTGGCCATCATCGTGGCCATCATCGTCGCCGGCTTCGGCTACCTGCGCGTGGACGCGCTGGTGGCGCTGGTGATCGGGTTGTATATCTTCGTGTCGGCGATGCGCATCGGCTTTGCCGCCGTGCAATTGCTGCTGGACCGCGAGCTGGATGATGCCCAGCGCACACAGATCAGCGCGCTGGTGGCCAGCCATCCGGGCGTGCTCGGTTTCCACGACCTGCGCACCCGGCAATCCGGGCGCACACAATTCATTCAGGTGCACGTGGAACTGGACAAGGACCTGTCGCTGGAGGCGGCGCACGCCATCATCGCCGATATCGGCCGCACGCTGTGCGAGGCGATGCCGACAGCGGAGGTAATCATTCACCCTGATCCGGTGCCGGTGTCGAAGGTGGTGCCGGTGGGGGGCGGTCGGACGTCGGACGTCTGACGTCGGACGCAAAGTCAAAAGACCCCGGGTCTGTTTTTTGCCTTTCGCGTCAGACGTCCGACGTCAGACGTCCGACCCATTGGCCCCTCAAAAATCCCCACTCTTGCTCGCCAGCGTGGGCGGCCAACCGCCCAGGTTTCGCCAACGATTGACGATGGTGCAGAACAGCTCTGCCGTGCGGGTGGCACCGTACAGTGCCGAATGCGCCTGGCTCTGACTGAACGGGATGCCGGCCATTATCGCCGATGTGGGACGCTCGCTGCGCGAGGCGATGCCGGCTGCTGAAGTGATTATTCACCCTGATCCGGTGCCGGTGTCGAAGGTGGTGCCAGTGGGGGGCGGTCGGACGTCGGACGTCTGACGTCGGACGCAAAGTCAAAAGATCCCGGGCCTGTTTTTTGCTTTTAGCGTCAGACGTCCGACGTCAGACGTCCGACCCATCATCTAAAAATCCCCACTCTTGCTCGCCAGCGTCGGCGGCATCTCGCTGGCCGGCGGTGGTGGCCAGCCGCCCAGGTCGCGCCAGCGATTGACGATGGTGCAGAACAGTTCTGCTGTACGGGTGGCGTCATACAGCGCCGAGTGGGCCTGGCTCTGGCTGAACGGGATGCCGGCCATTTCACAGGCACGTGCCAGCACTGTCTGCCCCAGCGCCAGCCCGGCCAGGCTGGCGGTATCAAAGCAGGAGAACGGGTGGAAGGGGTCGCGCTTGAGGTCGTTGCGGACCACGGCGGCCTTGAGGAAATCATGGTCGAAGAAGGCGTTGTGGCCGACCAGGATGGCGCGCTTGCAGTGATTCTGCTTCACCGCCTTGCGCACCGCCTCGAATACGCCACGCAGGGCCATTTCCTCGGGTACGGCGCCGCGCAGCGGATTCCAGGGATCAATGCCGGTGAAATCCAGCGCCGCCTGGTCGATATTGGCACCTTCGAACGGGTCCACATGGTAGTGCACCCGTTGCGCGGGGCGCAGTATGCCCTCGTGATCCATCTCCAGCGTCACGGCTGCAATTTCCAGCAGGGCGTCGGTGTGGGCGTTGAAACCGCCGGTTTCCACATCCACTACCACGGGCAGGTAGCCGCGAAAACGCAGGGCAAGAGAAGGGCGATTGTCAGACATGCGGGCTCCACACAGATTGGAGGGCAATGCTACCGGAATCCGGTCCGCGTTGGCACCCGCACAAGCCTGCCTGTCTGGGGCTGTCGAGGGTGCGTCGTCAGGGGTACAATGGCGCCCACTTTTCAGCTTACTGTTTAACGCGGAGTCTTCATGTCGGATATCAAGAAGGTAGTGCTGGCCTATTCCGGTGGCCTGGACACCTCGGTGATCGCCAAGTGGCTGCAGCAGACCTACGGTTGCGAGGTCGTGACCTTTACCGCCGATATCGGCCAGGGTGAAGAGGTGGAGCCGGCCCGTGCCAAGGCCGAGGCGATGGGCATCAAGGAGATCTACATCGAGGACCTGCGCGAAGAATTCGTGCGTGATTACGTGTTCCCGATGTTCCGCGCCAACACCATCTATGAGGGCGAATACCTGCTGGGCACCTCCATCGCCCGTCCGCTGATTGCCAAGCGGCTGGTGGAAATTGCCGAAGCCACCGGCGCCGATGCCGTGTCGCACGGTGCCACCGGCAAGGGCAACGACCAGGTGCGCTTCGAGCTGGGTGCGTATGCGCTGACGCCGGGCATCAAGGTGATCGCGCCGTGGCGCGAATGGGACCTGAACAGCCGCGAGCGGCTGATGGCGTTTGCCGAAGAGCACGATATCCCGGTGGACTTCAAGAAAGCCGGCAAGAAATCACCGTACTCCATGGACGCCAACCTGCTGCACATCTCCTATGAAGGCGGCATTCTGGAAGATCCGTGGGCGGAAGCCGAAGAAGACATGTGGCGCTGGACGGTGAGCCCGGAAGCCGCGCCGAACGAGGCCGAGTACATCGACCTGACCTACGTGCAGGGCGATATCGTCGCCATCAATGGCCAGTCGATGAGCCCGGCCGAAGTGCTGGCCGAACTGAACCGCCTGGGCGGCAAGCACGGTGTGGGCCGCCTGGATATCGTCGAAAACCGTTATGTCGGCATGAAATCCCGTGGCTGCTACGAAACACCGGGCGGCACCATCATGCTGCGTGCGCACCGCGCGATTGAATCGATCACGCTGGACCGTGAGTCCGCGCACCTGAAAGACAGCCTGATGCCGAAGTATGCCGAGCTGATCTACAACGGCTACTGGTGGTCGCCGGAACGCCTGGCGATGCAGAAACTGATCGACGCCACCCAGGAATGCGTCAACGGTGATGTACGCGTGAAGCTCTACAAGGGCAACGTGATCGTGGTGGGCCGGCGTTCCGGGGACAGCCTGTTCGATGCCAGCATCGCCACGTTTGATGACGACGCCGGTGCCTACGACCAGAAGGACGCGGAAGGCTTCATCAAGCTGAACGCGCTGCGCCTGCGTATTGCAGCGCGCGCCGGTCGCAAGATGAAGTAAGCGCGCGTCGTCTGGAGACAGACTGGAGCGTAACACTCTGAAATGCCCGGCATGTTGCCGGGCATTTCAGTTTGCAAAATCTGTGCTTGCGGTAATGCAGCGGAGACATTCAGGGCACATACTGGTTTGCGTCCGGCCCGGGCGCCGAGTATTGAAGGAGCACCCATGCGCATACTCCACACCATGATTCGTGTCGGCGATCTGGAACGGTCCATCGCCTTTTATACCGACGTGCTGGGCATGCGCGTGTTGCGCCGCAAGGAGTATCCCGACGGCCGTTTCACCAATGTGTTTGTCGGTTACCAGGACGAGCAGGACGGCGCTGCGCTGGAGCTGACCTATAACTGGGACACGGACGCCTACGACCTTGGCACGGGCTACGGGCATATCGCGCTGGCTGTGGACGATGTGTACGCCGCCTGCGAACGCATCCGTGAACGGGGCGGCCGCATTACCCGGGAACCGGGGCCGATGAAACACGGCACCACCGTGCTGGCGTTTGTCGAAGACCCGGACGGCTACAAGATCGAACTGCTCGGCAGCAAGGCCGCATGAGCGCGTCGGAATGCATTGGCTGGCGTGAGTGGGCGCGGCTGCCGGAGCTCGGTATCGACGCGATCAAGGTGAAGGTGGATACCGGTGCGCGCACCTCCGCGCTGCACGCGTTCGAGGTGAAGACCTTTATGCAGGATGGCCGTGAGTGGGTGCGTTTTCGCATCCACCCGCTGCAGAACAATACCGAACTGGAATGCGAATGCGTCTGCCCGGTGCTGGACCGCCGGCAGGTGTCGGATTCCGGTGGCCACCGGGAAGAGCGAGTGGTGATCCAGGCAGACATCGAGATGGGCGGTCGCCGCTGGCCCATCGAGATCACGCTGACGGATCGTGAAACGATGAAATTCAGGATGCTGCTGGGACGTACGGCCATGAAGGGCCTGCACGTGGACCCGCAGGCCTCCTTTCTGTTGGGCGGCAATCAACGCGAGTCATTATGAAAATCGCCATTTTGTCCCGTAATCCCAAGCTCTACTCGACACGACGTCTGGTGGAAGCGGGCGAGCAGGCTGGCCACGAAGTGCATGTCATCGACACGCTGCGTTGCTACATGAGCATGGTGTCGCACAAGCCGGAAATTCACTTCAAGGGCCGTACTCTGGAAGGGTATGACGCGGTAATCCCACGTATCGGCGCCTCCATCACGTTCTACGGCTGCGCCGTGTTGCGTCAGTTCGAAATGATGGGCGTGTTTCCGGTCAACGAATCGGTGGCCATCACCCGCTCGCGCGACAAGCTGCGTTCGCTGCAACTGCTGGCGCGCAAGGGCGTGGGCCTGCCGGTCACCGGCTTTGCCAATGCACCGGATGATATTCCCGACCTGATCAGCATGGTTGGCGGTGCGCCGCTGGTGATCAAACTGCTGGAAGGTACCCAGGGTATCGGCGTGGTGCTGGCGGAAACGCGCCAGGCGGCGGAGTCGGTGATCGAGGCGTTCATGGGCATGTCCGCCAACATCATGGTGCAGGAATACATCAAGGAAGCCGGCGGCGCCGACATCCGCTGCTTTGTCGTCGACGGCAAGGTGGTGGCCTCGATGAAGCGCCAGGCAAAGGACGGCGAATTTCGCTCCAACCTGCATCGTGGCGGCAGTGCGTCGCTGATCCGCATCACGCCGGAGGAACGGGCCACCGCCGTGCGTGCCGCGCGCATCATGGGCCTGAACGTGGCCGGTGTGGATATCCTGCGTTCCAATCATGGCCCGCTGGTGATGGAAGTAAATTCCTCGCCCGGCCTGGAAGGCATCGAGAGTGCCACCGGCAAGGACGTGGCCGGCATGATCATCAGCTTCCTGGAAAAATCGGCGCGGCCACACCGCACGGCCACCAAGGGTATCAAGGGATGAGTGTGGCGCCCTTCGAACTGGGGAACGTCAGTGTTGCGCCGGGCCGCCGTGCGATTGTCGAAATGCCGGCCGCGCAGCTGTACACCCAGACACCGCTGAATATTCCCGTGCATGTGGTACATGGCCGTGAACCGGGGCCGGTGTTGCTGGTCTGTGCCGCGATCCACGGTGACGAACTCAATGGCGTGGAAATCATCCGCCGGCTGCTGCGCTTGAGCGCACTGAAAAAATTGCGTGGCACCTTGATTGCCGTGCCGGTGGTGAACGTATTCGGCTTTATTCACAAGTCGCGCTACCTGCCGGACCGGCGTGACCTGAACCGCTGCTTTCCCGGTTCCGAAACCGGCAGCCTGGGCGCACGCATGGCGTGGCTGTTCAAGACGCAGATTCTGGACCGTGCCACCCACGCCATCGACCTGCACACCGGCGCCGTGTACCGCTCCAACCTGCCGCAGATCCGCGCCAACCTGGCCAGCCCGGACACCGCCGCGATGGCGAATGCCTTCGGCGTGCCGGTGGTGCTGAACTCGGTACTGCGCGACGGCACCCTGCGTGAGGTGGCCGAGGCGCAGAATATTCCGGTGATCACCTATGAAGCCGGTGAGGCCCTGCGCTTTGAAGAAGCCTGCATCCGCGTTGGCGTGCGCGGTATCACCAACGTCATGCGGCATCTGAACATGCTGGCCGAGCGCCGTTCACCGCATGCGCCCGTGACACCCGCCGTGGCCGGCAGCTCCACCTGGGTGCGCGCCGAGCGTGATGGCGTGTTTCGTTCACTGGTGACGCTGGGCCAGCGCATCAAGAAAGACCAGTTGCTGGGCCGCATCAGCAGCCCCTTTACCAGTGATGAAATCGAAGTGCGGGCACCCTGTGCCGGCCTGCTGGTGGGGCGCGACAATCTGCCGCTGGTCAACGAAGGCGAGGCGCTGTTTCACATCGCGCGCTTTGAAGAAGTGAAAGAGGTGGCGCAACAGGTGGAAGCGTTTACCGCCGATATTCTTGAGGCGCCGCCCTCGATCGAGGGCGACGGGCCAATCGCGCCCTGAAAAAACGTCAGACGTCCGACGTCAGACGTCTGACGCTTTCATAAGTCTGCCGTACCCGGCCGCCGACACTGTCTCTTTCACGCTGCGGCAGATCTGCATCATCCAGATACCCCAGGATCACCGCATCGATCAGTGCCGGCGTCAGGTATGGCCGGTCCGGCGGTGCACGCAGGAAATGCAGCCAGTTGCGCCGCCGGGCCCAGCGTGACATCGACCAGGGGCGCACCTTCATGTCGAGCAGGTCGATCAGGCCGAACTGCTGCATGCCGGTGACGACAATATTGCCCGGGTGCACGGAGCGAAAATACACACCACGACGATGCAGCAGCGCCAGGAAGGTGCCAATGCGGTACATCAGTTGCGGGGTGGCCTCGCCGCGGGCCAGCAGCTGTCGCAGCGTGCGGCCGGGCAGTGGCCGGTACACCGCCACGCTGTGCGGTTCGCCCGGTATCCGGTGCAGACTGTCCACGTGCAACGTGGGGATGCCGAGCCGTTCCAGTTGCACCGCGTGGTGTGCAAAGCGCACCGCAGCGGGCGCCAGCAGGTCGCGGTTCAGCCAGCGCTTGCGGCGGAAGAATTTCAGGAAGCGGCCGTCAGAGAGTTGCAGGACCTTGATGCCGTGACGGTCTTGTTCAATCACACGGCCCTGATGACAGAGGCTGTCGAGCTGGTCACGGCTGAGCGGGTGGATACGCATGGTGGTGGGGCTCCCGTTAAGCGCTCAGGATACCGCCTGGCCTGCGGCAGGCCCCGTACCAGGCTGTAAAAATCGGTCAAACTCTGTCGGCAACTGTCGCGTCGCAAGGCAGCACCACAGGCTGCACCGCACCCTCGGCCAGGATATCTTCCAGCACCTGGGTAAGCTGCTCCGGAATCCAGTCGAACTGTTCGATGCTGTCGTCCATGGGGGCGCTCCGAAAATGGATAGGGAAATTATTGACGGAGGCGTGGGGAGATACTGTTACTGGTTTGTTGGTGTTTGGCTACGCGCTTGAAGCACTTTCACCCTCACGGCCCCTCCGGGGCCGCGTCAATATTCCGGCCTCTGGCTCATCGGCAGCTCGCACAGGTCCTCAATGATGCAACTGCCGCACTTCGGCTTGCGCGCCACACAGGTGTAGCGGCCGTGCAGGATCAGCCAGTGGTGGGCGTCGACCAGGAATTCCTCCGGCACCACGCGCAGCAGGCGCTTTTCCACTTCCAGCACGTTCTTGCCGGGGGCGATGCGGGTGCGGTTGGAAACGCGGAAAATATGGGTGTCCACTGCCATGGTCGGCTCGCCGAAGGCGGTGTTGAGCACGACGTTGGCGGTCTTGCGGCCGACGCCGGGCAGGGCCTCCAGCGCGGCGCGGTCGCGGGGAATCTCGCCACCATGCTGTTCGACCAGAATACGGCAGGTCTTGATGACGTTCTCGGCCTTGCTGTTGAACAGGCCAATGGTCTTGATGTACTGCTTCAGCCCGTCCACCCCCAGGTCAAGGATCGCCTGCGGCGTGTTGGCCACCGGATACAGCTTCGCGGTGGCCTTGTTGACGCCCACATCGGTGGCCTGCGCGGAGAGGATCACCGCGATCAGCAGTTCGAACGGGCTGCTGTATGCCAGTTCGGTGGTGGGGTTGGGGCGCTGGGCGCGCAGGCGGCGGAAGATTTCAGTCCGTTTTTCCCGGTTCATCGGCTCTACTGGCTGGCTTGTTCAAAGGCGCCAGTATAGCAGGTTGTTGAAAAACACCCTGACAAGGCTTGTGGACACTCGATCCATCGCGTGCGCGCCCGGCGGGCGGCATCAGTCCGTGATCACCTCGCCGTTTTCCACCCGCAGCCGCTCACCGGGCTGCTCCTTCATTTCCACAGTGCCTTGCTCGTCGCCGAGCAGGTAGGTCACCTTGTACCCGACGGTTTCACTGCGGGTTTCGGTCACCATGTCGCAGCGTTGTTCGGTGCTGGTGACGACGTTGCGTTCCTGCATGCCTTTCTGGATCTGGTTGCCGGCATAGCCGCCGGCCACCGCACCGCCGGCGGTGGCCAGGTCCTTGCCGCTGCCGCCACCGAACTGGTGGCCGACCACACCGCCGACCACAGCGCCCAGGATGGTGCCGGTGGCGCGGGCGCCGTCACGCGGTTCGGCCTGCCGTTGCACGGCGACATCGCGGCAGACTTCGCGCGGTGTGTTCACCTGGCGCACGATCGGTGCCACGTTGGTGACTTCGGCAAAGGCCGGGGCATCGTCCTGCTGCAGGGCCTGGTAACCTCCATAGCCGATACCGGCCACGGCCAGCGTGCCGACGGCGGTCAGTGCAATGATGCCTGCGGTGTTCATGGCTGCGTTCCTCTTTCAGTCCGTTTTATGTGATGCACTGCTTTGACTGCCAGCTTCGCGCCTTTTCGCTGTGAAGAGTTTCAAAGCTCGTAAAATGGCCGTGCGGTGCTTCACAGATCCGCGCCATGGCGGGACACTGAAGGCCCGTTCTGGAGGGTTGTCATGGGTATTCTGCAAATGCCGCACGGTCGTCCCGGTGTGATCCTGATTGATTGGCATGCCACGCTGGTCGATACCCATGACGCCATGTACCACGCCGTCGACGATGTGCTGCCACGGCTGGAAGAGCTCGGGCTGCTGTCACGCCTGCTGACACCGGAGACCTCCAAGACTTTCGAAGACGCCAAACTGGTCCGCTACGTGCGCGAGCACCGCCGGTTGCACCCGAAGATCGTCAGCCAGCGCAAGATTTCCCGTACTGATATCTTTGAAGTGCTGTTTGGTGATGACAGCGATGCCAAATTGCGCGCCCACCAGGCGTTTGATGACGCCTACCACCGCTACGTCGGCGCCGTGCATCCGCTGGAAGCGGACGCGCTGGATCATCTGCGGGCATTGCGTGCGCTGGGCATCCTGCTCGGTGTCATCACCAACCGTAACCGGGCCTTCATGGAACACGAACTGGCACTGCTGGAAGAGGGACGCTGGATTCCGCTGTTCGATACGGTGGTCTGCGGCAGCGACGGAGGCCGCCGGAAACCGGCGCCGGACATGCTGCTGCGCGCGCTGGATAACCTGCGTAACGCGGGGCATGAGGTCAGCCGTGAGAATTGCTGGTACCTGGGTGACAGCACCACCGACGTGATCGCCGCCCGCGAGGCAGGCGTGACCGCGCTGTTCTACAACGGCGCCGGGTGGGATCAGGCCTGGCTGGACAAGATCTTTCCCGGCACCGTGCGCCACCCGCACCGGCCGCATGCCGTGGTCGGCAACCTGGGTGAACTGGTGGCGCTGGCCCGGCACATGCTGGCGCAGGACATGCGCGTGACGCGCGCGAAGACACAGTAAGAGGGCTGGCCTGGAAAAGCCTTGAAGCGGCTTTTTCAGCACCCTGTCAGTAGGCGCGCACGACACCATTGCGCACCGGCAATGTATCGCCGGGGCGCTCGTCCATATGCAACGTGCCGGTGTCATTGCCCAGTCGGTACGTCACCTGGTATCCGTCGGTACGGCTTTTCGGCTCCATCACGGTATGGCACTGCTGTTCGGTGGTGGTGTAGGTATTCGCCTGCTGGCGGCTGGCCTGTACCCGGTTCCCCGCATAGCCGCCGGCGATGGCGCCGGCCACCGTGGCAGCGTCCTTGCCGCTGCCGCCGCCGAACTGATGTCCCACCACACCACCGATGGCCGCGCCGAGCAGGGTGCCGGCGACACGCCGTTCATCCCGTACCGGCGCCTGCCGCTGCACCGTGACGGCTTCACAGACCTGTCTTGGTTCTTGCCAGGTGGTGATGATCGGTTCCACATGGGTCACCTGTGCGACCTGCGGACGTGGCGCCGGTGTGGTCACGACCGGCCGGGGCACGACAGGGGCCGGTGCAGTGGCCACTGCGGGTGCCGTGGGCGGTTCGGTGGTGGCGGTATCGGTCTGTATCTGGACCCGGCTGACGCCCGCCTGATAGGCCCCGTAACCCAAACCGGCGACGCCGAGCAGGCCGGCCACGGCCAGGGCGGGAAGCGCGATGCGATTGTCCATGGGAAAGCTCCTGTACGAGGCGGGCAACCGGCCCGCAGCGTTATTTCGCGCCGGCATCGTGCAGGAAATGTGGAAGGAAAAAGAGTTGTTTGAGGGCGGTCGGACGTCGGACGTCTGACGCTAGAACCGGAACGGCCAGGCTTGTGAGCGTGCGCTCATCGCAGGGGAGCAACCATTACTACAGCACCAAGGTTTTCGCGTCCGACGTCCGACGTCAGACGTCCGACCCCTTTTTTTAAACCACCTTCCCCGTCGTCCGCACCCGCCGCGACGCAGCCACATCCATAGGCTGCCGCCGTTTCGCGGCGTCTTTCAACCGCTTGTCGATGATGTTCTTGCCGGCAATGATCAGCCCCAGGCCGAGGAAGGCGCCGGGCGGCAGGATGGCGACCAGGAAACCGCGATAGTCGTGGATCAGGGTGACCTGCCAGCCGCGTGCGGCCTCGCCGAACAGCAGGTGCATGTTGGCGAACAGGGTGCCTTCACCGACCAGTTCGCGCAGCGCGCCGAGCAGCAGCAACACCACCAGAAAGCCGGCGCCCATCATCATGCCGTCCAGCATGGCCGGCAGTGGCGGGTGCTTCGCCGCGAAGGCGTCGGCGCGGCCGAGGATGGCGCAGTTGGTGACAATCAGCGGAATGAAAATGCCGAGGATTTCGTACAGCTCGAAGGTGTAGGCCTGCATCACCATTTCCACCACCGTGACCACGGCGGCGATGATCATCACAAACGCCGGCAGGCGCACTGCGGGCGTGACAAAACCACGGATCAGCGATACCGCCAGATTGGACAGCATCAGCACCGCCATGGTCGCCAGGCCCAGGCCGAGGGCGTTGACCACCGAGCCGGTCACTGCCAGCAGCGGGCACAGGCCGAGCAGTTGCACGGTGGCCGGGTTGTTCTTCCACAAGCCGTTCAGGACGATGCCGCGATAATCGATATCACTCATGGCAATGCTCCAGGCTGCCGGTGTCCACCGCCGGCACGTCGAACAGCGTAGCACGGTGGGTGCGGTAGTAAGTCAGCGTGCGGTAGACGGCACCGACCACGGCGCGCGGGGTGATGGTGGCGCCGGTGAAGGCGTCGAAGTCGCCGCCGTCTTTCTGCACCGCCCAGCCGTCGGCGGCGGTGTTGGCCAGTGAGCGGCCGTCGAAGCTGCGTATCCAGTCGGACTTGCGTGTTTCGATCTTGTCGCCCAGGCCCGGGGTTTCGTTGTGTGGCGGCACCACGCGTACGCCGGTGATCTCGCCGTCCACGGTCACGCCCACCAGCAGGGCGATGGCGCCGCCGTAGCCGTCCGGTGCCACGGTTTCCAGCACGGCGCCGCTCGGCGCGCCGGTTTTACGGGCGCGGTAGATATGCCGCTCACCCCGGCCCAGCGTGGCATCAGTGACGATGATCTGGTCGGCCAGCAGATTGTTGTCGGCCAGCGACGGTGGCAGCACTTCGTGCAGCGATGCTTCCAGTGCCTGCTGCCGGTTGCAGGCCACCTGATCGCGGGTGCGGTCGTTGGTGAACGCCAGCATGGCGGCGGTGGCCACGGCGAACAGGCCGAGGATCAGGGCGTTGCGGGAAATCGCCAGGCCGATCAGGTTCGGTTGCTCGCTCATCCGCCGATGCCCCGTTTCGGTTTGCTGTGGCCGTAGCTGCGCGGTTGGGTGTAGTAATCGATGGTCGGTGCGGCCAGGTTCAGCAGCAGCACGGCAAACGCCATCGCATCCGGGTAGCCGCCGAAGCTGCGGATCACCCAGATCAGCACGCCGATCAGCGCGGCGTAGATCAGCTGGCCGGTACGGCTGGTGGCGGCGGACACCGGGTCAGTGGCAATAAAGAACGCGCCGAACATGGCCGCGCCGCTGAACAGGTGGAACAGCGGGCTGGCGAAACGCGCGCTGTCATGCAGCCAGAAGGGCAAGGCACACAGCGCCAGGGCGCCGAGCAGTGCGGCCGGAATATGCCAGGCAATGACGCGGCGCCAGAGCAGCCACAGGCCGCCGGCAAGAAAGGCGAGGTTGACCCATTCCCAGCCCAGGCCGGCGAATTCGCCGTGCAGGATCGGCTGCGCGGCCAGCGCCGTGCTGTCGCCGGCCCAGGTGCGGAAACTGTCCAGGGGGGTGGCGCCGGTGAGGGCATCAATGCCGTTGTCGCGGCCGAGGAACAGCTGCAGCGAGGTGGCGATATCCGGTGCCTCGAACGGCGGCAGCCAGCGCGTCATGTCCACCGGAAAGGAAATCAGCAGCAGCACGTAACCGGCCATGGCCGGGTTGAACGGATTCATGCCGAGGCCGCCGTACAACTGCTTGGCAAAAATGATCGCAAAGCCGACGCCGACCAGGGTCAGCCACCAGGGCGCGGTGGGCGGGATCGCCAGTGCCAGCAGCACGGCGGTGACCAGCGCGCTGCCGTCAGTGAGATGAAAACCGACCGGCTTGCCCCGCAGGCGCAGCACGGCGGCTTCGCACAGCAGTGCCGCAAGGCACGCCCACAGCACATTGATCAGGCTGCCCCAGCCGAACAGCCAGCACAGCACGCCCAGGCCGGGCAGGGTGGCCAGCAGCACTTGCGCCATGACGCGCTGGGTGCGTGACGGGCCGGTGGTGTGCGGTGAGGTGACGCTGATCAGCTTCATTCGCCCAGGCCCTCGTCGTCGACCGCCTGCTTCAGGGTGCGGGCGGCCTCCAGTGCGGTCTGCTCCAGCGCGGCGAGTTCCTGTTGCAGCACGCTGATCTGTTCTTCGTCACCGGCTTCGCGGGCGGCGGCCAGCGCGGCGCTTTTTTCGCGCACGGTGCTTTCGGCGCGGGCGGCGTTGAGTTTCAGGGTTTTCAGATCGGTGCCGGTGCGGGCCTGGATGCCGGCCTTGGCTTCCGTCACCAGCACGTCCAGTGCGGCGCGGGCCTTGTCGGCTTTGTTGCGCAGTGTGTCGACGCGGTTGCGCAGGGCATCCAGTCCAGCCACGTCGCCACTGCGCTCGGCGCGCTCAAACGCGGCGGCGGCGTCCTTCCACTGTTTGTTGGCCATGTTGTAGGCGGTCTTCAGCGCCTTCATGCGCTGGTTGCGCTTTTCGATCTCGTCATCGCCGGTGGCCGCCGGCGCGGGGGCTGCCGGTGGGGCCGGTGGTGGTGTGGCCGGGGCAGTGGCCTTGGCGTCACGCAGTTCGGCCTTGAGCCGGTCGGCGTCGGCTTTCAACCGGTCGGCCTCGGCGCGTAGCGCATCCACGTCGCTGTCACCGCTGGCTTCGGCTTCTTTGGTGGCTTTCACGGCCGCCTTGTAGGCGGAGGAGGCCTCGGCGACGGCTTTTTTCAGCGCCGCAACAGGGTCTTCCGGCACCGGCGCAGCGGTCACGACAGGCGCAGCCGCCTTGGCATCTCGCAGTTCGGCTTTCAGCCTGTCCGCCTCGGCTTTCAGGCGCTCGGTGTCGGCGCGCAGGGTATCGATGTCACCGTTGCCGCCGGCCTCGGCCTCTTTCATCGCCTTCACGGCGGCTTTATAGGCGGCGGAGGCTTCGGCGACGGCTTTTTTCAGCGCCGGCAGCACCTCGTCCTGTGCTGGTGGTGCTGCAGGCCCGGCGGCTTTCGCATCGCGCAGGCTGGCTTTGAGGGTGTCGGCATGGGCTTTCAGGCGCTCTGCTTCGGCACGCAGTGCCATCGCGTTGTCAGCACCGCTGGCTTCCGCTTCCTTGGCCGCCTTGACGGCGGTCTTGTAGGCGGCGGAGGCATCGTTGACGGCTTTTTTCAGATCCGCCTGCGAGGGGGCCGGTGCGGCATCCGGTGCCTGCTTCGTCCGGTTGGCGGCCAGCCGTGCCTGCCGGCGTGCCTCTTTCTCGGCCTTTTCCTTTTCGATGCGGGCAGTGCGCGCTTCGAAGCGCTCGCGGGCGCGATCTGCTTTCTGGTGTTCGGCGGCCTGTTTGCGCAGTTCGCCCTTGGCGTAGCGGTAGTACTGCACCAGCGGAATATTGCTCGGGCAGACATAGGAGCAGGCGCCGCACTCGATGCAGTCGAGCAGGTTGTAATGTCGCGCACGGTCGAACTCGCCGGCCTTGCTGTACCAGTAAAGCTGTTGCGGCAGCAGTTCGGCGGGGCAGACGTCCGCGCAGGCACCGCAGCGGATGCAGGCCTGTTCCGGCGCCGGTTCCGGCAGCTCGGTCAGTGGCGCGGCGATAATGCAGTTGCTGGTTTTCACCACCGGCGACATCGGGTGATCAATGGAAAAGCCCATCATCGGCCCGCCCATGATCAGCCGGCCCTGGTGCGGCTGGGCAACACCCCCGAAATCCAGCAACGCCTGCACCGGGGTGCCGATCAGGGTCTCCACATTGCCGGGTTGCGCGAACGCTTCGCCGGTCAGCGTGGTGATGCGGCGGATCAAGGGTTCGCCATGGACTACGGCCCGTTCCACCGCGTAGGCGGTGCCGATGTTCTGGCACACCACGCCGATTTCTGCCGGAATGCCGCCGGAGCGCACTTCCTTGCCGGTGACCAGGCGGATCAGTTGTTTTTCACCGCCGGAGGGGTATTTGGTCGGCACCGTCATGATGCGGATGCCGGTGCCTTCGGCGGCGGCGCGCATCGCTGCGATGGCGTCCGGTTTATTGTCCTCGATGGCGACAATCGTCTCCGCCGGCTGCACCAGATAGCGCAGTATCTCGATGCCCTGGATCAGTGCCGGGGCGCGCTCGCGCATCAGGCGGTCATCCGCCGTAATGTACGGCTCGCATTCCACCGCGTTGAGAATCAGCTGCTCGATGCGCTGGTTGTCGCGCAGGTTCAGTTTGATGGCGGTGGGGAAACCGGCGCCGCCGAGACCGGCAATGCCGGCTTCGCGGATCAGCGCCACCAGCTCCGGGCGCGGGATGGCGCGGAAATCCGGTTGTGGATGCAGGGCCACCCAGCGGTCTTCGCCGTCAGTGTCGAGCACAATGCAGGGTGCATCCAGGCCGGAGGGATGCTGGATCGGGCGCGGCTCGATGGCGCTGATCACACCGGAGGATGGCGCATGCACCGGCACGCTGACCGGGCCGCTGGCCTCGGCGATTTTCTGGCCCTTGAGCACGGTGTCGCCGACCTGCACCAGCGGCCGCGCAGGCGCGCCGATATGCATGGTCAGCGGCAGGATCAGTTGCGCCGGCAGCGGGCCGGGACGGATCGGCGTAGCGCTGGAGAGCGCCTTGCGCTCCGGCGGATGAATGCCGCCGTGGAAATCGAACTGGCGGCGCGGCAACAGGCGCGATAACAGGCTCACCGGAGATTCACCACATTGATCAGTCGGTCGGGTGTGTTGCCCACGCCCTGCGGGCGTGACCAGCCCCAGGTGGTCAGCGTCGCCGGCACTTCGATCATGTCGATGCAGTCCACCGGGCAGGGTTCCACGCACAGGTCGCAGCCGGTGCATTCGTCAGCGATCACGGTGTGCATCAGCCGTGCGGCACCGACGATGGCATCCACCGGGCAGGCCTGGATGCATTTGGTGCAGCCGATGCATTCTGCCTCGCGGATAAAGGCGACTTTTTTCACGTCGGCGCTTTCGGCCTCGCCGTCCAGCGGCAGCACCTCGCGGCCGAGCAGGTCGGACAGGTCCTGGATGGTCTGCTCGCCGCCGGGCGGGCAGCGGTTGTGGTCCTCGCCCTCGGCGATGGCTTCGGCGTAGGGCCGGCAGCCGGGGTGGCCGCACTGGCCGCACTGGGTTTGCGGCAACAGCGCGTCGATCTGGTCGACGATGGGGTCGCCCTCGACGCGGAATTTTTCCGAGGCAAAGCCGAGCAGGGCGCCGAACACGACGGCCAGGGCCAGCAGCGCGAGCACCGCGATCAGGATCGTCATAGCCGGATCAGCCCGCTGAAGCCCATGAATGCCAGCGACATCAGGCCGGCGGTGATCAGGCCGATGGCCGGGCCACGGAACGCCTCGGGCACATCGGCCACGGCAATGCGTTCGCGCATGGCGGCAAACAGCACCAGCACCAGCGAAAAGCCCAGCGCGGCGCCAAAGCCATAGGTGAGCGAGCTGAGGAAACTGGCGTCTTCCTTGCGCACGTTCAGCAGCGCCACGCCGAGCACGGCGCAGTTGGAAGTGATCAGCGGCAGGAACACGCCGAGCACGCGATACAGCAGCGGGCTGGCCTTGCGCACGAACATTTCGGTGAGCTGCACGGCCACGGCAATGACCAGGATGAAGGACAGTGTGCGCAGGTATTCCAGCTCCAGCGGCACCAGGATCCAGTCCCAGGTCAGGTAGGCGAGCACGGAGGACAGTGTCAGCACGAAGGTGGTGGCCAGTGACATGCCCATGGCGGTCTCCACTTTATTGGAGACGCCCATGAACGGGCACAGGCCCAGGAACTGAACCAGCACGAAGTTGTTCACCAGCACGGCGCTGACAAGGATCAGAACGTATTCGGTCATGGGCGGTGACGTTATCGGTGCGGTGAAAGGTCTGGCTGGGCATCCGGCCGCCATGGTGGCTGGCCCCTGTTCCGGATGCCTGGCTATGCCTGCCGGTCAGGAGCACGACAGGGGGCGTAGTATGCGGCAGCGCCGGATGTCACTCAAGCCGGCGGCCCTGTGTGACGGGCCTGACCGGACAGTCCCGATGGACGGGGCGGCACAGTTTTCAGGCGGGGCTGCGACGGCCTGGCGGCACGGGTATGATCGGGTGAGTCTGGCTGCGCTGCACGGATGTCCCACAGGCCACGACCCTGTGGACGCACAAGAATAAGGACAAAAGGGAACGCTCATGCATTTCGAGGAATACCGCAAACTGGATGGCCTGGCGCTGGCGGCGCTGGTGGACCGGGGGGAAGTGACCCCAACTGAACTGCTGGAGCTGGCGATTGCCCGTGCCGAGCAGGTCAACCCGGCGCTCAATGGCCTGATCATTCCCCTGTATGAACAGGCCCGGCGACGGGCCGGGCAGCATCTCTCCGGGCCGTTTGCCGGCGTGCCGATGCTGGTCAAGGACCTGTTCCAGGAAATGGCCGGTGTGCCGCACTATCTTGGCAACCGCGCCCTGAAGCAGATCGGCCGCCGCGCCACCGAGGACAGCGAGCTGGTACGCCGCTGGCTGGACGCCGGGCTGATTATTTTTGGTCGCACCAATACGCCGGAATTCGGCGCCAAGGGCATCACCGAGCCGCTGGCCTGGGGCGCCACCCGCAACCCCTGGAACACGGACCATACGCCCGGCGGTTCCTCGGGCGGTTCCGCCGCGCTGGTGGCCGCCGGCGTGGTGCCGTTTGCCGGTGCCAACGATGGCGGGGGCTCCATTCGCATTCCGGCGGCCTGCTGTGGCCTGTTCGGCCTCAAGCCGGGCCGGGGCCGCACGCCCTGGGGGCCACAGTTCACCGAAGCCATGCACGGCATGTCGATCAATCACGCGGTGACGCGCTCGGTGCGCGACAGCGCCGCGCTGCTGGACGCCACCCACGGCGATGAGCCGGGGGTGCAGTTTCATCTGGCGCCGCCGGAGCGGCCTTATCTGGACGAAGTGGGCCGTGATCCGGGCAAGCTGCGCATTGCCTTCAGCACCCGTTCGCCGATCGGTACCCCGGTGCATGCGGAAGCGGTGCGGGCGGTGGAAAACGCGGCGCGGCTGCTGACGTCGCTGGGTCATCATGTGGAAGAGGGCGAGCCGGCCATCGACGGTGAGCAGATGACGGCGGACTGGTTGCAGATGTGGTTTGCCCACTGTGCGGCCACGGTGGATGCGGTGCGGCGGGAAACCGGCTGCGACGATGACGGCTTCGAGCCGGACACGCTGGTGATGGCGGCCTTCGGGCGCAGCACACGCGCCAGCGAGTACGTGGAAAATTACCAGCGCTGGCAGCTCTATACGCAACAACTGTCGTCGTTCCTGCAACGCTACGATTTCTGGCTGACGCCCACGCTGGCAATGCCACCGGCGAAAATCGGCGAGCTGTCGACGCCGGCCTGGCAACAGGCGGCTTCGAAGCTGGTGCTGCGTCTGGGCGCCTCCCGGCTGGTGCTGAAATCCGGCATGCTGGAAAAAATGGCGCGTGAAAACCTGCGCTATACCCCGTTTACGCAGGTTGGCAATGTGACCGGCGTGCCGGCGATGTCGGTGCCATTGCACTGGTGCGACAACGGCCTGCCGCTGGGCGTGCAGTTCATCGGCGATCACGGTGACGAAGGCAAGCTGATCCGGCTGGCCGCGCAGCTTGAACAGGCCAGTCCATGGATGCATCGGCTGGCGCCGGTCTGAACAACAGAATAAAGCGGCGGGAGCACGCCATGACGCAACACGCAGAGCCAGAGGTCCACTACCGCACCTGCAATCTGTGCGAAGCCATGTGCGGCATTGCCATTACCCACCGTGACGGGCAGATCGAAAGCATTCGCGGTGATGAGCAGGACCCGTTCAGTCGCGGGCACATCTGTCCCAAGGCGGTGGCGCTCAAGGACCTGCATGAAGACCCGGACCGGCTGCGTCAGCCGCTGCTGCGCACCGAAGACGGCTGGCGCGAGATCGGCTGGCCCGAGGCGCTGGACCGCGCCGCCGACGGCCTGCGTGCCGTGCAGCAGGCGCACGGCCGCGATGCGGTGGCGACCTATCTGGGCAACCCGAATGCGCACAGCCTCGGCAATATGCTGTTCGGCCGCACGCTGCACCAGGCGCTGCGGTCGCGGCAGCGGTTTTCTGCCACGTCGGTGGATCAGTTGCCGCACCATATCGTGGCGCATCATCTGTTCGGCCATCAGCTGCGCCTGCCGGTGCCGGATATCAACCGCACGGATTTCATGCTGATGCTGGGTGCCAATCCGGTGGCCTCCAACGGCAGCCTGATGACCGTGGCCAACGTGAAACAGAAACTGAAAGACATTCTTGCCCGGGGCGGCGAGGTGGTGGTGATTGATCCGCGTCGCACGGAAACCGCCGAGATCGCCAGTGCGCATCATTTCATTCGGCCGGGCACTGATGCGTTGCTGATGCTGGCAATGCTGCACGAGGTATTTGCCACGGGCCGGGTGAAACAGGACAGCCGCGCGCTGCCACTGTGCGACGGTCTGGACGAGATCGCGGCGGCCGTGGCCGACTGGCCCCCGGAGCGTGTGGCGGCACACACCGGCATCAGCGCCGGGGTGATCCGTGATCTGGTGGCGCGTTTCTGTGCTGCACCGAGAGCCGTCTGCTACGGCCGCATGGGGGTGTCGGTGCAGGAGTTCGGTCTGCTGACGCAGCATCTGGTGACCCTGTTCAATATTGTCACCGGTCGCCTGGATGAAGAGGGCGGGGTGATGTTTACCCGGCCGGCAGCGGATATTCTCAGCTACACCGGCCCGGGCCGGCTCGGCAAGCACCATACGCGCGTGCGTGGGCTGCCGGATTTCGGCAGCGAATTTCCGGTGTCGTCCATGGCAGAGGAAATGCTCACGCCCGGCGAAGGCCAGATCCGCGCGCTGGTGACGGTGGCGGGCAATCCGGTCCTGTCAACGCCGAATGGGGAACAGCTTGACCGCGCGCTCACGCAACTGGATTTCATGGTCTCTATTGATTTCTATCTCAACGAAACCACCCGCCATGCCGATCTGATCCTGCCGCCGGTGGGCCCGCTGGAACGCTCGCATTATGACCTGGTGTTCCACCTGCTGGCGGTGCACAACACCGCAAAATATTCGCCGCCGCTGGTGGCGCCACCGGAAGGCGCGATGCAGGACTGGCAGATTTTCATGGGCCTGGCGGAGCGGCTGCAGCCGCCGCGTTCATTGCGTGACAAATTGACGCGCGCGTTTCTGCGCCGGGGTGGTCCGGATACGCTGCTGGCGATGATGTTGCGCTACGGCCCCTATGGGCGCGGCTTCAAGCCCGGTGGCCTGACGCTGAAAAAACTGCGTCGCGCGCCGCACGGTATCGACCTGGGGCCGATGACGCCGTCGCTGCATCATCGAAAACGGCGTATTCCGCTGCGCCCGGATTTCTATCTGCCGGACATCGAGCGGTTGCACGCGCATTTCTTCTCCGGCCCGGCGCCTGATGCGGACACCGCTCTGCTGATCGGCCGTCGTCATGTGCGCAGCAATAATTCCTGGCTGCATAACAGCCACCGCCTGGTAAAGGGCAAGTCGCGCTGCACACTGATGTTGCATCCGCAGCATGCGCAGCAGCTGGGTATCCGCGATGGTGATCCGGTACAGGTGCGCTCGCGGGTGGGCCAGGTGACGCTGGTGGCGGAAGTCACCGATACCATCATGCCCGGTGTGGTCAGCATTCCGCACGGCTGGGGCCACCAGCGTGACGGGGTGCGGCAACGCATCGCCCAGGCCAACGCCGGCGTCAGCGTGAACGATCTCACCGATGACCAGCGCATTGATGTGCTCAGTGGTAACGCGGCGCTCAATGGTGTGCCGGTGACGCTGGCGCGCGCAGTCTGAGCCATGCCGGGTGGCGCTCGCCGCCCGGGTTGGTTATGGTTTCCGCTCACCAACGAGAAAGCCACCACGCCGGCAATGCGCGGACCGGGTGGCGATTGAGTGGAGAGTCATGCTTGCCAGACAACGGGTTTACCTGATTTCCGCCAGCATCATCATTCTGCTGGTGATTGCCGGCGCGATATGGCCGGCGCAATTCGCCGCCACTGCCGGGCTGATCCTGGATCGCCTGAGTTACTACTTCGGCTGGTTTTATCTGCTGGCCATTTTCGTGTTTATCGTCTTCCTGCTGTTTCTCGCCTTCGGGCGCTATGGCAAGACCCGTCTCGGGCCGCAGGACAGCACACCGGATTATTCCTTTTTCTCCTGGATCAGCATGCTGCTTTCCGCCGGTTTCGGCGTCGGTCTGGTGTTCTATGGCATGGCCGAGCCGATGCAGCATTATCTGACACCACCGCATGCGCTGGCCGAGGCCTCTTCGCCGGAAGCGGTGGAGCTGGCGATGCGTTACAGCTTTTTCCACTGGGGCGTCAATCAATGGGCGGCGTTTGCGCTGGTGGGGCTGATCATCGCGTTTTTCCAGTTCCGCAAGGACCGTCCCGGCCTGGTCTCGAACATGGTCGAGCCGGTGCTGCGCAAGGTGCGCTACCAGAAGCCGATTCTCAACGCGCTGGACGTGCTGGCGGTGGTGGCCACGGTGATGGGCATCGCCACCTCCATCGGCCTGGGCGTGCTGCAGATCAACAGCGGCATGAGCAGTGTGTTTGGCCTGCCGAGTACGTTCTGGACCAAGCTGGCTATTCTGGGCGCCATGTTTGCGGTCTACACGGTGTCGTCCTATTCCGGCCTGGATCGCGGCATCAAATGGCTCAGCAACCTGAACGTGGGGGTGGCGCTGCTGCTGATGCTGTACCTGCTGGTGACCGGGCCGACCGTGTACATCATTGACGGTTTCGTCAACGGCATGGCCGGTTACCTGGGCAATTTCATCGAGCTGAGTTTGACCCTGCCACCGGCTGACAAGAGCGGCTGGATGAATGAATTCACGGTGTTCTATTGGGCCTGGGTGATTGCCTGGTCGCCGTTCGTGGGCACCTTTATCGCGCGGATTTCCCGTGGCCGTACCATTCAGGAATTCGTGATCGGCGTGATGGTGGTGCCGCCGCTGTTTGCCTGCATCTGGATCGCCATTTTCGGGGGCTATGCGCTGTTCCTGGAAACCAACGCGGTGGCACCACTGGCGTCTGCTGTGGCGGATGACGTGGCCAGTGGCCTGTTCGCGATGTACGACGCGCTGCCCGGCTCGCTGTTCCTGTCGAGCATTTCGCTGTTCCTGATTTTTACTTTCCTGGTGACCTCGGCGGATTCCGCGACCTATATCGTCGCGCAGATGACCGATGAAGGATCGCTGGACCCACCGCTGTACAAACGCCTGAGCTGGGGTGTGCTGATCTCCGCCATCTGCATCACGCTGATTGCCGCCAGTGGCCTGCGCGGACTGCAGTCGGCGTCGCTGCTGGTGGCGCTGCCGTTTGCCATCGTCCTGTTCATGATCATGATCGTGCTGTTGCGTGAGCTGGCGGATGACCGCCGGCAGATGCTGCTGGACCTGTATCATCGTGCCGATGGCACACCGGTGGGCGGCGATATCTTCGAGGCGGACGAGATCTGCGAACTGAGCGTGGAAGAGCGCATCAAGCGGCGAATGAAAGTCACCAACCCAAGGTTGAAGTAGGGTGGGTAGAGCCAAAGGCGAAACCCACCATGTCCATGCCCATTATTCACTCCCGCAAAACCATCGAAACTGCCCCGCTTAGGAGGTGGGTAGTTTCGATGGTTCTGTGCGAGCAGTACACCACATGGACCCGGTGGGTTTCGCCTTTGGCTCTACCCACCCTACGATAACGGCGCCCCGATCACCGCCTGCAACGCCGCCAGGTTCGCACCACAACGCGCCGGGTGCCAGACCAGACAAGTGTCATCCCGGGCGATGGCCCTCGGCAGCCTGTGCAGCGCCAGCCTGTCACGGTCGGCAAACACATCCAGCACGGATTGCGGCACCAGCCCGACGCCGGTGCCGGCCGCCGCACAACTGAGCATCACATGATAGGAATGCAGCTCGATACGGCGGCGTGGTGCGCCACCGTCCTGTTGTGCCCAGCGTTCCAGCCGGGCGCGGTAGGCGCAGTCCGGCGCGAACACCAGCAGCGGCGTGTCGCCGAGATCGGCGGGCTTTTTCACCGGGCGGTGATCGCGCGCGGACACCAGCACCAGTTCCTCACGAAACACCGGCTGCCGGCTGAGCTGGTCGCTGACCGCGTCGGCGGAGACGAACGCGGCATCCAGTTCGCCGCGTTCCACCGCGCGCAGGGTGGTCCACGATGGCTGGCTGACCAGTTCCAGTTGCACCGCCGGGTAGTCGGCGTGGAAACGGCTCAGCAATGCCGGCAGCCGGGCGGCGATGGTGCTTTCCATGCTGCCCAGGCGAAACTGCCCGGCCGGATGTGGATCGCGCAGCAGGGCGCGGGCCTGCTCGGCACGCTGCAACAGGTCGCGCGCCGCGTCGAGAAAACGTTCCCCGGCGCTGTTCAGGGTGAGGCCTCGCCCACGCCGGTCGAACAGCGGCTGCCCCAGGTCCTGCTCCAGTTGCCGCAGGCGCACGGAAATGCCGGACTGCACCCGGTTCAGGCGCCGGCTGGCGGCGACCACCGAGCCGGTTTCTGCCACGGCCACAAAACAGTCGAGGTCACGCAGGTTCATGAATTCACCATTGATGATCAGTGGCTTCATGATAATTCAATTTACCTGAATGGCCAGCCCGCCCAGAATACAACCCTGCCACGGGGAGAGCCGCATGACGCACACTGAACGACAGGGCCTGATCGCCGGCTTGCTGGCCGTGGCCTGCTGGGCCGGGTTTGTGCTGGTGTCCCGCGCGGGGGGCCGCAGTCCGCTCACGCCTTGGGACATCATGGCGATCCGCTTTGGCGTCGGCAGCCTGTTGCTGTTGCCGTTCCTGCGCCCCGGCCGGTTGTGGCTCAATGCGCGCGGCCTGACGCTGGCGCTGGTAGGCGGCCTGGGTTACGGATTGGCGGTGTATCAAGGCTTCCGGCTGACGTCGGCGGTCCACGCGGCGGTGATGCTACCGGGCCTGATCCCCTTCGGCGCCGCGCTGTTTGCCGCGCTGATACTGGGCGACCGGCCATCGCCGTTGCGCTGGCTCGGGCTGGTGACGATTGCTGTCGGCGGCGTGCTGATGCTGGCCAGTACCGGTGGGCACGGTGACCCGGCCGGTGACCTGTGGCTGGTGGCGGCGGTGCTGTGCTGGTCGCTGTATACCGTGCTGGCGCGGCGCTGGCAGGTATCGGCCTGGACCGGCGCCATCACCACGGCGCTGTGGTCGGCGGCCCTGTTTTTGCCGCTGTATCTGTTGTGGCTGCCGGGCAATCTGGCCGCGGCGTCCGTGGGCGATATTGCGTTGCAGGTGGTGTATCAGGGATTGATCGCGACCGTGCTGGCGATGCTGCTGTACCTGCGCGCAGTCAGCAGTATCGGCCCGGCGGCCATGGGGGCGCTGATGGCCCTGGTGCCGGTGGTCAGTGGCCTGCTGGCGGTGCCGGTGCTGGGTGAGGCGCTGTCGGTGACCGAAGCCGTCGCGCTGGCGGTGACCAGCGTCGGGGCGGTGCTGGCGTCAGGGCTGTTGCGGCGTCGTCAGCCTGAGGCACGTTAGCAGGATGTTGAAAACGCCTCTCTGAGGCGTTTCAGACTGAGGACAAACCCCTGTTTTTATGAATCACCTCTTCGAGGCGATATAAAAGTGGGTGGTCGCATTCCAGGTTGCAGCCCTATGGCTATGCAAGTGGAGGCTATCACCAGAAAAACAGCGACTCTTTGCCCTGGGTGGATAATTTTTTAGTAGAAGAATGGCTGCCGAGGTTTGTCAGCAGCCTGAAACGCCTCTCTGAGGCGTTTTCAAGCCATCTTTGCGGCACAGGCCCGCGAAGATGGGCAGGGAAAATCAATCGCTTACCGCGCTTGCTTTGCTGACGGCCTGTCAGTCGTGGTCCCCCACGACCTTGGTCGCAGGGCAGAAGGTGTGGCTGCGTCGTTTCCCTTGTTTTTCTGCTGCCGTGGCGAAATGCCGCCCTGATCCGGATCAATTCCCTGGATCAAACGGCTACAGCGCGGTGTGCCGGCGTGCTACCATGCGCGCCGTTCGTGCCATGGCTCGACCGTTCATGAGTTCGACAGCGGAGGTTCCCACCGGGGTGGTCGGGAATTGTCGCCAGACGGCCGGGTCATCCCTCTCCGTTGTTCGTCGAGCGAGACTGTCATGTACCGCAAGTGTTGGCCGGTTATCTGTTCCGCCTTATCCGTTTTTTTCCTGTCGTTGCTGAGTTCCCCCGCCCTGGCCGCTGAAGGCCAGCTTGACCTGACCCAGACCTGGACCGGCTATATCGCACTGGTGATTTTCGTGCTCGCCTACGCGCTGGTGATGGCCGAGGAAAAGCTGCATCTGCGCAAGTCCAAGCCGGTGCTGGTGGCGGCCGGTATCATCTGGGTGCTGATCGGCGCCGTGTACGTCAATCACGGCATGACCGAAGCCTCCGAGCACGCCTTCCGGCATACGCTGCTGGAATTCGCCGAGCTGATGCTGTTCCTGCTGGTGGCGATGACCTACATCAACGCGCTGGAAGAGCGCCGCCTGTTCGATGCGCTGCGAGCCTGGATGGTGCGCAAGGGCTTCAGCTACCGCACCCTGTTCTGGCTCACCGGCCTGCTGGCGTTCTTCATTTCGCCGGTGGCCGACAACCTGACCACCGCACTGCTGATGTGTGCAGTGGTGGTGAAGGTGGCCGAGAACGACAGCCGCTTCATCAATCTCTGCTGTATCAACATTGTCGTGGCTGCCAACGCCGGTGGCGCCTTCAGTCCGTTCGGGGATATCACCACGCTGATGGTGTGGCAGGCCGGCAAGGTGCAGTTCTACGAATTCTTCGCGCTGTTCATTCCGTCCGTGGTCAACTTCCTGGTACCGGCGGTGGTGATGAGCCTGTTCATTCCCAACCGCAAGCCGGACACCGTGTACGAAGCCGTGGAGCTCAAGCGCGGTGCCTTCCGTATCCTGGCGCTGTTCCTGCTCACCGTGGCTACCGCCGTGGCGTGCCACAGCGTGCTGGGCCTGCCGCCGGTGCTGGGCATGATGACCGGCCTGGGGTACCTGCAGTTCTTCGGTTACTTCCTGCGCCGCACGCTGCCGCGCTCGCTGGAGCGCAAACGCGCGCTGGCGCAGCAGAAGGGTGACGAAGAAGCCCTCAAGCGCCTGGGCGGCGTGGTGCCGTTCGATGTCTTCAACCGGGTGGCGCGCGCTGAGTGGGACACTCTGCTGTTCTTCTATGGCGTGGTGATGTGTGTTGGTGGCCTGGGCTTCATGGGCTATCTGGCGCTGCTCTCGGAAACGCTGTTCACGCAGTGGAATGCCACCTACGCCAACGTCTTCCTGGGCATCATGTCGGCGGTGATCGACAACATCCCGGTGATGTTCGCAGTGCTGACCATGTCGCCGGAAATGTCGCACGGCCACTGGTTGCTGATCACCCTGACCGCCGGGGTGGGCGGCAGCCTGCTGTCGATCGGTTCTGCGGCGGGCGTGGCACTGATGGGCCAGGCGCGTGGCCACTACACCTTCCTTGGTCATCTGCGCTGGATGCCGGTGATTCTGCTGGGCTATATCGCCAGCGTGCTGGTGCACCTCTGGTTGAACGACAGGCTGTTCCACATCTTCTGATCGGTACTGCCTGACAAAAAAGCCCGCTGCAAACACAGCGGGCTTTTTTTATGGTGCATCGACATGCGTGCGCGTTACAGGCTGATATTGGCGTTGCGTGCCAGCGCGAGCAGGATCTGCCGGCCGTTGCGGCTGACGATATACGGCAGGGATTCCTCAGTGGCGCGCAGCACGCTGCTGCGAATGAACAGCCATTTGGTGTGCGCGTCACGTAGCGGGCTTTGCGCCGGGGCGTCGGCAAGCAACTCTTGCCAGAGGCTGTCCATGTCCTGGCTCAGTCGCGACAGGTCGGCGTCTTCGTCCTCGCTGCTCATGGCAAACGAACCGAACGGGCTGGCTGCCACCAGCATGTAACCGCTGAGGATACGGGCCATCTGCAGGGTGGCCTGTTCCGGCACGCCCCGGGCTTGCTGGCGGGCGGCACGGATGATCGCTTCACGCAGGATGTCGCGGTGTGCCGAATAGGTGGCGTGCAGATAGCTGTCGTAGCCATCGACGAGACCGGCCCCGGTGTTGTCGCCCAGCAGCAGTGTGCGCATCGCCTGCCACTCTGGTGTCAGTCGGCTGCGTTCCGCAGAAGGTTGTGCGGCCAGGTAGCGGTCCATCAGGGGTGACAGCCGCTGCATGCGGGTGTTGACCTCGTCCACATGGGCGCCGTTGTCCGGCTCGTAGTGCATCATGCCGACGTCGGCGATCAGCAGGGCGAGCTGCCCGGCCATGTCGAGGCTGTTCGGTGTCGCGGGTGTCTGGGCGAGGACTGCGCTGGTGCAACACAGCAGCAGGCCCGCCAGCAGATGTCTGGCGTGGTTTTTATAGGTCATGGTGTGGTCTTCTTGCATCCCCGGAAAGCGGCAAGCGTAGCAGGGAAGGCAAGCCGCGCCGGGCGTTGCGGCGCCGCGCAACGCCCGGCGCTGGGGTCAATTGCCGGGGAACAGCCGCTCGGTCAGCTCGTGCAGTTCCCGGTTGATCTTCTGCCAGCCCTGTTCGAGCCGGGCGCGGGTGGCGTCCCAGGTGTCACCGGCGTGGTTACGCGCCTCGCGCACGCGCTGTTCCATGTCCGCCAGTACCTGTTCCAGTTCCGGCTTGCGCGTTTCCCAGTTGCGTCGCGCTTCCTCGCCGGCGTCGCGGGCCTGCTGTTCCAGCCGCGTCAGCTCGGTGTTCCACTGCTCGAGTTTTTCCCGGATGCGTTCGATGTATTCCTTGCGCTCTGCCATGGATACCTCCTTCATTACCGTGCCCGCTGCTCTGCGCTGACCTTTTGCGGGGTGTTGAAAAAGCCTCAAAGAGGCTTTTTCACGCCACCTTTGCGGCGCGGGTCCGCAAAGGTGGACACGCCAAATCAATCGCTGATGGCGCTTGATTTGGCTGACGGCTTGATTAAGCCGTCAGCACAGGCTGTTTTCAACAGCCTGCCAGCGCAAACACAGCGAACAGGCCTGCGTCGTCCTGCCAGTGCCCGGTGATAGCCAGGCCGGCCTGGCGGGCCAGCCGGGTGAAACTGTGCCGGGTGTACTTGCAGGAGTACTCGGTCAGTATGCGCTCGCCACGGCGGAACTGCACCGTGCGGCCGCCGCAGCGCACGCGCTGCGTATGACGGCTTTCCAGATACATTTCGATGCGCCGCCGTCCCCGGTGGTAGCCAGCCACATGGCGGAAGGCGCCAGGGTCGAACTCGCCGTCGAGCAGCCGGTTCAGATGGTTGAGCAGATTCAGATTGAAGGCGGCGGTGACGCCTGCGGCATCGTTATAGGCCGCGTGCAGGACATCGTGGTCCTTGTGCAGGTCGATGCCGAGCAGTAGCTGCCCGCCGGGGCCGGTCAGCCTGGCGGCGTGGACCAGGAAACCGCGTGCCTCGGCCGGGGTGAAATTGCCCAGCGTGGAGCCGGGGTAGAACAGGCAGCGTGGCGCCTGTGGCAGCGCCGCCGGCAAGGCCGGCATGCGGGTGAAGTCGGCGCGCAGTGCGGTCACCGGCAGCCAGGGATATTCCTCTGTCAGCCGCTGCGCGGACTGGCACAGAAAATCGCCGCTGATGTCCATCGGCACATAGGCGGCCGGTTGCAGGCTGTCCAGCAACAGGCGCACCTTTTCGCAGCTGCCGGCGCCGGGTTCCAGCAGCAGTTGCCGGCGGCCAAGCCGTTTGGCGATATCGCCGCAGTGCCGGCGCAGGATGCCGCGTTCAGTGCGGGTGGGGTAATACTCCGGCTGCGCGGTGATCTGCTCGAACAGCTCGGAGCCGCGTTCATCGTAAAAGTATTTCGGGCTGACCCGTTTGCGCGGGCCGGTCAGCCCGGCCATCAGTTCGGCCACGCTGTTGTCGGGCGGCGGGCCGCTGTCGATATAGTCGAAGGCGGGGGTGTTCAGTTGCGGCTGGGCGGTCATGGCTGTTTCCCTCTGGCCAGGCGCAGGCCGCTGAACTGCCAGCGATCCGGCGGATAAAAAAAGTTGCGGTAGCTGGTGCGGAGATGGTCCGCGTCGGAGACGCAACTGCCGCCACGCAACACCAGTTGATTGCACATGAACTTGCCGTTGTACTCGCCCAGCGCGCCCGCCGGCGCCTGGTAGCCGGGGTAGGGGCCGTAGCTGCTGGCGGTCCATTCCCAGACGCTGCCCAGCAGTTGCGTGGCGCGCACCGGGCGCGGGTGATAGTGGCCGTCGCCAATAAACTGGCCGTCGGCCACCTGCGCATCGAGATGCTGCGCAGCGGCTTCCCATTCGTACTCGGTGGGCAGGCGCGCGCCGGCCCAGCGCGCGAAGGCGTCGGCTTCGTAGGCGCTGATATGGCATACCGGCCGGGCCGGATCGACGGGTTGCATGCCGTACAGGGTGAAGCTCTGCCAGCCGGCGTGCTCGTCCTGTTGCCAGTACAGCGGCGCCTGCCAGCCCTGCTGTTGGCGTGCAGTCCAGCCGTCGGAGAGCCACAGGGCCGGGTCGTCGTAGCCGCCGTCAGCCATGAACGCCAGCCATTCGCCGTTGGTGACTGGGCGGGAGGCCAGCTCGAAGGCGGGCAGGAAGGCGCGGTGGCGGGGCGTTTCGTTGTCGAACGCGAAGGCGTCCGTCTCCGTGGCGCCGATAGCGCACAACCCTTCCGGTATGGCGTGCCATTGCAGCGGCGGGGTGTGCTGGCCACTGAGCCAGGGACCGGTGTGTTCGCGATAGGCCGGCCCGAGCGGATTACAGGACAGGCTGTACTGGATATCGGTGAAGAACAGTTCCTGATGCTGCTGCTCATGGTGCAGGCCAATCAGCAGGCGGCGGTGCATTTCCTCGTCCAGCCCGCGTGCCAGCAGGCCGCGCACGCCCTGGTTTACCGTTTCCCGCCAGGCCAGCACCTCGGTCAGCGTTGGCCGCGACAACAGCCCGCGCTGCGCGCGGCTGAACTGCTCGCCAATGCTGTTGTAGTAGGAATTGAACAGATAACGGAAGGCAGGGTTGAAGGGCGTGTAGCCAGGCAGGAAGGGTTCCAGCAGGAACGTCTCGAAAAACCAGGTGGTGTGCGCCAGGTGCCATTTCGGCGGGCTGGTTTCGGGCATCGCCTGGAGCGAATAATCCTCAATCTCCAGTGGGGCGCAGTCGTGTTCTGAACGGGCACGCACGCTATTGAACCGTGCTGTCAGTGAACGCGTGGCGTCCTCGTCCGTGCTGGCTTGCCGGTGCTGCATGGTCCCTCCTCAGGTGGCCGTGTGGCGCTGATGGTGGTGTTCAAGGTCAGCCGGTGTCCGTGTGTTCCCCCCGGACTATGCCCAGCCGCAGGCGAGGCGGGCAATGTATTGCGTCTGGCGGTGCGCCGGTTTTACGCGGTTTTACGCCAGGCCGTGCGGTGTTGCGCAAAGAGTACCGCAGGTCGGGATGAGGCTGACGTGAGGCTATGACATGCTGGTGACGGATGCTGGCAGGAGGGTGCAATGCAGATATTACTGGTACTGGTGGCGCTGCTTGGCGTGGCGGCGGTGCTCTACAGCCACCTGCGGCTGCGCTATCACAGCGACACGGTGCTGCAACGCCGTGCCACACGCCTGATCCTGATTGGTGTGGGCACCGCGTTCGGGCTGGTGATGAGTTATCTGTTCAGCGACATCGGGCCACTGGCGGCGCGTCACGCAGGGCTGCCGCCGGTGCTGGTGTTCGTCAGCGCCTTTGGCCTCACCCATGTGCCGGCCGCCTGCATCCTGTTTCTGAAGCGTCAGCAGCAGCGCTAGTCTTTCAGTGCGGCGACAATATCGCAGGCACGCAACCGGTGTGCCTGGTCGTACATGTCACAGGTGAAGATGATTTCATCCGCCTGGGTCTGTTCGACGATCATCTCCAGCCGCTGTTTCACCCGCTCCGGCCCACCGATCACCGCCAGGCCATACAGATTGCCCACGGCGTCCTGCTCATGGGGCAGCCAGCGCGAGGCCATGCTTGGCACAGGCGGCACCAGTTTCAGGCTGTGCCCGCGAATCAGCGCCAGCGCGCGCTGGTAGGCGGTGGTGGCGTTGTGTTCCGCTTCCTCGTCGGTCGGTGCGGCCTGTAGCGGCACGCCGACCATCACGTAGGGTTTCTCGAGGGTCTCGGATGGCTGGAAATTGTCGCGGTAGATGCGCAGCGCCTGATGCAGCATGCGCGGCGCAAAGTGCGAGGCAAAGGCATAGGGCAGGCCGCGCTGCGCCGCGAGCTGGGCGCTGAACAGGCTGGAACCGAGCAGCCAGATCGGCACCCGGGTGTTGGTCCCGGGCACGGCAAACAGCTTCTGGCCGGGCTGTGCCGGGCCAAGCAGGCGTTGCAAGGTGCTGACATGCTCCGGGAAATCCTCGCCGTCATCCGCGCTGCGTCGCAGCGCCATGAGCGTGGTGCGGTCCGCGCCGGGCGCCCGGCCCAGGCCCAGGTCAATGCGGTCGGGGTACAGCGTGGCCAGGGTGCCGAACTGCTCGGCGACCACCAGCGGCGCGTGGTTCGGCAGCATCACGCCGCCGGAGCCGACGCGGATGCGCGAGGTGCCGGCGGCAATATAGCCCACCAGCACCGGGGTGGCAGAGCTGGCCACGCCGTCCATGTTGTGGTGCTCGGCGAGCCAGAAGCGGCGGAAGCCCAGGGCTTCCACATGGCGCGCCAGTTGCAGCGAGTTGGCCAGGGCCTCGGCCTCGGTGCCGGTGTCCCTGACCGGTACCAGATCGAGCATGGAAAAGGCGGTGTCTTGAAGGCGGGTCATGCACAGCTCCCGTTGGGGACATAAAGTGGTCTGTTAATGTGGGCGCAGGACGCCCGGTTCAAGCCCCGGCGGAGTATCATGACGCGCCCGCCCCGAAGTGAGAGAGGCCGCCTTTGCACCGCTTGCAGGATACCGAGATCGACACCCGCCCTGACTGGCGCATTCTGCGCCGCCTGTGGCCCTACCTGATGGAATTCCGTGGCCGCGTGCTGCTGGCGCTGGCGCTGCTGATTGCCGCCAAGCTGGCCATGGTGGCGATGCCGGTGGCTCTGAAATACATCATTGATGCGCTGGAAGCCGGCGACCGCGCCACCGGCCTGCTGGCGGTGCCGGCGCTGCTGGTGGTGGCCTACGGGCTGCTGCGGCTGGCGTCGACACTGTTCAGTGAGTTGCGCGACGCGGTGTTCGCCCGCGTGGCCGAGCGCGCCATGCGGCGGGTGTCGCTGGAGGTGTTCGAGCACCTGCATCAACTGGAGCTGGATTTTCATCTCTCGCGCCGCACTGGCGGCCTGGCGCGGGATATCGAGCGCGGTACCAGCGGCATCAGTTTTCTGCTGCGCTTTACCCTGTTCAATATCGTGCCGACGCTGCTGGAGATCGTACTGGTGGCCGGCATTCTGTTTGCCGTGTTCTCGCCCGGCTATGTGACCGTGGTGCTGCTGGCGGTGGTGGTCTATGTGCTGTTCTCTGTGCGGGTGACGGAGTGGCGCACGCGCTTCGTGCGTGAATCCAACGAGATGGACAACCGCTCCAACACGCGCGCCGTGGACAGCCTGCTGAACTTCGAGACAGTGAAGTATTTCGGCAACGAGGCGTTCGAGTCGCGCCGCTATGACGCGGACCTGGCCGACTGGGAAAAGGCGCGCATGAAGAACCGGCTGTCGCTGGCGGCGCTGAACGCCGGGCAGGCGCTGATCATTGCCGTGACCATGACGGTGATGATGTGGATGGCGGTGCGGCAGGTGCAGAGCGGCGAGATCAGCCTGGGTGACCTGACCATGATCAATGCCTACCTGATCCAGTTGTTCATTCCGCTCAACGCGCTGGGGTTCATCTACCGCGAAATCCGTCAGGCGCTGGTGAATGTAGAGCGCATGTTTTCGCTGCTGGAACAGCCGCCGCGTGTGGTCGACAGCGCCAATGCGCAGCGGTTGCCGGAGAGCGGCGAGGGCGTCCGCTTCGAGCAGGTGCGCTTTGGCTATCACCCGGACCGGCGGATTCTGCATGACGTCAGCTTTGCCATTCCCACCGGCCACAAGGTGGCTGTCGTGGGCACCAGCGGCGCCGGCAAATCCACCCTGGGGCGGCTGCTGTTCCGCTTCTTCGATATCGACGGTGGTGCCATCCGCATCAATGGCGTGGATATTCGTGACGTGACACAACAGAGCCTGCGCGCGGCCATCGGCGTGGTGCCACAGGATACCGTGCTGTTCAACGACAGCATCTATAACAACGTCGCCTACGGGCGGCCGGACGCCAGCGATGAAGACATCCGCGAGGCCATCCGGCTGGCGCACCTGTCGCAGTTCATTGAAGCGTTGCCGGAAGGTTTGCAGACCAAAGTGGGCGAACGGGGCCTGAAGCTGTCTGGTGGCGAAAAGCAGCGCATCGCGCTGGCGCGGGTACTGCTGAAGAATCCGCCAATCCTGCTGCTGGACGAGGCGACGTCATCGCTGGATTCGGTGTCGGAACAGGCGGTGCTCAGTGCCCTGAACGAAGTGGCGCGACAGCGGACCACGCTGGTGATTGCACACAGGCTGTCCACCGTGCGCGATGCCGAGCAGATTCTGGTGATGGAACAGGGCCGCATTGTCGAGCGCGGCACGCATGAGCAGTTGCTGGCGGAGCAGGGCGTGTATGCGCGCCTGTGGCAGCAACAGGCGCGCGGCAACGAGGATTAACGCACCTTCCAGTGCAGCGTGCGACCAGCCTGCCAGGGCACCACAGGTTGCCCGTCCATCTCCTGGCTGTCAGGGACCTGCCAGCTTTCGCGCACCAGCGTCACCGTGTCGCTGTTGCGCGGCAGCCGGTAAAAGTCCGGGCCGAAGTGGCTGGCGAAGGCTTCCAGCTTGTCCAGCGCGTTGCATTCCTCGAAGAAGGTCGCGTACAGCTCCAGCGCCGCCGGCGCGGAATAGCAGCCGGCGCAGCCGCAGGCGGCTTCCTTGCGGTGCCGTGCGTGCGGCGCGGAATCGGTGCCGAGGAAAAAGCGCGGGTGGCCGCTGAGGACCGCCTGCTGGATCACCTGCTGGTGATCGCGGCGCTTGAGCACCGGCAGGCAGTAGTTGTGCGTGTGCACGCCGCCCACCAGCAGATCATTGCGGTTCATCATCAGGTGTTGCGGGGTCACGCTGGCGGCGGTCAATTCGCCGGCGTCGCGCACAAACTGCACGCCTTCCAGGGTGGTGACATGCTCGAACACGATGCGCAGCGCGGGGAAGCGGGCGCGGATGTCGTTCAGGTAGCGGTCGATAAAGACCTTTTCACGGTCGAAGACATCAATCTCCGCCTCCGTGACTTCGGCATGCAGCAGCAGCGGCAGGTCGTGTTTTTCCAGGGCTTCGTACAGGTGCATGATGCCGGCCGGGTCGCGCACGCCGCTGTCGGAGTTGGTGGTGGCGCCGGCCGGATACAGCTTGGCGCCGAACACGATGCCGCTGGCGGCGGCCTCGGCAATGTCCCGGGCCGTGGTGGCGTCGGTGAGGTAGATCACCATCAGTGGCTCGAAGTCCACGCCCGCTGGCACGGCGTCGAGAATGCGTGTGCGGTAGGCGGCGGCGTGGCCGGCGTTGACCACCGGCGGCACCGTGTTCGGCATCACGATGGCGCGGCGAAACACGCGCGCGGTGGCCGGTACGGTGCCCTGAAGCATGCCGCCGTCGCGGAAATGCAGATGCCAGTCGTCAGGGCGGGTAAGGGGCAGTGTCTCGGGCATGGGGCCTCTGCGGGTCAGGCGTCGGGAGTGCCAAGGATACATGCCCGGACGGTGCGGAATAAGAGGGGCCGGCAATGTCTCAGGTGGAACGCCGCCGCCCCCACAGCAGCGCCATGCCGAGCAGACCGAGCAGCGCCACGCTGCCGCCGGAGCTGCGGCTGCGGACGGGTGCGGGCTCCGGCTGCACGAACAGTGCCGCCTGCCAGGCGATACCCTGGTACTCGGCGTGTTTGCGCTGCTGGCCGGCCTGCTTGTCCGCGGTGAAAAAATGGCGCCCGGTGCCGGTGTCGTAGAAACGGTGCACCGGCGCCAGCCCCGGCCAGGATTCGGCAAAGGCGCCGAAGGCGCGGCCTTCGCGTGTCCAGCGGGCATCGGCATCCAGTTGCGTCTGTTCGCTGGCATCCAGCGTATAGAGACGGTCGCCATCGTCCGAGACGTAGCCGATCACATCCCGCACGCCTGGCCGGGCGGTTTCGTTGGCGAAGGCCACTTGCACGAGTGCATAGCCTTCGTCGTCGATCAGTGCGGTGGCGTGTTGTGCGTTGCTGGTCAGGATGTCCGCCGCGCCGGGCGCTTGCAGATGGAAAACCACCGGCAGGTTTTCGTCGAGGTCGTAGCTTTCCAGTGTCTGCGCGGCATAACTGACGGTTTGCGGCGCATCCAGCGCCTGCGCGATGGGAAACAGTTGCGGCAGCGCCGGCCGGGTGTAGACCGTCCCGGCATCCGGTGTGCGGCCCGGCCCGCCAGGATTGTAGATCGGGTTGTAGCCGGGCACGGCTTCTGTGGGGAGCTCGACCGATTCCAGCAGGCGCATGGCCGCCTCGTCTCCTTTCAGGACGACATCGAAATAATTGTCGTGATCCTCGGCGTAATAGGCGCGCTCCGGTACGCCTTCGGCCGGCGCACCGACTTCCGCCAGCCCGACGATTTCGAGCTGGCCGGCGCCCAGGTCGTAGACCTGCCCGGTTTTATCGAGGATCACGGCGTTGCCGTTGCTGTCGCGCGCATGCAGCCGGAAAAAGAGTTCGAAATCCGTTGGCAGGAAACCGCTCACGCCGTCCGGTGAAAAGCCGCCGGAGGTGAAAAGCCGCAGCCGGTATTCGGCGTCCTCACCGTAGAGCGAGTAGGCATCGTTGGGAAAGGCGCCGGAGAGCGCGGGCGGCGGAAAATCGCCGGCCGGGGAAAAATGGCTGAGCTTGGCGCCGACCAGCGCCGGGCCGGCCAGATAGGGATTGGTGCTTGGTGCCGACAGGCCGACGATGGAAACGGGGCCATCCGGCCCCACCGCCATCAGCGGCGAGGCGCCGGGCACGAAGCTGACGGCCACGGGATAGATGGCGCCCACGCTGCCGGGCGTCAGGCGATTGCCGAATTCGCCGAATACCACGATCACATGGCGTTCGTTGTGATCGTAGTTGGGGTTCAGCGCGGCCGCGTCCGGGTTGACCGTTTCGCCGGTGTTGAGCGTGATCTCGATATTGTCCGGCGACACCGAGCTGGGCAGCAGCGGCCAGCTCACTTCGATCGGCATGGCATCGGCGTGCAGGGTGGTGGCGCCGAACCCGGCCACCACCACGCCGGCCACACCGGCGGCGCTGGTCAGGTTGCGCAGCGGCGGCGCCGGGTCCAGTGCCGCCCAGTCGAGATTGACGCCGGCACCGGCAGCGACGGCCTGGGCCAGGTCGTCGGCGTCCTGCAGGCCGGGCACGCCGATGATGCCTTCAAAGCCGAAATTGGCCGCCAGAATTTTTGGGGTGTCCGTCCAGAGGTCGGCGTTGATCAGCACGTCACGGCGCAATTCGATATAGGCGGGCGCCTGTTGTGCGGCATCGGCGTACAGGCTGGGGGTCCAGGCGGCCAGGGTGGTGGCCAGGATGATACGGGCGGGTCTGCTCATTGTTGTTCTGCCTCCGGCGGTCGACCTGACCAGCGCATCGGCTGGCCTGTGTGTGCTGTCATTGATGCCACGTCCGGCCGGCGAATCCCATACCATGAATACGGTATGCGGGCGGGAGGTTTTAACCAGTTTTGCAAAGGCGGCCGCGTGATTGCGGCATGCTGGGTGTGAACCCCGGCAATGAAGGAGACATTCCGTGACGATCAACCTGGATACCGGCTTTATCGTGGCATTGCTGTCACTGCTGGCGGGCGTGCTGATCCTGATCGTGCCGCGCCTGCTGAACTACATCGTGGCGTTTTATCTGATACTGGTCGGGTTATCCGGCCTGCTTGCTTACTTCTAGGGCCTCGGTCAGCGGCGCGCTGGCCGTTGGCCGCACGACACGCGCCACTTCCTGGCCATCGCGCAGGAAAATCAGCGTCGGCCACAGTTTTACCCGGTAGGAGCGCCCCAGCGGCCGGCCGGGGCCGTCGGCGATTTTCAGATGCCGCAGGCCGGTGGCGTTGCCCAGCGCCGCATGGATCACCGGCTGCGCGCCGATGCAGTAGCCGCACCAGGAGGCGCCGAATTCCAGCACCGTGGCGCCGTCCAGGGCATCGGCTTCGGCGCGGGTGAGTGTCTCTTCCTGATAATCGGGGAGCAGGCTCATTTGAGGATCTCCGGTGGTGGTGCGCTGACCTTAGCGCAGGTATTCAGTCATCGCCATGGCCTGTATCCTCTCGATGAAACAGGGAGGGGCCGGTTTGACTCAGCACACATTCTTTTGGCATGACTACGAAACCTGGGGCGCCAATCCGTCCGTGGACCGGCCCTCGCAGTTCGCGGGCGTGCGTACTGACGCTGACCTGAATGTGATCGGCGAGCCGCTGATGCTCTACAGCCGTCCGACACCGGATTACCTGCCGCACCCGGAAGCCTGCCTGATTACGGGCCTCACCCCGCAGCATGTGCTGGAAGAAGGCATCCCGGAGGCTGCATTTATCGCCCGGATTCATCAGGAGTTGTCGCAGCCCGGAACATGCGGGGTGGGGTACAACAGCATTCGGTTCGATGATGAAGTGACCCGTTTTACCCTGTATCGCAATTTCCATGATCCCTATGCCCGCGAGTGGCAGAACGGCAATTCCCGTTGGGACCTGATCGACGTGGTGCGGCTGTGCCACGCGCTGCGGCCGGACGGCATTCAGTGGCCACAGCGCGAGGACGGCACGCCGAGTTTCAAGCTGGAGCTGCTGACCCAGGCCAATGGCCTGTCGCACGAGGCGGCACACGATGCGCTGTCGGACGTGTATGCCACCATTGCATTGGCGAAGCTGCTGCGGGACAGGCAGCCGAAGCTGTTCGAGTACGCGCTGGGACTGCGCTTCAAGCAGGCCGTGGCGGAACAGCTGAATCTGGTGACACAGGCGCCGGTGCTGCATGTGTCGGGCCGTATCCCGGCGGCGCGTTTCTGCAGTGCATTGGTGATGCCGCTGATGGCGCATCCGACCAACCGCAACAGCGTGATTGTTTACGACCTGGCCACGGATCCGACCCCGTTGCTGGAGGGCAGTGTGGAGGACATCCAGCGGCAGGTGTTCAGCAGTGCCGCAGCGCTTGAGGCACAGGATGAGGCGCGCATTCCCCTGAAGGAAATCCATATCAACCGCGCGCCGGTGGTGGCGACGGTAAAGCTGGTGGATGACGCCGTGGCGGCACGCCTGCAATTGGATATGGACGCCTGCCGCCGGCACTGGCAGAGGCTGCGCCAGGGGGGCGATGCCCTGCGTGCGCGCTTGAAAGAGGTATTTGGCGCACGGGACTTTACCGAACAGACCGACCCGGACAGCATGCTCTACAGCGGCGGCTTTTTCAGCGATGCCGACCGGCAATTGATGCACCGCATCCGTGAGACACCGCCGTCGGAACTGGCGCGACAGAGCTTCCCGTTCGAGGACCGGCGATTGCCGGAAATGCTGTGGCGCTATCGGGCGCGCAATTATCCGGAAACACTGTCGCCGCAGGAACTGGCCGACTGGCGTCAGTTCTGCGCCGAGCGGCTGCGGGACGCGGACCCGGCCCGGTTGTCGCTGAGTGCGTTTCGGGAGCGGCTCGGTGCGCTGGCGGCGGAAGTCGAAGACGATAAGGGCCGCTTTATCCTGCATGAGTTGTCGGAGTATGCCGACGACCTGGAAGCGGCCCTGCAAGGCTGAGGTTCACGCTGCCAGCGCGGACACCAGTGCTTCGTTGAATTGCGGCAGGTCATCCGGCTTGCGGCTGCTGATCAGGTTGCCGTCGCGCACCAGTGCTTCGTCGCGCCAGTCGGCGCCGGCGTTTTTCAGGTCGTCTTTCAGCGACGGGAAGCTGGTGATCTGCTTGCCTTTCACCACCCCGGCGGAAATCAGCAGCCAGGCGCCGTGGCAGATGACGGCAATCGGCTTGCCGGCGCCCACCGCGCCCTGCACAAAGGTAATGGCGGCATCGTCCATGCGGATGTGATCGGCATTCACCACCCCGCCGGGCAACACCACGGCGTCGTAGTCGTCCAGCTGGATCTTGTCGAAGGTATTGTCGACCTTGAAGTGGTCACCGGGGTCGGTGTGATGCCACCCGGTCACGTCGCCCGGCTGGTCGGCAATGATGTCGGCTTTTGCGCCGGCGTTTTCCAGTGCTTCCTTCGGGCTGGTCAGTTCCACCTGTTCAAAGCCGTCGGTGACCAGCAGCGCGACGCGTTTTCCTTTCAGTGTCGGATGCTCAATGCTCATGACTGTCCTCCTGATGGGCGGCACGCCCGCCGTGGCGGGCTGGGATGTCCTGTCAGGTGTGACACAGCACAGGGAGCAAGTTCCGTGGGTGGGGTGGGAATGTGAAGCGGAACGGAAAAACCACCCCGGCGTTGCCGCGCGGGGTGGTTTTGTGTGTGGTGGAGGTGATCAGGCCGCGACGTCAACCGAATGGCGGATCAGGTAATCAAAGGCGCTGAGTGATGCCTTGGCGCCTTCGCCGACGGCAATCACGATCTGCTTGTAGGGCACGGTGGTCACGTCGCCGGCGGCAAAGATGCCGGGGACGGAGGTTTCGCCGCGCGCATCGGTGATGATCTCGCCGAAGCGTGACAGCTCCACAGTGCCTTTCAGCCAGTCGGTGTTCGGCACCAGGCCGATCTGCACGAACACGCCGGCCAGGTCCACGCGGTACTCTTCATTGCTGTTGCGGTCCTTGTACACCAGCCCGTTGACGCGGGTGCCGTCGCCGGTGATCTCGCTGGTCTGGGCGCTGACGATCACGGTTACGTTCTTCAGGCTGTGCAGTTTTTTCTGCAACACGGCATCAGCGCGCAGCTTGCTGTCGAATTCCAGCAGTGTCACATGCTCGACGATACCGGCCAGGTCGATGGCCGCTTCCACGCCGGAGTTGCCGCCGCCGATTACTGCCACGCGCTTGCCTTTGAACAGCGGGCCGTCGCAGTGCGGGCAGTAGGCCACGCCACGGCCACGGTATTCCTTCTCACCCGGCACGTTCACTTCGCGCCAGCGGGCGCCGGTGGCCAGGATCAGGGTCTTCGCTTTCAGGCTGGCGCCGGAGGCGAATTTCACTTCGTGCAGGCCGCCGTCGGTGCCGGGGATCAGTTGCTCGGCCCGTTGCAGGTTCATGATGTCCACGTCGTACTCACGCACGTGTTGTTCCAGCGCGGTGGCCAGTTTCGGGCCTTCGGTCTCGGTGACCGAGATGAAATTTTCGATCGCCATGGTGTCCAGCACCTGGCCGCCAAAGCGTTCAGCGGCAACGCCGGTGCGGATGCCTTTGCGGGCCGCGTAGATGGCACTGGCAGCCCCCGCAGGGCCACCGCCCACGACCAGCACATCGAAGGCTTCCTTGGCGGACAGTTTTTCCGCATCGCGTTCGGCGGCGCCGGTATCGAGCTTGGCGAGGATTTCTTCCAGGCCCATGCGGCCCTGGCCGAAGGCTTCGCCGTTGAGGAACACGCTCGGCACGGCCATCACCTGGCGCTCGTCGACTTCGGCCTGGAACAGGGCGCCGTCAATGGCGACGTGTTTGATGTTCGGGTTCAGCACTGCCATCAGGTTCAATGCCTGGACCACGTCCGGGCAGTTCTGGCAGGACAGTGAGAAGTAGGTTTCGAACTGGAAGTCGCCTTGCAGCGCCTTCACTTGTGCGATCACCTCGTCGCTGACTTTCGGCGGGTGGCCGCCCACCTGCAGCAGGGCCAGCACCAGCGAGGTGAACTCGTGGCCCATGGGGATGCCGGCGAAGCGCAGGCTGATGTCACCGCCGACACGGTTCAGGCTGAACGACGGTTTACGGGCGTCGTCGCCGTCTTCGCGCAGGCTGATCTTGTCGGACATGCCTTCGATATCGCGCAGCAGTTCGGCCAGTTCTCTGGATTTGTCGCCATCATCAAGGGACGCGACAATCTCGAACGGCTCGCTGATGCGTTCCATGTACGTCTGCAGTTGGGTCTTGAGGTTGGCGTCCAGCATGCTGGCGTTCTCCATGAGCAATTGAATCGGGTGATAAATGCCCGGGCCGGCAGGCCCGGGCGGTGGTGCAGAAGCCGCTTAGATCTTGCCGACCAGGTCCAGGGACGGGGCCAGGGTCGCTTCGCCTTCTTTCCACTTGGCCGGGCACACTTCACCCGGGTGCGTGGCAACGTATTGCGCTGCTTTCACTTTGCGCAGCAGGTCTTCGGCGTCGCGGCCGATGCCTTCGGCAGTGATTTCCACGGTCTGGATGATGCCGTTCGGGTCAACGATGAAGGTGCCGCGGTTGGCCAGGCCCTGGTCTTCGCGCAGTACTTCAAAGTTGCGGCTGATCTGCATGGTCGGGTCGCCGAGCATGGTGTACTTGATCTTGCGGATCGTGTCGGACGCGTCGTGCCAGGCTTTGTGGGTGAAGTGGGTGTCGGTGGAGACGGAGTAGATTTCCACGCCCAGCTTCTGGAATTCTGCGTAATGGTCGGCCACGTCGCCCAGTTCGGTCGGGCACACGAAGGTGAAGTCAGCCGGATAGAAGAAGAACACGGCCCATTTGCCTTTCAGGTCGGCTTCGGTGACTTCGATGAATTTACCGTCCTTGAATGCCTGGGCCTTGAACGGTTTGATTTCGGTGTTGATTACTGACATGTCGTTGCTCCTTCGAAGTGTTGTCATCGTGACGGGGTACAGAATACGGGTCTTGTCCCGATATTCATAATGGATAGCTGGTATGGCTGTAATTGGTTTTGCCAATCATACGGCTTGCAGGCCACAAGCCATGCCCCGGCGTCAGGCAGGGGTGGGGACAGGTGTGGCGTTTTCAATGCAATACGATGATTGATTGCCGGTTTTTCAACCAGTTGCGGGCAGAATCGTGATCCGGATCAGGCGCGCAATGCGCTCAGGTCGCCGCTGGCCAGGCGCTGGAAATCTTCCACCAGCTGTTCGGAGCGCTGCATGGCTTCGCCCCATTCGCGGATACGGACGTCGTCCGGCATGCGGGTGAAGTCACGGCGGTCGGGGATGCGCCCCTGCGGCAGGCGGGCGACCCAGTCGTCGCTGGGGCAAAGGATCACCACGTTGTCGTAGTGACGCGGGTTGGCGCGGCGCCATTTCAGGCCCTTGTCGAACCAGCCGGGAGTGATGGTGGGGTAGAAGTGCGGGTACAGCACCAGCCCGTCCTGGCTGAACGGGATGTCGAAGTGATAATCCGTGACGCCGCCATCGTAGTAGATGCCGGGGCCGGCGCCGGGGATATCAGGGATGCCGCTGAGCACCAGCGGGATCGCCCCCGACGCCAGGATCGCTGGGCGCAGGTTGTTCTCCGCCAGCGCAACCTGTCGGGTAGGCAGATCGCTGAGCTGGTAGAAGGGCGGCTGGTGGTCGGCGGCATGAAACAGGACGCGCTCGAAGAAACCGCCGAGGGCGCGTCGGTGCACGGCGTTGGCCAGTGCGGTCAGGCCCAGGCCGGCGGCTTGCAGGCCACGGGCGCGGGCGGCGTTCAGACCGCGCGCGCGGGCGGCGATCAGGTTGAGCTTGATGTGCGGGTTGGTCAGCACCTGCTTTGCGGCGGCGTCATCCGGTAGCACCACATCCAGCAGGGTGTGGGTGTGGCGGGTGATGTCCTCGAAGCCCATGCCGGGCGCGTAGCAGATGTGCTGGTAGGCCTCGGCGAAGCGGCGCGAGGCGGCAGCCGGGTTGGCCTGGGCAAAACAGGCGAAGCGCCAGGCGCCGGCGGAGGAGCCGATCAGGTGCAGGGGCTCGACGCGTTCGCCGGCGAAGAAATCGCCGAACAGGTGCTCGTCCAGCTTCGCCAGCGCCAGCCATTTTGGCCCGCCGCTGGCGCCGACCATGACGCGGATGTCCTGCGGGCGCAGGCCATCGCGTTCGATCTGGGCGCGGGCGCGGTCACCGGCGATGACGCGCAGGGCGGGCGAACGGCTCATCGACTCAGCGCACTTCCATGCCGGGCTCGGCACCGTCATCGGGGCTGAGCAGGAAGATGTCGCTGCCGCCGGGGCCGGCGGCCAGCACCATGCCCTCGGACAGGCCGAATTTCATTTTGCGCGGGGCCAGGTTGGCGACCATGACGGTGAGTCGGCCTTCGAGCTGTTCCGGGCTGTATCTGGCCTTGATGCCGGCAAACACATTGCGGGTTTCGCCTTCGCCGATGTCCAGCGTCAGTTGCAGCAGCTTGTCGGCGCCTTCGACGTGCTCGGCCTTCAGGATACGGGCCACGCGCAGTTTTACCTTGAGAAAATCGTCGATGCTGATGGGCGCATCGTCGTCGTCAGCTTTTTGCGCTGTCTTCGCTTTTTTCTCCGGCTTGGCGGCCGGCTGCGCGGCGGCAGTGTCCTCTTTTGAAGCACCGAGCATGGCGTCAATCTGCTTGCTGTCGATGCGATTGAGCATGGCGTTGAAGCGGGCGATGGCGTGCTCGCCGAGCAACTGGTCGGCGTCCTGCCAGGTGAGCGGTGCCACCTGCAGGAAGGCTTCGGCTTTCTCCGCCAGCGCCGGCAGCACCGGTTTCAGGTACAGCGCCAGCAGGCGGAAGATGTTCACTGCGGCGGAACAGATTTCCAGTACGCGCTGTGCCTGGCTGTCGTCTTTCGCCAGTGACCAGGGCGCCTGTTCCTGGATGTACTGGTTGGCCTTGTCGGCCAGCGCCATTACTTCGCGCATGGCCTTGCCGTATTCGAGCTGTTCATAAAAGGCGGCGATGCGCGGCGCGGCGGCCTGCACTTCACGCACCAGCGCTTCGTTGTCCAGCGTGGCGGACAGCCGGCCACCAAACTTGTGCACGAAGTTGCCGGTGCGGCTGGCGATATTCACCACCTTGCCGACCAGATCCGCGTTGACACGCTGCACGAAGTCTTCCAGGTTCAGGTCGAAATCTTCCACGCCCTTGCCGAGTTTGGCGGCGAAATAGTAGCGCAGGTATTCCGGGTCCAGATGCTGCAGGTAGGTGCTGGCCTTGATGAAGGTGCCGCGCGACTTGGACATCTTGGCGCCGTTGACGGTCACGAAGCCGTGTACATGCAGTGCAGTCGGCTTGCGGAAGCCGGCGCCTTCGAGCATGGCGGGCCAGAACAGGCCGTGGAAGTTGACGATGTCCTTGCCGATAAAGTGATGCAGCTCGGTGTCGCTGCCCTCGCGCCAGAAGGCGTCGAAGTCGAGGCCGTGCTGGTCGCAGTAATGTTTGAAGCTGGCCATGTAGCCGATCGGCGCGTCCATCCAGACGTAGAAGTACTTGCCCGGCCAGCCGGGAATCTCGAAGCCGAAGTAGGGCGCTTCGCGGCTGATGTCCCAGGGTTGCAGGCCGGCATCGACCCATTCGCGCAGTTTGTTGGCGACGCTGTCCTGCAGGGCGTCGCTGTCGAGCCAGGTTTTCAGCATGGCGTCGAAGCGCGGCAGGTTGAAGAACAGCTGGATGTTCTGTTTTTCCACCGGGGCGGCGCCGCTGATGGTGGAATACGGGTCTTTCAGTTCGGCGGGGGTGTAGGTGGCGCCACACACTTCGCAGTTGTCGCCAAACTGGTCGGCCGCGCCGCATTTGGGGCAGGTGCCGCGCACGAAGCGGTCGGCCAGGAACATGCCCTTGACCGGATCATAGAGCTGGGTGATTTCTTTCTCGATGATGTAGCCGGCATCGCGGTTGCGGGTGTAGACCAGTTCCGAGAGCACCCGGTTTTCGTCGCTGTGGGTGCTGTGGTAGTGGTCGTAGCGGATCAGGAAGCCGGCGAAGTCACGCTCGTGCTCGGCCTTGACCTGCGCGATGTAGTCTTCCGGCGGCAGCCCCAGCTCTTCGGCCTTGAGCATGATGGCGGTGCCGTGGGCGTCGTCCGCACAGACGTAGATGCACTGTTCGCCGCGCATTTTCTGGAACCGCACCCAGATGTCGGTCTGGATGTGTTCAAGCATGTGACCCAGGTGAATGGAACCGTTGGCATAGGGCAGCGCGCTGGTAACCAGGATCTTGCGGGGCGTGTGGCTCATGTAAGGCTGAATCCGTCGGCGGTGGCGGGGCGCCCATGATACTGGTCGGCGCCCGGTTTTTCACGTTTCAGGGCGTGCGGCGGGGCGGCGCTGTCAGTCGGCGGTGTCCTGGACGATTTCGCCATCGCTGAGGGTAGAGCGGCGGATGGCGTCGATCACCTGGTCGCGGGACACCGGCTTGGACAGGTAATCGTCCACGCCGGCATCGCGGGCCTTCTGGATGTAGTCGCCGGAGGCGTGGGCGGACAGGGCGATGATCCAGCTCCGCTGCCGGTTGTGTTGCCGCTCCAGGGTGCGGATGTGCCGGGTGGCCTCGTAGCCGTCCATCTCCGGCATCTCGCAGTCCATGAAGATCACGTTCCAGTGGCGCGGGGACTGCTCGACCCGGGTCAGGGCCTCGCGGCCGTTGCTGGCCACGGTGGCGCGGATACCGGCGGTCTTGAGGATGCTGTCGATCACCAGCTGGTTGACGGCATTGTCCTCGACGATCATCACGTGGAGTTTGTCGAGGCTGTCTTCGTCCACCGCCTGGCTGGCAGGGGGCGTGTGGCTGACGCGCGTCGGCACCAGCAGGTTGTACAGCTCCTCGCGCAGGAAGCGGGCACGGATCGGTGTTTCGATGGCCACGGCCCCGGCCGCCACGCCGGCGGCGGGTATCTCGCCGGTGGCACCGGTCAGCAACAGCGCGGAGGGGCGCAGCTCGATCGGGATCTGGTACAGCTCGTCCTTGAAGCACTGGTTCACCAGCAGCGCATCGAACGGCGTACGGCGGGTGGCCTGTTCCAGCCGGGTGGCGGCGTCATGGAGACTGCGGCAGTCGTCCACCTGCATGCCCCAGCGCGATGCCATCTGTGACACCGACAGGCTGAACGGCGGCGACGGGTCGACGATCAGCAGCCGTTTGCCATGCAGCGCGCGCAGCGTGCCCGGCGAGCTGATCTGCCGGCAATGGATGGTGAACCAGAAGGTGGCGCCGCGACCGGGTGCGCTGTTGACGCCGATCTCGCCGCCCATCAGTTCGCACAGCCGCTTGCTGATCGCCAGCCCCAGCCCGGCGCCGCTCTTGCGGCGGGTGGAGGAGCGCTGCTCGATATTGCTGAATTCCTTGAACAGGTGCTGCTTCTGGCTGTCGTCCAGGCCGCTGCCGGTGTCCGACACCTCGAACAGCAGCACGCACTGGCCCTTGTTGTCCGGCGGCTGGCGCACCGCCACGTGCAGTGCAATCTGGCCCTGCTCGGTGCATTTGAAGGCGTTGCTGAGCAGGTTGGTGATGATCTGCTTGAGGCGCACCGGGTCGGTACGGATGACTTCCGGCACGCGGCTGTCGAGGTAGGTGTAGATCGGCAACTGCCGCTCGCTGGACAGCAGCGAGAACAGCGACACGCAATCGTCCACCAGGCTCTCGACGCTGACGTCGACACTTTCCAGCTCCAGCTTGCCGGCCTCGATGCGTGAGTAATCGAGGATGTCGTTGATGACCGTCAGCAGTGACTGGGTGGACTGGTAGATGGTGTCGACGTACTGCGACTGCTGGTTGTTCAGCGCCGTGCGCCGCAGCAGGTCGGTCATGCCCAGCACGCCGTTCATGGGCGTGCGGATTTCATGGCTCATGGTGGCCAGGAATTCGCTCTTGGCCTGGTTGCGGGCGCCGGCCTTGAAGGCTTCCATTTCCGCGCGCGCCTTTTCGTGAATGGAGGTGGAATGTTCTTCCTTGAGCCGGTTGATGCGGTTGGCCAGCGCCAGCGACAGCAGCACCACCTCAATGAACACGCCGGCCTGCACCAGGTACTCGGTAAACAGGTTGCGCGGCAGCACGCCAAACTTGCTCAGTGACATGGTGGCCGCGCCGGCAATGAAACACAGCCAGGCAAGCGTGAACACGCGCGCGTCGGGGTCGCCGGCACGGGTGCGCAGCAGCCCCACCAGCAGGATCGAGGCATCCATGGCCAGGATGCACACGACATCCACGGGGATGATGTAGTGGCGAGGCACGAACGGGGTCAGCAGCAGCAGCGTGGTGCCGATCACCACATGCAGCCGCAGCAGGCGCGCCAGCATCGGCGCGCGCTGGCCCAGCTCCAGGAAGTGCAGCGTGAACAGCGCCGGCAGCAGCACGATGAAGGGCAGCAGGTAGACCATCATGTAGCTGCTGAGGGTGACATTGCCCGGCCACAGGAAGCGCTGGGCGAAGCCATGCAGGATGGCCATGAACAGCGTGATGGTGAGTGACCAGGCGACGTACAGCAGGTAGGCCTTTTCCCGGATCGAGAAGTACAGGAACAGGTTGTACAGGATCATGACCACCATGCCGCCGAAGAACAGGCCCTGGATCAGCATGGTCTGCTGTGCGCTGTCGTTGAAGGCGTCGCGCGTGATCACCGTTATCGGTACTTGCAGGCTGTAGGCGGAACTGGCCAGCAGGAAGGCCTCGGCAGTGTCGCCGGGGGCCAGAGTCAGCGGGAAGGCTGGTTGCTGCCAGGCGACCGGGCGGGTGTGGTAAGGCAGGTCCAGCCCGGCACTGGCCCGGTCGGTGATGCGGCCGTCGGCCTGGCGCAGGAACAGGTCGACACGGGCGAGCAGCGGATAGCGCACCTGCAGCAGCCAGGGGGTGTCGGCGTCGCGGGCGCGTTGCAGCGGCAGGCGGAACCAGCAGTGGTCGGTGGTGAAGCCGCGATTCGGCGTGGCGTCGCCGACGGCGGCCCAGGCGAACTGGTCCGGGTGTGGCAACAGGGTTTCCGGGCTGGGCAGCGTGTCGGCCGGCCCGCACAGCCAGCGGGCATGGGTATGGGCGTCAGGGTGTGCCGGCGTACTGTTGTCCAGCAGCAGTGCAGCGCTGGCGGGCAGGGCGCCCAGCAGGGTCAGCAAAAGCAGACACCAGCCAGCCAGGTATCGGGCCGGGTGTGATGGGGGTGTTGGTCGGATGACAACCTGCCGGGCTACCCGCATATCCATGTATTGGTCTCGTTCAGGGTGTCGGGCGTATTGCCCGCACCATGCCTGGCCCTGTTTGGGAATACCACACGGCGGTGATATAAGTGTGCTCAGGCTTCTGAGTCTTTTTTCCTATAGGCAATCCTAGCCGTCACGTGCGGCGGCGACAATTTTAATCATCACGGCGTGTGGCCGGCATTGGCCTGGTGCCCCGGGCATCGGCCTTCTGGCACGCACGGCTGTTTTTATATCAGGGAAGGGCGGGGGCCTGCTGAGGGTGTCCGGATAACAGGAATCTGAAGGAGAAGGGGACAACAATGCAGGTGGCTGCATTTTCGGTAGGGCCGCTGGTGGGTGACTGCGGCCGCACCTCGGTACGTATTTTGGGGCGCGCGGACATTGCCGCTGCGACGGCACGCGGCAAGGCCATGCTCGGTCGCATCCAGTGGCGGCCACGGCCTGTGCCGGGGCAGGGGGAAACGGACTGGACGTTGCCGCTGGCATTTCGCATGAACAGCAATTTCGACGGCAGTGGCGTGGTGGTGCTCAATGACCTGTTACCGGGTGTGGAGTACGAGTACCGCGCCGGCTGGGTGACGGATGAGAACGTGGCCGGGGAGCAGCTGGACTGGGCGCGTATCACGCCAGGCCGTTTTCGCACCGCACCGGCGGACGACACGGCGCCGGTGAGTTTCCTGTTCGGTTCCTGCTGCTACCGGTTTTTCGATCTCAACGGGCTGGTATCCGACGACCGCGCCGACAAGACGTTCGGCGCCATGCTCACTCACCAGCGCCAGTATGGCGATGTGGATTTCGTCATGCTGTGCGGGGACCAGATTTACGCTGACCCGTTGAACCGGCTCGGTGCCATCAGCGCGGAAGAGCAATACCTGTCGCTGTACCGCAAGGTGTTTGGCCAGCCGAACATGCGCGAGCTGATGGCGACCACGCCGACCTACATGATCCTCGACGATCACGAGATCGAGGATAACTGGCCGGCCAGTGCCTCGAAGGAAGACTGGGTCGGCAAGTTGCCGGCAGCGCTGAAGGCATACCAGATCTACCAGGCCTCGCACGGACCGGCGATGCCGCTGGACCCGAGCGGCCGCTACCTCGACTGCGACCCGGACCATCTCTGGTACAGCTTTCGCCGTGGCTGTGTGGACATGTTCGTGATGGATGTGCGCACCGAACGGCATCTGGCGGAGACAGCGCGTGAGCGCATGATGATTTCCGGGCGGCAGGAGCAGGCGCTGGTCGACTGGCTGCTCGACGGCAGCGACCGGGTGAAGCTGATCGTGTCGCCGGTGGTGGTGTTTCCCGACCAGCGCCGGTGGTTCCGCCGCAAGGATGCATGGGAAGGGTTTGTCGCCCAGCGTGCACGCATTCTCGAAGTGATCCGGCGCAACCGGCTGCAACGGGTGGCGTTCCTGTCCGGCGATGTGCATGCCTCGCTGGTGGCGGCGCTGCACAGCCGCCAGGGCGGCCAGGATGTGACGATGTATAACCTGGTCTGCTCCGGGCTGTTCTGGCCCACCGCGCTGATGGCTTTCCGCTGGTACTCGCCGATGGTGGACGGCAAGGGCCGGCTGGCGACCGGCGGGCTCTGGTCCCGCTACCGGGTGGAACTGCTGAAAGGCCTGTACAGCCGGGATGCCTTTGCCCGCGTGGACGTGACCCGCGATGGTTTCCGCTACCGGCTCTATGACCGCCGTGGGGATCCCTTGCCGGAATTCTGGCTGGAGCGGTCCTGGCAGGGGTAACAGGATAATGTCACCGTGCAATGTGGCGAATGTCCTGCGTGCGATGTAGGCAAAGGCTTACAGAAACTGACGGCATTTGCCTGCGTTCAGACGGCGCCCGGCAGTCTAGTCTGGTGGGGCATGGATGCGCCGGGCAACACGGAGGTTCCCTTTTCGGCCTGTAATGACATTGCCCGCTTCCCCGGCGGGCCTCTTTTTCTGGCAGGGACGCTTTCCGGCAGGGATGCCGGCCTCCGGGCAGACAGAGCGCACAAGGCGGCTTGAAGCTGCTGCACGCACAGCGCCCACATAACGCAGAGAGTGCGCAGGAATGACACGCGGGTGAGGCAGGTAACTCTGCCTCACCCGCCTTCGTTCAGGCGGCCGGCTGTATCAATACCCAGGGGGCGACCACCACTGCCCACATCTCCGCATTGGTCTGTGACCAGGCTGCCGCCTGCGTATCGCTGACCCGCATGACCTCGCCGGCGTCCATCCAGGCCGCTACGGTGTCGCGCTGGTCGCCGGCAAAGGCCGTGGCCACGGCCACCAGATCAAGACCGGGCTGCACCAGTATCGTCTGCCCACGGGCAAAGAAGGGCTGCAATGCGCGCCAGTCGATGCGGGCGGTTTCGTGATTCAGTTTCGCGGCAGTCAGATCGGTGTCCTGGGTCATGGCGTCGGCGGCGGTAGTCCACGGGGCGGGCGAGTATAGCAGGGCGGCAACGCGCCTGCCGGGCGGGGGAACGATTCGCCCGGATCGGTATACGTGACCGGAACTATCGGCAGGCGCCATGTTTGTGGTCATTGACCCTGCGGGCTGCCCGGCGGCAATGTGAGCGCCAGAACCAGCCGGTTTTGCCGGCGCTGTTTATCGTCAGCACCGCGTCCCCGGCGTTGCCTGTCACTGGAGAAGTTCATGCTTACCACCGTCCTGCCGCCACTGGGTACCATCCCGGCCCGCGATTCGCTGCGTTTCACGCCGCCCTATACCGAGGCGTACCTCGACCAGCTGCGCACGCAGGGGGACCCGCTGGCGGATGAGGTGGTGGCCGCGCTGGCGGCGGAAGGTGCCTTGACCGGCTTTCACGATCTGCTGGGCGTCGTGCGCGAGCGCGCCGCGCAGGAAGGCGGTGTGTACCAGGCGTTTCTGGACGCCTGCAATGACATACCCGAGTGGGCGGACTTCGAGGCCATGCGTACCGGCCAGCGGATGCTGGCGGCGTTTCCGGTCAACATGGGCATTGCGCTGTTTACCGGCAGCCTGGTGGGCGGTGCCGTGTTTGTGAAGATGGCGCTGGTGACCTCGATGACCGGCATGCTCAGTGGCGATTCCAGCCGGCGGCTGGATGAAACCGCCGCCATGGTGTTGCGCATGGCCTTCCCGGGCAACCTGGAGCCGGGCGGGGAAGGGCACGAACTGCTGATGCGGGTGCGCATGCTGCACGCGGCGATCCGCCGCTTCCTGGTCGACAGCGGCCGCTTTGCCCACCCGGTCGAGGTGCCGATCAACCAGCAGGACCTGGCCATTACGCTGGGTCTGTTCGGCTATCTGAATATTCGCAGCCTGGCGATGATGAATATCCATTTCAACGACCGCGAACTGGCTTCCTTCAATCTGCTCTGGCGCTATACCGGCCATGTGCTCGGTATCCGCGCGGAAGTGCTGCCGGACTCCGTGCCGGATCAGCAATCGTTTTTTCTCGCCAGCCTCAAGCACCAGGCACGCCCGGAACGGCTCGATGCGCGTACGCGCCAGGTCATGGACAACGTCGCCGCCAGTGCGGCGCGGCGCATGGCCGGCGTCAGCGAACCGATGGCGCGCAAGTTCCTGTATCAAAGCTGCCGCTGGCTGTCCGGCAATGAATACGTGACCGGCATGGAGATTGAGGATGCCGGGGAATACGCCGGCATCAAGCTGCTGAAAGGGCTGGGGCGGGTGTCGTACTGGATGTGGCGCTATGTGCCCGGTGGGCAGGCAATGCTGTATGCCATCGGCGCGCGGGCATATCGCAAGGCGCTGGCGCGCATGGCGCGGACGAAAGACAAGCAGGGGGAGTATCGGGTGAGGACCGTGGAGGAAGGGGGCGGTCGGACGTCGGACGTCTGACGTCGGACGCAAAAAACTTGCTGCCACAGTATCCCGGCGGTTGATTCCGTGTTGTTCTTTTAGCGTCCGACGCCTTCTATCTCTGCACGATGGTTTTTGCCGCTTCCAGCACCTTCGCCGGTTCCGGCTCCCCCGGTACCTTCACACCCCGGTCCACTGCCGCACGGGCGCGGATCTGATCCAGCCAGCGCTTGAGATGATCCAGCCCGGTGATGTCCACGCCGGACCAGGCATGGGTGCGTGCCCAGCACCAGTTGGCGATGTCGGCGATGGAATAGTCGCCGGCGAGGAATTCATTGTCCGCCAGACGCGTGTCGAGCACGGTCAGCAGGCGGCGCGATTCGTTCTGGTAGCGGTCGATAGCGACTTCGATTTTTTCCGGCATGTAGCGGAAAAACACATTCGCCTGGCCCATCATCGGGCCGAGGCCGCCCATCTGGAACATCAGCCACTGGATGACCTGTGAACGCCCCTTGGCGTCGGCAGGCATCAGCATGCCGGTCTTTTCCGCCAGGTAGATCATGATGGCACCGGATTCGAAAACCGGAAAATCACCGTTGTCATGATCGACAATGGCCGGGATGCGGCCGTTGGGATTGATCTTCAGAAAACCGGGCTTTTTCTGCTCCCCCTTCATCAGGTCCAGCGCAATGACGTTGTACGGCAGGCCCATCTCTTCAAGCGTGACCGAGGCTTTCCAGCCATTCGGCGTGGCGGCGGTGTAGAGATCGATCATAGAAGCTCCTGTTTTACCGTGACGAGCAACACCAGAACTTTGCCTTATCTTGCGTCACGGAAGGTGGGACCGCCATCACGATTGCAAGCGATATGACATTCTGGTGAAATACTGTCCATATGATCAGTATCTGGTTTTGAGACATGACCACAGGCCGGGGCAGCACCAGCAATCTGCCGGGGCGGTTTATCCGCACGGTGACGGAATTCGAGCCGGGCGAGCAGGGCGCGGCGGCGCAGCAGGCCGAAGACGGTGCGCCGTCAGTGCGGCCCACCCGGCTGCACGCTGAACAGTGCAAAAGCATTCTGGTGGGCAACCAGTCGCCGGATATTCCGTTTTCCCAAAGCATCAACCCGTACCGCGGTTGTGAGCACGGCTGCATCTATTGCTTTGCACGGCCCACGCACAGCTACCTGGAACTGTCGCCGGGGCTGGATTTCGAGACGGAGATTTTCTGCAAGGACAACGCCGACCTGGTGTTGCGCCAGCAGTTGATGCGCAAAAGCTACCAATGCCAGCCGGTGGCCATCGGTGCCGCCACCGATCCGTATCAGCCGGCGGAACGCAGCCGCGAGATCACCCGGCGGCTATTGCAGGTCCTGGCGGCGTTTCAGCACCCGGTCACACTGATCACGAAGAGTTCGCTGGTGCTGCGGGATCTGGATATTCTCGCGCCGCTGGCAGAGCAGTCGCTGGTGTCGGTGGCGATGTCGGTGACCACGCTGGATAACCGGCTCAAGTCGATGCTGGAACCCCGCGCCAGTGCCGGCAGCCGGCGGGTGGAGGTGATCCGTGAGCTGACCCGCGCCGGTGTGCCGGTGACGTTGCTGTTTGCGCCGGTGATCCCGTTTATCAATGACCACGAATTGGAAGCGATTGTCGCCGCCAGTGCCGAGGCCGGCGCCACGCAGGCCGGTTACGTGGTGCTGCGTTTGCCGCATGAGGTGCATCCGCTGTGGCAGCAGTGGCTGGCCACGCATTTTCCGCAGCGCGCCGCGAAAGTGATGTCGGTGGTGAATGGCTTGCATGGCGGGCGTGATTATCGCAGCGAATGGTTCGTGCGCCAGACCGGACAGGGCGCCTGGGCAGACCTGATCGCGCAGCGCTTCGATATTGCGTTGCGTCGCCACGGCATGGTGGGGCGCTCGCGCCGGTTGCGCACCGATCTGTTCCGGCGGCCGGAGCAGCAGTTGTCGTTGTTCTGAGGCGTGGGCATCATGCCTGCCTGATAACCATGATCTGCAGGATGGCGCGATGTCTGAACCTTCTGCCTTGCTCTGGGACCGACCCGCAGGTAAACCACATGCGACGTTGCTGTTTGCCCATGGCGCCGGTGCACCGATGGACAGCGATTTCATGACGGCCATGAGCACGGCGCTGGTGGTGCACGGCATTGCCGTCGCCCGGTTTGAATTTCCCTACATGGCGCGCCGTCGTGCCGGGGGCGGCAAGCGGCCGCCGGACCGGCAGCCGGTGCTGCTGGCGGCATTTCATGATGCCTTGCGGGCCATGCCCGATTCAGCGCGCTGTTTTATCGGTGGCAAATCCATGGGCGGCCGTATGGCCAGCCTGCTGGCGGCAGAGGGCGCCAATGTGCCGGGCGTGGTGTGTTTTGGCTATCCGTTTCATCCACCCGGCAAGCTGGCCACAACGCGCACCGCGCATCTGCCGGGGCTGCCCGTGCCGATGCTGGTGTGCCAGGGCGTGCGTGACCCGTTTGGCACGCAGGAGCAGGTGGCGGGCTATCTGCTGGGGCAAAACGTCAGCCTGCACTGGGTGCCGGATGGTGACCATGATCTGAAACCGCGCAAGGCCAGCGGCCTGACGCATAGGGAAAATATCGCCGCAGCAGCGGCTGCGGCGAGTGCCTTCATGGTGCGGGCAAGCCGGTGAGCAACCGGGCAGTCCGTTGCCGGGGTGCAGATATCAGTCCAGTGCCGGGTAAAGCGGTGGCTGATGCCGGTGCAGCGTGGCCTGTTCGTAGGCGTAGGCAAAACCGATCAGCGTCATTTCCGAGAACGGCAGGCCATAGATTTGCAACCCCAGGGGCAGGCCATCGGCGTCAAATCCCATTGGCACGGTAATGGCTGGCTGGCCTGAGGCGGGCGCCAGGCCCTGGCTGTTGTCGCCTTTGTTGGAGGGCAGGTCGCTGAGGTTGTTCAGCGGTTGGGCGGCGTTATCCCAGGTGGGATAGACCATGGCGTCGAGACCGGCGTCGGTCATGGCGTTGACCATGGTGTCGCGGAAGGTCTGACGGCCGGGATTGTCACGGATATTGCCGGCTTCCCCCAGGCAGGGGGGCGTCTGTTCGTCCGGTGCGCCGACCACCTCATTATTGCTGCGCAGGCTGCTGGCATGCACTGCGGAGAACAGGCCGCTGTCGATGATGTCCTGCAGGGTGTGCACCGGGGCATCGGGGCCGAGAGAAGCCAGATAGTTTTCCAGGTCGTACTTGAAACGTCGGCAGGAGGTGGCGCCGCGCAACAGGTCGTCGTAATCGGCAATCTCGAACGGATCAATCAATTCCGCACCCTGCGCCCGCAGGTCGGCCAGTGCCTGTTCAAATAATGTCAGGACCGCCGGGTCGGCGTCACTGGCAATCAGATGGCGGAACACGCCAATACGGGCACCTTGCAGGGCATTTTTGTCCAGCGCGGCGGTGTAGTCCGGCGCCACATGACCCTCACTCAGCGAGGTGATGGGGTCCGCCGGATCATTGCCGGCGATGACGTTCAGGATGCGTGCAGTATCCTCCACGGTGCGGGTCATGCCGCCTACCACATCACGGTCCAGGTTCAGCGGAATGACACCGTCACGGCTGACCAGGCCCATGGTGCTGCGCAGACCGACCAGTGAGGCATGCGAGGAGGGCCCCCGGATCGAGTTGCCGGTGTCACTGCCCAGGCCCACTGCGCCGAAGTTGGCGGCCACTGCCGCAGCGGTGCCGCCACTGGAACCGGCGGGTGTGCGGTTGAGGTTGTAGGCGTTGCGTGTAATGCCACCGACCGAGCTGACCGTGTGCGCCGCACGGAAGGCGAACTCGTCCAGGTTGGATTTTGCCAGCATGATGGCGTCTTCTTCGCGCAGCCGGGCAACGACCCAGGAATCATCCGGCGGGACGGAGTTGGCGAGTGCGAGGTTGCCCCCCGATGTGGGCATGTCATAGGTGTCGTAGTTGTCCTTCACGATGACCGGCACGCAGTACAGTTCGCCGAGCGTGTCGCCGGCAGCCAGACGCGCATCAATGTCGTCGGCCGTGGCGAGGGCGGCTGGGTTGGTGCGGATAATGGCATTGACGCCAGTCGTCTTGTCGTAGACGGCGATGCGCTGCAGATAAGCCTGCACGATGTCGCGGCAGGTGGTCTGGCCGGATTCCAGTGCACTGTGCATGCCGGCGATGGTGGTTTCCATTATGGAGTACGCGGCTGGGGCCGGCGCTGGCGGGCTGCTCGAAGATGAGCCTCCGCAGGCGCTCAGTAATACGGTGGCCAGCAACGAGGCTGAGCATAACGCAACACGCACACTGCGAGGTGTGTCCGCTTTTCCTGACATTGACTTGATCTCCTCGGGGAATGGTTGAGTGATGCCATCCTTGGAGAGAATCTCCGCAGTGCGCAGGATTTACGTCGCTCCAGAACAAGCATATCTGCGCACTTGCAGGTATTAGTGCATGTAATGTGCCCATATTTGCCGGCCGGGGCCGGTCTGGACGGAAGGTAAAAAAATATAGAGTCTAGGATAAAAATATATATATTTTGTGGTGCGGGTGGCGCTTGTCTACCTGCGAACAGGGGTCGGGTGAGGTATGCCGGCAACGGTATACGGCGAGAAAACGGTCTGAACAGGTGCGCGGTGGGCGTTCAGGGGGCAGGCAGGCGAGGTTTCCCCGGGCGGATCACCACGGCGGTGCGCAACCGGTTGCGGCCAAAGCGCGCCATGCGGTCGAAATCGGCGCGGGCCACCGGCAGATACTGACAGTCCAGTTCGGTCTGCACGCCTTCTTCCGGGTCGGAGTCGTGCAGGTAGAGAAAATCGTCATCGAACGCGGACAGCACCACCCAGTGCGGTGTGCGCTTGCCGTCCATTTGCCAGGTGGAAATCAGGATCAGCGGGATGCCGCCGGCCTTCAGGGCCTTGGTCAGGGTGCTCTGGGTGACTTCGCGATAGTGCACGGTGATGCCGGCCTGTTTGCTCTGCCGCACGAAATCCTTGTGCACCATTTCGATGATGTGTTTTTTCTCTTCGCTGCGCACGCTGTCGACGAACAGCGGGCCGCGCTGGCTGATCCAGACTTCCGCCTCAAAACCGCGTTTCACGGCGGCGAGTGCCAGCCCCAGCGGATGGCAGCCGCCGTGGCCGGCGGTCATGAAAATGGTGGTGGCTTCGCGCCAGAGCTGCAGTTCTTCGCGCTGGCGGGGTGTGTGGGCGTGATCCAGTGCCTGCATGGCCATCATCAAAGACGCCGGCCCACAGGTGAAATCCGTGGTCTGCCGGTACCAGGGCACCGGGCGTTGCCACAGGCGTGCATCGAAGTGGCGAATCTGTTTCTGGTAGCGCAGCGCGTCCTGGTGGTCTTCGTAGTAGTCGCGGTACTCGCCGAAGCGCAGGTACTGCATGCTTTCGTACAGGGCGATGGCGGCGGGATTGTCTTTGCGCACTTCCAGGCGCAGATAGATGCGGCCGGCATCCAGCGCGGCTTTTTCCGCTGCCTGCATCAGTTTGCGGCCCAGCCCCTGGCCCCGGCAGGTGTCGCTGATGGCAATCGAGTAGAGCCGCGCCAGTGACGTGCCGCGATGCAGAATCACCAGGGCATAGCCGACCAGTTCGCCGTCCAGGTCGGCCTTGAGGAAGGCCCGGTGTTCGCTGGTCAGCCAGCGGCGCAGGCTGCGGCGGCTCAGGCGGTCGGTGTCGAAGGTGCGTTTTTCCAGCGCCTCCAGGGCGTCCAGGTCCGCCAGGGTGGCGGGCAGAATCTGCAGAGTCATGCGGTGTGTCCTGTGCCAGCCAGGCCGTCGAGCGCCAGGCGAATGACCTGGCGGCTGCGGAACAGCACCAGTTCCTGCCATTGGCGCTGGCCGGGATAGAAGTGATCGCGCATGGCCTGTTTGACCGCACGGGTGCCGGCAGCGTGCCAGTCGGGCAGGCCGTGGCGATGCAGGCGGTGGTCGGCGAGGATCACTTCGAACAGCTGGTCGGTGCTGTAGGTGCCGAATTCCAGCGTCACGAAACAGCTGTCGGCGTCCATGATGCGATGCCAGGCGTAATCGAGCAGGCCCTCTTTCGGTACCGACGATGAGGTGCCCGCCGCCGGCAGGGTCACGGCATCGCCATACCAGCGCTGGGCGGTGCGGGTGCCGTCACTGTCGGGCAGGTGGTCGCAGATGATTTCGCCATAACCATAGGGGCCGAGGCCGGTGTGCAGGTCGATCACGGCCAGTTGCCGCTGGTCCAGGCGGTGCGCGCGGATCAGGGTGTGGATCAGCGTGTTGGCGGCTGCGGGGGCATGGCCGCCAAAAAAAGGCCCGGCAGGATCGCTGTACTGGCCGCCGCTGATGGCGATCTCCAGCGCGGTGCGGCCATAGCGGTCGCCGTAGCTGGCCAGTGCTTGCTGGCGTTGCCGGCTGTCGTGATCGAACAGCGCCTCGCGCAGGGCCAGGTAACCGCTGTTGTCCGGCAGCGGCTGGCTGAAATCGATGAAGTTGCGGTTCAGGTCGATGCCCTGCGGGTCGCAGCGACGCAGCCAGGCGGTACCCCAGGGGTTGAGCAGGTGCACCATCAGGCAGGCGCAGTCCGGCGGCAGCGTCAGGGAGCCGGCGGCGAGTTCGTGCAGCAGGTCGGCCTGGACGGCGGAGCCGGTCAGCCCCTCCACGCCGTGCGTGCCGGACAGCAGCACCAGCACCTGGGGCGCTTCCTCCGGCCCGAGCCAAAGACTGTAGCTGGCCAGTGCCTCGCCGGCCGGGCCGGCGTCGTCAACAGGATGGGCAACGGGTGTGCCGACGGCGCGGGCGCGCGCCAGGAACTGGTCGGTGGTGGCGCGGTAATCGGGCTGGAAATGCTGCAGGGCGTCGGCGTTGATCACTAAGGGTTCTGGCCTGTGAGGTGTGACACACGAGCCCTAGCGTACCGTGGATATCCATCCGGTTGGAATGGGCGTGTTCAGCCGGCGAAGGGTTTGATGACGTCCGGGTGCAGGGTGGTCATCTCGCCACGGTGATCAACGATGTACAGGGCGCCATCGCTGGTGTTCACCTGCCAGGTGAAGGTGCGGGGCAGTGCGGTGGCCAGCGTGCCGACTTCCTGCCAGGGCAGGGCAATCACATCGGCACGTTCCATGCGGCTGATGTCTTTTTCGTGACGCTTCCACCATTGTGCCCAGGCGCGGCCATAGGGCAGCACGGTGACCCGCTTGCTGCGCAGGCAGGCCTTGCGCACGCGGTCGGCATCGGGTTCGCCGACGTCGATCCAGTGCTGCACGTTGTCGAGCAGGTCGCGCCGCCACAGGTCTGGTTCGTTGGGGGTGGAAATGCCGCTGCCAAAGGTCAGCGGCGGGTCGAGCTGATCGTTGAACAGGCACCAGGCGAGCAGGCGCGCCACCATGCGTTCCGCTGTTTCCGACGGATGCAGGGCCAGTGTCAGCCGTTCGTGACCATAGAAATTGCGGTCGCTGTCGGCGATATCCAGGCTGGCGTGATAAATGGTGGCGCTCAGGGCCATGATGCGTTCCGTCAGTTCAGCGTTGCGGTTTTTCGGTGACCCAGAGGTGGATGGTGCCTTCCACCACGACGGTGCCGTCGTCACGGACACCGCGTACGCGCACGGGCAGGTCCGGGCCGTTGTCCCAGGCATCCTCGGCGACTTCGGCGATCACGCGGATATCCGTTTCCGCCTTGGCGGTGTACTTCACGTCCATGCCTTTCGGAATCCAGCGCAGGTGCGACGGGATGGAGGCTTCCGCCACCACGCCCATGGCAAATTCCAGGCCGTTGCAGATGGCGATGACGTGGACCGTGCCGATGTGGTTTTCCACCGCGCGGCGCTTCTTGATCACCGCTTCGCAATAGTTGCGCTTGAGCGTGACGATGCGCGGGCGCACGGTGCCGAAGTACGGTGCCTTGCGGCAGATCGCCATGGCGAACAATGTCTTGCCGCCGGGCAGGGATTCCATTTTCTGGTAGGTCGCCAGCACTTTGTTGGGCCGCTCGCTCATGGCGGTGTCTCCTGTTCCGGAAAGCGTGCATTGTCCACGCCGGCCGCATTGCAGGGAAGGACTTTCCCGCGCCGGTGCGCGGCGCTGGGGTAAGCCACCGTGACTCGGGTAGAATGCGCCTTTTCCATAGGTCCTGTTTATGACAGCGCTGAACCTGATAGCTGAACAGCCGGACTTTGTTGTGCTGGACAAGCCCGCCGGTGTCAGCGTGCACAGCGAGGACGGCGCCGGCGTGGTGGCGCAGTTGTCGGCGCTGCGCGACGAACCGCTGTGGCTGGTACACCGGCTCGACCGCGATACCTCCGGGGCGCTGCTGCTGGCGCGCAACCGGGAGGCGGCGGCCGCGCTCGGGACGCTGTTCGCTGCCCGGCAGGTGACGAAATTCTATCTGGGCATCAGCACCCGCCGTCCGCAGAAGAAAACCGGGCTGATCACGGGCGACATGCAGCGCAGCCGCGATGGCAACTGGCGGCTGGCGCGGGAACAGACGCGCCCGGCATTGACCTCGTTTGTCTCGGCGGCGGCCGGCGACGGTCTGCGGGCGGTGTTGATGCGCCCCTGGACCGGCCGTACACACCAGTTGCGGGTCGCCATGAAAGCGCTCGGCGCGCCGTTGCTCGGCGACAGCCGCTATGGCGGGGCGGCCTCGGACCGGTTGCACCTGCACGCCTGGGCGCTGTCTTTCGTCTGGCAGGGCACAGCGCGCTGCTTCCAGGCGCCGTTGCCGGACGCCGGTGCGTTCCGGCACCCGGTGATGTGTGCGCAGGCGGCAGCCTGGTGGCCGCCGGAACAGATCGTCATGCCGGCGCCGTCGCCGGCGCAACTGGCCCGCATCGGGGCCGATCAGGAGGACTGTTGATGGCCGTAGTCTGGCGCGCCGGGCGCGACGGGGTCGAATACGAAGTGCGCCGGCAGGGCCGCACCCTGCGGCTGTACGCCAACGGCGTGCAGCATTCCGAGTTCCATCCGCAGCGGCTGGTGACCGGCAGTGTCTGGGATTTGCTGTGGCTGCCGGTGCTGCTGGGCGAGCCGGATCATCTGCGCCGGGTGCTGGTGCTGGGGCTGGGGGGCGGCAGCCTGATTCCGCCGCTGCGGCGGCTGGTGGACCCGCTGGCGATGGTGGCGGTGGAGCTGGACCCGTTGCACCTGGAGGTGGCCGAGCAGCAATTCGGTGTCGGCGAGTTCGGCGTGGAGACGGTGTGCGCCGACGCGGTGGAGTGGGTCAATGCCTACGATGGCCCGCCGTTCGATCTGGTGGTGGAGGACCTGTTCGCCCCGTCCAACACCAATGTCACCCGCGCCGTGCCGGCCAGCAAACGCTGGCTGCAACAGTTGCAGGCGCTGGTCAGCCCGCGCGGCATGCTGGTGATGAATTTCGGCGACTGGGCCGAGTACCGCCGCAGCGATGCCACCGTCAAACCGAAAGGCTGGGGCAGCGGTTTCCGGCTGGCAACGCCGGACTGCCATAACGCGGTGATCGTGTGGACCCGGCAGACCACCAGCAGCAAGGCGCTGCGCCGTCGCGTTCAGGCGGATGAGGAACTGGCGCGTGAACTGGCACTGGGGCGGCTGGATTATTCGATCAGGCAGTTGTTTTGAGAGGGGGGCGGTAGGGTGGGTAGAGCCAAAGGCGAAACCCACCACGTCCAAGCCCGTTATTCACTCCCGCAAAATCATCGAAACTGCCCCGCTTAGGAGGTAGGTAGTTTCGATGGTTTTGTGCGAGCAGTGTGCAGCATGGACCCGGTGGGTTTCGCCTTTGGCTCTACCCACCCTACTCCTCCAACAGAGCGATGTGATAACCAGGATGCCGCTCGCTGGCGTTGATCAGTGCCACGCGGCGTTGGGCGTCGGGACGGTCGAGCTGTTCCAGCAGGACGCGGTAGGACAGCACCGCCTGCACGTATTCGCGGGTTTCGTAGTAGGGAATCGATTCCACCCAGACATCGAACGGCAGGGTGGTGGCGCTCAGCCATTCATCCACCCGTTGCGGGCCGGCGTTGTACGCGGCCAGCGCCAGCAGGCGGTTGCCCTGGTAGCGCTTGAGCAGATCGCTCAGGTAAGTGCTGCCCAGGCGGATGCTCATCAGCGGGTCGTACAGGTCGTCGGTGTCCGGCGCGGGTTCGTCGAGCCATTTCGCCACATGCCGTGCTGTGCCCGGCATCACCTGCATCAGTCCGCGTGCGCCCACCGGTGAGGTGGCATGGCTGTGGAAAGCGCTTTCGCGACGTGCCACGGCCATCAGCAGATACGGATCGATGTCGCCTTCGCGGGCGGCGTTGACGAACTGGTCGCGGTAGGCGCGCGGAAAGCGCCAGACCAGCACGTTGTGCGCGCGGGCATGGATGGCGGTGTCGACGGCCAGCGCGGGCCAGCCCTGCGCCAGCGCGTAATCGGCCAGCGCCGGCATTTGCGTTTCCGGTTGCCGGCGCAGCAGGGCAAGCCATTCGTCCCGGGCCAGTTGTGGTTCGTCCGCCGCCAGCAGCAGTGCCACCCGTTGCAGCGCGGCGTCATCGGTCAGCGGATCGCCGGCGGGCGGTGGCACCTGATTCAGCGCGTAGGGCTGGCCAAGCTGGTCGGCGGCGGTAAAGCCCCAGAAGCTGCGGTGCGAGGCGGCATCGCGATAGGCGATGTCGGCCAGGTCGGTGTTGCCCATGGCCTGATGCGCCCGGCCGAGCCAGTACTGCCAGCGGGCGCTCTGCTGGCGCGCCACCGGCAGGCGGGCGATCCAGCTCACCACCTCGGGCCATTGCTGCTCGATCACCGCGCGGCGGGTGCGCTGTTCGAGCAATTCCTCGTCGCCGTTGTCGCGCAGCCAGCGATCTGCCCAGGCGCGGTTTTCCGGCAGGTCGCGGATGATCGAATACCAGGCGATGCGGCGCTCTGCCTCGGCGCGGATGTCGCTGTCCAGGCCGCCGGGCCGCTGACTCAGGGTATGTACTGCCGCCAGCGCGGCCGGGGTGTCGGTGTGCGCCATGCGGTGCAGGCCGGCGCTGATCAGTGCGTCGCGTTGCGCTGCCCGCAGGTCCTTGTCGAGGCTGAGCATCATGTCCGGACGGTTGTAGAGCTGGCGCAGCAACTGGCCTTTGGCGGCGTGCTCGTCAGACAGCCGCCCGGCCAGGTAGCGCATCAGGCCTGGGTTGCCCTGGCGGAAGGCCAGCAGCATGCGCTGCCAGATCAGGTCATCGTTGATCACGCCGGTGGCCAGTGCCTTGTCAAACAACGGATCACAGGCCGCCGGACGGGAACCGCCGGTGAGCCACATCGCCGGTACGGCATCCATGGCTTCCTGCGGCTGCTGCTCACCCACCGCCTGCCAGTAGTAGCAGGCCAGTTCCGGTGTGATCGGCGGGGTGTCGCGCAGGGCACGCAGGGCTTTCCAGTTGCCGGCGGCGCCATAGCGGGCGATGGCCAGCCGCTCCATGCTGTTGGCCAGTGGCAGGTCGCGGTAGTGGCGCATGTAGTCCTTGACCCGCGCAGCGTCTATTTGTGGCAGGCCGTTGCGCAGGCGGTGGTAGTCCAGGTAACCCTGCATCAGGTAGTCGTCGCCGAGGCGTTTTTCCAGCTGCGCCAGGCGTTCAAAATCACCGTCGCGGGCAGCGGCCAGGGCATCCTGGAAACGCACCACGTCGGCGTTGCTGACTGGTGTCGCCGGCGCGGCGGGCAGCGTGACGGGTGTCAGGGTGAGAGCGCACAGCAGGGCGGTGCGCAACAGTAAAACAGGGTGTCTGAAAACCACAGCCATAGCCATCCTGATCCGGGCGGTTGGGATATGTCTCGACTGTGCAGGCCCCCGACTGGGCGAGCGTGCAACGCAGGGATTTCAGTGTACGCAGCGATTTGTGCCTGAACAGTAGTGGATGTGTAAAACCTGGGCGGAGAACATGAACCGGCTGCGGATTTTACAAAGTGCCGCGTGAAAACAGTCACCCCCGGTACGCCCGTGCGACCGTGGGCTGGGCTATACTGCGCGGCTTTCACGCCCGTCACCTTGTGGATGCATTGAATGGAAAATACCACCCGCCTGCTGGATCGACAGTCTGCGCTGCTGGCATCGCGCCGTGTGCTGATCGCGGATGGCGACGATGCCGCGCTGACGCAATTGCCGTCGGCATCGATGACGTTGCACAGCGACCTGGCCAGTGTGCCGGCGGATCAACTGCAAGCGCTGCCGGACGTTCCCGCCGGCACAGATCTGCTGGTGATCATTCTGCCGAAAGCGCGTGAACGGCTGGAGCTGCTGCTGGCGGCACTGGCCGGTGGCCTCGACGCGCCGATGGAATGCTGGCTGGTCGGGCCGGGCAAGGGCGGCATCCGCGGTGCGCTGAAACAGTTCGCGGCGGTGGCCGGGGAGCCGGTACTGCTGGACAGCGCGCGGCACTGCAAGCTGTACCAGGGCTGGTTGGCGCCGGCACCGTTTTCACTGGCGCGGTTTGCGCGCCAGTGGCCGGTGCAGGGTCTTCTGGTGACGTCTTATCCCGGTGTGTTCAGCCATGGTCGTCTGGACGATGGCACGGCGCTGCTGCTGGAAGAGCTGGCAGACAGGCCGGTCCAGGGTGCGGTGCTGGATGTCGGTTGCGGCGCCGGTGTACTCAGCGCGGCGCTGGCGCAGCACGGCGCACGGGTGACGGCGGTGGACGTGAGCGCCACCGCCGTGCAGGCAACACAGCAGACGCTGGCGGACAATGGCCTGAGCGCGCAGGTCAGCGTCAGTGATCTGTATCGGCAGGTGCGTGGTCGCTTCAATGCCATCTGCACCAACCCGCCGTTTCACGACGGGCTGGCGCGCACGACTGACACCACCCGGCAATTGATCCGTGGCGCACGCGACCACCTGCAACCCGGCGGTGAGCTGGTGCTGGTGGCGAATCAGGGGCTGGAATACGGCGACTGGCTGGCGGAGAGCTTCCGCGACGTGTCGGTGGCGCGGGAGAACCGGCGGTTCCGGGTCTGGCGCTGTCGTTGAAGGTCAGGCGGCCTGCAACATGCCTTCTGCACGCATCCACTGGATGCATTCTTCCAGCATGGTGCGCAGGGGCACCGCTGCGTTGAAACCCAGCTCACGTTGCGCGCGCTCACTGCTGGCGATCACGCGATTGGTGACCAGCGCCACTTTTTCCGGTGTCAGCCGGGGTTCCTCGCCGCTGAACACCGACAGCAACGGGTAGACCCGGCCGGCCACGCGCAGCACGGCTTTCGGTACCGCACGACGCGGCGCCTTGCGGTGCAGCAGGTCGCTGATGGTGCGCGCCAGCTCCAGGAAGCTGGCATCAACACCGGAGAGAATATAATTCGCGCCGGTGCGGCCCTTTTCCACCGCAGCGATATGCGCTTTCGCCACTTCCGTGACGTGACAGAAACTGCCTGCACCTGGTGGGACACCGGGCAACTGGCCCGCGTCGATCAGTGCAATCAGCTGTGACCAGTTATGCGTGTCGCCGGCGCCGATAATCCCGCACGGGTTCAGGATGACGGCATCCAGCCCATGGCGCAGGCCGTCGCGGACTTCCTGTTCACCGAGGTATTTGGTGCGGTTGTAGTTGATCCAGTCATGTTCCGCATTGGAGGGCGTGCTCTCGTCAATCGGCTGCTGCTGGATGCCGTAGGCGGAAATCGATGAGGTATGGATCAGGCGTTGCGCACCGCGCTGCCGTGCCGCGTGGACCACCGCGCGGGTGCCGAGCACATTGTCACGGTATTGCTGCGCGTTCAGCTTGCGCCACATGGCGGTGTTGCCGGCAACATGAAACACCGCGTCCGGGGCGTCAGGCATTACCTCGGCGAGCTGGCCGGCTTCATGCAACTGTGCGGCCACCGGCCTTGCGCCCAGGCTCAGCAGATGTTCCCGGTTGCCGCCAGGGCGGTGCAGCGCGGTCACGGTCCAGCCCTGCTCGATCAGCAGGCGCACGATGTGCCCGCCGAGGAAACCGGAACCGCCAGTGATAAATGCCTGCTTGCCCATGAGTGCTCTCCGTACCAGACCGCCGAGAATACCCAACCGGTGTGAAAACAAAAAGTAAGCTGTGTGCCAATCCGCGCTGTTAGCTGCCTCACGGCGCGGCCCGCCGTTAACAGGAAATGAACAGAACGCCAACGGAAGCGTACCCGCCGTTGTGTCGGGGTGCGGGGTGCACTACTGGACAGCCGTCGGGCCAGCCCAAATAATGGCGCCCCCGTAAAAACCAGAATGAGTACGCACCATGCAGATCGAAAACGGCAAGGTTGTCAGCTTCCACTACCAGCTCTTCGGTGAGGATGGCTCTTTGATTGAAAAGACCGAAGACCAGCCGACTCTGTACCTGCACGGTGCCAGCAACATGATCAGTGGCGTGGAACAGGCCCTGGCCGGCCGGGCTGCCGGCGAGCACTTCGAGATCACCCTCAGCCCGGAGCAGGCCTACGGCGAGCGCAAGGAAGAGATGACCCAGCGCGTCTCCGCCAAATACCTGCGCCATGCCGGCAAACTGCGCCCGGGCATGCAGGTGCCGGTACAAACCGACGAAGGCCAGCGCTGGGTCACGGTGCTGAAAGTCGGCCTGAAGACCGTGGATGTGGACGCCAATCATCCCCTGGCAGGCCGCACGCTGCGGTTTGTGATCGACGTAGTCGACGTGCGTGATGCGACACAGGAAGAGATCAGCCATGGCCACGCCCACGGGCCGGGCGGGCATCATCACCACTGATGGCGAAAAAATAGCAGTTCCCCGGCGGGCGCTGCTCTGGTAAAAAGCAACCCTTCGCGGGTGTAGTTCAATGGTAGAACGGCAGCTTCCCAAGCTGCATACGTGGGTTCGATTCCCATCACCCGCTCCAATATCAAAAACGCCACGCAATCGCGTGGCGTTTTTTTATGGGCGCACGTCAGGCATCGTTCAGTGCTGTCATAACGTTGTCCTTGCGGGGCATCAGCCGGATCAGCAGCGCCGTCACCGCGCTGGTGGTGGTCAGTACGGCGATACCTGTCCATCCCCATTGCGCCAGCACCTGGCTGCCCAATGCCGCGCCGAGGGTCATGCCGGTGAACATGCCGGTCAGCAGTATCGCGTTGAGGCGGCTGCGGGCGTCCGGGTCGAGGCCGTAGATCAGTGTCTGGTGCGCGATCAGGGCAGCCTGGATGCCGAGGTCGAAACCGATGGCGCAGGCGGCAATCAATGCCAGTTGCCCGGCGGCGGGCAGTGTATGGCCCAGGCTGAGGGCTGCGAATGAGACGGCAGCCAGCAGGGCGCCAAGCCGGACTACCACTTCCGGGCCGCGGCGGTCCGCCAGGCGGCCGGCCAGCGGCGCGGCCAGGGCGCCGACCGCGCCGGCCAGACCGAACGCACCGGCGATGGCGCTGCCCAGATGCAGGGTGTCGTGCAGCATCACCGCCAGTGTGGACCAGAAAGCGCTGAACCCGACCGACAGCAGCCCCTGGGACCATGCTGCCCGGCGCATGCCGGGGTGACGGCGCCAGAGTGTGGCCAGGGAACGGAGCAGGGCGCCGTAACCGAGCCGGGTGGTGGGCGTGATGCGTGGCAGACCGAACCAGCAGGCCACGGCGAGCAGCGCCATGGCCGCCGCCGAGGCCAGGTACATGCTGCGCCAGCCAGCCTGCTCGGCCACCAGCCCGCTGACCACCCGCGACAGCAGGATGCCCAGCAGCAGGCCGGTCATCACGGTGCCAACCACTTTGCCGCGCTGGCGGGCGGGCGCCAGGGTTGCTGCGGTGGGCACGATGTCCTGCGCCAGTGTTGCGGACAGGCCGATGGCCAGGCTGGTCAGCAGCAACAGGTTCAGGTTGGGGGCCAGGCCACTGACCAGCAGTGCCAGTGCCAGGATCAGACTCTTGGCGAGGATGATGTGGCGGCGGTCGTAGCGATCACCGAGGGGGGCCAGCAGCAGGATGCCTGCGGCGTAGCCGAACTGGGTCAGTGTCGGCACGAAGCCGATGGCGCGGTCGCTGACGTGCAGGTCGGTGGCCAGAACGCCGAGCATCGGCTGGCTGTAATAGAGCGCTGCCACTCCCAGGCCGGCGCCCGTGGCCAGCAGCAGGACCAGGGCGCGTGGCAGGGAGGGAGTTTCTTCATGCGTTTTGTGAATGCTGTTCATGCGGATATTTCCGGTGTGTTGCGTGATATTCGGCATTATCCGTGCCTCTGACGGCATGGGTAGTGGGCCTGCACGCAGAGTTGTTATACGCTGCACGCATGAATCAGGACCTCTTCGGGGGCAGTGACCGGCTGGCGCTGATGCAGACCTTTGTCCGCATCGTCGAGGCCGGCAGCCTGTCCGCCGCCGCCGATCAGCTGGGCACCACACAGCCTACCGTCAGCCGCCGCCTGCAGGCGCTGGAGCGGGCGCTGGGCCTGCGCCTGCTGCAACGCTCCACCCATGAAATGACGCTGACCGCCGATGGCGAGCGCTGTCTCGGCCATGCCCGTGCCCTGCTCGCCACCTGGGCCGGGCTGGAGGAGGACATGCAGGAAGCGCAGGTCACCCCGCAGGGCACCTTGCGGGTGCTGGTGCCGCACGCCTTCGGGCAGGATCAACTGGTCGGGCCTCTGGTGGCGTTGCTGCAGCGTTATCCGGGGCTGTCGGTGGAGTGGCTGCTTCAGGATCGCTGGCCGGATTTCGCGAGTGAGAATCTTGATTGCGCGGTGCATGTGGGGCAGGTGAGCGATCCCGGTGTCGTGGCGCGGCATGTGGCGGAGGTGCCACGCATCGTCGTCGCGGCACCGGGGGTGGCGGCGCAGCTGCCGGCATCGGCGGAGGTCGAGGCATTGCGTACGCTGCCCTGGCTGGCACTGCGCACCTATTATCGGGACGAGGTTGTGCTCACGGGGCGGGACGGTGCGCACTGCCGGTTTGCGGTTCGCCCGCGCATGAGCACCGACAGCCTGCACGCATTGCGCAATGCGGCGCTTGCCGGGTTGGGAGCGGCCATCATGTCGGCCTGGCTGGTACGTGATGACCTGGCGACGGGCAGGCTGGTGCAGTTGATGCCGGCCTGGCAGGCGCCGTCGTTGCCGGTCTATCTGGTCTATCCGCAGGCGCGGTTCTATCCTGCCCGGTTGCGGCTGTTTCTGCAGGCGATGCGCGCGGCGATGCCGGATGTGGCGGGGATGCTGGCGCGCTGACAGGGGTAAGGACTCAGTAAGGCCGGTAGGTCGACAGTGAGGCTCAACCTGGGCTGTTCTGGAAATCGTTATGCAAGCGCTGCGCTGTGATGCTTCGGGCCACGTCGTGTTTCGCCTGGCCTGCTGGATGATAGGTGTTGCCGGACTCTGTAGTGCGCTGCTGGCCAGTGCATCGGAATCGCCGGACGGGCGGCCGCCGTCGTCGCACTGGGGGCTCGGTGCCGGTGTGTCGAATCAGCAGAAGCCTTATGCCGGCATTGAACGTGATACCACGGCGGTGCCAGTGATTCAGTTCGAGAACCGCCATATACGATGGCTGGGGCCGCTGCTGGAAGTGAAAACGCCGGGGCTGGCGCTCAGTGACAGCCAGCGGCTCGACTTGAGCCTTGTCGCTGTTTACGACGTGGGCGGGGGGTATGAAGAGGACGATGCCCGGATACTGCGTGGCATGGACGACCGCAAGAGTGGCCTGTGGGCCGGTGCCAGTGCGGTATGGCGTACCGGGCTGGTGGATGTCAGCGCCCGCTGGATCGCGGACCTGTCCGGATACAGCGACGGGCAGCGTGTCAGTGTCGGCCTTGAGAAGGCGTGGCGGCTGGGTGCCCGGCTGAGGCTGGCGCCGCGCATGGGCCTGGTGTGGCACGACGACAAATTCGTGGATTACTATTTTGGTGTTCGCGCGAATGAGGCGCGGGCGGACCGGCCGCTGTATGAGGGTGAGGCCGGTATCGATACCTACCTGGGGGTGCAGGCGCTGTACCGGCTTGGCCGCCAGCACACATTGCTGCTGGACCTGTCGGCGACACGGCTTGCGCCGGAAATCGAGGACAGCCCGCTGGTGGATCGCTCAACGGAGAATCGCGTGCTGCTCGGTTACGTCTACCGTTTCTGATGAATCGTATCCTGCTGGTCGAGGACCATGAACGGCTGGCCCGCCTGATGTGCAAGGGGCTGGCCGGGGCAGGCATTGCCGCGGATGCGCTCGGGCGGATCGACATGGCCTGGGCTGCGCTGCAACAGATCCCCTATCAGGCGCTGGTGCTGGATCGTGGCCTGCCGGATGGTGACGGGCTGACGCTGCTCAAGCGCTTGCGGGGTGCCGGGCTTGGCGTGCCCTGCATTGTGCTGACGGCACGTGATGCCCTGCACGATCGGGTCGAGGGCCTGGAGGCCGGTGCCGATGATTACCTGCCCAAGCCGTTTGCCATGGACGAGCTGGTGGCCCGTGTCCGGGCGCTGTTGCGTCGGCCGGTGATGCGCCGGTCGCTTGATCCGGAATACGGTGATCTGGTGCTGCATCCGGAGTCGAGTGTGATCTGTTGCGGGGATGAGTGCGCGACACTTGCACCAGCGGAAATGCAGATCATGCTGGTGCTGGTCCGGCGCCAGGGGGAAGTGGCCCGTCGCACGGTGCTGGAAACGGCGGGCTGGGGCATGAATGAAGCGGTGACACCCAATGCACTGGACGTGGCGCTGCATCGCATTCGCCGCAAGCTCAGGGTGATCGGGTCGTGCCAGCAGATCGTCAATGTGAGGCGTATCGGTTATGCGCTGCGTGATGGCGATGTGGCTGAATAGCCTTGGCCTGAAAGTGCTGCTGGCCTTTGTGGTCGGTGTCGCATTGAGCATCGTGTTGCTGCTGATGACCTCGGCGCTGGTGGTGGACTGGCGCAGCGATATCCTGTCCGGCTATGAGACCATGGAACGCACCAAAGAACTGGCCAGAAAGCTGGTGTTTGATCATCACGGCAGGCCGGTCGGATTGCGCCGGGAAGTGGATGAAGTCAGTTGGGTGTTTGACAGCCTGAAGCAGGAAACGGCCTACCGCGTGCTGGATGCCGACGGGCAGGTGGTGCTGACGTCGGCGGAGCCTGACCTGTTCCTGTCCTCGCCGGAAGCGACGCTCAGCCGGACGCGGGGCCGCTTTGATTTTGAGCGTGACGGAGTGCTGATGCACGGGGCGACGGAACCGGTCGAGCACGACGGCCAGGTGTGGTTTTTCCAGTTCGCCACCAGTGTGCGTCTGCTGGATATCATTCAGCGCGGGTTTGCGGTGCCATTCATGTCCACCGGTATTACCGTGTTCAGCCTGGTGCTGTTTTTTGTGTTTGGCGCCTGCGCCTACGTGACGCTGACCTACACGCTCAAGCCCCTGCGACGGCTCTCTGCCGGCGCGGCAGCGATTTCCCCACGCTCATTGCACGCCCGCTTGCAGCTTCATGCCGTGCCGACGGAAATTGCACCGCTGGTGGAGAGCTTCAACCGTGTGCTGGACCGGCTGGAACAGGGTTACCGCACGCAGCAGGCGTTTCTTGCGTCGGCGGCACACGAACTGAAGACGCCGCTTGCACTGATCCGCGCGCAGATCGAGTTGATGGAAGGCGGGGAGGATCGCCGTGCCCTGTTGAATGATGTGCAGCATATGACGCGCCAGGTGCAGCAACTGTTGCAGCTGGCCGAAACCAGTGAGCGGTACAACTATCACTTCACCGAGGTGGATGTGGCGGAAGTGGCCCGGGAAGCGGTGGCGTATCTTCAGCGCATGGCCGATAGCGGGGCGGTGTCGCTGCAGGCACCGGGACACAGCGTCAGTGTGCCCTGGCTTGCCGATCGCAGTGCGCTGTTCACGCTGCTGAAAAACCTGCTGGAGAATGCAATCCAGCATGCACCGCCGGGCACCTCGGTCATGGTGGCGGTCGGTGCCAACGCCTTGGCGGTGCGTGACCAGGGGCCGGGTGTGAGTGAGGTGGACCGCGCGCGGATGTTCACGCGATTCTGGCGCAGCGCCGCACGTCGTGATCATGGGGCGGGGCTGGGGCTGGCGATTTGCCAGGAAATTGCACAGGCCCACGGCTGGACATTGTCCGTGCACCCGGCCGAGCCGGGTCTGCTGCTGCAGGTACGTCGGGGAGACGCGGCGTCGATGCTTTGAGCGGGTGTCGGGACCGGTTTTCCCGAGGTGCTTCTTTGGCGCAGGCCCGCAGAGGGGGCGCCGAAAATCTATCGCTGGCCTGCCGGCGACGATCAGTCCTCCTGGCGTTGCTCGAACGACACCAGTTGCAGTGTCTTTTCCAGCCCGAGTTCTGCCAGCAGTTTGCGCACGGCGTCCTTGCGTACCGGTTTGCTCAGGAAATGCGACATGCCGGCATCGCGCATGCGCTGCCGTTGAGGCTCCATGACATGCGCGGTCAGCGCTACCACGGGGACCGGCGGCAGCGCGGCCTGTTCCTCGATGGCGCGGATTTCGGCGGTGGCGATATAGCCGTCCATCACCGGCATTTCGCAGTCCATCAGCACCAGGTCGAAGGCGCCGCCTGCGGCGCGGTAGGCCGCCACCGCTTCTTCACCATTGCGGCAGATCACCGGGCGGATGCGCAGGGTGCCGAGGATCGCCTCGATCACGTCGCGGTTGACGTCGTTGTCCTCGGCAATCAATACGTTCAGGTGATCAAAGCGGCTGTGTTCGCGCACCCGGATGCCGCCGGGCGTGGCGCCCTGCAACTGGCTGTCGAGCAGGGCGGCCAGAGCGGTGGCGGTCACCGGCTTGGTCAGCGTGAGGAACTCCGGTTCGCGGCGATCCAGCGGCACCAGCACACACACGCGCTCGCGCCAGCGATCGAGCGTGGCACGTTGCTCGGCACTGAGCTTGTCCAGCACCGGCGCATCGATAAGGATGTGCCGGTAGCGCTCCGCCATGGCGAGATGTGATGGGCAGCCGGCACTGCCGGCCTGCACGTTCATGTGGCGCAGCATGCCCAGCAGCGCCTGTTGCAGGGGTTGCAGCGTTGACAGCACCAGCACGTGGCCGTCGGTGGGCGGGCGGCTGTGAGATACCTGTTCTGCATTGATTTCCAGTGGCACGGTGAAACTGAAACAGGAGCCATGACCCGCGCGGCTGTGTGCAATGATGGTGCCCTGCATTGCCTGTACCAGCCGTTTGCACAGTGCCAGGCCGAGACCGGTGCCGCCAAACCGGCGGCTGGTGCTGTGGTCTGCCTGGGTAAAGGGCTGGAAGATAGTGTCCAGATGCTGCTCGGCGATGCCGATACCGGAATCCTCGACATCGAAGCGCACACGGCTCAGTTCCGGGTCTTCCTGCACCCGTATCAGGACATGGCCGGCGGGTGTGAACTTCAGCGCGTTGTTGATCAGGTTCAGCAGCACCTGGCGGATGCGGGTCGGGTCGCCACGCACGTGCCGCATGGCCTGCAGACGCAGATCAAGCACCAGTTCCAGTGCCTGCTGCCGGGCGATGCCGGAGAAGGCACTGACGGCGTCTTCCACCAGCACCTGCAGGTCCATCGGGATGTGCTCCAGCAGCAGTTGCTCGGCTTCGATACGTGAATAATCCAGCACATCGTTGAGGATGGTGAGCAGGTTTTCGCTGGAATGCTGCATCAGTTGCAGGTAGTGCCGCTGGCGTTCGTCCAGGTCGGTGCCGGCCAGCAGATCCAGAATGCCGATCACGCCGTTCATCGGCGTGCGGATCTCGTGGCTCATGGTGGCGAGGAATTCGCTTTTTGCCTGGTTGGCACTTTCTGCGCGCACCCGCTGCTCCTGTTGTTGCAGCCGTTCCTGCCGGGCCTCCACCAGTGCCTGCTCGGTGATCTCACGCTCGCGGATATCCAGTTGCAGGCTGTCGCGCATGTGGTTGATGGCGTCGGTGATGTCCTGCAATTCGTCGCGCTCGGCATGGCGCCGCTCCAGCACCAGTGGCCGGTGCAGGGTATCCAGGTTCAGCTCGCGCGCGTAGCCGGCAATGTGGCGCAGGTGCCGGGTGAGCAGGAAGCGTACCAGGGCGATGATCACCAGGGCGATGACCAGGGTTTTCAGTATCTGGAACAGTGCGATGAACGCGGCGTGCTCGGCCACCTGCTGATACAGCGACGCGCGGCTGAGCCAGATGTTCAGTGTGCCAATCGCCTGGGCACTGCCGTCGTTGCGTCGGTACACCAGGGCATAGCGTTGCCGGGCGGCATCGCCGTCGGCGGGCACCACGCCCTGCGCGACGGTGCGTTCGCTGCCATTCCAGTCCTGCCAGGTGACGTTGACGGCCGCGATTTCCGGCACGCGCAACAGGGCATCAAGCTGTACCTGCAATTGCGACTCGTCGAAGTTCCAGAGCGCACGGGTGATGGCGGGGACTGCGGACAGTTCGACCTGTTCCAGGTTGCGTTCCATGCGGGACACGCCGATGGAAAATTCCCGGATAAGCAGTAACAGCACCGCGATCAGGGTAATCACGGAACTGATCAGCAGAATCGCACCCATCAGCCGGAAGGCCAGCGGGTTGTCTCTGCGGTAGTGTGTGATCCGGTCGAACATCATGCCCACCCTCGGGTGGACGGTCGCCGGTGCAGCAACGACATCATGCCCTCGTTTCCCTGTCTGACGCCGCCGGCGACGGTGCGCGGCGGCGATGAGGGCGGATACAACCTGGCTCCGCCAGTCGCATAAATCCCTTTTTCGTGCTGGTACCCGGGTACCTTGCCACCGGTCGCTGCGACGGCGCTCCGGTGGCACACGGCTAACCGCGATACTAGGCTCTGAAAGACGTCATTGCCATCACTGCGCCGACAACCGGTTGCCCTGTTCGCTGACCAGGCGCAGCCGTTGCAGTTTCTCCGCCTCGAGCTTGTCCAGCCGCTGTATGCAGGTGTGGAACGTGCGGCTGATGCTGGTGGAGTTGCGCACCATGTCCATGCTTGGCCAGGTGGTGCGCTCGCCGGTGCGGATGTAATTGCGCACGTCGTCCACGGTCGGATTGGCCAGGACTTTCAGCAGGCTGAGCGGCTGGCGGGGTGGAATCAGATTGATGTCCCCGACATAGTTCTGGCTGAGCACGGACTTGGCCTTGTCCAGCATCAGGCCGAGGTCGTTGGAATGGACACGGCTTTGCGCAAGCTCCACACCGTAGCGCAGGTTCATGGCGACATTGCGCACCAGCCAGTCGGTCAGCACCGGCAGCGTGCGCGAGCGGTCGCTGGCGCGGGGCAGGAACGGCACGATATGCGGATTGGTCTGGCTGACGATGGAATGGTTGACGCCATACAGGCGCGCCAGCCGGCGGATCGGCAGGTCGTCCTTGATGGAACCGTCAACAAACTTGCGCCCGGGAATATACGGGACTTTTTCGCCTTCGAGATTTTTCGCCCACAGGTTCACCGGCGGGTAGATGCCGGGGATCGCACAGGACGCCAGGGTTGCCTTGCGGATCAGCACGTTCGGTGAGGTGCGCCAGTTCAGCAGCCGGGCATGCTGGTGGCGGTCGTACGGGCTGACCGTGATGTTGATTTCGCGGCCGGTTTTCCGATACGCCTCTTCGAACGTCAGGTCCGGAATGTTTTCTTCCAGGCAGGCTTCCAGGTGGTCGCCGTCCAGCACCGGCGTGCCGCGCAGGATGCCGGTCCAGCCGATATAGCGGAAGGCTTCGAGGTAGAGGTTTTCCGGTTGCAGCTTGCACTGCATTTCGCTGTCGTCATGGGAGCCGACCACGGACGCGATGATCGAGCCGGCGCTGGAGCCGGAGATCACTGACGGCAGCAGGCCCTGTTCCCACAGCGCCTTGCAGACACCGATATGAAACAGCCCCAGTGCTGCGCCGCCGGAGAGCATCAGGCAACTCTGGCCGAAGGCCTGGCCGGTGGTTTCGAAGAAATCCAGTTTGTCCTTGAACGGAAACTCCTCGAACTCGTTGTCGCAGAGGTAATTCAGCGCCGTGCTGACTTCGGCCAGGTAGTGCTCGATCAGGCGCTTGGTGCCGACGCGGGAAAAACGGTACAGCATCGGGTTGGAAATATTGCCCAGGTTGCCGTGCAACCCTTCGTGCAGGTGAAACACCAGTTTGTTGACGTCGCCGCGCTCGCGGGCCTGGCGGATCTGCGCCAGCCGGTTGCGGATCAGTTCGTAGTCGTAATAGGGCGAGCGGTCGATCTCTTTCCAGTCTTCGGCGCCGGAGAGACGGTCATGTTCTTCGCTGGCCTCGCGCCAGGTGGCGTAGTCGCTGGCGTGGGCAATGGCCTGTTCGAGCTGCCGCAGGGCTCGCTTCATGAATGATCTCCCAGTCTGCCACCGGGTGGGCCCGGCGGCCTGTTGTTCTGCTTGTTGTCGCTGTGACAGTCGTGCAATGACAGGCACGACGATATGCCAGCACTTTGCCACATCCGGGGCAGCGGTGTGCGGCTTGATTGTCGGACAGTCAGGGAAGTTTGTCTTGCCCCGGGGCAACGTAAAAGAGGCAGTCGCTGGCCGCGATGTCGGCCCGCCCGGTGGCCATGAACAGTCGCAGTGGCACGCGCGGCGTCAGCGCGTTGTCGCGGATGGCGAACAGCTCGTTGAGCACGGGGCGGCCGCGATGATCGCGGGCGCTCAGGCGGATTTCGCGGGTGTCACGCAGCCACGCCAGCACATCGCCGGGTTGGCTGACATGAAAGTTGCGGGCCTGGATGTCGTGGCTCAGGGTCACGTCGGCGCCGCTGTCGGTGTCGAAGCTCAGGCTGGCGCCCGGCGTCAGTTCCACCCGCACCGGGTTGCGGAAGACGCGCAGGGTGTCGGTAGCCGGTTGTGCCGCGAACAGCTCGGGGCGGCCGCCGAAGCGCCGCAGCACATCGCCGGCCAGCGAATGTGCGCCGGGATCATCGGCGCCGCCGCATTCCACGGTCAGGGTCGGGAACAGGGTTTCGGCGCAGTCCATCAGTGCGCCCAGGCGCAGGTCGGTGACAATCATGTGGTCGCAGAACATGCCGGCCAGTGTGCGATGACGATGGTCGTCCAGTGCGGCCACGGCAAACGCCGGGCTGCGGCCGGAGGTGTTGTGCAGGTCAACGACGGCTTCCGGCCCCAGCGCCACCAGCTCGGCCAGGATCGCCTGTGCGAGCCGTCCCGGTGCATCGTGCCAGGGGGCACGGAAGCAGCGGTTCAGGTCGCGCTGGCCGGGCAGGTGGCGGTGGCTGTAGCGCGGCGGCGTGCGTGCCGCCTCGACGCTGGCGAGGATGATCACCAGATCGGTGGCCAGGCCGTGTTCCACCGCCGCGCGGCCGTCGCGCAGCCACTGGTGGGTGGCGATCAGGCCGGACGGTTCATTGCCGTGCAGCAATGTGACCAGCACCCGCACCCGGGTCGGGTCGGCACCGTGCAGGTGAATCAGGCTGGGGCCGGGCAGGGTGGCGAGCCAGTCTTCCGGCCGGGGTGGCAGGGGCATCACAAACGGGTTGATGTGATGCAGCGGGGTCATGCCGGTAGCGCCCATTCGTGCACGGGCCGGCCGCCGGCCTGATGACGGTGGTAATCCTTCAGCAGGGCCTGTGTGCCGTGCAACGTGTTGCCGTAGTGCTGCAGGCCGCGCCGCAACCAGCGGCTGCCGGTCTGGCCGCTGGCCAGCCGCGCCTGGATCAACGCGCACTGCCGGTCTGCCTCGGCGGCGTCGACACCGAGCGCCGTCAGGCCTTCGCGGGCGGCGGGCAGCAACTCGCGGACGATATCCGGCAGGGCGCGGTCGAACAGTTCCACCTGGGTGGCGCAGGGCCAGACCAGCCGTGCTTCCAGGCCGGCGCGGGCGGCTTCGACAAAATTGTACTCGCCATAGCGGAACGGCAATGCGGTGATCAGGTGGTCGATACGCTGCCGCAGGGTGTTGGCGGCGCCGATCAGGAACGCCGTGCTGGCGGCCATGTCGGCGCCGGTGGGGCCCGCCGGCAGGGCGCGCATTTCAATGCGCAGATGGCTGCCATCGGCAGGATCGAACACCGGCCGGTTCCACAGCCACACGGTGCCCATGTGCTGGCGCAGTTCGGTCAGGGCGGCCGGATCATCGTTGCTGCAATCGGGCAGGATCGGGGGATATAGCGCCACCGCCGAGGCGAACAGTTCCCAGGCGCTGTCCCGTACCCAGCCCTCGCCGAACGCCACCCGTGCCGGTGCGCGCCAGCGTTGTGCCTGCTGGCCACGGCTGTCGATGGATTGCCGGAACAGGGCGATGCGGGTTTCTTCCCACAGGTGCTTGCCGAACAGCAGCGGGCTGTTGCCGGACAGGCCCACGGCCAGCGGGGTGACAAGCTGGATGGCGTTATACCAGCCGGCAAACTCGTGTGCCGGCACGCGCAGGTGACATTGCCAGGAGGTATTGGCGCCTTCCAGCGTGACGTCCTCGTTGCGGCACTCCAGCGTGTCCTGTGCGCCTTCGATGTGGATATGAAACGGTTCGCCGCGAATGCGGCGCAGCCCGGAGGACAACGCCTGATATCGCGGCTCGTCTGTCATGCAGTCGTGGAAATCGGCGGCTGTCAGTGTCGGCAGAATACCGATGGCCAGGACATGGCCCGGTGTATCCAACTGGCCGGCCAGCTGGTTGAGCCGCGCCAGTTGCTGTTGCACGGCCCGGGCGTAATGGCTGAACGGTGCGCCGGCAATGGCCTGTGGCGCCAGGTTGTATTCCAGGTTGAAGCGGTTGAGTTCCAGTTGCAGCAGCGGGTCGCCGGCAGCGTCGAGCAGGGCCCGGTTGGCATGCAGCGGGGTGAAGGCGGTATCGGTGATATACAGTTCCAGTTCTGCCCCGAGGGTCACCGGGCCGTGGTCGAGGCGACCGCTGCGCAACTGGCTGTGCAGCAGTGGCAATTGTTCGCGCAGGCGGTGGCTGAACCGCAGGTAATCTTCATCGCTGTAATGGCCGGTGCAGGTCTTGGTGCCCATTCGCTGCTCCGTGTCAGTGGCCGGTCAGGGTTTTTCCCGGCTGCGGTAGTCACCGGGGGTAATGCCGTTGTGGCGTTTGAAGCTGCGCTGGAATGAGCGGATGTCGGAATAGCCGAGCCGTTCGGCGATGCTGGCCTGGGGCAGGTCGCTGTCACGCAGGTATTGCAGCGCCAGCTGCTGGCGCAATTCGTCCAGCACCTGCTGCCAGGTGGTGCCTTCTTCGCGCAGCCGGCGGTGCAGGGTGCGCATGTTGATGCCCAGCTCGCAGGCGATCTGTTCCTTGCGTGGTAGCCGCTCGCCGAGGCTGGCACGGATCTGTTCGCGGACCTTGTGCGCCAGTGACGTATCAATGCCCAGCTGCTGGAGCTTGCTGGCGGCGTGCGCTTCCAGTGTCGACAGCAGGTGCGGGTCGGGATGGCGCAGGCGCACGTCCAGCACGCGCGGGTCGGCGCGCAGGGCGGAGCAGGGCTGGTTGAAGCGTACTTCGCAGCCGAACACTTTTTCGTAGGCCGCCACGGCGCTGCTGTCGTGCACATCGTGTTCGAACAGCACCAGTTCCGGCGTCAGTGCATCGTTGTTGGCCAGCCAGCGGCTGTAGCGGACCCAGGAGCCGAACACGTTCTCGATCAGATGCCGGCGGACCGGCTGGCGCGTGTGGCGGCAACACCAGCGCACTTCCACCAGTTGTCCGGCGGGCATGACTTCCGTGGTGCCCATGTCGCCGACCAGTTTCTCGTACAGCGCCACTTTCGACAGCGCTTCGTTGAGGGTGGTGGCGTTCATGGCGATATAGCCCATCACACTGTAGGAACCGGGCTGGACGAATTGCGAGGTATGCAGGCCGAACAGGGGGTCCCCGGAAATGGCGATCAGGCGTTCCAGCAGGATTTCAAAGCGTTCGCCGGGGACGCGGCTGTCGGGTTGTCGTGCGGTGGCTTCATCCAGGCCGGCATCGGCCAGGGCGGGGGAGATATCCAGCCCGGCAGCACGGGCGCTGACCAGATACTGGTCAAGCGCCGCGCCGGAAATGCTGCCCAGGCTGGTCATCGTCAGTCGAGCGTAAAGCGGACCTGGACCTGCTGGCGCACGGTCATTTCACCGGCGGCATAGGCGCTGCTTTCGCGTTTGGCGGCCATGTCCATGGCCATCATCATCGGCTGCGGCATGCTGCCGCCCTGTTCCTGCACCAGAATCACCTGGCCCAGCTTGCGGCCGGCAGCGTCAGCCAGTATCTGGGCCTTGCGGCGGGCGTCTTCCACTGCTTTACGCAGTGCTTCTTCTTCCAGTGCAACCGGGTCGGCCAGCTCGGCACCGGCCTGATTCAGTTCGGTGAAGCCGATCTCGGTCAGTGCTTCCAGCAGCGCGGCGTAGTCGTCGATACCGTCAACGGCGAAGTCGATGTCGCGGGCAACGCGATGACCGATCAGTTTGCGCTCCGGTTGCCATTGCCATTCCGGCTGGATGGTGATGCCGGTGGCGCTGACCTGGTTGTCAGGAATGTTCAGCTCGCCCGCCAGTTTGATGGCGGCACCGATCTCGGCGTCGACTTCCTGTTTCATGGCGTTGATATCGTCGCCGGTGCGGCTGGAGACAGCGCGTACACGGAACCGGTCCGGGGTGGCCTTCACTTCGCCGGTACCGGACACATCCAGGGTGTCACGCGGGGCCGGGTGGGTGCCTGCGCCACAGGCGGTCAGGCCGCCGGCCAACAGGGTCAACAGAAAGAAAGTGCCGGTGATGCGGCGGATAGCCATAATCAGGTCCTCGCAGGCTGGTCGTTGCATTGTGCAGAAAGTAGTCGCAAATGTCTCCGGGGCCGCTGCCTTGGCGGTGGCGGACGCGCTGCTTATCATGGCGCACCACGCCACCGGTCATTGCAGCCGGTGTGCCGCTTGAATCTTGCAGGAGGTGTCATGGTTGCCCCGGATCACGCTATCAGACAGGCACTGGCCACAGTAGTGCCCGATGCGCTGGGCTGTGACCTGATCAGTGCGCATGTTTTACAGTCGCTGACGATTGACGACGACGCGGTGTCGTTGGCACTGCGTTTCGGGTATCCCTGCGACACCCGGCTGCCACTGTACCGCCGTCAGGTCGAGCAGGCGCTGGCGCCGGTGCTGGGCGGTCGCGCGCTGCACCTGACGCTGGACTGGCAGGTGCAACACCACCGCGCACAGCAGCAGATGGCGGCATTGCCGAACGTGCGCAACGTGATCGCCGTGGCGTCCGGCAAGGGCGGAGTGGGCAAGTCCACCACGGCCGTGAACCTGGCGCTGGCGCTGGCCGCCGAGGGCGCACGCGTCGGCATGCTGGACGCCGATATCTTCGGCCCCAGCCTGCCGTTGATGCTGGGCCTGCCGGAGGGTACCCGGCCTGGTGTGCAGGAGCAGAAGTATTTCCTTGCGCCGCAGGCGCATGGCATTGAGGTGATGTCGATCGGCTTTCTGGTCGATGCGACAACGCCAGTGGTCTGGCGTGGCCCCAAGGCCAGTGGTGCGTTGCAGCAACTGGTGACGCAGACGCTCTGGCGTGATCTCGATTATTTGATCGTCGACCTGCCACCGGGCACCGGCGACATCCAGCTGACGCTGGCCCAGCGGGTGCCGGTGTCCGGCAGCGTGGTGGTGACCACGCCGCAGGATGTGGCGCTGCTGGACGCCCGCAAGGGCATCGAGATGTTCCGCAAGGTCGGCATCAGTGTGCTGGGCGTGGTGGAAAACATGGCGGTGCACGTCTGCAGCCAGTGTGGCCATGCCGAGCATGTCTTTGGCGAGGGCGGTGGTGCTGCGCTGGCGGAACAGTACCAGACGACGTTGCTGGGCAGCCTGCCGCTGGCGACACGCATCCGTGCCCAGGCGGATCAGGGTACGCCGCTGGTGGTGGCCCAGCCGGACAGCGCCGAGGCCGCGCTCTATATGGCAGCGGCACGCCGGCTGGCTGGCCGGCTGTCGTTGCAGGCCCGTGGCCAGCAGGCGTTTGCCCGCATGGTGATGACCCACACACCGCAGACGCACTGACACGGCCCGCAGGTGATTTATCCGCCCTCAGGCTCTATGATGCGGCGATTCGCGTGGCGCCGCCGCCTGGCGCTGTTTTGGAACACAGGGGAATGGCATGAGTATCAAATCGGATCGCTGGATTCGCCGCATGGCGGAACAGGAAGGGATGATCGAACCTTTCGCGCCGGAACTGGTGCGCCAGAACGACCAGGGCGGCAAGATCATTTCCTACGGTACGTCCAGCTATGGGTATGACGTGCGCTGCGCGGATGAATTCAAGGTCTTCACCAATATCCATTCCGCCACGGTGGACCCGAAGAACTTCGATGAGAAAAGCTTTGTCGATATCCGGGGTGATTATTGCATCATCCCGCCGAACTCGTTCGCGCTGGCACGTACTGTGGAATACTTCCGCATCCCGCGCAGTGTACTGACCATCTGCCTGGGCAAATCCACTTACGCGCGGTGCGGTATCATCGTCAACGTCACGCCGCTGGAGCCGGAGTGGGAAGGGCATGTGACGCTGGAGTTTTCCAACACCACCACGCTGCCGGCGAAGATCTATGCCAACGAAGGCGTGGCGCAGATGCTGTTCCTGGAATCCGATGAAGTGTGCGAAACCTCGTACCGTGATCGCGGTGGCAAGTACATGGGCCAGCGCGGCGTGACACTGCCGCGCGCCTGATCCCTGCCGGCGGGCGCCGTCGCGCCCGCCCGGATTCAACGGTCCTTCAGATAGTCAAACGGCCCTTCGTAGTCGCTCATGCGCAACTCGCCGAACAGCGCGGCGGATTCGATATGGCGGGCGCGCACCAGCAGGTAATCCAGTTCCGGCGCCAGCCAGAATACCGTGCGGCGCTTGCTGTCCTGGTCGCGGCGTTTCTCGATGCGGATGGTGTCCAGCTTGCCGAGTGGCGTATCCAGCGTTTCGCGGCCGACCACATGGATATAGTGGGTGCGCAGGCGCTTGCCGTAGGCTGTGGTGACCTGATAGTCGGTCTGCTCGTCGTTGATCACGCAGCGTGCCTTGAGCAGCATGGTCAGCTCATCCAGTGTGTCAGACGGGATGTCATAGTCCACGCTTTCCTCGCCATCGTCGTCGCTGCGGGTCGTGGCGCTGACACGTGGCGGGTCCCAGAAGAAATCCATCTGGTAATCGCGCTCACGGCGGAAACCGCGAAATGTGTGCATGTAGTGCATGGTGCGCGGTGCACAGTCGAGCCAGCGGAAAATGCTCAGCTCGGTATTCTTCATCAGCATTGAATCAATGCTTAACTGCATGCGGTAGGTGTCATCTTCACCGGCTTCCAGTGACATGTCCGCCTTGATGGTGGTGGGGATACGGCTGACGTTGATGCGATACTCGACGCGGAACGGTTGCAGGGCGTCGTCGTCCGTGTCCACCGTGTCGGCCGCTGCGGCGACGGGCCACAGGCTGAAGACGCACGCTGTGATCAATCCTCGCAAAAACATCGCTCTGCGCATGGTGTCATCCCGGCTTGCAAGAAAAAGGTGGGCGGTCAGCGACGTTTCAGTTCGAGTTCGTATTCGTCGTCGCCGTTGTCCTGGATCATCCTGACCAGGGTGTAATCGAGCTCCGGCGCAAACCATAGCAGGGTGCGTCGGCCGCTGTCATCGTCGCGCACGCGCTCCAGCTTGACGGCATTGAACCGTCCGGCAGCGGTGCGTACGCGCTCTTCGCCAAGGCGTTGATAGGTCATGGGCTCGCGGCGGCGCTCGCTGGCCACGTCCAGTGTGGTGGCGCCGGATTCGCCGCGTTGCAGCAGGCATTGCAGTGCCAGGGTCTGTGACAGGATGTCGGTGGTGTCCGCATCAATCTCGAATTCGCGGCTGAACTCACCGTTGCGGGTCAGGGTGGCGAGGCCGGTGCGCTGGTCGAGTGTGAGGGTGGCCTGGCGCTCTCTGCCGAGGCCACGGCGGTAATTCCCGTAGTAGAGGCTTTGTGGCAGGCACTCTTCGGTCCAGCTGAAGCGGGTCGTCTCGCGGATCTCCCCGAGCATGTTGCGGGCGCGGATCTGCATTTCCCACTGGCCATCGCCGACCGGTTTCAGTGTGCGCTCGGCGCTGATGGAAAAGGGAACGCCGGAGCCGGAAAAACTGTAGGCAAGGGTAAAAGGCGCGACGCCAGGCTCACTGGCCCGGGCGGCAGGGCTGCTCAGCAGTACTAGCAGCAGTGAGCCGATAACCGGTGTCAGGCAGGACTTGTCCATCGAGTTCCACTCCCTGTTCCGTCAGCGCCAGACGATCCGCGGCGCGCCATGCGATCACCAGCGGGTAGAGCTGATGCTCGGCGGTCTGTACGCGGTTGGACAGGGTTTCGGCGCTATCGTTCGCCAGCACAGGCACGCTGGCCTGGGCAATCACCGGGCCGCCGTCGAGCTCATCGGTGACAAAGTGGATGGAGCAGCCGTGTTCCGTGTCGCCGGCATCCAGGGCGCGCTGGTGCGTGTTCAGCCCGGGGTAGCGCGGCAGCAGGGACGGGTGGATATTGACCAGCCGGCCGGCGTAGTGACGTACGAACAGGCTGCTGAGGATGCGCATGAAGCCGGCCAGCACCAGGGTGTCGGCACCGGCGGCGTCAATGCGCTCCAGCATGGCGGTATCGAAGGCCTCGCGGCTGTCGAAGTCGCGATGGCTGAGTACGGCGGTATCAATGCCGGCCGCGCGGGCACGGTCCAGGCCTGCGGCGTCGGCACGGTTGCTCAGCACCAGGCGGATATCCACCGGCAAGGTGCCGGCGTCCCGGGCGTCGATCAGCGCCTGCAGGTTGGTGCCACTGCCACTGATCAGCACGACCAGCCGGTGCAGTGGCCGGTCGCTCGGGTGGTCAGCGATCATTCGATGATGACGTCCGGTGCGCCATCGTGAGCGACGATGTCGCCGATCAGCCAGGCCTGTTCGCCCGCCGCTTCCAGCAGCGCCAGGGACTGGTCCACAGCGTCTGCCGGCACCACGATCACCAGGCCGACACCGCAGTTGAAGGTGCGGTACATCTCCTGCGTGTCCACCTGGCCCTGTGCCTGCAGCCACTGAAAGACCGGCGGCCATTGCCAGCTGCTGCTGTCGATGCGGGCGCGGGTGCCTTCCGGCAGCACGCGCGGCAGGTTTTCCGGCAGGCCCCCGCCGGTGATATGGGCCAGCGCATGCACCTGGCTTTCGCGGATCAGTTGCAGTACCTGCTTGACATAGATGCGGGTCGGGGCCAGCAAAGCGTCTATCAGCGGCACGCCACCGACGCGGGTATCGGCGTCGTAGTCCGCCTGTTCGAGAATGCGGCGGATCAGGGAGTAGCCGTTGGAATGCGGGCCGGAGGCCCCCACACCGAGCAGTTTGTCACCAGCCTTGACCTTGCTGCCGTCAAGGATTCCGTCGCGCTCCACCACGCCGACGCAGAAGCCGGCCAGGTCATAGTCTTCGCCTTCGTACATGCCCGGCATCTCAGCGGTCTCACCGCCGACCAGCGCGCAGCCGGCCAGCTCGCAGCCGGCGCCGATGCCACTGATGACGCGGGCGGCGGTATCCACATCCAGCTTGCCGGTGGCGTAGTAATCCAGAAACATCAGCGGCTCGGCGCCGCCGACGATCAGATCGTTGACGCACATGGCGACCAGGTCGATGCCGACGGTGTCGTGCCGGTCATGCTGCATGGCCAGGCGCAGCTTGGTGCCCACGCCATCGGTGCCGGCCACCAGCACCGGTTCGCGATAGCCGGCGGGCAACGCGCACAGGGCGCCGAAACCGCCCAGGCCCCCGAGCACTTCAGGCCGGCGGGTGCGCTTGGCCACCGGGCCGATTTTCTTGACCAGGGCATTCCCGGCGTCGATATCCACACCGGCGTCCCGGTAGCTGAGGGGGCGCTTGTTGTCCGTCATGATGAACTCCAGGGAGGCGAGGGCGCACATTCTAGGGCCTGGCCGGTGCGATGTCATCGCCGCGCCGGGGTTCGCGCCCGGTCGGGGAAATATGGATAATGGCGCACGTCCGTCAACCGGCCATGATGAGTCCCATGAGCAGACTTCCGCTGTTGCTGTCCCCGTTCTCCCGCGTTGCCCGCCAGACCTTGCTGCTGATGTTGCTGGTCATGGCCGGTGCTGTCTCCGCGCAGACGCTCAGCGAGGTGACCCTGCCGGTGGCGGACCGCAGCACCGAGGCCCGTGGCGCGACCCTGCGTGCCGGGCTGGAACAGATTCTGGTGCGTCTGACCGGCAGCCGCACCCCGGATACCGTGCCTGGCGCAGCGGCCATGCTCGACGCGCCGGAAAGCTGGGTGGCGCAATACGGCTATGTGGGCAGCAATGACGCGCTGCAACTGCAGGCGCGCTTTGATGTGCAGGCGATCAGTGACCAGCTGGCCCGTAACGGGGCGCCGGTGTGGGGCGCAGCGCGGCCCCCGGTGCTGCTGTGGGTGGTCTCCGACCGGGGTGATATTCACAGCCGGGACAGCGACGCGAACTTCATGCAGGCGCTGCACTCGGGCGCCGAGGCGCGTGGCCTGCCATTGCTGCTGCCGGTGATGGACGACACTGACCGCGCGCGCATCAGCGCCTCCGACATCCGCGGCCGCTTTGACCGTCAGCTGCGCGAAGCCTCCCGCCGCTATGACAGCCCGTTGTCCGCTACGGTGGTGTATTACACCAGCGGCCGGCCCAGCCTGCGCTGGCGTATCGTGCAGGAGGGCAGCACCCTGCGCGAGGGCCAGCTCAACGCCGACAGCGAGGCGGCACTGGCCCGCGACCTGGCCGATACGCTGGCGGACTTCATGGCCGACCTGTACGCCGTGCAGGGCAGCGAGGCCCGTCTGGCGCGGCTGGAGATCGATGGCATCAACAGCCTCGGCGACTGGCAGTCCGTGCGCACGTACATTGCCCGCCAGGCCGGTGTGCGTGATGTGGCACTGGGCCGCCTGGACGGTGAAGTGGCGGAACTGCGCCTGGATTTTGCCGGTGACAGCGCCCAGCTGGAGCGCCTGTTGACCCTCAGTGGTGACCTGCAACGCTGCGCCGCACAACCGGTATCGGGCGAGCTGGCCCCGGCCACGGCCCTGACCGACGGCATCTTGCTGCGGCTGTGCTGGACCCGCTGAGCCACGCATGAGTGCACAGCTTCCCCTGGCATTGCGCCTGCGTGACGGCCTGACCCTGGAGACGTTTGTCGCCGGCCCCAACCAGGCTGCCCTGGCCACCCTGTTGCCGCTGCTGGCCGGTGAAGCCGGGCAGCTTTATCTGTACAGCGACCCGGGCCTGGGCCGCACGCATCTGTTGACCGCCGCCGTGGTCCAGGCCGAGCAGGCCGGGCTGCGCGCCGCGCTGTTGCCTGGCCGCGAGCTGGCCGCGCTGCCGCCCGCGTTGCTGGAGGATTTCGACCATTTCGATCTGCTCGCCCTGGATGACCTGGACCTGCTGGCCGGCCGGCCCGAATGGGAAGAAGCGCTGTTTCACCTCTACAACCGCTGCCGGGACCGTGATGCAGCCATGCTGTTCGCGGCCGCCGGCGCGCCGGCGGCAGCCGGTTTTGCGTTGCCGGACCTGCGCAGCCGGCTGGCGGCCGGCCCGGTGTTCCGCCTGCAGCCACTGACGGACGACGCGCTGATTGAATTGCTGCGTGGCCGGGCCGCCCGGCGCGGCCTGACACTGGCCGACGAAGTGGCCGGCTTCATCGTGCACCGGGGCGCCCGCACCCCCTCGGCGCTGCTGGCGTTGCTGGACCGGCTGGACGAGCATGCCCTGGCCCGACAGCGCCGCCTGACCATTCCTCTGGTCAAGGAAGCGCTCAACTGGTAAAAGCTACCGCTTAACAAATTTACAACAGTGACTGCCTTGCCGGCTGGCTAACATTCCGGCAGCCAATAATAAAATGCGCGTTAACTGATTGTTTCTTCTGGCAACATCGTTCCGTTACAGAAAACCCGATCAGAGCGTTGCATAACGGGCGTATCAGGAAAGCGCGTTACACACGGCTACACAGACCGGCGTGACGTGGCAACACCCATACCAAGAATAATTTCAGCGTCGGGCGTGAGCCTGCTGGAGAACAATATGATTTATCACGGGTCGCGGCCCCTCGCTCTGGGGTTGCTGCTGCTGTGCTTGGGTTCCGGGGTAGAAGCAGAAGTTCTGACCATCACCACGACGCAAGATACGTCCCTGCCCGGTGAATGTTCCCTGCGCGATGCCGTCGAGGCAATCAACTTCCGCAAGGAAGTGAATGAATGCCCGGCCGGCAACGGCAACGACATCATCCGTTTTGCCCCTGGAGCCGTGTATGAGCTGGCTGCGCCCCTGGCCTTTGGTGGCCAGACCATCCAGGTGCCGCGCGTGGACAATGAGGGCGAGCCGGTACTGGACGAGAATGAGCAGCCGATCATCGACGATGTGGAGGTCAACCCGCGCGTCACGCTGCAACTGGACCCGGAAGCACTGGAAGACGACGAGGTGGGCGATAACGCCATCCTGGTTGCCGCCCCCGGTGAGCGGATCATCCATGTGCGGGAGAAATCCACCCTGACGGTGTCGGCCATCACGCTGCGCGATGGCGACGTGTCCGCACACACGGAGCCGGAGGGCGGGCTGATACTGGCCGACGGTAACGTGACGCTGCAGGAACGCACCCTGCTCGAAAACGGCCGGGCCGCCATGGGCGGGGCCATCTACCTCACCGGTACCGCGACACTGACGGCGGTTGACGCCCGGTTTCTCGACAACACCGCCACAGTGGATGGTGGTGCGATCAGCATGGCCGATGACTACAAGGGCACGCTGAACTTTTCCCGTTTCTACTTTGCCGGCAATCACAGCGATGGCCGTGGCGGCGTGCTGTTTGGCCGTGGCGCGGTGCTGACGGTGGTGATGCGCAACGGCACGCTGCTGCGCAACAGTGCGGCGGCGGGCGGCACTGTGCTGCATATGGATGCGTTGACCACGACGCAGAATTTTGCCCTCAACAACCTCACCCTGGTGGAGAACGAAGGCACTGGCAGTGCGCTGGGCGCGGTGTATCTGGAGGAGGCCGGCGACAATGATGTGCTGATCAATTCCGTGCTGGTGGCGAACACGCCGTCAGACTGCGCCGGCCCCGGCATGGCCGACCTGACGCTGGCGTATGTGGTGACAGGCCCCGGCTGTGCGGCACCGCTGCCGGAATACACCGCCTCGTCGAACATCCAGGGCGGCGTGAACCTGTCCAATGCAGGCGATATTTCCGTGCTGCGCAATGCGGACGGCCCATGTGTGGTGGGGACGCCGTGTGATCCGATCGAGCTGGATGAACCCGGTTTCCTGCCGGGGTACCTGCCGGAATTCACTATCGCTGCAGGCAGCGGCGTGCCGGCCCTGCTGGACACGGGCAGCCCGACCACCGGCGTTGAATATATCTGCGAAAGCAGCGACCAGCGCGGTAACAACCGCGCCGAACGATGTGATATCGGTGCCAACGAGTTCATGAAGGCGGAAGGGCAGGTCGACAGCTTCAATATGGTGATCGGCCAGACCACCGAGATGGATGTGGTCGCCAATGATCTGGGCGATGCGCTGATCGACTGCAACCTGGTGCCGTCCGGTGAAGAATGCATTCGTGTCGTGATTCCTTCCACCCGTCCGGGCACGGTGATTACGGCGGACATTGACGCAAACGGCTATCCGGTCCTGGTCTACCAGTTTGGCAGCCGTTACGACGGCTACGACTTTTTCGAGTATCTGGTGCACCGCGATGCGTTCGCCGGTATCACCTTTGGTGGTGCGGATGTCGGCGCGCGGGTGGCGGTCTCTTCCCGCCCGGCGTCCGGCATGACCGAGAGCAAGAACGTGGATGATTTCGGTGGCGTGAATCTGTTCTGGCTGGGCCTGCTGGCGCTGGCCGGAGCCGCGCGCCGTGGTCGCCGCGCCTGGCCGCTGCTGGCGCTGTTGTGCGCCGGTACTGCCAGTGCAGCGGAAATTACCGTGGACAGCCTTGATGATGTGATGCCGCCGGCCTACCTGCCGGGGACCTGTACTTTGCGCGAGGCGATTCACAGTGGCATCGACAAGCAGCCGAACCTCAGTGGCTGTACCAACGGCCAGACCGGGCAGGATGTGATCCTGCTGCCGGAAGGCACCATCACGCTGGCGGGCACGCTGGAAATCAGTGCCCAGAACCGGCTGGTGATTGAGGGAGAAGGCGTCGACAAGACCATCATTGATGCGGACGGCGTGGGTCGTCTGTTCACCGCAGGCAGCCAGCTGGTGCTGCGCAACATGACGTTGCGCAACGGCAATGCCGGCGCGGCGGACGGCGGCGCCGTGCTGGCGCGTGCCGGCCTGGTACTGGAAAACGTGCGCGTGGAAAACAACAGCGCGGCCAGCGGCGGCGCCATCTATCTGGCGTTCAATAATGACGAAAGCAGTTCCTCCGCGTTTCGCAGCGTCTATTTCAATGGCAATACCGCGACCCTGGATGGCGGTGCGATGTCAATGTTCGCGCAGACACAGCGGCGCGATCTGGAAATCAGCAGCAGCACTTTTGCCGGCAATGTGGCCGGGCTCAGTGGCGGCGCCGTGGACGCCAACCAGAAGACCGGCTCGCTGGTGGTGATGAACAGCACTTTTATCGGTAACCAGGCCAGCGTCGGCGGCTCGGCACTGGACGTGCGTGACAGTGCAACCTCCTTCAACGTCGTCAACAGCACTTTCATGGACAACACCGGCGGTGCCGGGCAGATCGACCTGGGTGAGCCGCAGACGGGCGAAGCCGGTAACCGGACCCTGTCGAATTCCATCTATGCAGGCATTGACCAGGCGTGCAGCAGCGGCACCCGGCGTTTCAACCGCAGCCTGTTCAATCTGTTCTCCGGCGCGGATGCATCCTGCACGGCGGCCGGCACGGATCAGGACAACACCACCGGCATCGCACTGCCCGACATCCGCGCGGCACTCAATGGCGGCGTACTGTATGAAGCGCCGTCCGGCCAGGATTATGAGTTGCCGCATTTGCCGATTACCGACCCGCTGTTTACCGACATCATCGATGCGGGTAATCCCGCAGCGCTGGCGGAGGGCAGCACGGGTGTTGATGCCTGCCGTTCAGTCGATCTGCGCAACGCACCGCGTACAGCAGGCGAACAGTGTGATCGAGGTGCCTATGAATTGCAGGTGATCACGGCGGTGGAAGACAGTGGCGGCAATGACAACCGTCGCAGCCGCACGGTCGTGTTCGACGTGCTGGCCAACGATGTACCCGGCGATGGTTACCGCTTCCGGCCGGGCACGATGACGCTGACAAAGGTCACCGGCGATGCCGAGCTGCCCGATACGCTGGGCGAGGCCTTTACCCGCCTGCGCAAACGCAATGAAGATGATGAGGTGGTGCAGGGTTATGACGATGTCTGGGGTACCACCAGCGAGGGCGTGAGCTTTGATTATTCGGTGGAGGACATCAACGATCCCGAGCTGTTCTGCGGTGAAGGCCTGAATACGGATGGCTCCACCAACAATCCCACCGATGGCACCCATCTGGATCAGGATTGCGTGGTGGTTTACCGCCTGGACGAGATCGCCGGCCAGCCAAGCCAGGTGCAGTGTGACGCGCTGCCGTATGACGATTATTTCCGCTACACCGTCGAATCCGAGGATTTCACCCTGGATGCCGAGGACGAAGTGCAGTGGGGCGGTCATCGATTGACGACCACAGGGCTGGTCAAGGTGACGATTGCCAACCTGCCGCCGCGTCCGCCGCGAGAGGCCATTCGCCGGACCATCGAGCCGGGTGGCCAGGTGACTATCGACCTGATCGCTGCCGGGGTGCTGGACGTGGACGGCGAGATCGTCGGCCTGAGCCTGCCGGAGTCGGGCCGGCCACTGTTTGCGGCGCGTGATCCGAACACGCGCAAGATCGAGGGCACCGGCATCATTTTCAATGAAGCGGCTTTGACAGTGACCTACATCCACGCCGATACCACCAAGCGTTTCAAGGACACCTTCCTTGTGCGGCTGGAGGACGACTGCGGCTCGAACACCGATGTGTCCGTGGAAATCAATTTCCCTCAGGTGGACGGCGCGGGCGGCAATCTGGGCGGGGGCGGCAGCCCGGCGCCCTGGGCGCTGTTGTGTGGTGGCCTGCTGCTGAGCCTGCGGCGCCGGGTTCAGTAGCGGTCATGTGGCCTGCGTGGCGGCGGCGCATTGCGCCCCGTCCGCCGGCGCAACACCTCCCAGATCAGCGCCCCGAGCACCATCGCACCGAGCAGCAATACCAGCTTGGGCACCTGCGCAACCTGCCAGAACAGTATCTTCAGCGACGTTGGCTCCAGATTCTGGAGCACGATCACTGCCAGCAATAGTATGCCCAGCCAGAACAGCGCCCGCCCCGGCTTGCGTTGCAGCCAGTCCAGCAACTGGCGAAAAAAAGAACGGTCATTGGCCATGCCGGCTCCTTGGGAACCTCTGAATAACTCCCCGGTGGTTCTGCGGGCGCTACAGCATGCAGTAGCAAGGCGCGGCGCGCCGGCAATGGCATCGCCCTTGTCAAGCGACGCAACGCGGCTAATGCGTGCTGTAGCGCCCGCCCTGCGGGGCTTTCCGGGCGGCACCTGCTCCGCGTTGCGACTTCTCGACGTAGCCCGCTATGCCTTTGAAGTCGCGCCTTGATCAGGTGCCGCCCGGAAAGCCAGAACCACCGGGGAGTTATTCAGAGGTTCCCTTGTACGGGTTATCCCTTCCACGATTGGTTACACTCTAGTCGAATAGGGGCTTGGCGATAAGCATCCCTTGGGGGATGATGCGCCTGCACCGGCGGGCCGCCGGCCTGCCTTCAGATCTGTTCGTCTGGTCAAGGAGCTGCTATGAACACCTCTTCCGGTTGGGACCTCGTAGTGATAGGGAGTGGTCCGGCGGGGGAAGCGGCAGCGATGCGCGCTGCCAAGGGCGGTCTGCGCGTGGCCATGGTGGAAGATCAGCCGCAGGTTGGCGGCAGTTGTACCCACCTGGGCACCATTCCTTCGAAAGCGTTCCGGCATCAGGTACGGCAATTGGTGCGACACCGCCGCAACCCGTTGCTGCAGGGTGTCACCGATCTGCCGGACGTCGGCTGGCCGCAACTGCTGAGCCGGGTGAGCGACGTGATCGGCGCTCAGGTCCAGGTCCGCTCCGGTTTTTATTTCCGCAATCGCGTACAGGTGTTCAACGGCCGTGGCAGCATCGCCGGTGAAGGCCGGGTGCGCGTCAACGATACCCATGACCGCGAATGGTTGCTGGAAACCCGCCATATCCTGCTGGCCACCGGGTCACGGCCCTATCATCCGGCGGATGTGGATTTCAGTCATCCGCGCGTCTACGACAGCGACACCATCCTGTCGATGCAGCATACGCCCCGCAACATCATCATTTACGGTGCCGGTGTGATCGGCTGTGAGTACGCCAGCATTTTCACCGGGCTGGGCATGCGCGTGGATCTGGTTAACAGCCGCGAGCACCTGCTGGACTTCCTCGACGCAGAAATTTCTGACGCACTCAGCTACCACTTGCGGGAACAGGGCGCGACCATCCGCCATGGCGAGGAATATGTGGCGGTGGAACCGGACGAAGAAGGCGTGACGCTGGTGCTGGCGTCGGGCAAGCGTTTGCGGGCCGATGCGCTGCTGTGGTCCAACGGTCGCAGCGGCAATTCGCAGAACCTTGGCCTGGAAACCGTGGGCCTGGAGCCGAATGGGCGTGGCCAGTTGCAGGTGGATGAACGCTACCAGACCCAGGTGCCGAACATCTTTGCGGTCGGGGACCTGATCGGCTGGCCGTCGCTGGCCAGCGCGTCCTACGACCAGGGCCGTTTCTGCGCCGGCATGCTGTGCGGTGACCCGGTGCGGCAGGTGGCCAATGTGCCGACCGGGATCTACACCATTCCCGGCATCAGCTCACTCGGGCCGACCGAGCACGAACTGACGGAAGCGAGAATTCCCTACGAGGTGGGGCAGGCATTTTTCAAGAATCTGGCCCGCGCGCAGATTACCGGCGAGCGCACCGGCATGCTCAAGCTGCTGTTTCATCGTGACACGCTGGAGTTGCTCGGTATCCACTGCTTCGGTTACCAGGCCACGGAAATCGTGCACGTCGGGCAGGCGATCATGTCGCAACCGGCACCGCACAACACGCTTGAATATTTCGTCAATACCACCTTCAACTATCCGACCATGGCGGAAGCCTACCGGGTGGCAGCGATCAACGGGCTGAACCGGTTGCGCCGCTGAGTGTGGCGGGCGGTCAGTCGCTGAAACGCTCTCGGGTGCGGCGCCGGTCCTCCGGGGACTTGCGCAGCAGCACGTAGGTGGCGCCAGTGCCGCCGTGCGGCGGTTTGGCAGTGTGGTAGGCGAGCACCAGGTCGAATTCCTGCAGCCAGTGCATCACGTAGCTCTTCAGCCGGCCCGGCGTCGGGCTGTGCTGGCCCTTGCCGTGCGTGATCATCACCGTGCGCAGACCCTGCGCAAAGGCGCTGTTGAGAAACTCATACACCATGACGCGTGCATCGCGCAGCGTGATGCGGTGCAGGTCGAGCCGATCCTGAACTTCGTACTTGCCCAGCCGCAGCTTGCGATAAACACCTTCCTGTACGCCGTTCTTCCGCTCGCCCACGATATCCAGCGGACCGATCTCCGGCACGTGCTCGGGCAGGCTCAATGGATTGGGGTCTTTCAGATGGGTGCGCAGCGCCGCATCCCGCTGGGCGAGCTGGCTCAGGGAAGGCGCGCGGCGCGTGGGCTCCTCAATGCGGTCTGAGGGGGCGAGAGGGCGCACATCGCCCATCTGTTCCAGAAATAGCTTCCGGTCGTGTTTGTCCATCGTGGCTCTGCCAGGATTCAGGCGGTTTCTGCTGTCCATGGTAACGCCTGTGATGGCATTCAGACAGGTTTTGCCATGCTTGCGGCGTCCGGCCAGGCGGCAGACACTGACGCGAGCTGTCGGAGACCAGGGAGGTGACCGGTATGCAGCGGCTGCATCGCGACCCGTTACGGGTCAATGTTCGTGTGGAAGAAGCGGAATCCGGGCGGCCGCTGGGCCATCTGGTTGACCTGTCACTGGGCGGATTCTGCGTCAGCGGCCCGCGCCCGGCGGTCACTGGCATTGGCCCGGTAAAGGTGCGGCTGGTGCTGCCCTGGGCCATCGACGGTGCACGCGATATCCCGCTGGAAGTCGTGATGCGCTGGGCGCGGCCGGTACGCGGGCGCCAGCGGGCAGGCTATGTCATCAGCCACTGCGATGACGATGCGCTGCGGCGGCTGTCCCATCTGGCAGCGCGCTGTGCGGGGCGAGCGGGTTAGGCAGGACGTTGCCGGTAACTGCTGAAGTCAGGGATGTCGCGCAGGTAGCTGCTGTCCATCATCGGCGAGCTCATCAAAAAATCCGCCGTCGCCTCGTTGCAGGCGACGGGGATATTCCAGACCGCTGCCAGTCGCAGCAGGGCGCGGATATCCGGGTCATGGGGCTGGGCTTCCAGTGGGTCCCAGAAAAAGATCAGGCAATCGACGGTGCCTTCAGCAATGCGCGCGCCGATCTGCTGGTCACCGCCGAGCGGGCCGCTTTCCAGGCAGTGCACGGCCAATGCCAGGTTTTCCGCCAGCAAGCGCCCCGTGGTGCCGGTGGCAAACAGCGTGTGCCGGGCGAGTTGCGCGCGGTGCCGGCCAGCCCAGGCCAGCAGGGCCGCCTTGCGATGGTCGTGCGCCACCAGTGCGATCTGTTTGCGGGCGGGGGCGTCGATGGTTGGCATGGACGGCGCGCTCCTTTCAGCGACAAATTGAGGGGAACAGAGGTGTCGGGAAAAACAAAAAAGACCTACGCGCTCTTCGCGAGGCGTATGCAGTGCACCTGATGTAACCAGCGCCGGAAACAGCCGGCGCACTTGTCAGGTGTTCAGTCGTCGAGGTTGCGACGTGACCGCCTTTCCATGGCGGGTGCAGGCGAATCGTCGTTGTGGCGCCGGCGCTGTTCTTCCTTGCGTTGCCGCTGCCGTTCCGCACGGGAGTGGTTCTCTTCCCATTCGTCCTGATCGTAGTCGTCGAATTGACGGCGTCCCATAGCTCTATTGACTCGTGTATTGCAGGTGGAATCCCCGACTGGCCGGGGGCTGCCGCAGCGCCGGAGGGCGTTGCAACTCCATTTTTAATCGGTTTGCGGAAGCTTGTCATCGTTTTTAACCGGCTGTGGAGGTGCGCCTGCGCGGTGGCGCAATGCCAGGTGACACGCGGCAGGTTGCGCCGGTGGCATTCTGGCGGGCGCTCGGGCACTCTTGGCTGCACCGTCCTGGTGCTGTATGTCGCTATCGGGGCAGGGCAGGAGATTCGGGGTCGTGGAACAGATTGCGTACTGGCAACAGCAACTTACAGCGCGGCTGACACCGCTGTATGAACGGCTGTTTGAATACTGGCCGGGCATGGTGGCATTTGGTGGCCTGCTGCTGGCGGTTGCCATGATGTCACACGCGGTGCTGCATAAACGTGATTCGCGTGCTGCGGCGGCCTGGACCGGCCTGATCTGGCTGGTGCCGTTCATTGGTTCGGTCCTGTACCTGCTGATCGGCGTTAATCGCATCCAGCGCCGCGCCCAGCAACTGGTGGCTGATCATCTTGACCAGAGCAGCGAACCCCATCCCGTGGTGCAGCCTCGCCCGGCTGACCAGCATCTGCATTCGCTGGCGGAGCTGGTCGGGCGGTTGACCGGATTGCCGTTGTTACCCGGCAACCTGATCACGCCGATGGAAGCCCGTGATGCCCTGCCGGCGATGATCGAGGCCATCAATCAGGCCGAGGAATCGGTCTACCTGGCCACGTATATCTTCGGCAACGACATCGCTGGTCGCCCGGTGATCGAGGCTCTGGCAGCGGCGGTGGAGCGCGGTGTGCAGGTGCGCGTACTGATCGATGGCATGGGCTCGCTGTACTCCTTCCCGACGGTGATGCGTCGCCTGCGCCAGCGCAGGATCCCCTGCGCCCGGTTTCTCTATTCCATCGCTCCCTGGCGCATGCCGTACATGAACCTGCGCAACCACCGCAAGGTGCTGGTGATTGACCGCAGCATCGGTTTCACAGGGGGCATGAACCTGCGTAGCGGCTACATCCGCGAGCCCGCCAATACGCGTGACCTGCACATGCGCGTGGAAGGGCCGGTGGTGGGGCAGTTGCTGCGCAGCTTTGCCGCCGACTGGCAGTTCAGCGCGCGCGAAACCCTGAATGTGGACTATGTCGGCCCACTGGTCTGCGGCCCGGTGCTGGCGCGCGGCATCAGTGCCGGCCCGGACGCCGATATCGGCAAGCGACGTATGACACTGCTGGCGGCGATCGGCAGCGCCCAGCATGAAATCCGCATCATGACGCCCTATTTTGTACCGGACCAGACGTTGCTCACCGCATTGCAGCTGGCCTGCCTGCGCGGCGTACGGGTGGAACTGGTGCTGCCGGCACGCAACAACATGCGCCTGGTGCACTGGGCGTCGCTGCATCTGCTGCCGTGGCTGGTACACGATGGCTGCGAACTGTATTTTTCGCCACCGCCGTTTGACCACAGCAAGGTGATGACGGTAGACGGCAGCTGGGCGTTGCTTGGCTCCGGCAACTGGGATGCACGCAGCCTCAGGCTGAATTTTGAGCTGGATATGGAATGCTATGACCCGGCGCTGGTAAATGCGCTTCACGACATTATGGATCGTCGACGGCAACAGGCGCAGCGCGTCAGTCTGGAGAGCCTGCGCCCCTACTATCTGAAACGGCTGCGCCATGCGGTCGCCTACCTGCTTGAACCTTATCTCTGACACGGGAGCTTTGCATGCGCCTGGAATCTGGCACCCAACTTCCTGCCCGCGCCGCGCGTTTGTTGCGCGTGCATTACCTGTTCGTGCTGGCGGTGGTCGTGCTCGGTGTCCTGGTCTGGGTGCCGGAAGCGGAAGGCCGGCTGTTGCCGGCCCGCTGGGCCTGTCTGATGGTGAGCCTGTATCTATGGCAGGTGGCGGGCATCTATCTGGCCGGGCTGTTCCGGCAGGACGATGCGCCGCGGCCCGTCGCTGGCCTTGGCCTGGCGTTGTCGATGCCGTTGACAGTGTCGCTGCTGGCCTGGTTGTTGCCCGAAGCAGGGCGTGCCGCAGTGCTGCTGATTGCGCTGATCTGGCTGGCGCTGATTGAGCATTTGCCATCGCAACGTACGTATTGGCCTGCCGCCTGGCTGCAATCCCGTCGGCAGCAGACGCAGTTGCTGGCGGTTGCGCTGGCGAGCGTGGCGGTTGCAGTGTGGTCAGCCGGGCAAATGTATTAGGGCCTGTTCACACTAAATCCATCGGCCTTGTTGAGTCTGCAAGCGCGCCGATCAAGGCGCGAGGAGGCGAGCTTGGTGGCCCCAAGCGACTGACGAGCAACGCGGAGCGGTGCGGTTGCAGACTCAACTCGAAGGGCTGGCCCTGTTTGGCCACCCCGCTGCGTTAGCCGCTGCTCATGTGGGCCCACCACACTACGCACCGGCTGCCTTGCTGGATGGCCAAACAGGGCCAGCAGGGCCGATGGATTTAGTGTGAACAGGCCCTAGGGCCTGGCATCAGCCCAATGCGGCTGTGGTACCATGCCGCGCGCTGCCGTTGAGGGGAACGGCAGGCAGACCGGACAGCAGGTAGTACTTGATGGGGGCAAGGGCTGTTATTCGCAGCATGATGTCGGTGCTGTGTGTGCTGGCGTTGAACGCGCAGGCCAGTACCGGACGCTGGACACTGGTCACGCAGCGGGAAGGCGTGCGTGTCTATATGGCCCATGACGATGACGCCCGCATCAAGACCTTTCGCGGCGAAGCCCGCATTGCGCTGGATGATTTTTCCGCCCTGTCAGCACAGCTGGACGACTATGCCTTCATGGCGTCCTGGCTGCACATGGTGTCGGAGATAGCAGAAATCTCGCGTGAGGATCCGCTGCGGCGCCAGCTGCATGTCAGCACGCGCCTGCCATGGCCGGTGGAAAACCGGGATATCACACTGGAAATGGCGGTCAGCCAGGACCCGCATACTTATGCGGTGGATGTACTGTTCAGGCAAAGCCGCACGCCGTTGCCGGCCCGCGACGGGTATGTCCGCATGCCGTTCATGAACGGCTGTATCCGCTTTTATCCCCTCGCGCCGCCGGACATGGCTGTCACCTATCAGGTGACACTGGACCCGGGTGGGCATGTGCCCGCCTGGCTGGCGAACCTGCTGCTGCGTGATATTCCGTACTTTTCATTGCGACGCCTGGGCCGTGTGGTCAACCAGCCTTTGCGCGACACAGCACGGCAGGCCTATTTCCGCATACCGCCGGGTTGGCCCGGCGGCGATGAACGCGGCAGGACGGTCAGCGCTTCAAGGGACTGCCCGGTCCCATCAATCCCCAGATAATCAGGCCGATCACTGGCAGGATCAGCACCAGCAGACTCCACAGCACTTTGTGAAGGGTCGGTGCGCTCGATTGCACGATCATCACGATGGCGTAGATGACGAGCGCGAGAATGACGAGGCCGAGAATATTGCGCATGTGTGTGCTCCCTGCGTTGCCGGTGAGAAATGATATCTCATCATGCCGGGAGAGGCGCAGCTGCGCCAGCGCTGCGCGGAAAAGGGAAATGGTGCCCCGGAGACGATTTGAACGTCCGACCTAGCGCTTAGGAGGCACTTGCTCTATCCAACTGAGCTACCGGGGCGTGGCGAGTGGCATGGCCAACAGCGGGTTGGCATGCGTCGACGAGGCGCTATTGTAGTATGTCAGGCTCAGGCTGCCACCCCTGTCAGCCGGATGGACTCAGGGTATTCAATGACACTGCATCAGGTAGCGCCGTCCAGTTGCTGGTTATCGGTGATCGTGCCGACACTGAACGAGGTGCGGGGTATTGCCGCAACGCTCGCGCCACTGCAGGCGTGGCGTGCACAGGGTGTGGAAGTGCTGGTGGTGGATGGCGGCAGTGCCGATGGCACGCTGGCCATGGTGCAGCCCCTGGCAGATCGGGTGCTGGTGTCGCCGGCGGGGCGCGCAGCGCAGATGAATGCGGGGGCGGCGATCGCCTCCGCGCCCCTGCTGTGGTTTCTGCATGCGGACAGCAGCGTCACGTCTCGTCATCTGGAAATGTTGCAGACGATGCATGACGTTCAGGGCTGGGGGTTTTTCCCTGTGCGGCTCTCGGGCCGCCAGCCACTGCTGCGGCTGGTCGGTGCCCTGATGACCCTGCGCTCGCGGTTGACCGCCATCGCCACCGGCGATCAGGGAATTTTTCTCTCACGCAGTCTGTTCACGGCCGTGGGCGGTTTTCCACCACAGCCGCTGATGGAAGATATTGCCATCAGCAGGGCATTGCGACGGCGCGCGCGACCGGTCATGCCGCCAGTGCGCATCGGTGTGGACAGCCGGCGCTGGGAGCAGCGTGGTATCTGTGTGACGATCGCGCAGATGTGGTGGCTCCGCTGGCGATACTGGCGGGGGGCTGACCCGGTGCAATTACACCGGCTGTATTACGGTGCGTCGCGGGGATCGCAGGATGGCGGATGAGTTGCTGCTGGTACTCAGCAAAGGCCTGGAGCCGGGGCGGGCCAAGACCCGCCTGATTCCCGCTTGCGGGGAAGCCGGTGCGGACGCGGTGCATCGGCAGTTACTCGCTGCCACGTTACGCCATGGCGTGGCGAGTGGCCGGCCGGTTGAGTGCCATCTGGAGGGAGACCGTCGTCTGGCGGCAGAGACCCTCGCGGTGCCGGACGTCGCCTGGCGACCGCAAGCTGCGGGCGATCTGGGCTGGCGCATGCAGCATGCGCTGGCCTGCGCGCATGCCGCCGGTGCATCGCGGGTGGTGCTGATCGGCAGCGACTGCGGCGCGCTGACAGCGGATTATCTGACCCGCGCCTTCACCGCGCTGACCCGGTATGATTTTGTCTTTGGCCCGGCTGAAGACGGTGGCTATGTGCTGATCGGCAGCGCACTGCCGTCGCCATGGTGCGGAGCGCCGGTATTCACGGGTTGCCGTTTCGGTGGTTCTGATGCGCTGGCCGACAGTCTGCGATGCCTGGCACCGCATGGCCGTGTTGTGCAACTGGCCACGCTCTGGGATGTGGATGATGCCGCCAGCCTGGCACGGGCGCGACGTGCAGGATATCTGCCGCCGGGATGACCGGTGGTGTGCGAAGCAGTAAGGGCCGCTGGCCCGGGAGTGGACGATGGAGCACTTGCCTGTTCTGGATACGGCACTGGTGGCGGAATTGCGTGACATCATGGGGCAGGACTACCCCATGCTGGTGGCTGCCTGGCGACGTGATGCCACACAGCGCCTGGAAGAACTCACTGGCGCCCGGCAGGCAGACAACCGCGAAGCCCTGCGCCGTGCGGCGCATACGCTCAAGGGCAGCAGCAGTAACCTGGGGGCGGCCCGCGTGGCGGGATTGTGTGCTCTGCTTGAACAAAAGACGATGTCATTGAGCGAAGTCGAGATTGACAGCTGCCTGGTCGCCATTGATACGGCGGTCAGCGAGGCAGGCGACGCCTTGCAGTCCACCCTGGACTGACCTCACCCGATACCTCATGCACTGCAAAATCTGTATGCCCGGCCCTGCCTGGTGTTTTGCCCCGTCGCTTTCCCGGTAAACACGTAAAAAAAACCCCTCTCCAAAGAGGGTGGAGAGGGGGGGTTGTGAGCGCTATGTGTGTATAGCGCCTTGGGGGGATGGTTATGGTGTGTCACCAGTCAGGTAATGCTACGACGGCCGCAGAAAATATGCTGTTAAATCAGGCGTATAAATGTAAGCGGTTACAGCGCAAATGCGGCGAAATGTAAGTATTGGCCGCTGCCGGTGGACGTCATGGCAGGCTGGTGGCACAGACTGCTGCCGGACCCGTCAAAGCGGTCAGACAGGGGGGCTTTGTAAGACATTTCCTACAAGGGTTGTAGGAGAAACCATGAACTTGTTGTCCTTCGGAAGCGCTTCTTTGTACTGCAATAATCGTAACTGACTGATTCAATTGTTATTTTTTGTTGATTCAGCCGAAGGTATGAGAGAAAAGTGTGATTTGTCGCATTTGCGGGCCGGGCTCCGCTGCTATAGTGGCTCCTGTGTCGCAGGGAATGCAGTGCACAAGGATTTGCCAGGGACTGGTAGACACGGATGTCGAGGTGAGCGCAAGACGGGTAAGGATCACTCGAAAAAAAGGGCGGCAGGATGCCGCCCTTTTTCTTTGTCTGCTGCCCGGCGAGAACGGGCAGGCGTGCTGATCAGCGGATCAGCTTCTCCAGCTTGTTCGGCACACCGTCCCATTCCTCGGCATCCGGCATGGCGTCCTTCATTTCGGTGATGTTCGGCCACTTCTCAGCCAGATCCGCGTTGATCTGCAGGAACTCTTTCTGGTCTTCCGGCAATTCGTCTTCGGAAAAAATGGCGTTGACGGGGCATTCCGGCTCGCACAGGGCGCAGTCGATGCACTCATCCGGGTGGATCACCAGGAAGTTCGGACCTTCATAAAAGCAATCCACGGGGCAGACTTCCACGCAGTCCGTGTGCTTGCAGTTGATACAGTTCTCGCCTACTACGAAAGTCATAGCGGGTCCTCATGGTATTGCTGTCTCGGGGCGGCGGTAGTCTAGCCAGTTCCCCCTGTTCAGGCAAACACGCCGGGAGGCCTGTAAAGCCGAGTCCTGACAGCCTGTTAGCCAACGTCAAAGCAGCTTCTGCAGACGATAAACCAGTTCCAGCGCCTGGCGTGGCGTCAGATTATCCGGGTTGGTCTCCATCAGGGCCTTCTCGGCGGCAGATGGCCCGGTGGAGAACATGTCCGGCTGCTGCGGCGCGGGGCTCGGGACCGCTCCGGGGGCGGTACCCTGACGGGGGGCCGGGGGCGTGCCGCTTTCAAGCTCAGCCAGTTTCTCCCGCGCCTGACGGATGACGACGGACGGTACCCCGGCCAGCTGCGCAACCTGCAAACCATAGCTGCGGCTGGCCGGCCCTTCCTGTACCCGGTGCAGGAAGACAATATTGTCACCATGCTCCGTCGCGGAAAGATGCGCGTTGAATACGGCGGGCATGTCATCAGCCAGTTGTGTCAACTCGAAATAATGCGTCGCAAACAACGTAAAGGCACGTAATTCCGACGCCAGATGGCGCGCAGCGGCCCAGGCAAGCGCCAACCCGTCGAAGGTGCTGGTGCCACGGCCGATCTCGTCCATCAGCACCAGGCTTTCGCTGGTGGCGTGGTTGAGGATGTTGGCGGTCTCGGCCATTTCCACCATGAAGGTGGAACGACCGCCGGCCAGGTCATCCGAAGAACCGATGCGGGTAAAGATGCGATCCAGCGGTCCGAGCCTTGCGCTGGCCGCAGGCACACCGCAGCCGATGTGTGCCATCAGGCTGATCAGCGCCGTCTGCCGCATGTAAGTGGATTTACCGCCCATGTTCGGGCCGGTGATGATCAGCATGCTGCGCTGGCGATCCAGATGCAGGCTGTTGGGTACGAAGGCGTCATCGAGCACTTGTTCCACCACCGGGTGGCGGCCATCGATGATTTCCAGTACCGGTTCGTCCACCAGTTCCGGTGTGACATAACCCAATGCCTCGCAGCGTTCGGCGAAACAGCACAGCACATCCAGTTCAGCCACCAGGGCTGCCGTTTCCTGCAACAGGCCGAGTTTTTCGGCGAGGATTTCCAGCAGGTTTTCGTACAGGGATTTTTCCAGCGCCAGGGCACGGCTGTTGGCAGAGAGCGCCTTGTCCTCGAACGTTTTCAGTTCCGGCGTGATGAACCGCTCTGCGTTTTTCATCGTTTGCCGGCGTACATAGTCGACGGGTGCCTGCTCGGCTTCACGGCGGGAGAGTTCGATGTAATAGCCGTGCACGCGGTTGTACTTCACCCGTAGCGTAGACAGGCCGGTGCGCTCGCGTTCGCGTTTTTCGATATCCACCAGTACATCGCCGGCGTTCTGACTGATGGCGCGCAGCTCATCCAGCTCTGCGTTATAACCCGGCGCGATGACGCCGCCATCGCGGATCAGCATGGGCGGGTTTTCGATCACCGCGCGTTGCAGCAGATCGGCTTCGTCCGGAAACAGCGTCAATGCTTTCTTCAGGGACGCAAGATCGGCGTCCTGGTCATCCAGCAGGCTGTGCAGGCGGGGCAGGGCATGCAGACTCTGGCATAGCCGCGTCAGGTCACGCGGCCGTGCGGAACGCAGTGCCACGCGGCCGAGAATGCGTTCCATGTCGCCGATATCGGCCAGCACACGGCGTTGTTCCTCGAACAGCCAGCTCTGGCGCAACCGCGCCACACGTGCCTGGCGCTGGCCCAATGCATCGCGGTCGCGCAGCGGCTGGTTGATCCAGCGGCGCAGCAGGCGCGCACCCATGGCCGTGACGGTGCTGTCGAGCACCCAGGCGAGTGTGTGCGTATCACGGCCGTCCAGGGTTTGAACCAACTCCAGATTCCGACGCGTTGCGGCGTCCAGTTGAATGCCCGCACCATGATCTTCGCGGCGCAGGCACCGGATATGCGGCAGGCTGGTGCGTTGCGTATCACGCGCATATTGCAGCAGGCAGCCGGCAGCCGCGATCTCGAGCATGTCCGGGTTGCCGAAGCCACTCAGGTCATGCGTGCCGAACTGTTGGCACAACTGGCGTTTGCCAACCTCAGCATCGAATTCCCACACCGGGCGGGCACGGGCGCCGGTGCGCTGGCGCACGCTTTCCGGCAGCAGGGCGTCTTCACTGTAAAGAAGTTCTGCCGGTTGCCAGCGTTCCAGCAGGGCAAGCAGCGCTTCATGGCCTTCCAGATGCGTGACAGTAAAGCGGCCGGCGGTCAGGTCCAGGCTGGCTGCGGCAATGGACTGGTCCTGCTGCGCCAACGCGCAGATCAGATTATCGCGGCGTTCATCCAGCAACGCTTCATCGCTCACCGTGCCCGGCGTGACGATCCGCGCCACACGCCGCTCCACCGGCCCCTTGCTCGTCGCCGGGTCACCGAACTGCTCGCAGATCGCCACCGATTCGCCCAGCCGTACCAGCCGCGCCAGATAGCCCTCAGCCGCGTGGTACGGCACGCCGGCCATGGGGATCGGCTTGCCATTGGACTGGCCACGGGCGGTCAGGGTGATGTCCAGCAGCCGGGCCGCTTTCTCGGCGTCGCCGAAAAACAGCTCGTAGAAATCGCCCATGCGGTAGAACACCAGTTGGGTGGGGTGTTGGGCTTTGATGCGGAGGTACTGCTGCATCATCGGGGTGTGTTGCGAAAAATCGTCACTTTTCATATCAAGGCTCTAGGCCACAATTTGGCTATTAATTTCACTAAAAACATGAAGTTAGTTTATTTTTCGGTGTTCCGTCATGGTTCGCTGTTGTTCGCCAAAGAGCGCCCCAAGCCGCAAATCTGGTATAGGTTCTAGTATAGCTTTTTGGCCTTGGCCCGATATGACGTGCTATACTGCACCCGACCTATACTGGATTGGCTGTACGCCGCACCAGCTCTGGTTTTCAGCGTTTCGCTTGGAACCATAGGTGTGTGTGCCAATTTATGAGTATCTGTAAATCAAGGTGCGGGAGCATAACAAACCCATGACAACGCCTCTATCCGTCAGGGCCATTGAATCCATGCGTCCGGGCGACAGCCCCAGGACCGACGTTGGCGAAACGCAGGGGCTGCGCGTCACCTGTGCCAAGTCTGGCGTGCGCACATTCATCTACCGTTACCGCAGTCCCGAGACGGGCAAGCTGGTGCAGCTCAAGCTTGGCCACTATCCGGGTCTGAAACTGGCGGAAGCCAGGATGCAGGTCGTCAGGATGAAAGAGCTGCAGCGCGCGGGTGTGTGTCCCAAGGCGCAGCAGGAACGAGAGCTGGCGGCCCAGCGCGAGGAGGAGGAAAAAGCCCGGCGCGAGCAAGAGGCTGCCGCCTTCCTGGTGGCAGATCTGATCGAGCTGTACCTAACCGAGGTCATCGAGGATCGAATGATCAAGGATGCCCGCACCGGCAAGCCGAAGCGGGTGGCAGGCTCCAGAAAGCCAAAAGGGCAGGCCGAGGTCCGCCGCACACTGTACAACGATCCGGTGCGGGTGCTCGGCGACATGCCGGCCGGCGAAGTCACCAGAAAGCACGTGGTGGACCTGGTTCGGAAGATCCTGGCCCGTGGTGCCAATGTGCAGGCAGGTAACGTGCTCAGGGAGCTAACGGCCGCCTATGAATACGCAATCGCCATGGAGAAACTGCCGGAGGACTTTGCCAACCCGGCAATGCTGGCCAAGGGCAGCTTGCGAACGGCCCGGGTCAAGCTGAGCTCGGAGAAGGGGCGTCGGGCTCTGTCCGACGAGGATCTGCGTGCCTTGCTTGCCTGGCTACCGGGTTCCGGGTTCTCGGTAACGCAGAAAAATGTCATCAGGCTGACGCTGTGGACAGGCTGCAGAACAGGTGAGGTCTGCGAAGCCGAGTGGCGTGATGTCGACCTGGAAAAGGGTGTCTGGCACATGCGTGACTCCAAGAACGGGGCCGAGCGTTACGTCCAGTTGTCACGCCAGGCGGTCGAGTTCCTCCGCCAGCTCAAGCTGAACGGCACCACCTACGTGTTCCCGTCTTCCCGATCAGGTCGGCCAATCCAGCAAAAATCGCTGAGCGAAGCGAAATGGCAGCTGAAGCATCCCGAGCAGGTGCAGAACCGCCGTGTCTATCGACCAGAGCAGCGCTGGCTGACGACGATTGAGGACTGGTCTCCGCATGACCTGCGGCGTACGGTCCGGACCGGATTGTCCCGGCTGGGTTGTCCCAGTGAAGTGGCCGAGGCGGTGCTCGGCCACTCCCGCAAGGGGATCGAGGGGACCTATGACCTGCACCGGTACGAGGACCAGTGCAAGGTCTGGCTGCAGAAGTGGGCGGACCATCTGGATACGTTGCTGCGTCAGAAAGGGTAATTCGGAACTACTCTTTGTCGGTCTGGGTGGAGCGCGGTGGAACCAGATCCAGGATGTTCCTTGGCTCCTGCTGTCGACTGTCGTCTGCGGTGTCGGCTTCATCAGGCTGCTCCGAGGGCGCAGGCGATGCCGGTTCCGGCGTGTCGCTGTCAGGTGCGTATGGTGAGTGGTGTGTAGGCTCAACGGTGCCTTGGGGTGCCTCGGGTGCGGAAGTCTCCGTTGCGCTGTCTTCTGAGTGTGGTTCGGGCTTGGTGGCCAGCGAGGTGGGCGGATGCGCGTTTATGTTGCTGCTATCCGTCGATTGCTGATCAGTGCCCCGAATCTCGCTGGATGGGACATAGCTTGCGCGCCTCGCTTTGCTGCCGGCCTTGGGTTTGCGGGTAACCATTAATGCGTTAACAAGCCTGTCTGCATGCAGTTTGGCCTTTGTAAGGCGTCCTGGCGGCGGGCTTTCCTGTCCAGCTTCAATGGCCTCTTGGATGGCCTCTGCCTCGCACAACTCGTACGCCAAGGTCGGAAGCATGGATTGCAGCTCTGAGACTTGCGCCTTTAGTCGCTGGATCTCCCGGTCTTTAGCCCCTAGCGGGTCGGTCGGTATTGGCTTCTTTCTGCTTTCGCGGATTTCCCTTAAGAGCTTTGCGGTCTCCTCTCTTTTCTCCTTTTCAAGGCTGTCCGCCCGTAACACTAGGTAAGAGAAGTACTCGGCTTGAGACATTTTTTGGGCGCGGGCGAGCGCATTGAACCTGTTTCGGATGTTCTTTTCGACGGTCAGATTGACGGCGGGGTCTCCTTTTTTATTCTTTTTTTTTCTGTGCCAGGCGCCTCGCATTCGCTTTATCAGATTAGCAAGGTCGCTGATGGTGAGGGATGAGCTGTTGGTCAGTTCGTATGCGGCCTGGTCAAGTATTCTGCCCGTGATCTGTTGTGACTTGGGGATGGAGATGTGTCTCTTTTTGATTAGATAGTTGACCGCCCAGTTTACCTGCTCGTCATCTGATTTATCTATCCATTCAAATATGTTCATAGCTTTTAAATATCTCACAAATGATTAATTACTAAGTATAATACCAAGTAATTCAATAAGTATGAGAATTAGTATTTATTTTCTAAAAAGGAATATGTTTTTGGATAATAACTTTACTCCGTGGCCCATGCTTTGGGTTCTTGAGCCTCTTTTCATAGAGAAATCTGGTGAGTTCACAGTGTGGGAGCTGTACCTGCTTGCCAGCTTGATTTGCTCCTTTGGTGACAAACCGTCGTGTAGCACTGTCGCGGATCTCGCGCGGTGGTTTGGCATGTCAAATGCCAAGCTTATCGAGGCCAGAAATGGGCTGGAGAAGAAGGGGCTGATAACCATCGAGCGGATTTTGGCAACGGCGTCAAATAAGCAGATCGGACTTAGTCTCAGGGGGCGCTCAAGGAAGGGGCTGAGGATAAACCGGACAGGCATTAAGTCCTTTCTGGGGCTTCGGCGGTTCAGAGAGCTGCCAGATGAGGCAGGCAACGTGTCTGCTGATCAGCGCTTATTGCAAGTATGCCGTTCTCTATTTACCGGTGGTGAACAGAGTATCAGCAAGGAGACGGTGCCGCGTGGTGGCAGAACGGGTATGGACGAAAGGCTACAACTTGAGGGAAAGGTTCTTTTGGCCATCCTTTGGGCCAAGGCTGACGATAAGGGTGTGGTTACGGGGTTGGGTCGCGCCGATCTTGGCAGGTTGGCCGGGTTGTCCCCTGGGCAGGTGGAAAGTCAGGTCGCCAAACTTAAGAGGCTGGGCTATGTGACCGCTTGGGTGGCGGGTCGATCTTGTAAGGGCCTGTTTGGCTTGGGGGCCGGTGTTCTGTTCCTGAACGCTGGGCTGCCTGAAACTGGGTCGAGGCCGTTACTTCCAAAAGTCACCAAAGTTTCGCACAGCGATGTGCTGGCGCAATTCAGCTCCCTTGTTGCGACTGCTGAATCTGTAAGAACCCTTGAGGGCAAGCTGCGAGGTGCTGTGCGTGATAACGGTGCTGAGCTGTCACAGCTGAGCACATACGCGAACGCCTGTTATGACCTATGGGATAAGGTGTGTTATTTCTGTCCTAGTGATAGTTCTCTGCCACCGCCGATGGAGGCTAAGGAGAGGGATCAAGCGGAGCTGGAATCCCAAATAGAGCAGATTTGGCATAACAGGGTTCGGGTAGATCGGGTTTTTCTAGATGCTCCCGTGGGGGCCATAATGCGTTATCAGCGGAACAGGCTGATTGTTTATGCCGGCAAACTTTATGACTCCGGCCCTTCCGCAGTCGATCAGTCACCCGTTCAGGAGGAATGGACTGATTTGGTGCGCGTCATTCGAGAGGAGGCTGTTCCGAAGCGGATTGGACTCACGGAAACGCAATCAACGTGGGTGGCCGGGCTGCTGTTTGGCATTGCGTGGAGACTGGCTGCCGAGGCAAAACATAAGGTTGCAGCGCGAGAGGAACCCCGGTCGGAGCAGATGCCTAGTCACGTCATAAGAATAATTCCTGCAGACACTGCGTATGGGTACGCGGTTGAGCACTATGGACATCAGGATAACGGCGGCTCATCGGCATAATATATTTGCAGAGTGGATAAGGTTGCCGTCGCGGACGGTTGGGGCCAGCGCATAAGCGAGCTGCGATAGCCTTAAGGCCGGTCACAACTGTTGGTAATTAGTAATATATATCCATCACCACCAACGATATCTATCAGTCTTCATATCCATACCAAGCAGCCCACTTGTGTAGGCTGCGTTCACTCATGACCAATATCTATAGCCAGGCCCACGAGGCCTGGCGCTATATCGTCACGTCGGTATGAGATTCGCTGCCACTAGGGCAGCGTAAATAATTACCCGTAGCACCGTTGCTATGTACTTACCAACAAGGAAATAGCAATGAAAATCCGAAACCCAAAGAACAAGAATCTTACCCTCCACTTCGCACCCGACTGGAACGGCATGCCGGTGAACATTAATCGGGGCCCGCTAATCGTGGAGTACCTGGAGGGCATTGAGCGCACGTTATGGGATGCAACTGAGGATCACCTGAGAACGCTGGTTGTCAGGTTCGATCTCCACTTTCCAGCTGACGGGCAGGAGTATGACTCATCCGGTGCCATTACCAGATTCATTCGTAGCCTGAGGGCATTGATTGAGGCGGATCTTGAGCGCAAGCAGCGCGAGGGGAAGCGAGTACATCGCTGCACTGTTCGCCATATCTGGGCCAGAGAGCGGGAGGAGTCCCTGAACCACCACTTCCACGTCGCGATTCTGGTCAACCATGACGACTATCCAAGTACAGGCCCTTATGAGGGGCCTGGTGGACTGGCATTCATGGCCCGGCAGGCCTGGGCTCGGGTCCTGGGAATTGAGTTAGAGAGCTCGGCTGGCCTGGTGCACCTGTGTGGACCGGGAATCGTTATAGACGTGAACTCGGTCAATTTCGGCACCCAGCACAATGCTGCCTTCTTCGCGCTCAGCTATCTGGCAAAAGCGGCGACTAAGGACTACGGAGACGGAGGACGCAACTTCGATCGTACCCGTTGCCCGGGCGCAGCAGATCCGTTCTGGCGGTTAAGTTCTACGCATCCTCGCCACGGCATGAACTTTTAGAAGGAGAATCTCATGAGAAATAATCCCGATCTTCACTATGCGCGATATTGGCGGGGCCTTCCAACGGTAGCGAAGGCAAGGCGTCCATTGATAACTCGGTATCTGGAGTCGCTTTGCACTACCTTGGATAGCGCGATCCAAGAGCACCCTCGAACCGGCATCGTCTATCTGACGGCACGTCAGCCGGCGATTCATCAGTTTGGTCCGGATGATGTTGCCGAGTCCTTCACGTGCGTGTTGCAGGCGTTGATAAATGGGGATCTGGAGCAGCGGCAGCGAAAGGGTTTGAGCGCGCTTCTCTGTCGTGTTCGCTTGATATATCGCACAGAGCAGCGACGTGATGGGGAAGCCATTTATTACTTGGCGATTTTTATTAATCAAGATGTGTATTTTCCGTTGGGCGGTCTCAAAGGGAGTCTTGACGTGGTTAGTCCATGGTGGCCGGATCAGCATGAGGCCATAGGTAGTATGGAGGAGCGCATCCAAAAGGCGTGGGCATCTGCGCTAAAGGTTGAGGTCGCGCAGGGTGCTGAGCTTGTGCGATTTCCTCTCAATGAAAACGAGAGTCTTGATGCGCGGGTGCCTCCGAGCGTTTGGAAGATCTTTGAAAGGCTGAGTGGTTTGGCCAAAGCCGGAAATAGTGGTAGAGGATACAGCCTTGAGAGTTTCGGCTTCATTGATGGAGGAAGTTAGTTTTTACAGCTTATCGCTATGGCATGAGTGAATACCAGGAGCAACTCATGCGACTCATGCGATTAAAGGAAACCTGCCAGATGGCAGGCATTGAGAAGACCACCGCGTACAAGATGATCAACGAGGGCACGTTCCCGAAGCCCGTAAGCGTTGGCGGGCGGGCCGTTCGGTGGGTCTCCACGGAAATCGAGTCCTGGATTATGGACCGGATGGAAGAGCGGGATGCGCTGGCTTGCGAGGAATAAGAAGGTCAAGCCGGCAGCGGTCTCCCGGTGGCTCCGGTTCCTTGCCAGAAAGGGCGTCCGACCAGGCGTGCCGGCGTACCAGAGCTACCGTGACCTGCTGATGCCGATTCGAGTGCTGCTGGGAAGATCCCCAGCAACGGCGGCCGGTGAGGTGGCTTGCAGCTGGGAGCCCGGGAAGGAGATCAACGGGTTCATGATGGTCACGGGCGGATCAGGGTCAGGGAAGACCGAGGCGCTCAAGCTGATTGGCGGCTCGCTGGTGCGCCATGGCATCCCGGTAGTGACCATCGATTTCCATGGGGATGTCCTTTTCGAGGGGCAGAACACGCTTCACGCGCACGTGCGTCAGGCGACGGGACAGGGTCTCAACCCCCTGGCGATAGACAAAACAACGCTTGCCAAAGAGGGACTGCAGGTGAAGATCGCCAAGGAAGTCGACAGGGTCGGTCGTGCGTCTGGTTGTCTCGGGTATAAGCAGGCAGCGTGTCTGCGACGGGTCATTACTGACGTATACCGGGAGTTTGGCATTTGCGAGGACCGCTACCTCGGATGGCGCGTTGTTTCTCCCTCGCTGGGAGACATCGCTGAGCATCTGCGGATGCTAAGTAAACGCAAGGAGGGTATGGAGGGGTTTGATAGGCAGACAGTGAACGCATGCCTGGCCAGGGTTGAAACGCTCTCTTGCAATGCCCTCTTTCGCCATCCGACATCGGTGAGCGTGCAGGACATGCTTGCATACAACATGCGCCTGGATTGCAGTCGACTCAGGGGTGACGCGCAGCTGCTGGCGGCAGAGACTGTCCTGGACATGATCTTTGAGGCGGGCAGGGCAGCAGGTCCGATACCCGTCAACTCGCGCTCTGACTCCGAGCGTTACCGCGTCTTCATCATTATCGATGAGGCCAAGATACTGAGCCTGGGGCGTGGCAACGCTGAGGACTCCAGGCACATCCTGAACGTGTTGGTAACCGAAGGGCGAAAGTATGGCATCGGGCTGATCCTCGCCTCACAGATGACGTCGCACTTCGGCAGCGAGGTGCATGCCATGGTCTCCACTCGCCTCGCCATGCGGCGGATGGACCCGAAGGAAGCCAGGCGAGTAGCGCCCCAGATGGGGCTCATGCCGGTAGATCTGGTGTCCACGGAAAGCCCTGCAGGCACAGCCTATTTCCGAAGCGCCTCTACGGGCGGCACGGTCATGCTTCAAATGGATCGACTGCCAGAGCCCGAGCACCGGGGATTTATCAGTGAGGTTTGATTTGCCTTGCGCGGTACGGGTCCAGTAGCAACGTCTCTTCGTCGACTGGCCGGCAGGTTCAGCAACTGCCTAACCGGCATCGATTAACCAACGAGCAACCTTATCCCGATTCTTGACCACCACCTGTTGAGCTTCGGGAGACCGCTCCCGAGGAGAAGAATCCACCCTGAGCTGCTGCAGCACATAGCTGACAAGCGCGCCCCTTGTGGGAATGCTCAGCTGCATATTTTTCAGCCCGTAATCTCCGGCTATCACGGCTTTCTGGGCGCGTGATAGCCCGGGGGCGGGAATCAGGGTGAGAGTGACCGAGGCATTCCATGCCTCGTTCTGATTCGCGCAGTGGGTTGCCGGCAGGGTGATGCCGGTTGACTCGCTGATTTTGCTCAGGACGAAGTCCCTGAATTCACCGTTCTTCTCGCACCAGACACGGACATGCCAACGGTAGGCCGAGTGCACCACGGTGTGGGGCTGGATCACTCGATACTCTGGTTCTGGGCTGCTCAGGGAGGCGTACTGGATATCCACCCGTTTGCCCTCCCGGCGGGCTTGCAGGATAGGCCGCAGGACTTCGGTATTCAGCTCGCACACCGCCAGGCTCTCAAAGGAGCAGGCCAGGTCCTCCCGGGCGTGCACCATATGAAGGTGTTTGTCCCCGCCCGTATCCATGGATTGAGCTATTTGGAGGGCGAGGAGTGAGAGGTGCGTGCCTGATTGGTAAGGCTCCAGTCTCCCGGCTTCATTCTCCCGAATACATGTTGCTCTCTACAGGGGAATCCGGGCAGTAGTGGATCATTCTGTTCTATTGAGTATATGTGCCGATACCAATATATTGATACGTGAACGGATTGCTCTTAGATGCTGAAGGAGAAACTATTATGGCTCTCAAACCAGGCCCAAAGCCAAAGGCTAAATCAACAGGAAAGCCTGACCAACGTCGACGTGACAATAAAAATACTCCTGGAAACACAAAAGAACTGAAGCCTAGTAAATCATCAAAGAAGTAGAATTAATTTCAGGCGAGAAAAAAATCTATTCTACGCAGTGGAGAGGCTGTCACAAGCAACAATAATAGTTGCTTGTGACAGATAGGGTGAATGAATTTCAGTAGCCGAGCATCCTCGTCCATGCTTTGGCACCGATGGCTTGCTTGTACTCCCTAAATCCGGTGACGTTGTCCTGATAAACCAGCGCAACGGTATCGGCTGGGTAAGCGTAGGGCTTGTCGCTGAATTCGGCTTGCCCTGGGGGTTTCTCCATGATGCCGCCTCCGACGATCATGAAAGACTCGTCATCGAGAATGGTCCAACGGTAATATTCGTATGCCTGTGCTTCTCCAGAACTTGCAAGAATTTCTTTCGCTTCCGCCTGTTTTTGTGTCTTGTACTCTTGATACTCGACATGCTCTGCATCCAGAGCCTGAAGCTTCCCTTTGATAGAGGCAATCTGATCTTTTGCAGCTTTATATTTCGCTTGAAGTGACTTTTCTGTGTCTTCCTCAACGGTTTCTCTGAGGGAGGCTAGGTGAGCGACTCTTGATTGTGCATCGACCATTAGTGCGTTTAAAGAAGATTTGACCCGTTGGTAAACGCCGTAATAGCCATAATCGTCACCTCCGTCCCGAAGTCGCTTCGCCTGTGTAAGTAACGTGGGGATGCCTAGATCATCCAGAGATTCGGGAATTTCGATTCCGTTACTGATGAAGTCATCCGTATCGCGATTCCTATTATTCTTCAGGAAGTCTGTATAGCTGGCATGTCGAGCGTCATATTCGGCCTTTAACTTCATTGCTACAGTTTTGGGATCGCTAAGAAGCTCGCGGGCATCACTTAGCTCTTTTTCTGCCTGGGCTAGTTTCTCGTTTAGAGCTTCGCGTTTGTGGGCTGCCTTGGCGTCAAGCTCTTCCAGTTCGGCATGAATCGCCGCCGCTTTGTTGGTAAATACCGTGTCGTAGCCATTGAAGTAGCAACGGTACTCAACGATGGCGCGCTGACGTTCATCCTTGAAGGCATCCCAAGATGTATTTTTGCAAACCTTGCGATTATCAAAGGCCTCGCCGACGGTGTACTCCGGCTTCAAATCGAGGCGGCCTGTTTTGATCAAGTCGATGTCCGAATTGAAGCAGCCGGCGATGAGGGTGACACAGAGGAGTAGTGGAGCTCTTTTCATAATGCTTTTCCTTGTTTTCGGGAATGTCGGGTGGTGTAGCGGCTGACAGCCGCTGATTGCCACGGATCTCTGGAGGACCTTTCGACACCTATTATCTTCCTAATGACTGATATAAAGGTCGAAGTGTCCTGTATGGTGCGTGGTGCGTCAATATCCACCTTGCCACCCTTCCTCGCACGTGCGTTGAAGGGTTGCGGCTATGGATATCGGTGTTGCGTTTGGTAGAGCGGTGAAGCTTCGCCGTACTGAGCTGGACCTCAGCCAGGAGGAGCTGGCGGATGCTGCTGGCCTGGCGCGCTCCTTCGTTTCCGGTATCGAGCGGGGGGTGTCGAGCGCATCCGTCCAGTCAGTGTGGAAGCTGTCGGTAGCGCTCGACTGCCTGCCGTCTGACCTGTGGCTGTCTGCGGAAAGGGTCTATCGAGACGCTAAGAAGCGCTGACTTCTCCAGCTGACTGGCTGCGGGCACGCTGATCGAGCTTTGCCTTCAGGCCATTGGGAGTGCCTTCGTTTGAGGCTGCCTCAGGGTGCTGCTGGTTGGCCGCTCCTTCCGGCAGAAACTCCTCAACCACCTGCACCCCCTCATCCTCATCGAAGTCGAACGCTGCCAGCCCGAAACCTGCCCGAGCAGCCTCATCCAGAGCCGCCTGATCAATGCCCCGTTCCTTGCGCTCCCGTGCCACGGCCCGGGCGCCCAGGATGGCGTCCTCAAGCGTCTGCTCGTCCCGGGTGGTCAGGTCCACGTAGTAGATCGGTGCCCGGTGGCTCTGGGTGGTGCTTTTGCCCCGGAGCTTCAGCGCCAGTGGCAAGGCCGCGAGCACGCCCCCGGACAACGCGTGGTAGTAGCGCAGCCGGGCGGCGAGTGTGCGGATGCTGTTGTATCCGGTGGTCCGGAATACGAACACCCCCACGTCCTCGTCGTCACCGACGCGCACGCTCAGGCGCCCGTAGGGTTTGCAGGCACCATTGGCGGCCAGCGGGCACTTGTCGGGGCTTGGGCAGGGCAGGGACTGTACGCCTTCCTCGGTCTGCCGGCGGCAGGTCTCGCCGTCGCCCACGCACAGGGAGCGGCCGTTCTGGCGATCGAACAGGGTGTATTCGGCCCGGAGGTTCAGGTCCGGGTCGTCGAACAGCATCCGTACCGAGATTGAGCGCAGCTTGCCGCCCGGGGCGTCCTTGCGCAGCTGCTCGTCCAGCGGGTGAAGCAGCCAGCCGTCCCGGGTCTGGATCTGGGTGGTCAGGGTGAACTGATCATCCTTCTCCGGCAGGCGCTTGCCGTTCTTCTCGACCACGCGGCCGATGCTGATCCGCCCGACGATGGGCGGGGTAATGGCCAGGTTCTTGATCATGGGTATCTCCTGCAAATAGCCCTCCCCGGAGTCGTTCCGGGGAGGGCTATGCGTGGGTGTCAGGTCTGCACCAGAAAGCGGCGCGAACCGGGTTTGGGGATGCCGTACTGGCTGAGCAGATCCGGCTGGTCCTGAAGCAGTCGCTTGCTGTCCAGTACCGTGCTGTCCTGGCTGCGTTTCCAGGACACCTCGTCGGAGGGGAGGAGGGCTTTGCTGCCATCGACCATGGATTGCTGGATGCGCTGCTTGCGAACCTAGAGCCAGTCCATACGGCTCATGACCCTGATCGGGGCAGTGAATATCGCTCGTCACCTGAGTTTGACTATGAGGAGCAATCTGGAGTTGTCGGCAGAGCGAGGTAGACTCTTGCTTGGCGGGCGCGCCTGCAGCGTCAAGCTGGCACCTGATAGTCATAGAGGAACTCTCGATGCGAATAACCGCAACCCATCTCGCACAGTGGTCAGATCAGCGTAATGCTCAAGGCATGCTTCCTGTGCTGGCGAGACGGCTAATCTCGGCAACGGCTCGCATCACTGCACTCGCGATGCCAGGAGGCGACTCGGTCAATGCACCTGGCTGGGATGGCGTCGTAGAAACTGTTGAAGGAAGTCCCTGGGTGCCAAGTGGTGCTAGCTATTGGGAGCTGGGCACCTCAAAGGACTCGGCCGCTAAGGCCGGAAGGGATTTTGAAAAGCGCTTAGATTCGACATCCAAAGCAGATGCTGCTCAAGCTACTTTCGTGTTTGTGACGTCTCGGCGCTGGCCCGGGAAAAGCGCATGGCAAGAGAGCATGAGAAGTCTCAATGTCTGGGCTGACGTCTGGGTATGGGATGCAGACGATCTGGAGGCCTGGCTGGAAACATCCCCTTCAACCGCCTTGTGGCTGGGTATGCAGCTGGGCATTGCTGGTTACGGTATAGAGGCGGTGGAGAAGCGCTGGGAGCACTGGAGCAATCAGTCCGATCCTGCCATTACACCCACGGCACTATTTTCAGGGCGAGAGGATTCAAAAGCCACCCTCAGGAACGCTATTCAGCAGAAGAAAAACTTGATCCCCGTTGTGGCTGACAGCCAATCGGAAGCTGTCACATTCGTCTGTGGGCTGCTGATTGAAGAGGGCTACTCCCAGCGTGCTGCCTGCATTACATCAGAAGAAGGCTGGCAGTTTGTGGACTCCAATCCCGGTATAGAGTTGGTAGTGATTGCCGACAATCGACTGGCTAATTATCGCGCTCCACGTGATGGAATGAGCTTGATAGTGCCTATGGCGTTCGGAGATCAGAACTTCAACCTTAAAGGAATCGGTGCAAGGGCTGCTGGAGAGCATGCCGTAGAGCTTCGCCGACCAAAACCTGATGAGTTCGAAAAGTCTCTGCTTGAACTGGGTATAGCTGCGTCTGATGCTTCCAGATTAACTCGCACCCTAGGAAGGTCCTGGACAGTGTTTCGCAGATGGCATGCACAGAATCCAGCCATACAACGGCCAGATTGGGCTGATGCTGCCGATGTTTCGAGCTTGCTCATTCTCACATTGGCGGGAGCCTGGAACGGAGCATCCGATGGTGATAAGGCGTGCATAGAGACAATTGCCAACAGCGCGTATGAAAAAATTGAAAACGAACTGTTAAAGCTGGTCGCGCTTGATGATGCGCCCGTCGTAAGAATCGGCTCTATTTGGAAGGCCAAAGCGCCGTTGGAGTTACTGCATCTGATGGCTCCCAGGTTGACAGATGCTCTCCTGGACAGGTTTTTTCAGGTTGCGACAGCAGTGTTTCAAAGTCCTGATCCAGTGTTGGAGCTTGAAGATGAAAAACGCTGGATGGCTTCCGTCTACGGGAAGGTTCGAGATCAGTCGGGCGTAATTCTTGAGGCCATGGCGGAATCAATGGCAAAGCTGGGCTACTTTTCTGATAGCGCTGGCCACCTTGCTGTCGGAAACCATGTGCGGAGCTTTGTTGATCAACTTCTGTCCAATGCTGATGAGGAGCGCTGGCTTTCTGTTTCAGGCTTCCTTCGGTCATTTTCTGAAGCTGCCCCCGATGTGTTCCTAAGCGCAATACAGAAAAGCCTGCAGCAGCCTGAAAGACCAGTTACTCGCTTGATAACTGAAACACAATCTTCAGGGGCATTCGGCCGCTGTTGGCATGCCGAGCTGCTTTGGGCGCTGGAGTTGCTGGCATGGTATCCCACTAGACTCGGTCGAATTGCGAGCATCTTTGCTGAAATGTCCGATGTAGAGGTCAAGGGAAATTGGATCAATACACCGTTCAACTCGCTGGTCTCCCTTTTCCGATCATGGTATCCACAGACGGCGGCGTCGAAAGAGATACGACTTAGAACGATTGCCAGCCTTCGAGAGAGATACCCTGAAACGACTTGGAATCTTTTGCTGGCGTTACTTCCTGGGCATCAGGATAGCGCTTCGCCAAATGCAAAGCCTCGGTGGCGGGACGACGATGCAGGCGCAGGAGATGTTGTCACTGATGAAGAAATTAGACAATTCCTTCTCTCAATAGCCGATGTACTAATTGAGCTAGCAAAGGGCAATGCTAGGCGTATTGCGGATCTGATTCCGAAAATTGATCATCTAGATGAGAGCTTCCGTGACAAGGTCATAGCGTTGGTTGCCAGTGCAACGGATTTTCTTGATGAGGATCGGGAAACTGTTCGCAATGCAACCAGAAAGTTTTTGAGTTGGGAAAACTCATTTAATCAAGATGGCAACAAACATGATCGTTACTCGGCTGATGCTCTTAGGCCTTTGTTTGACCTGCTCACTCCAGACGACTTGGTCATCCGGCATGCTTGGATTTTCTCTAATGGCTGGGTCGAACTTCCTGATGGGCAAGAGGAGAACTATGAAGAGGCTGAAAAGACAAGGGCTGCATTGCGTTCTTTGGCGGTCAATGAAGTTTACAGCACACTAGGCTGGTACGGCATAGAGCGATTAGCCATGCAGTGTGGAGACCCTAGGCTAGTTGGTTGGGCGCTGGCGAGGGATTCCTTTGATAATGGCGATTTATCAGTATGGATTTGCGACTGGTATATCAATTTACAGAATGCGGCTTTGCCAGACTCGTTGACATGCGGGCTACTACACGCAATGCCACAAGATAAATTCATCGATTTTCTGCATAAATGTCTGGAGCAGCTTGAAGATAAAGCTGAGCCAGGAAATGCCATAGCCAGCTTTGTCGCGAGCGCGCCGCAATCAATGGAATTATGGGTCATTGTTGAGAATCAGCCGACGGAGGTTCGTGATCATTTTTGGAAGATAGTCAGGCCACTCTACTATCAAATGGATAAAGCGGATCTTTCTTTCTGTATTGAAAAGCTATTGGCCGCTGAAAGACCAAGAACCGCCCTGGAGGCTCTAGGAAGCAGAGCAGGGGATGTGTCCGGGGACCTTCTGGCCGAAATGCTAAAGGGGATAGCTTCAGGCCAAGAGGCTGATGTAGGTCTTGCGCAGCCCTGGCATATAGCTCGTGTATTTGAAGCCCTTTCAGAAGCGGATTTTAGCCAATCCGATCTGGTGGGCTTGGAATTCCTTTACTACCCAGTTCTGAGTCGTGACAAGTATGGGGCGCCTCATCTGATGGCCGAGATACTCAGTAATCCAGATACATTTATCGAGTTGATCTGCCTTCGCTTCAGGCCCCGTGGTGCCGAGTCGGAGTCAGTATCTGAGGACTTGCGCTTTGCAGCGGGAGCCGCCCGCTCACTGATTGATGGCGGGCGGGGTGTTCCGGGAAGAGACCAAGATGGAAGCATTGATCGAGAGCAGTTTTTCTCTTGGGTGAACAGGGTGCGTGAATTGGCAAGGCAGAATGACCGAGAGGCAGCCACTGACTATACGGTGGGCGCCTGGCTATCTGACTGGCCGCTGAACAAGGGTCAGGAATACTGGCCAGATGAAGTCATTGCCGAATTACTGGATCAGGAAGATTGTGAGGACATCAGGCGAGGTTTCTGTACGGGGGTGCGCAACGCCAGAGGAGTTACTTCTCGGATGCCATACGATGGCGGGAAGCAGGAACGTGAAGTGGCAAGGGAGTTCAGGCGCTTTGCTTCTTACTGGGAAGAATCGAAACCTAGCCTGGCCGCAATGATAGAGAACCTTGCCAAATCATACGAGCATGAAGCTCGGCGACACGATGAAGATGGATTGTGGAACCAGGAATCATAATGGAGTGGCTAATCGCCGGGGTGCCGAGATTTAGCCTGCTCCCGAAGCTGCGATCGGTACTGGGCATTTCTCTGGGCTCTCTGCTTTGCGGGGAGAGCGACGCTCCGCCACCGAGCGCATCATAGCGGCACGCAATGAGGCAGAGGCACTGCTTCTGAATACGTTCAGAAAGCTGCCCGCCATGCGCCTCAAGTCGCTACTCGACGTTCTCAAGTACAGTGCTTTCGGTAGGCGGAGCATCGCTGAGGGGCTCATGACCGCACTAGGAAGCGGCGCGAACCCGACTTAATGGTCCCGTACTCCGCCAGCAGATCAGGCTGGTCCTGAAGCAGTCGCTTGCTGTCCAGTACCGTGCTGTCCTGGCTGCGTTTCCAGGACACCTCGCCGCTCGGGAATACCGCCTTGCTGGCGTCACCCATGGTCTGCTGGATGCGCTGCTTGAGGGTCGATTCCCGGGTTTGCAGGCGGCTGAGCCGCTCACGGATATCCAACAGCTCGTCGAAGTCGCCGCAGAGCGAGGCGTTCCCGGACAGGTCCAACACCGTGCCGGCATCGCGGGGGTAGAGCGCCTGCAGGGCGCGCCCCGCTGAATCACTGCCGTCCGCCTCTGGCGGGGTGTCCGTTTCCACGTGATGCCAAAAGGCACGCTCCAGCGCGATCAGGCGCTCGATGACCTCCTCGTCCCGCTCGATCCGGAACACCTGCAAGTCCTGCCCACAGAGCAGCACGCAGACGTCCGCTGCCTGCTTCCCGGTGACCGCCAGCTGATGTTGCACCTGGCACTGAATGTACTCAGGCACCCCATCTCGCCACAGTCGGGCACCGAACTCGCCCGCCGTCTTGCACTCCAGGATCTGTACCGCGTCGTTACCGACCACGGTGTAATCCAGGTTGGCCAGCATCCAGGCCTTGTCTGGGTCCGGATGCTGCAGCACGGCATTCAGCCGACGGACCTTGTTGCCGGTCTTGCGGGCATAGTGCTCGGCCACCACCGGCTCCAGCACATGACCCCAGTACAGCGGTGAACTCATGTCCTCCGGGTCAGGTTTGGGCAAGTCCTGATCCCGGCCGGTCTTTACCATCCAAAGCTCCAGCGGCGACTGGTACGGGTTGAGGCCTACGGCAGTCGCGGCATCGCTGCTGCCGATGCCTTGCTTGCGTACCTGCAGCCAGTCCTCCCGGCTCATGTCCCGGGTGGAGACCAGCCGCAGGGCCGGGCGGTGGTTGTCCTTGCGGATACGGGAGGTACTCATGCCTCACCTCCCGCCAGCTGGTCCAGCCGTTCGCGGAAGCGCTGGTGCAGATTCACCAGGCGCTCGGTGGGAATCTCAGGGTCGTCTTCCTTGACGACGATGTCGCCCTGGCTGAAGAAGGTCACTACCAGTGCGGTAATCATCCGCTCGGCTTCCGCCTGGGAGGGCAGGTCGCCATCGCGCTTGAGAATGTAGTTACCCAGCTGCTCGCCCAAGATGGACACCACCTCGTACTCGAACACGCCGGGAAAATCCTGTGGGCCATACCAGTAGGGCTGCACCTGCTTCCAGATGTCGGGGATGAACTCGCAGACGGCCATGATCAGCTCGACGCACCCCTGACCCCATAACTCCAGGATCGCGGAAGCGCGCCCGCCGTTCTTGGCGTTCAGCATCAGCCCTTCATGCAGGAAGGCGCCCCAGACGGCCATAAGGTGAGGGGAAAGGGATGGCGTTGGGGCGCCCGCCTGCATCGGCTGCTCGTGATGTTCGTTGGTTGGTTTCATGTGTTGTGCTCCTGAAAAGCAAAAAGCCCGCCCGGTTTCCCGGTCGGGCTTGTGATGATTGGTGGTGTTCCGGGGCTGATTGGGTCCCGGGTCACATCGGTATTATGTTTTTGAAAAATGCTGGGATAGGCTACGGGAATAGCGTCGAGCGAAGTGGGTCCGAAGGCATTAGCTAAGGCCACCGGATTTTGATATTCAAGGCTCCGGCAGCGACTGATGGTGGTGGCCAAGGATTGTTGCAAGCAGTCGATAATTTATAGTGGGATGAAAGCCGAATGGCGAAGAAGGTAGTGATCGATTTGCCCTTGGTGGAGACGCCTGTCTTGCCTCCTTTGAAGGATGTGATGACATGGTTCGGCTTGCCAGCGACTCCTGCCGAGGCCGTCAGAGAAATGGCGAGGCGCGAGGGAGTTGCACCGCCAGCAGACTCAAAAACCCTTAGGAAATTGACGTCAAGCGATGGAATATCGACCCGAAAGGCTTCGGAGATCGAATCATTCATCGCGCGAGTAAGTCCAGAGATAGAGGCGCTGTCTGAGTCGGTTTCAGACTGTAAGTACTACAAGCTCTCGAATGGCTGGCAGTGGGACATGTGTATGCGTTCATTTGCTGAAGAGCGATTGCTCGCTCCAGGGCATGCGGCTGGCTTCGTAAGAGAGCGAATCAAATCTGAGCAGCGTCTTATTAAGCGGGCAAGAGAAGCTATAACGAATGGTGGCTCAAATGAAGATATCGCTCGTGTAATTACTGACTCACTGGACTACAAATGCTCGGTTCCGAGAACTGTTGTCGAACGGGGTGTGGAGGGCTGGGTGGTGTTGCTCGCGGATAGCGATAGCCCATCCCAGGCGGCGCTTCTACGGTGGCTACACTACGGCAGAATCGACTTCTACTACCGGCTGCTATGTGAGTTCTCTCTTGATCTCTTGGTGGCCATGAAAGAAGCGCCGAATTTCTCAGAAGTTAAAGAAAGAATGGTGTTGGAGGGGGCGTTCTCTCGCATGGCACCGCAAGAAGGTGGAGCCTCTGATTGGCGGCCATTTGAGGCCCTCATGGATAGCTGGCGATTACAATTAGGCGATGGAAAGCCTTTATCCTGGAGACGGCTTGCTTCCTACATGCCTACGCCTAAACGGCGCCTAGCGGAGACTATGGAGCCAGAACGAGAAAAAGATCAGGCTGCAGCAGATTTCGAGACCCAATGGCGGCGCCTGCATGAGTGGCGTAATGGAACCGTTCCTCAAGACGATCAACTGCGCGCATTCGTGAAAAATATACTGCCCGAAGGATACGACGTCAGACTCTCGCTTCTTATGGCAAAGATATCTCTCGCCTGGAGCGCCTTCATAAGACAGGAGGCAGAGCTGGCAAACTCGCATGGTGCCCTTAAACCAAAGGAACATAACTCGCTTTTGGCGTCGTTCCCTGATTATTGGAATGAATACCGAGATCAGGCCGCTGAACTAGCGGCCTGATCTGGTTGTGTCACTTGCCGCCATTGCGTGCGGCTGCGCGTGTGGCACGGGCAGAAAAGGAGCCCTTAGACACCTTGCCTCCCTGTTGCTGCGCAGTGTTTGACTGAATCCGGCTGGCAGCCTTCTGGTTCATCGGGGTTTTGGTTTTGCTCATGGATATGCTCCTCAGGTTGTTGTTGGAGCGCCCAATATGAGCTATCAGTTCGGGGCTTGGGAGGTGAGTCGCGGAGGGAATTTCTGGGGGCGTTGGTTGGGATATCCAGCCAGCAGGCATAGCGATAAACCTTTCCGGGCAGCGGCTAGGCTACCAAGTCTAAGGTCAGATCCAGTGCTTGCTGCTTTAGCTTGGCCCCATGGCCAAACCAGGCAGAGTCGAGCCGGTAATCATTACTCCGTGCCCGGCGTTCATGGTCGACAAACTCTGTCACCGCGTTCAGCAGGCCATAGGCGGTGCTCCGGCAAGAGGGCAGGTCAGCCCCCCGGCCTTCTCCCTCAAACAGCCCGAGGACTTTCGCCATAGCGCGTTCGTTCGATTTCTGCTCAGCCTGGCCCGGGCGAGGCTGGAACAGGGAACGGATGAACTTCTCCGCTTCCGACTGCCTCACCTTGCGCTCGCTCAGCGTCTTCAGGCTGTACATGAAGTCGTCCCAAGCGGACACGGAAATGCCCATCTGCTTTTTGACCGCCTCCGCATCGAACACGCTGCGGTGAGACACCTTCACGCACTGGGACTGGCCATTGAGCGCCACTGCTAGGGTGTTGTTGCACACCACACGGACACTGGTGAACTGGGCCGTGGTCGCGAGCGTGCCGTCGCAGGCCGTGGCTAGTAGCACGTAGGCATCGGTGCGGTCGTTGCCTTTCAGCAAGCCACTCTGGCCGGTCTTCGCCAGAGCCCAGATCTTCCGTCCGCCCTTCAGGCTGCCGGCGGTTTCCAGCTCGAAGCCGGACTTCTCGGTGAGATCGCGATAGAACTCCATGATCTCCCGGGGCTGTACCACCTGGTAGCGCTGGCTGACCACGGACAGTGGGGCATGGGTGTCCGAGCGATACAGCACCTTGTGGTCATCGAAAGAGAGGATCTCCCCGAGGTGGCCTTTATCGCCATTGATGAATCGGACGGGTGTCTCGCGGATGGTCCAGTCCAGACCGGCCTGTTCCATCCAGACTTCCAGCGGCTGCTTCTCCGCCAGCTTATTGCCCAAGCCATGCCAGGGCGTGCGGCCCACATAGGCCATTTGCTCGACTTGATGTGCCATGGTGTTTCTCCTGTAACGGCATAAACGCCCGGGCCGGAGTGGCCGGGCAATGGGAATAGGGAGGGTTACAGTGAACCTGTCCCGCGAAAACGTACGCCAAGAAGCCGTGAATCAAGCTGCGTGTTTCAGTCTGCTTGCATAGTCATTGGGTGACACGTATCCGAGGGCTGAGTGCAACCTTGTGGGGTTGTAAAAGCCGTGGATGTAGCTGGCAATAGCGTTATGTGCCTCCGCTTTGCTGGCATACGCGCCCGTGACTTCCTCGTTTTTGAGCGTCGCGAAGAAGCTCTCAGCCACGGCGTTATCCCAGCAATTACCTTTGCGACTCATGCTCGGCACGAAGCCCAGCGCAGCGATCATCGCACGGAAGTCACCGCTCGCATATTGGCTGCCACGATCGGAGTGGAACAGCACGCCCTCACCGACCGGCGAAGCGGTCCAGGCATTGAGGAATGCCTGCTGCACCAAGTCGTCAGGCATGCGCTCGGACAGGCTGTAGCCGAGCACCTGCCGGGTTTGCAGGCTGAGTACCACAGCCAGATACAGCCAACCCTCCCTGGTGGGAATGTAGGTAATATCTCCCACCCAGGCCGGCACAGGACTGTCTACGGCGAACTGGCGATCCAGCAGGTTCTGAGCCACCTGCCGCCTGTGCTGGCTATCGGTAGTGCGGGGCTTGAAGCCGCCCTTCACCTTGCCCTGAAGCGCCTCCTCGCGCATCAGGCGGGCAACACGCTTGTGGCCGACAACATGAGCACGGGCTCGCAACGCCCTGACCAGACGTGGACGGCCGTAGGTCCGGCGGCTGACCGCATGGATGGCATGAAGGTCCGCCCGAAGCATCGCGTCTGAATCCCGGCGCGGTGCTGACTGCCGACGCAGGTAGTCATAGAAACCGGACACCGAGACTGCCAGCACTCGGCATAGCAACCTGACCGGAAACAGAGCCCGTTCACGAGCGACGAAGGCGTATTTCACTTGGACTCCTTGGCGAAGAACGCCGTCGCTTTTTTTAAGATTTCACGCTCGATCTTGAGCGTGGCATTCTCGGCTCGGAGCCGCTCCAGCTCACTTTCCAGGTCGCTAACCGGTGCACGCGAGGGTGAGCTCACGGGCCGCTCGGCCCGTGATGCATCCAGCCAGTTGGCCAGTGTTTTGACGGATATATCCAGCTGTCGTGCCGCTTGAGCACGACCGATTGAGCCGGCCAGCGTGACCGCCTGAGCCTTGAAATCGTCTGTGTAGCGACGACGGGGTATACGTTGCATGAGAACCTCCAGGTGCGATGAGAATATCGCTTCCTGGCGTCCGTTTCAGCGGGGCAGGTTCACAGCCAGCCGCGTTCGGCCAGGCTGACCCAGGTGCTCTGTGATACGACGAAGTGATCCAGTACCCGTACGTCTACCAGGCCGAGGGCCTCGGTGAGACGGCGGGTGATGGCCCGGTCCGCCTCTGAGGGATCGGGGCATCCGGAGGGATGGTTGTGCGCGAAGATCACCGCTGCCGCGTTGTTCTCCAGGGCGCGCTGGACCACCACCCGGGGGTAGACGGCAGCGCCATCGATGGTGCCGGTGAACAGCCGCTCGAAGCTGATGACCTGGTGCTTGTTGTTGAGGAACAGGACGGCAAAGTGCTCGTTCTTCTCTCGGGCAAGCGACAGTTGCAGGAAGCGGGCGGCATCCTCCGGGCGGGTCAGGTTCTCCTGGCCGGCGAGATCCTCAAGCAGGATATCGGCGGCGATCTGGACCAGCTGGTCCGGGCTGACATAGCCGCGAACGCGATACAGCCCTTGATCGTTCTTGATGTAGGGTGTTTTGGACATAGGGACTCCAGAAAGCAAAAAGCCCGTACGAGGCGGGCTTGGGGCGGATAGGGGTTAGGGGGCGGATGCTGGCGGATCAGTCGGTATCCACGCTGAACGTGTGTCCGCAATCCAGGCACTCGAAGTTGTCGAGAATGTTGTCATCGACGAAATCGCCAAGAGCAGCGCCGGCAGACCCGCCGGCAATAGCGCCGACTACTCCGCCAAGCAGGGCACCGGTCAGGCCGCCAAGGGCGGACCCGGCAGGGCCAGCGATGGCTCCGACCGTTGCACCGATGCGAGCGCCAGTGGACGCTGCTGCGACGCCGCTGGCAGCACCTGCAACTGTGCCTACTGAGGTGCAGACCTTGCGGCCAGTGTGATGGGCTGCGATCCGGGTGGACCGGCAGCCGGGGCATTGAAGGATCATGGGTTCTCCTGAATTGGCCATGCGCTAGACGGGCTGGAGCGCACCAGGGAATAACTTGGCCAGCCTCAGGAGGGTGTTATGTGTTTGAAGACATCTGCAATATGCCAGGCGCTTCTTGATGGCGTGTTCGGTTTCGGCAAAACTCAGCCGGATTATGTGATCGTCGGCGGACACGTGAGAGCAGGCCGAGTTATGCCAGAATGCGTGGTGTTGAAGAGCATCCTTAGAACCGCACGCGGAAGAAAAGGGCGTACAGCACCGGTACGGCCACCATGGTGAGCACGGTGGCAAACGCGAGGCCGGCCATGATGGTAATCGCCATGCTTGAGAAGAAGGCGTCCCACATCAGCGGAATCATGCCGAGAATGGTGGTGAAGGCCGCGAGGAACACGGGACGCAGACGGCTGACACTGCCATCTACCAGTGCATCGCGCATCAGCTTTCCGTCCTCGACCTGTGCATCGACTTCGTCAATCAGCACGATGGCGTTCTTCATCAGCATGCCGGACAGGCTGAGGAAGCCGAGCATCGCCATGAAGGTGAACGGTTGCCCGGTGAGCAGCAGGCCGATGCTTACGCCACAGATTGACATCGGCACGATCAGCCAGATCACCAGCGGCTGGCGCACCTTACCGAACAGCAGTATGGAAATCACCAGCATCACCAGGAAGCCGATCGGCACCTGTTGCGCCAGTGACGCCTGCGCTTCGCTGGCGTTTTCATATTCGCCACCCCATTCCAGTACATAGCCTTTCGGCAGGGGCATTGCTTCCAGCGTGCCGCGCAGCTGTCGCAATGCCTGGTCGGCGGTCAGGTCGCCGCTCGGGTCGGCTTGTACTTCCAGGGCGCGTACCCGGTTGCGCCGATGGATCAGCGATTCTTCCGTGGCAATCTCGAGGCCACTGACTACCTGGCTGACCGGCACATAAGCTTGTTCAGCACTGCTCCACATGACGCGATCGGCGAGGCGGCCGACACTGCCGCGCTCGTTCTCCGGCGGACGCACCACGATCGGGATATGGGTGTCGCGCTCACGATAGGTGCCGGCCTGAATGCCGGTGGTGGCAAACAGCGACGACGTTTTCACATCGGCACGACCAACACCGGCGATGCGCGCGCGTTCCTCGTCGTAATGTGGCACCACGACAATTTCCTGGGTCCGCCAGTCGATGCGGATATCCTGCACCACGCCGCTTTTCTCGAACAGCAGTCGTGCCTGTTCACCGAGATGACGCAACACCGCCGGGTCGCTGCCCTTGAAGCGGGCCTCGATCTTGGCGCCGCCACCGGGGCCAAACATCAGTTTCTGCGGATAAATTTCGATGGACGGATACTGCTTTGCCAGGGTGACGCGCAGCTTCTCAATCAGGCCGTCAATCAGGTGGCGATCGGTCACGCGCACAATCAGCTGGCCATAGGACGGGTTGGGCAACTCCGGTTCGTAGGTCAGCATGAAGCGGCTCGCGCCCTTGCCGACAAAGGCGGTGACGGCTTCCACTTCGTCGTGCTCGAGAATCAGTTTTTCCATGCCGGCGAGCTGGCGCGCGGTTTCCTGGATGTCCGCACCCTGGCGCAGCCAGACATTGAGATAGAACATCGGCGTGTTCGACGGCGGGAAGAACGCATGGCGAACAAAGCCGAAGCCCACTACCGACAGCACGGTAATCATCACCAGCGCGGTGATGGTTAGTCCGCGGTTTTTCAGTGCCGATATCAGGATGTTGCGGTACTTGACGTAGCTGGCATGCGCGTAGGGATCTTCGCCTTCTTCATACTGGTGGCCATCGAACAGGTAGTGGCCCATCAGCGGCGTGACCGTAATCGCCAGCAGCCAGCTCAGCAGCAATGAAATGGAAATCACCGCGAACAGCGAGAACAGGAATTCGCCGGTGACATCCTGCGACAGGCCGATACCGGAAAACGCCATGATGCCGATCACAGTGGCGCCGAGCAGTGGCATCTGGGTGCGACGGCTGGCGTCACTGGCGGCATCCTTGGCGCTTTGCCCGCGCTGGATACCGATCAGCATGCCTTCGGCAATGACGATGGCGTTATCCACCAGCATGCCCATGGCGATGATCAGGGCGCCGAGGGAAATGCGCTCCATCTCGATGGCAAACATGGCCATGAAGAATACGGTGCCGAGCACGGTAAGCAGCAGGGTGCTGCCGACGGCGACGCCGACGCGCCAGCCCATGGTCAGGCACAGCACGCCGATAACAATGGCCACCGACAATGCCAGGCTCACCAGAAAGTCATCAATCGCCTTGTCGACCACCAGGTGTTGCTGGTAGATCGGTTCGATGTGCACGCCCAGCGGAATGCGATGGCGAATTTTTTCCAGGTGCTCGCTGACTGCATGGCCGACGTCAACGATGTTGGCGGTTTGCAGGCCCGCCACCGCGAGAGTGAAGGCGCGCTCGCCGTTGTGGTAGATCAGTTCGCTCGGCGTGTCGGTGGCGCCGCGGTACACCGTGGCCACGTCGATCAGGCTGACCTGCTCGGTGGAGCCAGGGCGGCCGATGCGCAATGCCTCAATGGCTGCAACGGAATCAAAACCGGGTTCACCGCTGATGCGGATACGGCGCCCGTCAATTTCCACCGAGCCACCGGACTGCACGCGGTTTTCCGATTGCAGGGTGTTAAGCACCGCCTCCAGCGGAATACCGAGGCTGACCAGGCGTTCCTGGGAAATTTCTACATAGATCACTTCCACCGGCTCGCCGGCGGTGGTGACTTTCGACACGTTCGGCACGGTCAGCAATTCGCGGCGCAGGAAGCGCGACAGTTCACGTATCTCGGCGTCGCTCAGGTCTGGCGCAACCACCGAAAAGAAGATGCCGAAGACGTCGCCGTAATCATCGTAGACGGTGGATTTCACCGCGCCGCGTGGCAGTGAGCTTTGCGCATCGCCGACCTTGCGGCGCAGTTCATCCCACACCTGTGGCATGGTATCGCCGTCGTACTGGTTCTTGATCTCGACCTTGATGATCGACTCGCCGGGACGCGAGCGCGAGGTCAGTCGCTTCAACTGTGGCAGCTGCTGGATGGCGGATTCCAGTGGCTCAGTGATTTCCTCTTCCACTTCGGCAGCGGTGGCGCCGGGGTAGGGTGTGATCACCAGTGCCATCTTGATGGTGAAGGCCGGGTCTTCGAGACGACCGATATTGTTCATGCCCCACAGGCCGCCAAGCAGGCAGGCGAGAATAATCAGCCAGGTGTTGACCGGGCGTTCGATGGAGGCGCGTGCGATATCCATGGGCCGGCCTCTCAGAATCCGTCGAACGGGGTAACCGGCATGTCATCGTGCAACAGTTGCACGCCGGCGCTGACGATCTGTTCGTTACCGGCAAGGCCGGCAACCATGGCGTCGCCCTGTTCGGTGACGCCAAGCACCTTGACCGGCCGGGCGACCACGGCCGATTTTTCCGGTTGGTATACCCACACACGGAAATTGCCTTCGGCATTGCTGTCGAGTGCCGATTGCGGGATTTCATAAATGGTATCCGGTCGGTTGATGACACTGCGTACCCGTACGGTGACGGTCATGCCCGGCAGGATGGTCTTGTCGGCCTGGCGTGCCAGGCCGAAGGTGACGCGATAGGTTTGCGCCACGGCATCCGGTTCGGTTTCGTGTTCGCGGTATTCCAGTGGCAGCGGCTGTTCCGGGTTGTTGCTGAAGATGGCTTCGGCTACCAGCAATTGCGGCGACTCAAGCGCGGCCATCAGGTTTTCCGGCACGTTGATGTGGACGCGGAATTCTTCCACGTTTTGTACGCGCACGATGTGTGCGCCGGCGGGCACGTTGGTGAACGGATCCACCAGGCGTCGTGTCACCAGTGCATCGAACGGTGCGACGATGCGCGTGTAGGCGAGGTTGCGGCGTGCCGTATCCAGCGCGACCTTGCGCAGGTTGTGCGCGGTTTCGGCCTGGTCGAAGTTGGATTGCGACACGGTGCCGCGCTCGAGCAGGGTGCGGGTGCGTTCAAGGTCACGCGCGGCCTGTTCGAGTTGCAGTTCGGCTTCGCGTACCGCGAGCTGGTAATCGGACGGATCAAGTGCGGCAATCAGCGTGCCCTTGGTAACGAAGCTGCCTTGCTGGACCGGCATGTCGATGATGCGGCCGCCGACCTGGAACGACAGGTCAACGGTGTTGACCGCATCGACGCGGCCGACAAAGTGGCGCGCGGCGTCAGCATCGTTGCTGCCGACCTGGTGCAGGCGCACCGGGCGAGGTTCGATTGCGGCGTTGTCATCGCCATTGCCGCCGCAGCGCGACAGCAACAGGGTGAGCACGATCAGGGCGGCAAGGGTAATCCAGCCGTTGCGTCGCTGGGTTGGCGACAGGTTCTGGTAACGCTCGCGCAAGCGGGAGATGGACGCATTGAGTTGACTCATTTGAGCAGGTCCTCGGCAAGCTGTTGCAAATGTTGGTGAAGCCGGTCGCGCTGGTCGGCGGGTACCGGTGAGATATCGAGCAGTTCCTGGAACATCAGGCCGTCGGCGGCGGCCCAAAGTAGCCATGCGGCGGGTGAGTCGCCGTTTTCCGCGATGATGCGTTCGCGCATCTGCTGGATGTGTTGGCGCAATGGATCGAGCAGGGCGGGCTGTTCGGCGACTGCGGTAAGGATGGCCATGGCGACGCTGGGGTCGAGCACATCGGGGTTCATCCGCGTTGCCAGCATGGCGCGCAGGACGCTCCAGGGCTGGCCGGCAAGCGTTTGTTCGTGGTTCGCGCGCACGGCGCTGGTGCGGGCGATCAGGCGTTCGAGCATGGCCTGCAGCAGGGCTTCCTTGCTGGCGAAGTGGTACAGCAGGCCGCCCTTGCTGAGGCCGCTTTCGCGCGCCACCTCATCAAGGGTAATGCGCCCGGCGCCGCGCTCTGCGGCGATCCGCTGGGCGGCATCCAGAATGGTGTCTCGGGTGGAGGGGGCGCTCATGGCGGCTCCGGATACAGTCTACACAGGCTTGTTACTATACCGGCTGGACGGTGTGGTTTTCCACTCCCTTCACGTCCCGTTCGGACGTCGGTCTTGCTCGATCCTGGCTGGTCAATGGAAGTGGTTGATCTGCCGCAGGCGGGTTGATGAGGAGCCCACGCACATTGACATTTGGTTGATCGGCCAAATAAAATCCCCCTCAGGCGCGCTGCTTTCTTTGCCGCTCGACCATTTCGAGGAGCCTTGTCCATGTGGAGGAACCATGCACTCTATTCCCATAAAGCCCCGCAAAGTCGCTTTTGATGTCTCGTCTGTCCCGCGCCACTGGAATGGTGGCGATCCGGTGCTGACGCGCTTTTTTGATGCCCTGTCTGTACATTTCCCTGAAGGCGAGCGGTTTTTTATCCAGTCGGTACGCCACTTTCAGGATCAGGTGACGGATACCCGTCTGCGCGATGACATCCGTCACTTCATCCGTCAGGAAGGTCAGCACGGCATCGTCCATGACCGCTTCAATGACGTCATGGCCAGTCAGGGTGTGGATGTCGAGAAGGTGACAGCCAATCTGCGCTTGTTTATCCGGACCACGCAAAAATACCTGCCGAAGAAATACCAGCTCGCCATGACTGCTGCCTTTGAGCATTTCACGGCCACCCTGGGTGAGGCCATGATCAGCGACGAGAACGATATGTTCCGCCAGGCGGACCCGGTAATGCGGGCGCTGTTCCTGTGGCACGGTGTGGAAGAAGTGGAGCACAAGGCGGTGGCCTACGATCTTTACCAGGGCGCCGCAGGCGGCGGCTATCTGACTCGCGCCTCGGCATTGGTGGTGGCCACCCTGATGGTGCATCTGGTGGTGGCGCCGGTGTTCTGGAATATGCTCAGGCTCGATGGTGTGACTCGCCAGCCCGGTGTCATTCTGCGTGGTCTGAACAAGCTGTATGGCCGCAAAGGCATCCTCACCGGCATGTTGCCGGAGTTTCTGGCCTGGTTCCGCCCCGGGTTTCATCCCTGGGATACCGGCATGCCCGAGCAGGTCGCCGCCTGGCTTGAGGAATATGAAGCGCACGGTGATCCGATGCGGGCCTCGCAGGTTATTTACGGTCCGGCGACAGTCGGGGAGGCTGCCTGATGCAACCCGTCGATGCGGGGGTGTCCGTAGCGGCCGCCTCGGTCAGCCCGATGGTGCCGACGCACCGGCCGGGGCGTCATTGTGGTAGCTCGGCGATTCGCGATCTGCTTGAGTTTCACGGGCTGACGCTGACAGAGGCCTTCTGCTTTGGTCTCGGGGCCGGGCTTGGTATTACGTATGTGGAGCTGCCCGACTCAGACACGCCCTTTATTGTCCACGTTCGTTCGATGGGCTTTGAGGAGAAGGTGTTTGCCACCCTGGCGGTGCCGTTTCATTGGGAGAGCTGGCAGGATCCCTCAGAAGCGGCAAAGGCGCTGGACCGGTATCTGGATCAGGGTCGGCCAGCGCTGTTGCTGACCGACATCTATCATTTGCCGTATTTCAACAGCAGCACCCATTTTCCCGGGCACGCCATTGTGGCGTGGCGCCGTGTGGCTGATGGCGACACCATCATGGTTAGCGATACCGAGCGCCCGGATCTATTGCCGGTGCCGCGTGACAAGCTGGCGCAGGCGCGTTTCTCGCTGTCACCGCCGTTTGTTCACCATGGCTCGTTGTTTGCGCCGGAGCAGCTGTCGGTCGAGCTGTCTACCGAGCAGGTTCGCAGTGCAATCGTTGCTAACGCGACTGCCCTGAAAAATGGCAATCGCCACAGTGGCATTGCCGCTTTGACCACCTGGGTTGATGACCTGCCGCGCTGGCAGGCGTTTGCTAAGTGGCCATGGTTATTGCGTTTTGCCTATCAGGTCATTGAGAAACGTGGCACCGGTGGCGGCGGCTTTCGCACCATGTATGCCGAGTTCCTCGACGAGGCTCAGGCAATGTTGCCGGAGGTCGGTATGGCAGATCTGCCGCGGTTAATGCGCGAATGTGCCACCGCCTGGTCGGCACTGGCCGAATGCCTTCGCAAGGGTTCTGAAAGTGAGCAATTCCCTGTGGCTGCCATTGCTCAGGCAATTGAGGCGGTTTGGGTTGCCGAGTTGCGCTATGTGGATGCCGCATTGACGCTGCAGAACTAAATCAATGCAGCAATAAAGAGGAGCAGGTGGGGAATATGACAGCATCCAGTCCGGTGTCTCCGTCGTTGCTGGCAGCGAAAGCCTTTTTTGGCACAGCGCATCCGCTGTTCAGTGCGCTTGGTATTGAAGTGGAAGAAATGAGCCGGGAAGGCGCCGCCATGAGTATGGCCTGCGTTCATGATGTGCAGGATTGTCGTGGCGCTGCCCACCGGGGCGCGATCAGTACGCTGCTGGATACCACCTGCGGGCTGGCGATCTTTGCACGTCTGGGCGACATGCGGCCGATTGCGACCATTGATCTACGCGTCGATTTCATTGCGCCGCCGACGCCCGGTGAGGGCGTATATTGCAAGGTGACCTGCTTTGCCGTTGCGGGAGAAGTAGCTTACGTCCGGGGTGAGGCCCGGGGTCGCGACAGCGGCAGTCTGCTTGCCTCGACCTCCGGCAGTTTCGCCATCGGTACACTCGGCCCTTCATTTGATCGTGCCGCAAGGAGGAAAGATGAATAAGCTATTGTCGACGGACCCGATTGATGCCGTCAGCGGCACGGGTCCGGAGGTAGAAGCAGCTTTGCCGCCGGTAGCGTTTGGTGATTCCCCTTACGCGCGTTTCCTCGGTATCGAACAGGAAGCAGTCGATGGCGCGCTGCTGTACCGAATGACATTCCGCGAGCAGCATATCGGCAACCCGTTAATCAAAACCTTCCATGGCGGCATCATCGCCAGCTTTGCCGAAGTGGTCGCTGCACGCCACCTGCAGGCTACTGGTGTGCTCGATGACCCGTCTGCCTGCACGAGCATGACGTTCGATTATCTGCGACCTGCCTTTGCCGGCAGTCTGAGGGCCGAGCCCGAGGTGGTGCGTGCGGGCCGGCGCTTTGTCGTCGTGGAGGTCAATGTGTTCCTTGAGAAATCGCTGGTATCACGAGGGCGATTTATCTATCGCCGTCCGAGCATCGGCAACTGATCCAGCCTGCCTTAACAACGGAGTCCTGCCATGCATATTTCGCAGACCTTGCGCCGCGCCGTTCAGCTGAACGGTCAGGGCACTGCCACCGTCTTTGCCAACCGGCGGCAGAGCTGGATTGCCTTCGAGAATCGTGTGGCGCGTTTGGCTGCCGGCTTGATCGGCCTGGGTGTAAAACCCGCTGACCGGGTTGCGATTCTGGCACTGAACAGTGATCGCTATCTGGAGTATTTTTATGCGGTGCCGTGGGCCGGGGCGGCAGTCAATCCGGTCAATATTCGACTTGCGCCGCCGGAAATCGCCTACACATTGAATGATTCCGGCTCCAAAGTGCTGTTTGTTGATGACGCCTTTGCCGCCATGCTGCCGGCGCTGCGGCCGATCCTGAAATCGGTTGAACATGTTGTCTTCACCGGTGACGGCACGCGACCGGACGATTGCATCGACTATGAATCGCTGATTACGCAATCGACCCCCATGGCGGATGCCAACAGCGGCGGCGATGATCTTGCCGGGCTGTTCTATACCGGCGGCACCACAGGCCGCTCGAAAGGCGTGATGTTGAGCCACGACAATCTCGTATTCAATGCACTCAATGTGGTTGCGGAGATGGGCTATGACCCTGACACGGTCTATATGCACGCCGGACCCATGTTCCATCTGGCGGACATGGCCAGCACCTTTGCCGTTACTCTGGCCGCAGGCACCCACGGCATCGTGCCGCGCTTTGATGTTGATACGGTGCTGGCGTTTATCCAGCAGGAAAAGGTGACCAATACGCTGCTCGTGCCGACCATGATCAATCTTCTGGCCTCTTCCGTGCGCATTGGTGAATATGATGTCAGCAGCATGAAACGCATGCTCTACGGCGCATCACCGATGCCGGAGGCCGTACTGAACAGTGCTATGGAGCAGATGCCAACAGTGTCTTTTGCCCAGGGGTATGGCCAGACTGAAGCCTCACCGATCATTACCTCTCTCGGTCCGGAGCATCATGTTCCCGGTGGTGCGAAATTGCGCAGCGCCGGACGGGCGGCGATAGGCGTGGAGGTAATGGTTCTCGATAAGGATGATCAGGAGGTCGCACGCGGCACGGTAGGGGAAATCTGTGCACGCGGGCCGAACGTAATGCTTGGCTACTGGGGAATGGAGTCAGCTACTGCGGAAACCCTGCGCAATGGCTGGCTGCACACCGGCGACCTTGGCTACATGGATGAAGACGGCTTCGTGTTCATTGTTGATCGTGCCAAGGACATGGTGATCAGCGGCGGTGAAAACATTTTTTCGGTGGAAGTCGAAGGTGCCATCTACAGTCATCCGGCGGTTCAGGAGTGCGCTGTGATCGGTATTCCTGATGAACACTGGGGCGAAGCCGTCCATGCGTTGGTGGTGTTGCGAGACGGTGTCAGCGCCAGCGAGACGGAGATCATTGCTCATTGCCGGGAGAAAATCGCTGGCTACAAGGTGCCACGCAGCGTCGAGTTCCGCTCGGAGCCGTTGCCGGTCAGCGGCGCCGGAAAGATTCTGAAGAACGAACTGCGTGCGCCTTATTGGGAAGGCAAGCAGAAGCTGGTGAACTGATTGTTGTTCTGCTGCAGACATCTCGGAGAAGAGTGTGAACCTGGAATTCAGTGACGAAGAATTGGCGTTTCGGGAAACTATACGCCAGTGGATGAAAGCGAATGTGCCGGACGATCTGCGCCGTTGCACCGCCCGCGGCGCAATGCCGGGCAAGGAGATGCAACAGCGCTGGGAGCGCCTGCTCGGAAAGCAGGGCTGGCTGACAGTGACCTGGCCGGAGCAGTATGGAGGCCCCGGCTGGACCGCGACGCAGCGATATATTTTTGATCTTGAGCGCGCATCGGCTGGTGCTCCACCGACCAGCCCGTTCGGGGTCGCCATGGTAGGCCCGGTGCTTTATACCTTCGGCTCGGCGGAGCAAAAGGATCGCTGGTTGCCCGGCATCCGCAGCGGTGAAATGCTCTGGTGTCAGGGGTACTCCGAGCCCAATGCCGGTTCTGATCTGGCATCCTTGAAGACCCGTGCCGAGCGCCATGATGATCACTATCTGGTCAATGGCCAGAAAATCTGGACTACCCAGGCACATTGGGCAGACATGATGTTCTGTCTGGTGCGTACCGACAGCACGGTCAAGCAGCAGCAGGGTATTTCCTTCCTACTGATTGACATGAAAACGTCGGGCATCGAAGTGCGCCCTATTTACTCGATTGATGGCCATCATCATCTCAACGAAGTCTACTTCACTGATGTCAAGGTGCCGGTCGAGAACCTGGTCGGCACCGAGGGTATGGGCTGGACCATAGCAAAGTTCCTGCTGACGCATGAGCGAACGACCATTGCGGGGGTGGCGGACACTCAAAATGAGATCAATCGCCTCAAGGCGGCCCTGGCAGCCATGCCGGACAACTATGACAAGCATCAGGCAGCACGTCGTGTCGCCGCGCTTGAAATTGATCTGATGGCACTTGAGTACACCAACTTCCGCACCGTGGCAGCGACCGACGAAGGAAAGCCTTTTGGGCCGGAGTCTTCCGGGTTAAAGATCAAGGGTACCGAGCTCCAGCAAAGTGTTTCACAGGCCATGGTCGAGCTCGGCGAGCTGATGTCCTTGCCCTGGGATAATGAAGAGCCGATTGGCAATGAGGTATTCAATCGCGCCAGTCGCCGTTACAACTTTCTACGAGCCTGCACGATATACGGTGGCTCCAATGAAATTCAGAAGAACGTATTGGCAAAAATGCTGCTTGGATTGTGAGATAAGCCATGGATTTCAAGCTCTCTGAAAACACGACAATAATCGCCGATACGGCGCGTCGTTACCTGAAAGACAACTACTCGTTCGATGTCTATCGGTCGCAGCTACAGGAAGCGGATCATCTGCATGCTGCGCGCTGGCAAGCGATGCTGGAGCTTGGCTGGTTCGGATTGCCATTTCCGGAATCCTGCGGCGGTTATGGCGGCAACTTGGTGGATGTTGCGGCCATCGTACGCGAAGCCGGAGCGGCTCTGTGTCTCGATCCTTTCGTAGATCTCGTCGTGTCACCCGGCAAACTGCTCGAATACATCAATACACCCGAGTCGCTTGCGATACTGGAGGACGTCATTGCCGGGCAGGCTCGTGTGGCCTGCGGGCTTTATGACCGGCACGCCGGTTATCAGGTGACCAGACCTTCGTTGCGGCTGAACGGCGATCGCCTGTCCGGACAGAAGCATGTGGTGCCGGATGGCGGCTGCGCAGAGACGGTGCTGGTGTCGGCCATGAATGGTGATGAGTTGCTGATTCTGGCGCTGCCGGTTGAGCAATGCCAGATAGAGCGTTACCGCCTGCTTGACGGCGGTCGGGCAGCCAGTCTGACTCTGGATGATCTGGAGGTCAGCGATGCCATGATCCTCTGTCGTGGTGAGGTGGCAAGGCAAGCTGTCAGCGGCTGGTTCGACTATCTGTGTGCGCTGGATTGCGCGCGCATGTACGGTGCCGCCAGTCAGGTTTTCCAGCACACGCTGGAGTACGCCCGCACACGCAAGCAGTTCGGCAAAGCCATCGGCAGTTTTCAGGTAATCCAGCATTACCTTGTCGATATGTTTATCGATCTTCAGCAGCTTGAGTCAATGCTGCTGATGGTACTGGTGAAAGCAGAAAGTGAAACGGTGTCCGAGCGTGCGCGCGCCACGTCCGCAGCAAAAGCCTATTACGCCAGCCAGGCGGTGCGGATTGCCCAGCAGGGCATCCAGATTCACGGTGGTGTTGGTGTCACCGAAGAGCTGAATATCGGTCATTACTTTCGCCTGATCACCCATTGTTCATTGAGCCACGGCAGCCGCGACTATCACGTCAGTCGTTTTATCGAAGCGGAGGCAGCTGTTGATGAGCAAGTATGATTTCATCATTGTCGGTGCCGGTTCTGCGGGCTGTGTGCTCGCTAATCGGCTCAGCGAGGGTGGCCGCTATCGTGTCTGCCTGATCGAGGCAGGCCCCCATGACAACAGTGGTTTCGTTAACGTGCCTTTCGGAGTAATCGGCCTGATCAAGGAAGGCAAGCGCAACTGGGGTTACTATACCTCGGAGCAGAAGCATCTCGGCAACAGAAAGCTCTACTGGCCGCGTGGCAAGACTCTGGGGGGCAGCAGCTCGATCAATGCCATGGTCTACATCCGTGGCCAGCATCAGGATTATGACGACTGGGCTGCCGAAGGGGCATCTGGCTGGGACTGGGAAAGCGTTCGACCGATCTTCAATGCGCACGAGAACAATGAGCATTATCCTGCGGATAGTTGGCATGGCGTTGGTGGCCCGTTGAATGTTACCCGGGTCCGCGATATCAACCCGCTCACGCCGTTGTTTGTCAAGGCGGGCGAAGAGCTTGGCTATCCCCGCAACGACGATTTCAACGGTCCCGAGCAGGCCGGTTTCGGGCTTTTCCAGGTGACGCAGAAGGACGGTCGGCGCTGGAGTGCTGCGCGGGCCTTTCTGGACCCGGCAAGAGCGCGCGAAAACCTGCATATTCTGACCGACACACTGGTTACCCGAGTGCTGATTGATAGCGGCAGGGCAACCGGAGTTGAGGTTTGTGACAGCGCCGGGAAGATTTCAACCATCGAAGCAAGTGCCGAAGTGATACTGGCCGGCGGAGCAATCAATTCGCCACAACTTCTGATGCTGTCCGGGGTGGGTGATCGAGAGCATCTGGCCGAGGTCGGCATTGCCTGCCAGCACCACGCTCCGGAAGTGGGTGGCAATCTTCAGGATCATCTGGACATGACGATCATGGTCAAGGATCGGAGTCGGCAGGCCATCGGCATGTCGCCGTTTTTCGTGCCACGGCTGATCCGGGCGTTCTACGACTATTTCCGTCACCGTCGCGGCTTTCTCGCCAGTAATGCTGCTGAAGCGGGAGCTTTTGTCAGCGTGCTCAGTGAGCCGTCGCGACCGGATGTGCAGCTGCATTTTCTGCCGGCATTTTTGCGTGATCATGGTCGCGAGCTGACGCCGGGATTTGGTTGCACCATTCATGTTTGTCAGTTGCGCCCGAAGAGTCGAGGTCGCATTCGCCTGGCCAGTAAGGATCCGTTGGCCGCGCCCCTGATTGATCCTAACTATCTCTCTCATCCGGATGACATGGCAGTGTTGCGCGAAGGGGTCAAGCTGGCTAGAAAAGTGTTCCACAGCGAGGCATTTTCTCCGGCCTTTGGTGGCGATGATCAGCCTGACGTGAGCATCGTCAGCGACGCGGATATTGAGAAGGATATTCGCGCCCGAGCTGAAACTATTTATCATCCAGTGGGAACTTGCCGCATGGGCAATGACAATCAAGCGGTAGTGGATACGCGTCTGCGTGTCAATGGTGTACGTGGTTTGCGGGTTGCGGACGCATCGATCATGCCTCTTATTATCAGTGGTAATACCAACGCATCCTGCATGATGATCGGAGAGCAGGCGGCACGTTTTATCCTCGAGGAGCAGGGGCGGGCATGATAGCTGACATTATCACGTGCCAACTTCCAGGAATTTCTCCATTGATGGTGGTCTCACAGAATATCTTCCTCTCCATAAGCAAGACTCATGCCGTTGCGGACAGGATGGCGGGATCAGACTCGGAACAATAGAATACGCAGTCGGTGACCGCCATTTTCGCATTGACGGTCACCGAAACGCCGATGGTTAGGCTACGTTGTTGCGGTACTCATGGTATAGATCACCACCCTCCGCGAATAGCTTATCACGCCAACGGCTTTCAAGTGCCTTGGTATCGTGATTATCAGGGTGGAAACATGCGCCCATAAATTCTGGAAGGCGCGGCAAAATGCGGGAAACAAAGCCGCCGCGGCCGAACAGGATACTGAGGCCCTTGATGTTGTCAGGCACGTTGCCCAGTTGGCGGTCCTGGGCCAGCATCCAGCTCCAGGTGATGCCGAGCATCGGTAACAGCACCAGCATGGAGGCCAACGCGGCAGCCACGCGCTCGGTACGGGTATTGCCGACAAGCTCGTAAACGTCATAGGCGACAGCCTTGTGCTCCAGCTCTTCCAGCGCATGCCATTGCCAGATCTTGATCATTTCCGGATCCGCCTGCTGACGAAACTGTTTGTCTTCGAGTAACTGCTCGGCCAGAAGCGCGGTAAAGTGCTCCATGAAGGTGGTGGCTGCCAGACGCGTACTTGCAGGCAGTTTTTCGAGAATGGCAAGGCCGATTCTGACAAATCTGTCTGGCGCCTTCATGTCAAAACCCCGTTCCGCGAGCAGCTCATTCAGGCGGTCATGCTCACGTCCGTGAATCGCCTCCTGACCCATGAACCCGGATATCGCTGCGCGCAGGTTGTCGTCTGTGACGCGGTCTCGGAACTGTCGAACAGACTCCATGAAGTAGCGCTCGCCGGGCGGAAAGAAGCCGGACAGCATGGCAAAGAAGGTGGTGGCGGTAGCGTTACCACCGTAAAAATACTTCGGCATCGATTCCGGAAAGCGGAAATCGATATGGCGTGGTGGAATGCCGACCATGGCGCCAGTCAGCTTTCTGATCGCGGTCACAGTGCTGGATTTTTTCATAAGACCTCCGGTTGTCGGATGATGAAGTTCAGGCGATGCCCTGCGATGTCTTTTTCTTGCCCTGATTCATTCTGAACAGTGCCTCCAACAGGCGTTGATAGCCAGTCGGCATCAGGCGCTGGGCAGTGTCGAGCATTACCGCATCCGCACCCACCAGCACCCGGCGCTGATTCTTGCGCACGCCGGCGAGAATGGTTCTGGCGGCAGATTCCGGTGTGGTCATGGCGATTTTCTCAAACATTGCGGCGATATCTTCTTTGTCGCCCATGCCGAAGTCCCCCATGTCACCCATGCGGCTGTTGCGGGCGATATTGGTTTTGACGCCGCCCGGATGCACCGAGGTGGCGCTGACGCCGCATTGCTCAATGTCCAGCTCCTCGCGCAGCGACTCGGTAAAGCCGCGCACGGCAAACTTGGCCGCGTTGTACGCCGACTGGGTCGGCACGCCGATGATGCCGAAGACGCTGGAAATATTGATGATATGGCCGTCGCGGGAGCGTTTCAGGTGCGGCAGGAATGCCTTGGTGCCGTACACCACGCCCCAGAAGTTGATATTCATGAGCCATTCAAAATTGTCGTAACTCATGTTTTCGACAGTTTCGCCGAGACCGACACCGGCATTGTTCATGATGATATTGACCTTGCCATGCTCGGACACCGTGTCGTCCGCATAGCGATAGACAGCATCACGATCACTCACGTCGACCAGATGGGTGCTGATTCTGACCGGATAGCCGGCCAATCTCTCGACGGTCCCTTCCAGACTTTGCTCACTGATGTCGGAAAGGGCCAGATGACAGCCTTCCCTTGCCAGAGCAATAGCAGTGGCCTGACCGATTCCCGAACCGGCGCCAGTAATGGCGGCGACTTTGCCGGAGAAAGTTTTCATAGTGCGGTTCCTCTTCGTGTTTTTTCAGCGCAGCTCAGCTGCCAAGAAGTTGCTGCACCAGCCCGCGTTTGGATGCATGCAGGTTGACCCCTTCAAAATGCAGCTTGCCATCGTCAAGGTTGCCGTAGCGCAGTGCTGGCAGGTCGCGCAGGTAGTCGTTCAGGTTCTGCCATGGCAGCTTGCTGCCCTGGCGCGGCAGGCGGTCATTGGCACGCTGGATGTAACCCGAGCGCAGGTTCAGGAAGTTCAGGTCGGTCCCGCAGTGCTCATCGTCCACCGGCGTCACCTTGTCAGCACCGATGCTCTTCATATACTTGAGCAGGCGACAGACAAACTCGCAGGCAATATCGGCCTTGAGTGTCCAGGACGAATTGGTATAGCCGAAAACCAGCGCCATATTCGGCACGTTTTCAAGCATCAGCCCCTTGTACAGCATGGTGTCGGGGATGCTGATATCCTTGCCGTCGACACGCAGCGCGGCACCTCCGAACATCTGCAGGTCGAGTCCGGTGGCGGTGATAATGACGTCGGCGGGTAGCAGCTCGCCGGATTTCAGCTTGATGCCGGTTTTGGTTACCGTGTCGATCTGGTCGGTGACCACCGAGGCTTTGCCTTCGCGCAGCACCTTGAACAGATCGCCCTTTGGCACCGCACACATGCGCTCTTCCCACGGATTGTAGTGCGGCTCGAAATGCGTCATGTCGAAATCCGGCCCAAGCTGCTTGCGCGCGGCGGCCAGCAGCAGTCGGCGAATCGCTTTTGGTTTGCTGATAGACAATTTGAAAACGGTCCGCTGAAGCAGGATGTTGCGGGCTCGGGCCATCCGGTATACTGCCATCTCCGGCAGGAATCGGCGCAGATTGTGTGAAATCAGATCCTGTTCCGGCACAGTTGCTACATAAGTCGGTGACCGCTGCAGCATGGTGACATGGGCTGCCTTGTCGGCCATCGCTGGTACCAGCGTCACGGCGGTGGCGCCACTGCCGATCACCACAACACGCTTACCACTATAGTCGTAATTTTCCGGCCAGTGTTGCGGATGAATCACCTCGCCGCCAAAGCGGCCGATACCCGGTATTTTCGGGGTGTAGCCGGCGTCATAGTTGTAATAGCCGGTGCAGTTGAACAGGAATCCGGCGGTAAAGGTTTCCTCGTCGCCGCTTTCCTCGTTTAGCGCGGTTATGGTCCAGCGTTTCTTGCTGCTGTCCCATTCTTCCGAGATGACCTTGAGGCCGAACCGGATGTGCTTTTTGACCCGGTACTGGTTGGCTGTATCTTCAATGTAGTTACGAATTGACGGGCCGTCGGCCAACATTTTTGTATCGGTCCAAGGGCGAAAATTGTAGCCGAGGGTAAACATATCTGAGTCCGAGCGGATGCCTGGATAGCGAAACAGATCCCAGGTGCCGCCCATGCGTTTGCGACGTTCAACAATGCCGTAGTGCAGATCCGGGCACTTGCGGCTCAGGTGACAGGCCGCGCCGATGCCGGACAGGCCGGCGCCAATGATGAGCACATCAAGGTGAGGATGTTTCATAGGGTGACTCCCTGCTTGCTGGGGGAAGATAAAGGGGCCGCATTATTGCTTTCCAGGTCGTAAAGAAAGCGCTGGACTGCAGAGGTAAAAATGCTGTTGCGATCGCCGGCCACCATGTGTCCGGCCTGCTCAAGTACGAGGTAGTGCGCTTGCGGCATCAACGCCATCAGCTCCCGGGCACCCTGGTCGCTGAGAACATCGCTGTGATAACCGCGAATAAGCAGTACCGGCAGGCTCAGGCGGCGCGCCGCCCGGTTCAGCCGGGCCTGACCGAACATGCCTTCATCGCCCTCGGGAATGACAGCGTGATCGAGAAACGCCGGGTCCCAGTGCCAGTGCAGACGGCCACTGCTGTCCTCGCGCAGATTCTTGCGCAGGCCTTGTGCATCCTGTGGTGCCTTGCGTGCGGGGTTATAGGCGGCGACCGCGTCCCGCACCTGCTCCAGCGAATCGAAGCCGTCCCGGTGGCGCCGCATGAACTCGATGATCCGCCGCACCCCGTCACGTTCCAGCCGCGGTGCCACATCCACTAGCACCAGCCCGCGACAGGCCAGTTCAGGGTGTTCTCCCAGCGTCAGCATTGCGGTCAGCCCCCCCATGGAAGCGCCGACAATATAAGGGGTGCAGGGCAGTGACTCGAGTATGGCGCGAAGGTCGCTGATCAGGGCGCGGGCGCTGTAGTCGCCCTGTGGGCACCAGTCGCTATTGCCGTGGCCGCGGGCGTCCAGAGCAATAGCACAGTAGCCGGCTGCGGCCAGCGCTCGGCCGGTATCGGCCCAGGCGTGGCGGGTCTGGCCGCCGCCATGCAGTAGCAGCACCACAGGGGCATCCTGATCACCGAAGCGGGTGGCGCGCAGTACCAGATTGTTGTCACCAACAAACAGCGTGGAGGTACCGTCGTGAGCGGCACTGGCACTGGCACCGGTACTGGCGGCGCGGGCCGAGATCCGATCTTGGTCAGGCATATATGAATCTCTTATTTGTTTGGTTGAGCAGCCAAATGGTATCTGATCACTACCCGGATGAAAAGCCGGGACAACACGAACGGCAGAGGAGAGTCCTGCCACCAGGGGCGCTCGGCTATTCTAAGACCGGGAGTTTCTGGTTGTGCGGGAGGGCGGGTGCGTTCGCTATAGCCGGCCGGCCACCAATCCTGGCCGACAGGTACGCCCGAAGCGCTGCCGCTTGTTCTCGTCAGGCATTCAGCAAAAAAAGCAGGGCCGTCGCCGCGTGACTGGCGTTAGAAACGGGTGGGTCTGCCCGGCGGCGACCCGGAAACGGCGGGGCCGGGGTGTACGCCGCCGGATCTGATGATCCGGCGGACTTTTCGGTTGTTCCTGCACGGCCCTGAAAGCCCGGGCCGCGTCAGCCTTTACTGTGGACGGGTTTACTCCCCCCTATTTTCGTCGCGGACAAAGTCCTCCTTGTGCCGAACACCACAATTGGGGCAGGTGAAGTCCTCCGGCAAGTCGGCGAAGGCCATGGGTGGGTAGCCCTCGCGCGGATCGCCCAAGGCCTCGTCAAACGTATGGCCGCAGCCACTGCAACGGTAAATCGCCATGTCACACCGCCTGCTTACCATAGTGGGCTAGGATAGCGTCCCGTTTGGCCGGGTCGATATTGACCTTGCTCAGGTCTCCCTGAATATGTGGCAGTGCCAGCAACCGCTTGTCCATCACCCGATACCATAGCCACGGGATGTAGGCGACCAGGAACATGCCGAAGTAACCGTTGGGTAGCTCCGGAATGTTGTCAAAGTTGCGAAGACTTTGATATCGGCGTGTTGGGTTAGCGTGGTGGTCCGAATGACGCTCAAGGTGAAACAGCAGGATGTTGCTGAAAATGTAGTTGGCATTCCAGCTGTGGTGAGGCTGACAGTGCTCGTAGCGGCCATTTTCCTTACGCTCGCGCAACAACCCGTAATGCTCGATGTAGTTGGCGCTGGTCAACTGGAACCAGGCCCAGAAGTTGTGAATCAGAAGAAACGGCACCATGACCCAGCCGAAGGTGGCAATCAGTCCTACCTGTATGACTGCGCTGAGCGCGTAGGACTGTAGGATTTCGTTTTCGAGGCTCCAGACTGATTTCCCCTTGCGCTGTAGCCGTTGCTGCTCTTCTTCCCAGCCGCGACGGAAGGCGCCGGGAATTTCCCTAAGCATGAACTTGTAGATGGATTCCCCCATCCGTGAAGAGGCCGGATCCTCCCCGGTGGCAACATCACGATGGTGGCCGCGATTGTGTTCCACGCAGAAGTGGCCGTAGGTGCTGACCGCCAACGCGAGCCGGGCCAGTCGGCGCTCCAGCAGCGGTTTCTTGTGGCCAAGCTCATGCGCCGTGTTGATGCCAAGGCCGCTGTAAATGCCAGCGGTCAGGGCGACGGCTACCATAGCCCAGAGGGACAGCTCCGTGGTGCCGACAAACCAGGCCATCGCAAACAGCACGATAAAATGCATCGGCACGGTCAGCCAGGTGAGAATGCGGTAATATCGGTCTTCTTCCAGCTGCGGCACCAGTTCTTCGGGCGGGTTGTTTTCGTCAGAGCCGAACAGATTGTCGAGCGCAGGGACCACGCCGTACAAAAAGACCAAGGGCGCAAGCAGGGCCCACTCGCTAGTCAGCCAGAAATAGCCTGCCACACCGGATACCGCCAGAAGAGGCAGCAGGATGGATGCCATCCACAGATAGCGTTTTTGATCGGTGTACTGGATCAGCCCCTTTTCGGGGTGGTTGATCTGATAGGTTGTGCTCATTGTCAGCACCTCATTCAGCGGGTTGTTGTTTTTGATCGGCCACCGAGCAATGTGGTGTACGATCATGTTTTCCTGACTCTACGGAGCTGGCTCGCACGGGGACATTTCACTTAATGACATCTTTATAGTCATTTAATGACATGAGGCGTTATGGCCCGATCAGAAAGGAGTGAAACGATGGCTGGTGTTTCGGCTGCCTATGTCCGTCTCATTCTTCAGGGAGAGATTTCGGCGGACCGCCTGCTGGCCGGCACGGGCCTAACGGCAGCTACCCTTCGAGATGTGGAGTTTGTCCCTTGGCAAACGCTTGCCCGGGTATTTGAACGGCTGGATCAGCATCAGGGCGAGCGCGAGCCCGAATGGCCGATTCGGCTGGGTGAGCGTCTCAACATTACTAGTCATGGTGCGGTGGGCTTTGCCGCCCTGACCGCCGCCACGGTCGGTGAGGCACTGGAAACGCTGGTAAGCTGTTATCGTGCGCGTATTACCGCCGTCGAGCTGCTGCTGCATGAGGAGCAGGGCAAGTATGTCCTGTCCCTGAAAGACCTGACTGGCGACAGGGTGTTTTTCTGTCGGGTGGCGCTGATCATCATGAAAGTGGTTGAAGCGCTGCTCGAGGCGCTGCTCGGCCAGCTTCCCGCCAGGGCCGTGCAGCTGACCCTGCCGAATTGGGTGGCGGATGTCGGTTCTGTTGCCCGGCTTTACCGGGCGGATACGCAACCTGGCAGCCGCTTTGCTGTTGCCCTTCCCGTTGCCTGGCGCCACCTGCCCTCGCCCCTGAGTGAGCCGACCGCACACCGGGAAAACATCCTCGAAAGCCGCCGGATCATCGGTCAGCGCGGTGGCTTCTCCACCACATCCGGGATGGTGGAGTTTCTTGTGCGTAATGCCCTGGAAAGCGGTTCTGCCGAAACTGTGAAGGCGGGCGTGCCGCCAACACTTGAGGCAGTGGCAGGGCGGATGAATGTCACTTCCCGCACTCTTATCCGTCGTCTGAGGGCAGAGGGAGCAAGCTACCAAGGTATCGTCGAGTCGTTGCGTCAAGAATACGCCCGGCGGCTGCTCACTGATGCAAGGTTGACTGTGGCGGATGTGTCTCTGCGTCTGGGCTACACCGAGCCGGCCAATTTCGGCCGGGCTTTCCGGCGCTGGTATGGGGTTTCGCCAGCGGCCTGGCGGAAGCAGGCTCCTGGGGCGGCTGGCGGGAATCCGGGGAGTTGATGAAACAGTGCCGAAATATTTGTCTGCGCGGTGATTTCCGTGCGGATTTTGTCTGGTATGCGAATGAGCGTCAGCCCGATCGAAGCAGTATTCGACGACCAACGTAAGCTCGCAGGTATTCTGCAAATATCACGCAGCGTCAGTCATGGCCTCTACCCGGTTACGACCGGCTTGCTTCGCCCTGTAAAGGGCTTTGTCAGCGGCCTTGAGCAGATCGTTGAGGTTGTTGATCCCGGATGCCGGGTAGACGGCGACGCCGAGACTTGCCGTGACGGGGATCGGGTAATCGTTTGCCCGGATATCGGTGAGGGCAATTTTCCCGCGAATACGCTCGGCGATGGCCAGCGCCGTGTCCAGCGTGACCCCCGGCAGAAGGATAACGAATTCTTCGCCGCCAAAGCGGCCTACCTCGTCATAGCGGCGCGCGCAATTCATCAGGATATCGCCCACCGTCACCAGTACCTCGTCCCCGGCATGATGCCCCCAGGTGTCATTGATCTCCTTGAAATGATCGAGGTCGAGCATGATGCAACCGAAGCCTGATGTCGCCCCGGTCGGCATGCGCTGGGCTCTTGCGAGCTCCTTCTCGCCGCGCTCCAGAAGGGCGCGACGGTTGGTCAGCCGGGTGAGCCCGTCGATGATAGACATTTCCCGATAGAGGCTTTCGCGCTCCACCCAGCGGCGCACCGCAGCGACGCAGACCCCGAGCAGCATGAGCAGTACCGAGCCGGTAATGATCTGTATGGCCAGCCAGCCGGACACCGGTTGGCCGTCGATCAGCATCGGTGATCGCTGGAACAGCGGGGCATGGGGCCAGAGGTGGTAAATATCGCCGGCGACGGTGAAAACGACAGTCAGGGTGAAGCCTGCGATATAGGCAAGCCGCACCTTGCCAACGTCGGCCAGTGCGGAGGCGATATTGATCCCCAGAAACAGCGTCAGCAAACCGTTGCTTAGATGGGTGCCGGTCAGGAAGCCGGTCGTCATAACGCTTGCCATAAACAGGATAATCAATGCGTTTTCGAGTGCCGGATAATCGGAGTGAAAGGCGCGCCGGTAACGGGCCTGCAGCAGATAAACGCTGAGTACCACAAACTGGGTTGCATAAAGCGTGAGTAGGCCATAGCCGACTCCCCGGTTGATATATTCCGGGGCGAAGGCAAGCGCGAAGGCGAGGGCGCCGCCGAATAGTATCGGTGCCAGCATGACCAGAGCGGCCAGTAGGATCAGCCGTTCTATCGGCCTCCAGTCGAGCGGATTGCTGAACCAGCTGAACTCGTCCTGGAAATTCCTCTGGTACATGGGCCTGTTTTTGTGGTCTGGCATTGGCATCAGGGTTCCTTTCCACGGTCGTTTATTCAATCCGCCTGTTTCTTGCTGCTCAATAGCGTATGGCATGGGACAGGATGGCGTAGCCGGGTTGCAGTGAGCAAAAAGAGCCCCCCGGAGGGGGCTTGAACGGGCTGGTTAGGAAAACGGGCCGGGATGAGCCGGTGCATACTAGAAATCTTTCACCGGCAGGAAGGTGAAGGTCAGGTCCACGGCAAGGGGCGGTACTTCCAGTACTACACCGGCAAGACCAATGCCCAGCAAGTCTATATTTGCGGGTATGACCAATGGGTCAGGATTTCTTACCTTGAGAACCAGTCGGCCATCGTCAACGAAGCGCAACGGGCCCTCGAGCGTAACATTTTCGACGCGCTTGCTGCGGATATCATGACCAAGCTCGATCAGAAGTCGGGGTTCCAGCTCCGGCGCGTCGATCAACAGGTCAAAGGTCGTGCTGAACCAGGGTCCGTCCGCTGTATCGGTGATAAAGCCCTGGATTGGCTGGTTATCCTTATAGTCTAGCCGCAGTACGAGAGGCCCCGTATTCAGCGGGATGGTGATCAGGCTTAAGGCGCGTGCCTCAAGAAAAACGCCGGTTGTAGTCAGGGTGTTGGGGAACACGTCGGCCATGATGGCGCCTGTAGTCCAGTCGTCCGTGTCGGGGTTGCCGTCGAGTAGGCGTCGGTTGACCTCCGCCTCTGCATCATAACGCCGGACTCCGGCCTGCAGGGCGCCGCTGGCGACGTAGACGAATCGTTTCTCTGGACAATCCTCGCCAATAGAGCAGCCCAGATTGGCACTCGTCACCACCCCTGAGGTACTGACAAGTCTCATTCCAAGAACATTGGGCGGTATGACAAGAGTACCGCCGACGTCCTGCACACCTTGTTCCGCACCATCCAGCACAAGATTGGCATTTACATCTGCCGCCGGCAGTGATCGCAACGAAACCACGGTGAAGCGACGATCTTCGCCACTGACGAGGAAATGGTTGACAAGGTTCGGCCCGCCTTGGCGGGGGCCGGGGGCAGTGCTGCTACTTTGTGATATCTGGCGGGTCTGGATGGGGGCGCCATCGAGTGCGCAAATCGCATTAACACCGCAGTTCACGGTATTGTTGGTTGAACGCAGGGTATAGCGATACAGGCTACCCACCTGCCAGGGTCGATCGGGGTGAAACTCGATCCTTTGGGGCAGGATGGTGAGGTGACCGGGAATGGCTTGCCAAGTGCCATCTTCGATGCGGCGCTCAACAAAGAAAGTGCTTTCGTTAACGCTTCCGGGATCAATGCTGCGGTTAAAAATTACCCGCAGACTCTGCTCCACGAAGAGCTCCGGGATCGGATAACGCGGGTCATCGCTTTGGCCGCCGTCACACCGGCCATTGCGCCAGTCCTCCTGCGGACCCGTGAGCACTGCGTCAACCAGGGCACAGGGATAGCCTGGGTAGACACTGGCAATCAGGGGGGATCGAAGGTTGGCCGGACTCCCGCCGGGAAGAACAAAATCAGCCAGGCGCAGATAAAGGGTCTGATCCTGATTGAGTGGATTGCCCTGAAGATCTCGCAGTAACGACGTCAGGGTTATCTCGATGTCGATGTTATGAACAATCTGGCTGCCATCGATAATAACGGTCGCGCCGTCATGCCGCATGGGGGCAAGATCGGGGGCAACCGGTGCGCCGTCAATGCTCACCTGAATGGCGCCATCAAGCAACACGGAAGCCGGGTCTAGCGGTTTGTTGAAGTTCAGAATAATCGGGTCCCCCGGCCGGGCGTTGGGTTGAAAATCATCACCCGGTACCCAGGACTGCAGCTGCAACGGGCGGGTATCCTCGACCGGTACCGGGGCATTGCGCTGATCGGCATAGGCCTCCATGCGGAAAGACAACAGCCCGGAAGCTCGTTCGAGACCGAGCACTTCCGGTTCCGCCACACCAACGGCATCCAGTACCAGTACACCATCCTCCACGATGGCCAGACCAGCAATCTGTATATGGAGCAGGTTCTGGCTGAGTGCGGCGTTGGTTTCAGTTCCCTCGGCCGTCATTGCCACATCCATATTCAATAGCGCATAACGTGGTGCATCGTCAGCACTGCTGAGCGGGTTGGGGATCAGATAACCGTTGGCATCGGTGAGCAGCGTGACCAACACACCGCCGGATTCGAGGCCGGAGTCAACTTCGCCAATAATGTTGATATCCACCGGCGAGCCGCGCAGCACTGACCCAGCGGGCACGCGTAGCGGCACGGCGTCCGGGAAGTCAGGGACAAAGGCGAGATCCGCAGCAAGATCGCCGACCAGATCCGTGCTGCTGTCATTGCCAATAATGAATGACCTTACCGGGACGGAATTCAACGGTTCCCCGGTAAGGCGTGACAGCATATCAGGCTGCTCCTCACCGAGTGTGCCGACTCTGAGAATGGCCGTTTCCCTCGGCATTGTCTGCATCGGCGTGAACCGGCGCTCTAACGAGGGAAACGTTTCATTTTCTCGACTGCGAACACCATCAATCACAAGCCGGTGCTCGACGCTACCAAGATCGTTCTTGGGGTCAAGCGCGAGATACCGCCCCTGCAAGTACAGGGAGGCCTCGACAAGCATGTCGTTGTTGTCAAGCAAGCTGACGGTTTCACCATAAGTTACGCTGGCAGGGTCAAGCGTTCGGTTGAACACCAGGCGCAAGGTATCCATGTCACCGGGATGCGCCGCATCCGGGTTGTCAACCAGTAACGAGGCCTGATCCAGTGGGGCCACCGATAGCATGGCAAACGGACCCGAGCCAACCAGGTCCCGGGAGCCGGACTGAAGCCCGGCAGTGTGGAACCGGAAGTCATCAAACGGTGCCGGATTGATCGACCCAAGACCGTCTCCGGTGAGCACCAATTGGTAGCTGCTGTTGGCGACCAGGGGGGCAGCGGCAGGGCGCAAAACCAGCCCGCGGCCTTCGCTGACAATTTTGTAATCTACCGTGACAACGCTGTCGTCCGGAAGGTGACGAAGCTGCACTCTGTTCTCGATATCCGCAGCAACGTCGTCGTCGAGGGCTTTTGAAAATCTAAGCACAACGGGAGTGCTGACGGGCACCTCGTCCTGGTCCGGAAAAGGAAACGCAAAAATCAGGCTGTCCGGAGGCTGCCATGGGTTGGTGATCTGGCCGGCATCGTCACCACAGCCGACGATAAGCGAGGCAAGTATTAACGTGGTCATAAGGTGGTGAACGGGAACGGGCATTCTGCTCATTGTTATTCTCCTCTACTTCGCACCCTGGATCAGGCATCAGAACTTCAGCGAAGCTGATGCGGAAAATACATGAATGTCGCCGTCGGCCTGAACCCGTTCATAAGGCTGCGGATCTGTGGGTGAATTGATCGAAAGCAGATCGAATTCGGCCTTGTCGAGCTGCTGATACTGATAGGCAACGCCAAACTCTAGGGGCTGCTTGACGACGGGAAAGTCATTGAAGCGATAACTGGCGCCGACGGCGAAAATCTTTCTGTCGGAATCAAGGAAATTCACATCCTGTGATTGCGTGGATTTAAGCGGTGAGTCCTCCACGGAAATACCAGTATGGAATTTCAATGCGTCGGACCACTGATAGCTGGCACCGAGGCGCACGATGGTGATGTCATCAAAGCGGGTATTGGCCTGATCGCGAACGGTGTCACCGGCGAATCTCTTCTCCAGCTGCGACCAGCGATGCAACTCAACAGATGCCGCAAATTCCAGTTGGTTAACGGGGTACAGCAAGCCGAACCCGAGAACCTCGGGTTGATAAGAATCGATGGTGTCGAGGACGAGATCCAAGCCAGGCTCGGGAATCACCCCTGGAATGACCACGTTGGCGTCCACAGACACGCCAAAATCACTTTCGTCACGCCAGAACAGGGCTGTTTCAAGCGCATCGAGGCCAAATGGCAGGCAGTCGCTGGACCCACACAGCATCTCCCCTGGCCGGAGCGTTACGCCGACGGTCGGGGACAAGGAAGGGGAGGCCTCCAGAGACAGCTTTTCGGTATCAGTATTGCCGGCGAGATCGCTGACGGCTTCAAGCCGGGCGTTGGCGCCAAGTGTCAACCGGAAGGATAGCCCTACATCGACACCGCGCAGGAGGTTGCCGACAGCGCCGCCGAACGCCAGATAAAGCGGCTGGGACTGATAACGCAGAAACTGCCCTTGCTCCGACGTATCGGCCTGAAAGGGCAGAATATTGCCGGAATATTCGTCGACGCCGACGTTCAGGCCAAAATAGACCGGCCCGATAGAATCCGAAGCGCCCGCGAGCCGCGTTTTCAAGCCGAAAAGCAGCAGCTCCGAACTCTGATCGTTCAGCACGTTATTATCACGTACGAGCGGTGCATCGCCGCCAAGGGATTTGGCGCGCAACTCCTGATCGCCATGCTGAAGCACTGCAATGATTTCACCCTCCGCGGAGCGCGCCATGGCGGCAGGATTGTAGTAAACCGCGAAGGCACCTGAGCCGAACGGGCTGAATGCCATGGCTGTTCCGACATTCAACGGACCAAGACCATAAGTGTTTGCGGTGTCTCCGGCGCCCGCCATCACTGGCGAGCTGCACATGGCTGCCATCAGGGCCATAACCCAAGAAGTGACGGGGGCCGCCAGAAGCTTCATTCCGCTTCTATTCGTACTCTTGTTGTTAAGACGTGAATCCTTCATCTAGGGCACCTCACGACGCATTTTTATTTGTATGACCAACCAAAATAACGATTGCAAGAAGTTCTGGCAATAAGAAGTAGGTATGAATATCGCGGCCTTATGTTACGGACTAAGGCCAATTGGCTTCATGCTAGCGACTTGATGTCAAACTCGATGTCAGCGAGTAACTGCGCGTCTACGGTAGCTCGTCGGGCAACCAGCTTCTTTCCCACCATAAACGCCAATGGCATGTTCACGGCATCGACCGCGACAACATGGCTGTTTCGAAGGTAGAAAACCGCAAACGTTTCGCTGTCCGGGCTCCCTCGGACCACGCTTTGATCATGACCTGCGGAAAGACCCACCATCTGCAAGCGAACACCAAACTGATTCGACCAGAACCAGGGCACACTGTCGTAGGGTTTATTTTCCCCCGTCAGCATCGCCGCCGCTGTGCGTGCCTGATCAACCGCATTGGAGACACATTCCAAGCGCTGCGTGTTGTCAAAAAAAAGATTGCGGTGACGTGTGCAGTCGCCGATTGCCAGAATGGAAGGATCGTTAGTCCGTACATACTGATCAACGAGAATGCCATCGTCGCAGGTGATACCGGCGGCTTCGGCCAGATCCGTTTCGGCGACAACGCCGATAGAAACAAGCACGACGTCGGCGGGCACACATTCACCGTTGGCAAGCAAGACGCCCTCAACATGGCCCTGATGCCCGATTTTGAAACCCTTTACCGCAGAGCCCAGACGCACATCTACGCCGGCGCGAGTATGCTTGTCATGCAGGAAAGCTGACACTTGTGGCCCGGTCACTCGCTGCATCAAACGCTCAGCGGCTTCCAGAACGGTAACCTTGACGCCGCGCTTGGTCGCGCTGGCGGCGACTTCCAGGCCGATATACCCGCCACCGACAATCACCAGTCGTTTTCCGGCGGCTAATGCATCGCGAAGGTGATCTGCATCAGCGATATCATGCAGGTAATGAATTCCGGTTGATTCAACCCCGGGGGCACTCAGTCGGCGAACCTTCGAACCAGTGGCCAGAACCAGTCGATCGTAGGTTAATGTGCTCTGATCCGATAACGAGACGCATCTGTTGGCGCGGTCTATGCTGTCCACACGCACACCGAGGCGTATCTGAAAGCCGGCACTTTCGTAGGCAGAGAGTGGCTTCATCAGCAGAGCTTTCTGGTCGGTCTCACCAGAGAGGTACGCTTTTGACAGCGGTGGGCGCTGATAGGGTGGATAGGGTTCCTCTCCAACCAGAACCACCGTGCCCTGATATTTTTGTTGTAGCAGGTTTGCCAGAAGCGCACCTGCAGCGTGTCCACCGCCAACAATAACCGTCGTATCCTGCTTTTGTTCTGTCATGGGCCTGTCTGCGCCTTGAGTAGGTTTGTCAGTCCTTCGCTGTCAGTTTGACCATCAATGTTGAATAGCCACGGACAAAGTTTGACTGCACCCGTTCAGGTTCGCCGACCACCTCGATATTGTCGAAGCGCTTGAGAAGTTCCTCCCAGAGTATGCGCAACTGCAATTCCGCCAGGCGATTGCCCATGCAACGATGGATGCCGTATCCGAATGCGATATGGTTACGCGCTTCCTTGCGATCGATAACAAGCCGGTCCGGGTTTTCGAACTTTCGTTCGTCGCGGTTTCCTGATGCGTACCACATTATGACACGGTCCCCTTTTCTGATGGTCTGGCCGCCAACTTCGACATCCTGGGTTGCTATACGTCGCATATGCGCCAAGGGGGTCTGCCAGCGAATTATCTCGGATACCATGTTGGGTATGAGATCCGGGTTCGCTTTCAACTTGGTGAACTCTTCGGGAAACTGATTCAACGCCAGCACACCGCCACTCATTGAGTTACGTGTGGTGTCGTTACCGCCAACAATCAACAGGGCGAGATTGCCGATGAACTCCATCGGCCGGTTGATCAGGTCCTTTGTGTCGTCGTTGCTCTGCATCAGGCTGATAAGGTCAAAGCCAGGTTCTTCGCCAGCGGCGCGGCGTGCTTCTTTGCTTCGCCAAAGTGTTGAAAAGGCCTGAGCCATGTCGGCTGCGTCATCAAACATGGCACCTTCGTCAGAAAACTCGCCGCCGGTTGCTTGCGCGGCGCCAGACAATCGGTCGGACCAGTCAACCAGCTTGTGGCGCTCCTCATAAGGGAAATCAAGCAGCGTGGCCAGCATGCGACCGGTCAGCTCTTTCGATACCACAGGCACCCAGTTGAAGGGGACGCCCAGCGGCAGGCTGTCAAGCACCTCTTCCGTGCGGCCGCGTATCAGGGTTTCCATTTCCTTGAGGTTCTTTGGCGCTACCACGCTTTGCACAGCCCGACGCTGAATGTCGTGCTTGGGTGGATCCATGGCGATAAACATCTCCACCGACAGGCCGTCTGGCGGGTCGCCCAGCACGATCTGCGGCTCGGAAGAAAACAGCTGATGATTCTTGTCAACAAAGAGTATGTCTTCGTAACGCATCACTGACCAGAACGGGCCAAAATAGCTGCTTTTCTGATAGTGCACCGGCGCTTCATCACGTAGACGCTTAGCATAGGTATCCCACTGATTCTGCCGATAAAGGAACGGGTTGCTGAGGTCGATATCCTCGAGTTTCAGGGTTGTCACATCGGCAACGGGCTTCTCGATAAAATTCGGTGCCGGTCGACTGGCACCAAAGATCTTCTTTTTGGCCGCCATGACATTCTTGAGGGCCCGAATCTGAAGATGCATTGGGATAATGCGAGAAGTTGCGTTGACGATTTTCGTCTGGGTCGTGGTCATATTCTGCTTGTTGGGCATGTCTGTCTCCTCGGTACGATGATCGTCGGATTACATCTGGAATTCTGGTAGCCGAACAGTCATGCCATCCATGTTTTCGGTGGCTTCAACCTGGCATCCCAGCCGCGATGTCTGGCTTCTTTCGGGCGTCATCGACAGCATCTGTTCTTCCGTTTCACTGATGGCACCGGTTTTGTCGAACCACTCGTCGGGAATGATCATATGGCACGTACCACATGCGCACTCACCACCACAATCCCCATCAATGCCTGGAATCGCATTGTCGACAGCAACCTGCATCAGGGTGATGCCAGCCTCGAAGTTCACCGCATGTTCCGTATTGTCGTGCTCGATAAAAATGATTTTTCCCACAGCTTATCTCCTCAAAGTACTAACTTGCGGGCAATGGCCCGGGTATTTCAGTTGCTTCAACATTTGGATCAACGCTTCGGAGCCGGCGAGCTGATTTGTGATCGAACTGATTTGCGATGGCTGCAGCAGGTCCATGCTCAGGCCGCGTTACGGGCATCCTTCATGGCCTGTTCAGCCAGTTTGTCGTTGTCGCGCAACAGGTCCTGTTCGGTCAGCTCGCTGGCGTTCTTGCCGCCCACATAGGCCATCAAGCCAGCCTTCTCGTAGTAGCTTTCCATGCGCGGCGACAGTAGGCCGATATATTGCAGGTTCGGCACCAATCGCTGGAACATGATGCTGCGGAACTTGGTCATGGCTGGTGACTCCGACATCAGCCGGTTCCAGGTGGCACGGGACAGCTTGTGAGCAAACCATTCGTCATAGATCTCATGGGCGAAGAAACGGTTGCGCATCAGCATGGCGACCTCGAAGGCCCAGTCCTCACGCTCACGCAGTTCTGTCCCGCTGAGGTTTTTGGTGAAATGTTCGCGCAGTGCCAGCACGCCATAGTGGACATGGCGCGCTTCATCCTGAATCACATAGCGCAGCAGGTTTTTCAGCAGCGGCTCGCCAGTCTGGTTGTACATGGTCGAGAAGGCTCCCAGTGCCAGACCCTCAACCATGATCTGCATGCCAAGAAACTTGATATCCCAGCGCGAATCGGTGAGCAGGTCGTCGATGATCACGAACAGGTTGTCGTTGACCTTGTACATGCGCTCCAGCTTGGTTTCCAGATAGCGCAGGAACACCTCCAGATGGCGGCCTTCATCCATCACCTGGGTGGCGCCGTACAGTTTGGCGTCGACCCATTTGACCGACTCGGTGCACTGGGCAGAGGCGTAAAGTGCACCCTGTTCGCCGTGCATGAACTGCGACAGCATCCAGGCCGAGAAGTGGTAGGTCAGCTCCTGCTTTTCCCTGGCGCTGAGCTTGATGCCTTCAGCTTCCAGATCATCAAAGGGAATAAAGGGCGTGCTGCCGAGAATCGGTACTTCCGGGTTCATCGGGTCGACCTGGGTGCTCCAGTCGAGCTGCCATTCGCCATCCCACTGATTGGCGACGGCGCGACGGTAGAGGTCGTACATTTCAGGAAAATCCGAGCCATAGTTGAGGTCGAAATGCACCGGGTGGCCGGACTTCATCAGCACACCATCCTCACTCTTGCCTTTTTTCTGCCATAAGCCACGGTAGGCCGACGGCAACATGCTGATGCCAACTTTCGGGTCCCGTATCTCGGCAACCAGGGAAATGTTTTCCAGTACCTGGGTGACCTTGTTCTGCATCTTCAGGGGCATGCCATTCAGCATGCGCTCCAGTCTGGGTCGGGCGATCTTGCTGTTATCCATGGTGAGGCTCCTCGGACGATTCGGATGGTGTTGCGTGCGCTGCCGCGTCGCTGGCAGTGGCATAACTTTCCAGCAGCGCGGCGATCTTGCGTTCATGGCGCAGGGAGACCAGCCGGTTGATAGCCGGTATCACGGTGTGCAGCAGGGCGTCGGTTTCCTTTTCACTCAGGTTGTGCAGGCGTTGCTGGAAAAAGGTCACTTCCTGCTGAAACAAAAGGTCCGCCGCCTGATTGATATAGGCCATGTCGCGTGGGCTGAAGCCGCGCGCGGGCGTCAGGCCGGCGTTGCGCAGCAGGGCCCACAGGCGCAGCGTTTCGGCCTCGTCCTGATCCGCTATTTCGTTATCGTCGGCCGACAGGAAATGGCCGGCGCGCAGCTCGGCCAACTCGGCATCGGAAAGTGCCAGTTCGTCGGCCAGTTGTTCGGTGCGCAGGCTGTTGTCGGCGTCGGCAGTCTGGTTGCCCAGTTTGTGCCGCCGCAGGCGCGCCAGCGTGGCGAGCTGATCCGGGGTAAAACTGAGCTGTGTCTGATCTGCCAGCAGACCCTTGATCGCTTTCAGTGACAGCAAGTGCTCATCGCGCAGTGAGCGGATCAGGGTCAGACGCTGGACATGCTCTTCACCATAAAGCGCGGTGTTACGCGCGGTTTTTTGCGGGCGCGGCAGCAATCCTTCGCGCAGATAGTAATGAATGGTCTCGCGGCTCACTCCGGAGCGACGCACCAGCTCGGCCATACGCAGGTTCATGGCGGCGCTCACAGTCCGGTCTCCGCTACCTGCACCACCGCCTTGCTGTGCGGCCAGGCGCAGCAGGCCAGTGTCTGGCCTGCCTGACGCTCGGACTCGGTCAGGCAATTGGGTTCATCAGTGGCGACATCGCCTGTCTCGATGGTGACCTTGCAATGACCACAGCCACCCATGGTGCAGCTGAACTGCAACGGCACGCCGCCACGCAGGCCGGCCTCCAGCAGGCTTTCGCCCGGACGCACGGTTACCTCGTGTTCGCTGCCGTCGGCCAGTCGGAACTGCACCGGATGCGGGTCGGCAGGGTGCGGGCGTCTCTCGTCGGAGCTCTGGGTGAATTGCTCCGTGCTGATCGCCGTACTACTGATGCCCAAGTTCAGCAGCGCTTCACGCAGACTGCTGTTGAAGGTGTCCGGCCCGCACAGGAAGTAATGTGTGCCCGGTTGTTGCGGCAGGGCTTCGGCGCTGATCCTCCCCTGTTGACCTTTCCAGCGCTTGCCCGGCCGGGTGAGGTAATAGCTAACGCTCAGGTTGGCATGCGCACTGACCAGTTGCTCAAGACGGTCCCTGAACAGAATGTCTTTTTCGCGACGATTGCCAAAAAGCAGGGTAATCGGGGTTCTGCACCGGTCAATCTCAAGCAGCTGTTCAAGCATGGCCATGATCGGGGTGATGCCGGAGCCGGCGGCGACGAAGGCGTAGTGGGCCGGGACGCTGTCCGGCAGCAGGAACTCGCCGCTGGGACCGGCAAACTGGAGAAGGTCGCCGGCCTTCAGTGCGCTGTTGAGGTGGCCGGACATACGCCCCCCGGCAATCGCCTTGCAGGTGACGGTAAAGGCGTTCTGATCAGGCAGCTGGCTGAGGGAGTAGGCGCGCTTGATACGCGCGCCGTTCACGTCGGCGATCAGTGTCAGGTACTGCCCGGCAGCGGCGTCACAGGGCTTGTCATCCATAGGCGCAAGAGTAATCGACACGGCATCTTCGGTCTGCCGCTCGACCGCTGCTACGCGGGCCTGCCGGTACAGCTGCTCCGGTCTGACAAAGCGTGTCCAGCGACTGGCGCTGGGGCGCGGGCCGGCAACGATCAGCGAGGGATGAAAGGCGGCTGTTTGCATGGGGTTAAATCCTGATTCTGACAAATCATGTAGTGCAGAGTAGCACTACATGATTTGTTTGGCCATACAGCCAAATGTATTATTTTCAGTGTCCGAGCGTGCTGGAGGCGGTCTCGTCAGGACGTGCCGGGGACCAGCCGGGCATGGGCCTTTATCCGGGCAAGATCCGGGATGTCGGGCGGATCCGGGTAGCGGCTGAAGCGGTAATGGTCCATCGGCAGGTGTTTCGCCCGCCACAGCATCTCCATCGAGGTGGAGGGGCGTAACATCGGCGCGTCCCCGTGATGATCGAAGTAGTAGCTGTTCGACAGGGCGCAGTTGTGATTCAGGAACACGGTGTTCTGCTGGCGTTTCTGGATGTCGCGGAAGTAGGCATCATGCTCGGATTGTCGAATTTCTACCCGCGTTGCACCACGCTTGTTGGCCTCGCGAATGCAGCGTGAGAGGTGGATGGCATTGCCCTCCACCATTTTGAAGTAGGAGGTGCCAATCAGCGCGTAGGGGCCGAGCATGATGTAAAAATTTGGATAGCCCGGCACGGTCAGGCCCTCATAGGCTTGATAACGGTGGTCGTGCCAGAATTGGCCCAGGTCGACGCCGTTAGTGCCGATCACCTCGAAGGACGGAATATTGCCCTTCTCGAAGGTCTTGTAGCCGGTGGCCAGAATCAGGGTATCGATGCGCCGTGAGCGACCGTCGCTGGTGGTGATGCCGCGCGCGGTGATGTGCTGAATCGGGGTGGTCACCAGCTCGACATCCTCGCGGGCGAAGGTGCGGAAATATTCGTTCGAGAAGGTGGGCCGCTTGCAGCCGAAACCGTATTTCGGTGTCAGTTTGTCCCAGAGTTCGGGGTGATCAGGCAGCTGCTCGCGCAGGTTGTTGATGCCGGCCTTCTCACACATTCGCACCAGCCAGGGGGCCTGCCGATAATAGATCGCCGACAGCACCATAAGGGTTTCACTGGCGGCATCGGTGGCGCCGCGCAGGCTGCGTTGCAGCCCCGGCGCGAACCGGAACAGGGTCTTGAGCCAGCTCGGCAGGACACGGTCCGGCTTTTTCAGCACCCAGATCGGGGTGCGCTGATAGACATCCAACTGCTTGGCCTTGCCGGCAATTTCCGGGATCAGCTGCACCGCCGTGGCGCCGGTGCCTATCACGGCGACGCGCTTGCCCGTCAGGTCGAGGCTGTCAGGCCAGCGGGCGGTATGGATGACCTCGCCCTCGAAACGCTCCAACCCGGAAATATCCGGCATTTTCGGCGAGATCAGTCCGCCACCGGCGGAGATGATGTGGCGCGCACGAAGTTGCCGACCGTCGTCAAGCTCGATCACCCAGAGGTGGTTGGCGTCGTCGAAGCGGGCACGGGTGACTTCCACGCCAAAACGAATCAGCGGATAGATACCGTACTTGCTCGCCACCCGGCGCGTGTAGTGGTGCAGCTCGTTGCCCGGCGCGAATACCCGCGACCAGTTGGCGTTCTGCTCGAACGAAAACGAATAGGTAAACGAGGTGATGTCGACGGCGATACCCGGATAGCGGTTATCGCGCCAGGTGCCGCCGACATCCTCGCTGCGTTCGAGAATCAGGATGTCGTCGATACCATCGGCGCGCAGCTGGATGGCAACACCGATACCGGAAATGCCGGCGCCAATGATGATGACCTCGTGGTCCGGGACGATGGTCTGTGTGCTTGCCGGTCGGGTAAAGGCGGGCATGTTCATGCCGGGGCTTCGCTGACAACAGTGGCGGCCTGCGCCGGGCGGTCCGCAGACGTGCTGCCGGTCGGGGCCAGATGCCGACGCAGGGCGCTGACGATGATGCCGAAATCGCGGCGGGCTTCCGGCAGCAGAAAAGTAAATACCGGCCAGACATGGGGCAGATCCGCCCGTTCCAGGAGCTGTACCGGCACGCCGGCATCACGGGCACGCTGGGCTACCGCATGGGCGTCATCGCGCAGGCATTCCTCGGCACTGACGGTCAGCATCAAAGGCGGCAGACCGCTGTAGTCCCCCAGACAGGGTGAGGCGTAGGGAAGTGTCGGGTCGGCCCCAGCCAGATAGACCCGGGTGGCGACATCAATCATGCGGCGCGACAGCATGGCATCGCTGTCACTGTTGGCCTGCCGCGACATCAGTTCACCACGGGCATCGGCGCCGGGCGAGATGGCCAGCGCGCAGGCCGGCATCGGCAAGGCCAGGTCACGAGCGCGCAGCAGGGTAACCAGGGTCAGATTGCCGCCGGCGGAGTCGCCGGCAATGATCATCGGGCGCGGGTCATCAAGCAGCTCGCGGTAGACAGCCAGCGCATCGTCCGGGGCTGCCGGGTAGGGATGCTCCGGGGCCAAACGGTAGTCCGGCAGGAACACCCGGGCGTTGAGTGCCTTGGCCAGACGCCCGCAAAAATTGTGGTAGGTCGCGAGCCGCCCGCCAATAAAGGCGCCGCCATGAAGGTACAGCACTGTCACCGTCGGGTCCGGCGAGCTGAGCCACTGGCCCGGCACCCCGCCAACGCGGGCGTGTTGCAGGCGTACGCCCCGAGGTACCGGCGAGGGCGCCAGCGGCGCATTCATCACCCGACGCAGGTGGCGCACCAGCTTGTCCGGATCACGGATGTCACGTTTGACGCCCACGCGCAGCATCAGCTTCATTATGTTGGCAGGGATCGAGGCCATGTCGACTCCTTGTATCCTGATGTCAGTGGTTAATCGGCCAGCAGCCGGTAGGTTTCGCCGACCGCCCGGGCGTACAGCCGTGGCGCCAGACGCTTCAGTCGCCAGGCGATGCGGCCATCAATCTGCGGCAGCATGTACAGATCACCCCGGTCCAACGCATCAAGGGTCTGGCGTGCCACCCGGTCAGCATTGGTCAAGGCAAACCGGGTCATTGCCGAGCGGGCAAAATCCCGGCGCCGTTCCGGTAATCGGCCATCCTCAACGATATTGGTCGGTACCACGGTCGGGCACAGGGCGGTGACGTGCACTCCGGTGCCAGCCAGCTCCGCTGCCAGTGTTTCCGACAGTGCCAGCACCCCGGCCTTGGTTACGTTATAGGTGGTCATTTCCGGGGCGGCGCCGAATGCGGCGGCGGAGGCAACATTGATGATGCCGCCGTAACCGAGATCGCGGAGCGCCGGGGCAAAGAAATGACAGCCGTGGATAACGCCCCAGAGATTGACGTTCATGCACCAGCGCCAGTCATCTAGTGATACTTCGCCGATCGGCCCACCGAGACCGACGCCGGCATTGTTGATCACCAGAGTCACCGGGCGGCCAAGCAGGCCCTCGGCGTCCTCGGCCAGCGATTGCATCTGCGCCGCATCGCCAACATCGCACTGCCGGGCCACCGCGTGACTGCCCAACGCCCGCAAACTGCTGGCCACCTGAGCGGCGCGTTCGGCATGGATATCGACACACACTACGGCGCCGCCGCGGCGGGCCACTTCATAGGCGAAGCTGCGACCGATGCCGCTGCCAGCGCCGGTAATGACCGCAGCGGCACCGCGCGATGGCGGCAAGGGCTTTTTCTTCATGCCTGTCCCCAAGCCGCCTCGGCTGTGGGTGCCGGGGTTGCCCCCCGGGCTTTGCCAGCACGGTGATCACGCAGTGCCTGATAGGCCTGTTGGGTATCGCCGGTCTTTTCGTAGGCCCGCTTCCAGATACGGATCACCTCCCGGTTGTCATCATCCCAGGGGTGGAAGGTCGGCGAGAAGTAGGGCAGCACCCCGCCGAGCACCTTCGAGAGAATGCCCGGGCGCCAGAACAGGACTTTCAGCATGTGTGCCGCCGAGCGCAGATTCAGCACCTGCCGATCCTTGTACAACAGATAGGTCTGGTTGCCGATCATGATCGGGAACCCCAGCGCGATGGCCAGCAGCATGCCGCTGGTGCGCAGCCGGTAGCTTCGCAGCCCGCCGCCACTGGCGTCGACAAAGACGTCGAAGCTGACGCTCTTGTGCTCGGTCTCCTCGACGAAGTGCCAGTACAGCATGGCGCGCAACTCCGGGTGGGTATCGTCAAACAGCTCCGGGTGCTCAAGTAGCACCGACGAGATAATGGCGGTGAAATGCTCGAAGGCGGCAGCGATGGAGCTTTGCATGTCATCGCTGAGGCGATGTTGCAGCTGCTTGCGGATCAGTTTGAATACACCCTCGACCTTGTCGATCGGCACCCCGTGTTGCACGCCGATGGCATTCATCTCGTCGTGTTCGCGGGCGTGGATGCGCTCCTGACGGATGAACTCGATGGCGGCCTTGCGTACTTCCGGGTCATCGAGCTTGTCCAGTTGCCGACGGGCCGAGTTCATCACCCAGCGCTCGCCATCCGGTACTGCGGCGAGAATGGCGTTCATCCAGTGGGTGGTCCAAGGATCATTGTTGAGCCAGTGGCGCGCGACATTGTTGACATTCATCGGGAAATGGATGTCGCGGGTGACCACTTCGTCGTATCCGATCTTGCGATTTGCGAGGGCCATGACATTGCTCCTGCAAGGGGTGGACTTGTTGGGAATGTATTTGGTTGGTTGGCCAATTACAATGATGCGCAGGTTACAGTGCGGAGAAATATGTATAGCGGTGCGCCCTGTGTAAGGGGGCGGAGTGGTTCAGGCGTCGGCATGCTAGACTATTTGGCCTGCGGCCTGCAGTGAAAGGGGGGTATGTGAAAAAGCGAAAGAAACATCAGACCAGACCGGTCGCTGAGTCTGACCGGGAGTTTGTGCTTGCTGCGGCGGCCGCCCTGTTCCGGGAGCGGGGCTATGAGCGCACCACGGTCAAGGAGATTGCCGAAGCCTGTGACATGCTGCCGGGCAGCTTGCACTACCGCTATCCGTCCAAGGAAAGCCTGCTGGTCGATCTTATGAGGCTGGCACTGGAGCAGGCCTCGAGTGCGCTTGCCCGTGCCACGGTCGGCGTGTCTGATCCGGTTGAGCAGTTGCGTCGCGGCATTAACGCCCATCTTGACCTGCTGGTTGACGGCTCGGACATGGTTTACGTGCTGCTGTTTGAATGGCGCTCGCTACGCGGAGAGGCGCGTCAGGAGATGATCGACCTGCGCGATCGTTACGAGCGGCTCTGGGCCGCCATGCTGCAATCTCTGGCCAGTCAGGGCATCATCCGGGCCGATGTTGATCTCAACCTGCTAAGACTGTTCGGTCTTGGCGGGCTTAACTGGGTGGCCACCTGGTTTGATAAAAAAGGCCGTTATTCACTTGAGGATATCGGTAATTTCGTTTGGCAGTTGATCAGGGATGCCGTTATTAACCAGGCGGACCGTTAGCCAGGTTTGGTGAATATCAATGGGCCAATGCCATCAGGCGACTCGGCTCAATATTTGGATATTACTGTGTGCATTGGTCGTCGATTGAGGGCGACGGGAGAGGTTGGCATGGAGGCCGGGCTGTTGTTCTTTCAGCGCATTTCTATGGGGCTTGGGGTTGAGTGCCAAATAGTCGTGCTTCCCGGCGAGACTATTGCCGAAGGCGCTTATGCCTCAGTCAATATGGGGCTGCGTCTGTAGTGATTTAGAACGCATGGAGCGTCCGCGCTTGGCTCTCCGCTTAGCGGAAATACTTCGTCCGTTATGGTTCGCAGATATTCATGGAAATCCGGCGCGCTGGTATAGCTTTTAGTATAGCTTGTGACCCCTAAAAACACTTTAACCTATTGAAAATCAAGGAACACACGCTGCTGCATCATGGGTGTATGGGCGCTGAGATCGTCCTTTGACATGGCGGCGGTATCTGCCTTCGTAGCTCTGGATTGGGCGGTATTCCGGTCACTTTGCGCGGCGGCCGGTAGGCGAAGCCTGCGAGGATAGCAAAGCTGTGGCGCGGGCTCTATTGGCGCGAGACACCGTTTTGCGGAGGCGCGCCGCCGGCAGGCATCGTTCCACCCCCCGGCGTTGGTATCGTCACCCAGCTACGTTCAGCGCACTGCGCCGTTGTGAGAGCGCGTTACAGCCGGATCTGGATTGCCGTGAGGGTTACCAGGCCTCGGGTAATGTGATGATGATCATCAAGGCATCGTGGCCTGGCGACGATTGTGCTCCCCGCCAACGGTGTCGCTGTGCCGGACAAGAGATCCCCGGCCCTGCTCTGCCGGGTCGATGCCGGTATATCACTGGCGGTCCTTGGTGAGACGACTGGTGCAACGGAACGGCTGGGCGCCCATTGGGAGCCATGCGCCACACGTTACAGTAGCCATTCGATCGGCAGCCACGACAACACCTTTACCCCCAGACGCTTGAGCAGGCTGGTGCCGGGTTCGCGGGCATGGATGATTTCTTCGTCGCCACGCTGCTCTGTCCAGTACAGGCGCCCGCGCGCATCCTGTTGCACGCGGTAGGCTTCTTGCGGAATGCGTTGCTCGAACGCGTCGCTGATGGCCCCGGCCAGCGTCGGGCTGTCGATGACAAAACCCAGCTCGGTGTTCAGCCGCGCGGAACGCGGGTCGAAATTGAACGAACCGATAAACACAGTGCGGCGGTCCACGGCAAAGGTCTTGGCGTGCAGGCTGGAGCCGGAACTGCCGAACGGCCCGGCGCTCTCGTTACGGCCCGGTGCGCCGGGTTGCCGCTGGGTTTCCAGCAGGATGATGCCGGCTTCCAGCATGTCGCGCCGTCGCTTGGCATAGCCGGCATGCACGGCTGCCACGTCGGTAGCCTCCAGTGCATTGGTCAGCACGCGGACCCGCACGCCGCGCGCGGAGAGGGCCGCCAGTGCCCGGACACCCTCGGCGGTCGGCACAAAATAGGGCGAGACCAGATCAAAACTTTCGGTCGCCTCGCCGATCAGTGCCGGCAGCGCGCTGATCAGCAGTTCACTGTCGTCGGCGTCGCCCAATCCTTTGGCCGGATCATCACTGACCAGGCGGGTCGGCGCCCATTCAAAGCGCAGTGCATCCAGGGCGATATGGTCGCCACGCGCCTGCGTCTGCAAGGCCTGCAGGTACTGTTCAGCGCGCGGATCATGCTGCGCCTGTTGCGCGGCATCGGTCAGCGCCGCGAGGCGTTCTGCGCTGACGGCCGGCAGAATCAGCGATACCGGATAGGACGAACCACTGGCCCAATAGCGATCAAAATCAAGGGCGGTTTCCCCGACCACCGGGCCGATGGCGAGCACATCCAGGTCGGAAAACAGCAGGCCGTCGGTGGCGGCAAAATATTCGTCACCGATGTTGCGTCCACCAATGATGGTGGCGCGCTGGTCTGCCGTGAATGATTTGTTGTGCATGCGCCGGTTGGCGCGGGAAAAATGCGTGATGAAGCCAAGCGTTTTCGGCTTGCGGATACTGAACGGGTTGAACAGCCGTACTTCCATGTTCGGGTGCTGGTCCAGCGCTGTCAGTACATCGTCCATGTCACGGATGCCGTTGTCGTCCAGCAGCAGTCGCACGCGCACGCCCCGGTCCGCCGCATCGTGCAGGGCTTCCAGCAGCAGTGTGCCGGTAATGTCCATGTGCCAGATGTAGTACTGCACATCCAGGGTGCGCTCCGCGCTGCGTGCCAGCATCATGCGCGCGGCAAAGGCCTGGCGTGGGTCGGCCAGCGGCAGGATGCCGGACGTGCCGGGGTGATGACCGGTCAGCGGGGCGGTGGCGGCGTCCAGCCAGGCGCCCTGCAATGCCTGTTCGGGCAGCACGCGACTGTCGACGCGATCGTCCAGCGCGGGCAGGGCACAACCGCCAAGCAGGGCCAGCAGGCTGCCCAGTATGAAGGTGCGGAGCGAAACGCCGGTGGGCGTCATTGCGCGCTGGCCCCTGTGGTGGAGGTGATCGGGGAAGCATAGCGGGCCCGAAGCAGCCCTGCCATGCGTTGCGTTGTCATGCCTGACGATGTCACAGCATCCATTCGATTGGCAGCCAGGACAGTACCTTGACCCGCGCGCGCTTGAACAACCCCACCTTCGGATCACGTTCAAAACGCTGCTCGTTGTCGCCGTGCTGTTCCGTCCAGTACAGTTTGCCCCGCTCGTCCAGATGCACCGCGTAGGCTTGCCCGGGTACCTGCTGGTCGAACACATTGCTGATACCCCGGGCCAGCACCGGGCTGTCGATGATGAAGCCGAGCTCCGTGTTCAGTTCCGCCGAACGCGGATCAAAATTGAACGAACCGATAAACGCCTGGCGGCCATCGATGGCAAACGTCTTGGCATGCAGGCTGGCGCCGGAACTGCCGAACGGACCAGCGCTCTCATTGCGCTCCATATCTTCCGACAGCTTGCGCATTTCAAACAGCTCGATGCCAGCGGCCAGCATGTCTTTTCGATAGCGGGCGTAGCCGGCGTGTACGGCGGCCACGTTGGTGGCTTCCAGCGAGTTGGTCAGAATGCGCACGCGCACACCTCGCTGGCTCAGAGATGTCAAAAGCGCCACACCGGGCCGGGTGGGGACGAAGTAGGGCGAAATCAGGTCCACGGAATGTTCTGCGGCCAATAGCAATGGCGGTAGCTGGCTGATCATCAGGTCACTGCGCGCAGCCTTGCCGAGGCCCTTGGCCGGGTCGTCGCTGATCATGCGGACCGGCGCCCACTCGAAGTGGATCTCGCCGCTGTCGAGGCGATCGGTAAAGTGGCTGGCTTCCAGTAGTCCGAGATACTTGACCGCGTCGTCATCCCGCCCGGCCTGTTCCACTGCTGCGTCCAGTAACGACACCCGGTCGTGTTTCGGTGCCGGTAATATCTGCGCTACAGGATAGGCGGACTGGCTGGCCCAGTAACGATCGAAATCCGTGGTCACCTGCTCCGCCGCCGGGCCGATGGCGAGCACATCCAGATCGGTGAACTGCACGCCGGTGCTGGCGCCGAAATATTCGTCGCCGATATTGCGGCCGCCGATAACCGCCACACGCTGGTCGACGGTGAAGGATTTGTTGTGCATGCGACGGTTGGTGCGCGGAAACCCGGCCAGGAAGCCGAGCATCTTCGGTTTGCGCAGGGCAAACGGATTGAACAGCCGGATCGTCATGTTCGGGTGCGTGTCCAGCGCGGCCAGCAACTCATCCATGCCGGGCACGCCGTTGTCATCCAGCAGCAGCCGCACACGCACCCCCCGGTCGGCCGCGTCGTGCAGTGCGTTCAGCAACAGCGTGCCGGTGACGTCCTGGTGCCAGATGTAATACTGCACATCCAGCGTGCGTTCAGCGCTTTCGGCCAGCACCATGCGGGCGGCGAACGCCTGGTGGGCATCGGGCAGGGCGATCAGGCCGGAGAGGCCGGGATGGGCGTTGGTCAGCGGCAGCGTGGTGCTGTCCAGCCAGGTGCCGTGCAGGGCGCCGTCCGGCAAGCGCTGGGCGTTGAGGCCCTGATCCACAGCCGGCAGGGCGCAGCCGCCAAAGGACAGGTAGCAGAGCAGGAGAAACAGCAGTCGGGCGAAGGGCGGCATGGTCTGGTCCGTGATCATGGCGTCCTCACGATCATAGCCGCCGGCAGCGCCGACAGCCATGCGTATGCCGGCGGACCAGATGGTACACTTCGCGCCGTGCTGTAACCGGACCTCTCCGGTGAGGCCGGAGAATGAAGCTGCATAGTGAGGTTGGAGAATATTGATGGCGTCCAAGCCGATTCTGATTGCCTGTGCTGGCCGCACCTTCCCCGGGATCAGCGCCCGCCTGGGCGATTTCGACAACTGGATTGCCGATGGCCTGGGTGAACATCTGCCGGTGACAACGCTGGATATCCGCGAGGCAGATACCTTGCCCGCCGCCGACACCCTGGCCGGCGTGGTGGTGACCGGCTCGCACAGCATGGTCAGCGACCGGGAGCCCTGGAGTGAACGTGCGGCGGACTGGCTGCGGGCATTGATCGGGGCGGGTGTGCCAATACTGGGCATCTGTTACGGACACCAGTTGCTGGCACACGCCTTCGGCGGGCGAGTCGACTATCACCCCGGTGGCATCGAGATAGGGACGGCCGACGTAACGTTGCTGGAGCAGGCGCGTGATGATGCCTTGTTCGGCGACACAGCACCGCGTTTCGCCGTACAACTGGTGCACCGCCAGTCGGTGCTGGCGTTGCCGGAGGCTGCCGTCCTGCTGGCCCGGGGCGAACATGAACCTCATCAGGCATTTCGTATCGGTGCATGCGCCTGGGGCGTGCAGTTTCATCCGGAATTTTCCGCAACTGCGATGCGTTGCTACATCGCGCAGATGGCCGACGTGCTAACCGGGCAGGGGCGTGATCAGGCAGCGCTCGCTGCCGAAGTGCGTGACACGCCGCAGGCGACGGCGCTGCTGAGCCGTTTTGCAAAGATCGCGGCGCATGCGCAGCAGTGACCGCGGTGAGATGCACCCCGACTTTCGCCCAATAACCACCCCATGCGCGCAGGCGCAGTGGTACACTGCGCAGCCATCATGTGACCTGCCGTGCCGGCGGGTTTTTTCGTTCACGCAATCTGCAGAGGCGAGTCAGTGAGTGCGCTGTGGCTGGTGGTGATCTGTATCGGTGCCGGGGCGATTGCTGCCCGTTTCCGGCATCCCGAGGGTTTGGTGCCTGGCCTGAACTGGTGGGTGTTGCATGTGGCGCTGCCGGCGCTGGTGCTGCAGCAGATCATCCTGCTGGAATGGTCCAATGACCTGTTGTTTCCTGCCGTCGCCATGTGGCTGGTGTTTGCCGGTGCCTGGCTGCTGATCAGCCTGGTGGGCCGCTGGCGTGGCTGGAGTCGCGGTCAGGTGGGTGCGCTGGTATTGACCGCCGGGCTGGGCAACACCTCTTTTGTCGGTTATCCCCTGATCGAAGCGCTGCGCGGGCATGATGCGCTGGGTGTGGCGGTGATCGCCGATCAACTCGGGTCGTTTCTGGCGTTGTCGTCTGCCGGTGTCATCGTGGCCGCGCTGTACTCCGGCCTGCGGGTTCACCCGGCAGCGCTGGCGAAACGCGTGGTCACTTTCCCTGCCTTTATTGCCCTGGTGGCGGCGCTGCTGCTGCGTCAGGCCGGTGGCTTGCCGCCGGTCCTGATGGAAGTCGCCGGGCGGCTCGGCCTGACGCTGACGCCGCTGGCGCTGTTTTCGGTCGGCATGCAGTTGCGGCTGCGTGCTTCCGGTCATGACCTGGGTCCCATGCTGTACGGCCTGGGCTGGAAACTGATGCTCGCGCCGTTGATGATATGGGGCATTGCCATGGCCATCGGCGCGCCGCCTGCGTCGGGCGATATCGCCGTATTGCAGGCGGCCATGGCGCCGATGATCACCGCCGGTATTCTGGCACAACAACACGGGCTGGCGCCGTCGCTGGCGAATCATATCGTCGGCATTGGTATCCTGCTGTCTCTGGTTACGGTGCCGCTGGCCAATTATCTGCTGGGCCTGTAGGCATCGCGCCGCAACGGAGGGCATCACGTGCGACACTGGCAACTGGCAAAGGAAGTGGGTGAGGCGCTGGGTCGGGCGAAGGTCTCCCTGGCCACCGCGGAATCCTGCACCGGCGGCGGTATCGCTGCCGCCATCACTGATATCCCTGGCTGTTCCGGCTGGTTTGAACGTGGCTTCGTGACCTATTCCAACGCCGCCAAGATGGACATGCTCGGCGTCCCCGCCGCGTTACTGGATGAGCATGGCGCGGTCAGCGGCCCGGTGGTGCGGGCCATGGCCGAGGGGGCGCTGCAGTACAGCCTGGCGGACATCAGCGTGGCGGTCAGCGGCATTGCCGGCCCGGACGGTGGTACGCCGGACAAGCCGGTGGGCACGGTCTGGTTTGCCTGGGCTCGCCGTGGCGGCCGTACCGACATTCACTGCCAGTGCCTGTCCGGCGACCGCGATGCGGTACGCGCCGGTACCATCGAAATTGCCCTGCGCGGCGTGCTGGCGCGGCTGCGCTGAGCCCTGATCACATTCCCGTTTTGCCGGGGTTGCAGGGGCAGGCCCTCCTGAGCATAATACTGTCCATATTAACAGTGTCCGGTCCCGGGCCATCCCCTGTGCCATTCACCACCGAGCATTCACCACCGAGAGGGTTTTGCAATGGATGACAACAAGAGCAAGGCGCTGAGCGCTGCGCTGTCCCAGATCGAGCGTCAATTCGGCAAGGGTTCCGTGATGCGCATGGGTGATCGCAAGCGCGAGCCGATGCCGGCCATCTCCACCGGCTCCCTGGGGCTGGACGTGGCGCTGGGCATCGGTGGCCTGCCAAAAGGCCGTATTGTTGAAATCTATGGCCCGGAATCCTCGGGTAAAACGACGCTGACTCTGTCAGTGATTGCCCAGGCCCAGAAAAATGGCGCCAACTGCGCCTTCGTTGACGCCGAGCACGCGCTGGACCCGGACTACGCCGAGAAGCTGGGCGTCAACGTCGATGACCTGATCGTCTCCCAGCCGGACACCGGCGAGCAGGCGCTGGAAATCACCGACATGCTGGTGCGCTCCGGCGCAGTGGATGTGGTGATCGTCGACTCCGTGGCCGCCCTGGTGCCAAAGGCGGAAATCGAAGGCGAGATGGGCGACCACCACGTGGGCGTACAGGCACGCCTGATGAGCCAGGCGCTGCGCAAGATCACCGGCTCGGTGAAGAACGCCAACTGCCTGGTGATCTTCATCAACCAGATCCGCATGAAGATCGGCGTGATGTTTGGCAACCCGGAAACCACCACTGGCGGTAACGCCCTGAAATTCTACTCCTCCGTCCGCCTGGACATCCGCCGCATCGGTGCAGTGAAGCAGGGCGACGAGGTGATCGGCAGCGAAACCCGCGTCAAGGTGGTCAAGAACAAGGTCGCGCCGCCGTTCCGCCAGGCTGAATTCCAGATTCTCTATGGCAGTGGCATCAACAACCTGGGCGAAATCCTGGACATGGGCGTGCAACTGGGCCTGATCGACAAATCGGGCGCCTGGTATGCCTACAAGGGTGACAAGATCGGCCAGGGCAAGCAGAACGCCTGCGATTTCCTGCGGGACAACCCGCAGGCACGCGATGAAGTCGAAGCACAGATCCGCGCCCGTCTGCTGGCTCCCGTGAACAAGGAGAGCAGCAAGGAAGAGGCACAGGTGGTCGAGGAAGAGGATTGATTTACCAGCCTTGCTGAGCGGGGTGCCACAGCATGATCGGTGACGATATCGATGGCGCTGGCCGTCGGGGCACCGCATCTGCCGGTGATGATCCCCAGGCGCGTGCGGCAGAAATGCGGCGTGTCGCGCTGGGCATGCTGGGGCGGCGCGAATATGCCCGCGCGGAACTCCAGCAACGTCTCACCAGGCGCTTCGGCGAGGACGCGCCGGTGGGTGCGTTGCTGGACTGGCTCGAAGCACAGCGTTTCCTCGACGACACCCGCTACGCCGGCATGCTGGTACGTAGCCGGATCGAGCGTGGGCAAGGGCCGCTGCGTATCCGGCAGGCGCTGCAGCAGAATGGCGTGAGCAACCTGCTGGCGGAGCAGGCCCTGGCCGAAGCCGGTTGCGACTGGTTTGCGCTCGCCGCCGAAACCTGCCGCCGTCGCTTCGGTGCCGGGCCGCCAGCCGACCTGAAGGACAAGGCCCGCCGGCTGCGCTTTCTGCAATATCGCGGTTTCACCGCAGACCAGTGCTTCGAGGCACTGGATGGCGATGGCGCTGCCTTCGACTGATCAGCGGCCCGGTGTGCCCGGGCCTGTTCGTCACTGAAGATACGTTCCCCCGTGGAGGGCTCCGCGCTGCCATCATCCCCCCCCCGGAAGGCAGGGTGGGGCTCTCCGCGTTCTAACCTGCCTTCAACCATTGCATCAGGCCCTGCGGTCGCATGGCGCCTGCATTCTGGCCCCGTTATACTTGCCGCTTTCCGTCATACCCCGACTGATACGACAGCGAGACTTATGAAGAGCGCCGACATTCGCCAGGCTTTCCTTGATTACTTTGCCCGCCAGGAGCACGCGGTTGTGCCGTCCAGTTCCCTGGTGCCGGCGAATGACCCGACCCTGCTGTTCACCAACGCCGGCATGAACCAGTTCAAGGACGTGTTCCTGGGCCGGGAGAAACGTGACTACACCCGCGCCACCAGCAGCCAGCGCTGTGTGCGGGCGGGCGGCAAGCACAACGACCTTGAAAACGTCGGCTATACCGCACGCCACCACACTTTCTTCGAAATGCTGGGCAACTTCAGCTTCGGCGACTATTTCAAGCGCGAAGCGATCCGCTTCGCCTGGGAGTTCCTGACCGTTGACATGAAACTGCCGCCGGAACGGCTGTGGGTCACGGTCCACATCTCCGACGACGAAGCCGCCGACATCTGGCTCAAGGAAATGGGCGTCAGCGCCGAGCGCTTCTCGCGCCTGGACGAAGACAACTTCTGGCAGATGGGTGACACCGGCCCCTGCGGCCCCTGCTCGGAAATCTTCTACGACCACGGCGCCGACGTGCCGGGCGGCCCGCCGGGCTCTGAAGGCGATGACCTGGACCGCTACATCGAAATCTGGAATCTGGTGTTCATGCAGTATGACCGCCAGCCCGACGGTGAACTGGTGCCGCTGCCGAAACCCTCCGTGGACACGGGCATGGGGCTGGAGCGGATTGCCGCCGTGATGCAGGGCGTCCACTCCAACTATGAGATTGACCTGTTCCAGGCGCTGCTGAAGGCGGCTGCAAAAGCCACCGGCACCCGCGATCTGGAAGAAAAATCCCTGCGCGTTATTGCCGACCATATCCGCTCGGCCAGCTTCCTGATCTGCGACGGTGTCATTCCGTCCAATGAAGGCCGTGGCTACGTACTGCGCCGCATCATCCGCCGGGCACTGCGTCACGGGCACAAGCTTGGCTGCGAAAAGCCGTTCTTCCACACTCTGGTGGGCGCGCTGGTGGAACAGATGGGCGAGGCCTATCCCGAACTGCGCGCACAGCAGGCGCGGATCGAAAAAGCCCTGCTGGCGGAAGAAGAACAGTTCGGTCGTACCCTGGCCCAGGGCATGAAAGTGCTGGAACAGGCTGTCAGCGGCCTCGAGGGCACCGTCATTCCGGGCGACGTGGTGTTCACCCTCTATGACACCCACGGTTTTCCGCCGGACCTGACCGCCGACGTGGCCCGCGAAAAAGGCCTGTCCATTGACAGCGCCGGGTTTGAGGCGGCCATGGAAGCCCAGCGCCAGCGCGCCCGGGGTGCCGACGCCTTTGCCAACGATTACAACGACCGCCTGCAGATCGACAGCGAAACGGCATTCTCCGGCTATGAACTGCTGGATGACGACGCCAGCATCGTGGCGCTGTATCGCGAAGGGGAGCCTGTCCAGACCCTCAACGCCGGCGACGATGGCCTGGTGGTACTGGACCGCACGCCCTTCTACGCCGAATCCGGTGGCCAGGTGGGCGATACCGGCCTGCTGACCGCCGGCGACAACCGCTTCCGCGTGGCCGACACGCGCAAGCGCCAACAGGCCTACGTACACCACGGCAAGCTCGAACAGGGCAGCCTGAGCGTCGGCGACACCGTCGCCGCGCGTGTCGATACCCGCCGCCGCCGCGCTGTCATGCGCAACCACTCCGCCACCCACCTGATGCATGCCGCCCTGCGCCAGGTGCTCGGCGAGCATGTTGGCCAGAAAGGCTCGCTGGTGGGGCCGGACTACCTGCGCTTTGACTTCTCCCACGGTGAGAGCGTGAGTGCTGAACAGATCGCTGAAATCGAGCAGCTGGTGAACGAACAGATCCTGGCCAACAGCCCGGTGACCACCGAACTCATGGATATCGACGCCGCCCGTGCCGCCGGCGCCATGGCGCTGTTTGGCGAAAAATATGACGACCAGGTGCGCGTGCTGACCATGGGTGAAGCGGCCTTCTCGAAAGAGTTGTGCGGTGGCACCCACGTCGCCCGCACCGGCGATATCGGCCTGTTCAAAGTAACCGCCGAAGGGGCCTCCTCGGCAGGTGTGCGCCGTATCGAAGCCGTTACCGGCGAACAGGCGCTGGCCGCCGTGCGGCGCCTGTCAGACACCGTCAGCCGTGTCGCAGCGCTGGTCAAGGCGGCGCCGGACCAGGCGGCTGCCCGCGTCGAACAGATGGTGGGCCGGACCCGCGAGCTGGAAAAAGAGATCGAGCGCCTGAAGCAGAAGCTGGCCTCCGGTTCCGGCAACGACCTCAGCAGCCAGGTCAATGAGATCGGCGGCGTCAAGGTGATCGCCACCCAGCTCGACGGTGCCGATGCCAAGACGCTGCGCACTGCCGTCGACAGCCTGAAAGACAAACTCGGTTCAGCCGTGGTGCTGCTGGCGGCCGTAGACGGCGACAAGATCAGCCTGGTGGCTGGCGTCACCGACGATCTGTCCGGCCAGTACCCGGCCGGCGACCTGGTGCGTCATGTTGCCAGTGCCCTCGGCGGCAAGGGCGGTGGCCGTGCCGACATGGCACAGGGCGGTGGCAGCGATCTGCAGGCCCTGCCGGCAGCACTGGCCCGGGTGGCCGACTGGATTGCTGCACGCCAGGGCTGACGGGGCTTTGCGCGGCCGGCTGTCACATATTTGTACAGTCGCGCCGCGCGGCCTCCATGCATCTTTGCTGCGCAGATGCTAAAGTAGCGCGCCCTTTTTGCTGACAACTTCTTTATATGGCCCTCATCGTACAGAAATATGGCGGTACCTCGGTCGGTACCGTGGAACGCATCCAGGCGGTGGCCGAGAAGGTGGCCAAATTCCGTGCCCGGGGGGATCAGATCGTGGTGGTCGTGTCCGCCATGAGCGGTGAAACCAACCGCCTGATCGAACTGGCCAAGGGGATCACCGACGAGCCGACACCTCGCGAGATGGACGTGCTGGTGTCCACTGGCGAGCAGGTGACCATTGCCCTGTTGAGCATGGCTCTGCACAAGCTCGGTCTGGATGCCCGCTCCTACACCGGCTCACAGGTGCGCATCCTCACCGACAGTGCCCACACCAAGGCGCGCATTGAGGACATCGACGACCACAACATGCGCGCCGACCTTGATGCCGGGCGCGTAGTCGTGGTGGCCGGCTTCCAGGGGGTCGACGCTCAGGGCAACATCACCACCCTCGGCCGTGGCGGCAGCGATACCACCGCCGTGGCACTGGCCGCCGCGCTGAAAGCCGACGAGTGCCAGATCTATACCGATGTGGATGGCGTCTATACCACCGACCCGCGTGTGGTCGACAACGCCCGCCGCCTGAACACCATCACCTTCGAGGAAATGCTCGAAATGGCGAGCCAGGGCTCGAAGGTGCTGCAGATCCGCTCCGTAGAGTTCGCCGGCAAATACGGCGTCCCCCTGCGTGTGTTGCACAGCTTCCAGGATGGCCCTGGCACCCTCATTACCGTCGACGACGAGGTAGATATGGAAAAGCCGGTTATCTCCGGGATCGCCTTCACCCGTGATGAAGCCAAGATCATCGTGCGCGGCGCGCCGGATACCCCGGGCATCGCCTACAAAATCCTCGGCCCGGTCGGTGCGGCCAACATCGAGGTCGACATGATCGTGCAGAACGTGGGCAAGGACGGCGCCGCTGACTTCACCTTCACCGTGCACCGCAACGACTTCAAGCGCGCCCAGCAGGCCCTGCGCAACGCCTCCGAAGAGCTGGGCAACCCCGAGATCATCGGCGACGACAAGATTGCCAAGGTATCCCTGGTGGGCGTGGGCATGCGCTCACACGCTGGCGTGGCCTCGAAAATGTTCGAGGCCCTGGCAGGCGAGGGCATCAACATCGAGATGATCTCCACCTCGGAAATCAAGATTTCCGTGGTGATTGCCGAGAAATACCTGGAACTGGCCGTGCGGGCGCTGCACACCGCGTTCGAACTCGACCAGCCGGTCGCGGGCTGACAGAATGACCCGCCCGGCGCCCCCGGGCACCGGGCGGGTGACTGCTGGCGGCAAGACATCGCCGCCGGCATGCTGCATAATGATCACCCGCATCAGGGAGCGGGTATGTGGTCCCGGGCCCAAGGAATCACCCGGAGGTGCCGACCCCCTGAGCAGCGGACATGCGCTCATTTACTGAAGGACCCAGGAGGGACCAACCATGCTTATTCTTACCCGGCGAGTAGGCGAAACCCTGATGATCGGTGACGATGTCACCGTGACCGTGCTTGGTGTCAAAGGCAACCAGGTGCGTATCGGCGTCAACGCGCCGAAGGAAGTCGCCGTGCACCGCGAAGAAATCTACCAGCGGATCCAGCACGAAAAAACGGCGGATGGAGACGCTGTCTGATTTTTCCCCAACCGATTGTATTAGGGCTGGGATTTCAGATCAGAAATGGTATTATGCCCGCGGTCGGCAAACGCCGACCCCGAGCTTGGCCGGCAGTGTTGCCAGGCCCTGCAAAAATCCGGTGAGGTGGCCGAGTGGCTGAAGGCGCTCCCCTGCTAAGGGAGTATACGTTAAACCGTATCGAGGGTTCGAATCCCTCCCTCACCGCCAGACATAAAAAAACCCGCGCACTGCGCGGGTTTTTTTATGTCTGGCGGTGAGGCTTGGCATGATGAAAACCCCCGTTCGACAAGCCGCCGCAGGCGGCGCAGGACGTCATCGCAGATGACGGGGCGCAGCCCCGAGCGCGTAGCGCGAGTCAATCCCGACCGATGCCGCAGCGCCCAACCTGCTTGAGGTACTGCGCGGTTTTTTTATGTATTTGGTTCGGGCCCACCGTTTCGACCAGCCGTTAAGACGGGGGCCGTAGGTCGGGTAGAGCCGAAGGCAAAACCCGCCGGCATCGTTCGGGGACCTGATTCGATATCCATGCCTGCCGGAGCGACTCGGGGCCAGGCGTCATAGAAAAAGGCAGGGCGAAGGCCCTGTGCATGCTGCCGAAATCAATCCTGACGGATGCATCCCCACAAGGAACTTGTTGTCGCGATGTTTTCGGTCCGAACGCATCAAAATAATTAGTGAAACAATCACAACCATTATGAAGGGATTATTTCAGGTACCCCGATGCAGTGCCCGGAACTGTATGCGGACAGGGAGCTGGAGCTTTGAAATTCTATGGAATTTCCAGAATATGGATTATCAGATCATTACTCATGAAATGATATCTTAATGATATTATTCATGTTTGATTAAAATGCGCACGATCAATTTTTTTCCGACGAATGACATGCAGGGTGCATACAAAAATAATTGTTTAGTTTCATGCGTTTGAAGAGTTATGCCCCGTCTTTGCTCCATATATGCCTGATTTTGACGCAATCTTTTCGGTTGTCGTCTTGCATCATCGAACATTATTATCGGTGCCGCTGCCATTTTCCGGGGGAGAAAGTGGTGGTCGATTTTAGTTCGGGGCCTGTCTGTCAAGTCGGGGAATCCAGGAATTCAGCTCTAGGGAAGGTGTCTTTTGCTTGCGGGGATGCTGCCCGCGGGTATCCGTCTGTTGACCAGAATCACCGCCATTACTGGAATAATGGTGGCGGTAGCTCATGCTGCGGCGGACGATATCCGTGTCGAATCGGTAATTAACCACACCTCATCGGGGCCGGTGCCCTATGTCGTCACGCTGGGTGAATGTGATGACGTAGCGAGACTTGCCACCCCGGACAATGCCGGCCTGGTGATGACACGTGATGCCCGTCGGGGTGTCTGTGAAGCGCGCTTCTCGGCCTCGGGCGCGGAGCGCTTGTCACCATCCGTGATCGTGCATCGATTGGACGGCAGTACAAGTACTCTCTCCGAACAGTTCCCCTCAGCGGATGACACAGCGCCGCAGCTTGCCTATGTGGGGTTGGGCATTGACGGCAATGACCAGGCACAGCAACTGGTGCTGCAATTACAGGCTTCCGACAACGTTGATCTGCGCTATGTGTCGGTGGATGTGCTGGGGGTGCGTGCATCCACGTTACGTGCCGCTGGCGGCGTGCTTGGTGCGGTGGAGGATCAGGCGTTCGCACACGTGTCCGGTTTGCGGGCTTATCCCGTGGAGCATGGTCAGAACAATTTCAGCATTATCGTTCCGCTTTCTGAAATACTCAGTGCTGAGGCCATTGCCAGTGATGCGATGGTCATTCTGGACGCGCGCGCGGTGGATGCGCACGGTAATGAAGCCGCTTTGTCGAAAATCGCCTTTGTAGGCGGTGAAATCAATGAGCGCGTGGACGGCCTGAATGTGATGCCGGGCCGCCTGGTCCTCACACACCCGTTGCAGACCCCGGCGCTGGTGCCGGTGGCGCAGTTCCAGTTCCGGGGTGAAGTCGCGTTGCCGGGCGCAGGCAGTGGCGTCAGTTACGTCAGCAGCAATCCGTCCGTTGTCGGCGTTTCTGCCAGTGGCATCGTCTATCCCCTGGCAGAAACCCAGGGTGCACCGGTCATCATCACCGTCAGTTATCCCGGTACCACGAGCGTTCAGGTTCCGGTCACGGTGGACTTCTCGGTGACCATGGAAAGCCTTCTGCTGGAAGGCGTAGACGACAGCAACCCGCTGGTCCTGCCACGCCTGAATCGCTTTATCAGCCTGCCGCCCCTGTATGCCGTGCTCAGCAATGGCGAACAGGTGGCGATGCCGGACAACTGGCGTCGCCAGGTCGAGATCGAAGAGGACCAGGGCCTGCTGGAAAGCAATGGCCAGGGTGATCTGCGCGCGCGCGGGGCGATCCACGGGGGAGCGCCGGCACGCGTACGGTTGCGTCTCAACGAGGCGCCTGGCCTGAGTCTGAGTTTCCCGGTGCATGCGCATGACGCAGCGCCCGACGTGAGCCTGCAGGCGCCAGCCTCGGTGGCGGTGGGCGAAGAACTGATCATCGGCGCGGTGGCCACGGATGATGTGGCCATCAAGCGAGTGACTTTCCTGGTGGATGGTGCGCCGCTGACGTCGGACGAGACAGCCCCCTACGGCATGACCTTGCCGGTGGGCGAGAGCCTGCTCGGCAAGACTCTATCGGTGGCCGCCATGGCGGTGGACAGTGCCGGCAACCAGGCCTTCACACCTGCGCAGGACGTGGCAATACAAAGCCAGGATAAACCGCTGGACGTGCCGGGCATGCAGATCGAGGCACCGGCAGATGGTCAGCGCGTGGTGGAATCGTTGCCGTTGACGGTACAGGTGGCGCGTAATCTGGGTGGTGAATTCGCTGAACCGGATGGCCTCGTTCGGCAAATCCAGTTGACCCTGGACGGCCAGCCCGTGGGGCAGATCGGTGCGCCGCTGTACGAAACGCGCCCGGGCGGTGACGGTGAGGAAGTCTTTGAAGTCTGGCGTGGCCGCATCACCTTGCCGGCCGTGTCGGCACGGGAAACCTCACTGGCGTTGCAGGCGACGCTGATCGGCGCGGATGGCGCCATGCAGGCATTGCCGGCACAGCTGATCCGGGTGCTCGCCAACCAGCCGCCCTCGGGGCGCGTCATGGCGCCAGTGGAAGGGGCTTCAGTGACGGCCGGCAGTCCGGTCAGGGTATCGGTGCAGGCGGTGGATGATGCAGGCCCGCTTGGCGTGGAGGTGGCACTGCTGAACGGCGAACAGGTGATCGCTACGCAGGTACCCGCGCAGGCACAGAGCGAACTGCCGCGTGATGCGCTGGACCCCGTGGTGTCGCTGCTGTCGTTTGACGTGCCCACTACACAGGAAGACATGGGCCGGCAACTGGCGCTCAGCGCCCGTATCACGGATTACCACGGCAAGGTGTTCCGTACCGAAGCGGTTCGCGTCAGCGTCGTCGGGGATCAGCCGCCGACGGTAGCACTGAGTCACCCGCAGGAAGGCAGCGCCCATGTGGCCGGGTTACCGCTGGATATCCGTGCCCAGGCTGTGGATGACGTTGGCATTGAACGGGTGGAATTCTACCTGGATGGCCGGCTGGTAGGGTCGGACTATCAGGCCCCCTACACCGTCACCGTGGCCACTGATCCGATCCAGCGCGAAGAGCAGCGTGTAGTGTTGAGTGTACGTGCGTTCGACAGCGCCGGGCAGCAGGGCGATGGCGCGCCCGTGGCGATTGTACTGGGGCATGATGAACAACCGCCGGTCATCAATCTGGCATCGCCAGTGATCAGCGAAACCAGTGGCGGCACGGATATCGCGCCGCTAATTGAAAATCAGCAGTTCGTTTTCAAACTCACCGGCTACGACAACGTCGGCGTGACGGCACTGGAAGTCAGCGGCCTGCGCCGCGCCGCCAACGGCCGTCTGGTATTGACCGGCCAGCCGGAAGACATGCTGGATCAGAACGCGTTACCGCTTCAGTCACTGCCAGGTACCGCCAACGGTTATTCGGCAGCCGCATTGGTCAGCGCGCCGGCATTTTCCGGTACCGGCACCCAGGATATCTATCCGCTCAGTGCCCGCGTACGCGACCAGGCGGGCAATGAATCGACACTGCACTTTGCCGTGGCGATCCGCGCCGACCAGGCGCCGGAAGTGAGTCGGCTGTCCGCGGATAAACCCGCCTATGCGCTTAACGATACCCTGTTGCTGGGTGTGCAGGCGGTGGATGACCAGCAGGTGGATCAACTGCGCCTGCGGCTGCGCAATGGCGGCGGCGTCTTGTTGCGGGAAGTGACACACCGCAGTCAGGACGGCGATTTCGTTTCCATGCGCAATGTACAGCATCGTTTTACCTTGCCGCTGGCGGATTTTGCCTTGCCGAACGTGGTGCAGACGCTGAGCGCCGAAGTCGTGGCCCTGGACAGCCTGGGTCAGTCCTCGGCGGCGGTGACGTTGCCGATAGCGGTGCAGGCTGACGAACAAGGGCCGGTGATTACGCTCTATGACCCGACACCACAATCGGTGCTCACCGCCGGCGCGACCGTCACGTTCCAGTGGCGTGCCACCGATGAAAACGGATTGCAGGACCTCACGGTATCAGGCCCTGGCGGCATACTGCTGACGCGCACCTTGTCTGGCCTGGAGCAGAGCGGCAGTTTCACCGCACAAGTGCCGCAGGAAGCGGATGAACTGGTACTCGACGTCACCGGGACAGACCGTTACGGCAACACGGCACAACGTGCCTGGCGCTATGCGGTGATGCAGGATACGCCGCCAGTGATTGATATTCGCAGCCCGGCGCCGGGGCTGCGTGTCCGGGAAGGGGAGCAGCTCTCGGTCAATTTCACCGTCAGTGATGATAAAGGGGTCGAGCAGGCCCGGGTGCTGGTGGAGCAGCAAGGCAACATTCGTTTCGAGAAGGTGTTTACCGCATCGCAGATTGCCGCAGCGACCAGTGCGGGCAATTTCCTGAATGCATTGCTGCCGGTGCCGACGGCCCCGGCGCAGGGCGAAAGCTTCCGCTTTGTGGTGCAGGCCACCGACAGCGCTGGCCAGACCAGTGAAAAGCCGGTCGACGTCATGATTGTCGATGACGAAGAAGCGCCGGTGGTGCAGATGACGCAACCCGCCTCGGACCTCAGCGCCTTGCCGGGGGAGATGCTCTCCATTCAGGGCATCGCCGTGGACGATATCCATGTCGCGGACATTCGTGTGGTGCTGCGCAATCAACAGGGGCGTCATGTGCTGCCCTGGTCGGGCAATCTGGTGCGCTCCGACGAGATCGAGGAAATCCGGCAGCCAAATCCCGGCAGCTTTGGCAGTGTGATCATCGGCCGCCGGCACGTCAGCACCTTCTCCGGCACGGTGCGGTTGCCGCGTGATTTTGTCCAGTACACGGGCCAGATGTTCGAACTGTTGCTTGAAGCCGATGACAAAGGCGTCAACACCGGCGAATCGCCGGCGCGTACCCTGACGATACTGGCCGACGAAGACGCGCCGGGCATCCGCATCGACAAACCCGGCGACGTGGTGGTGGAGCGCACCGACGCGGTGCTCGAAGCACAGATCACCGACAACCTCGAACTGGATACCGTCAGCGTCACGCTGATCGGCCACAGCCAGCAAGTGATCTACAGCGAGCAGGCTGTGGGCACTGATGTGCTGGCGCTGCGCAATGTGGCCATCCCGCTGGAGGCCTACCATCCGGTGCCGGAAAGCGGGCACACGCTCACCCTGCGGGTCACGGCCACCGATACCAGCGGCAATGAAGCGTCACTGAACCAGCACTTCATGCTGTTGCCGGATCAGGCGCCGAATGTGGTGGTGACATTGATGGAACCCGCCGACCGTGCTCTGGCGGGCCGGCTGGCACACGCTGCGCTGGAAGTGCGCGATGACGCGCCGGAAGAAGGCATCCTGACGCTGCCGCTGGTGACCTCGCTGGCAGACACCGTTGAACGCGAGTTCAGCGGCAGCAGCCTGCCTGCCCAGACACCCGCGACCCTCCCTGAGCCATTGATCCAGTGGCAATATCCGGAAGCTGCGCAACGGCCTGTCCAGGTATTGCTGAACGGGCGTCAGGTACTGGCGCTGGGCGCGCAGGCCAGCCTGCGCGGTGTGGCGGAGATCACCGGCGAATTGCGCGTGCAGGCAGAAGGCGCGGTAGTGAGCTACCGCCTGACGCGTCACTGGGATGATGCCTGCCAGCGTCACAGTACGGTCGATACGGTGACCGATCCGGCGCTGCTGCTCTCAGAGTGGCTGGTCGAAGGTGTGGTGGTGCTGGAAGTAGAGCCATTGTTTGACGGTGTGCCCGGGGGATATCCGCTGCGTCGTCTGAGCTTTGAACAGCGTCGCACCGATGCGCTGAGCGAATATGTGGTGGGTGAGCGGCGTCAGTCGATTCGTGGCCGCGCGATCCTGCGTGCTGACGTGGCGGATGCTGCGGCATTCGGTGGCGTTGGTGTATTGCAACTGTTCGCCCCGTTGCGCGGACAAAACAGCCTGGATCGTTTCGGATTGGCTCATGCCGTGCCGGCGGACCTGCCCGGCGTTCGCAGCCTGCAATTGCTGGCGCATGCCACCGACCGCTTTGCGCAGGAGCGCCCCGATCAGGCACTGTCACCGCTGCAACGCTTGGATATCCTGCCGGACGAGCGCGCGCCGTCGCTGTTGCTGAAGACGCCGCAATCCGGGGCCGAAGTGGTACAGGGTCAACAGGTGCCCTTCCAGTTGCAGGGTGACGACGACACCGCGCTGATCCGCCAACTGCGTCTGCTGGCGGCGGACGGCGAGATACTGCACGAACAGGCGGGCCGCTATGGTGTGCCCGAGCAGACATTTGCCTGGCAGATCCCCAATGATATCGCGCCGGGGCTGCTGTCCGTCTTCCTGGAGGCGGAAGACCCTTCGGGCCTGCGCACCAGTCAGGAAGTGCTGTTGCCGGTACGGCCCAATGCACCGCCGACCATGGCGTTGAACGCGTTCCGCAGCTATCGCACAGATACCGGTTATCAGCGTAATTTTACTGAACAAAGCCGCCTGGCACTGAACGAATTCTGGGTGCGTTCCGGCGAACTTTTCCGTGTCGAACTGGAAGCCGAGGACGACACGGCATTGCGCAATATATCGATCAGCCGCCTGACGCCGGAGGGGAGTGAAGTCCTGCTGCACCAGTGGGATTTCCCCGCGCTCTGTCCGGATGAACCACAACAGCGCGTGGCCCGTGTGCAGGATGTGGTGTTCGATCAAGCCGCGCCGACGGAATACGTGCTGCGCGCCGAGGACCGGCATGGCCAGCGCACCCAGCGCCGCTTTATCGTCAATCCGGAAACCAACGTCGCACCGGAGCTGCGCATCGTGACGCCGGCACCGGAGCAGAAAATCGCCGCCGGCACCTTCGCCATTCAGGTCGGCATCGCCGCCAGTGACGACCGCATCCTGTCCCGCAGCGATATCAGCGTCTACGCCAATGGCAGGCTGCTGCAACGCTATGGCAGTGGCAGCGCGACCCTGCCACCGGGTGGAGAAGGCCGTATCGACAACGCCTTCAACAGCATCTACGACAGTTTCGAAGCCCACTACGGCGTCGATGTGGCCAATGAACATGGCCGCAAGAACAGTCCGCATGCGCGGCAGGAAACGTTCCTGCTCGAGCTGCCGGAAGGCATTCTGGCGCAGAACACTGCGCTGGAGATCACGGCGGTCATCACGGACAGTGACGGTGCCACGGGCCGTCATGCGGTGACCATCGAACTGGCGCCGGACGATATTCTGCCGGAAGCCATCCTGGGCCGCCCGCAGGTGGGTGACCGCCTGACCGAGGCCGCCTTCCTGGATGTCCGTTTTGCCGCCTACGATAACGTCAAGGTCCAGTCCTTGGAACTGTATCGCGGTTACGGCGCCCTGACCGCAGACGGCTATGTGCAGAGCGAATTCGGCACACCGTTACGCGTCGAGAACGCCATCCCGGCGGTGGACGCCAACCCGATTACTACCCAGAACATCGATACACCGGACTATGTTCACCGGCTGCAATTGCCACGTCTGCCCACGGTGGCCGAGGCACTGCAAGTGGATGTCGCGGCGGTAGAGCGCCTGGATATCTGGTTCCGTCTGGTGGTGCGTGATGCCTCCGGCAACGTGCGTACCCGTGAAGTCAGCTTCCCGATCCGTGCCGATGAACGTCCGGTGCTGGATATTATCGAGCCGCTGGCCGGCAGCCGGCAGGTCGAGCACGCGCCCCTGTATGTCAACGTCAATGCGTTCGATGATGTGGCGCTGGACAATGTGCGCCTGATCGCACGACACGACGGCCAGGAAATCTATAACGTGCCGCTGTCGCAGCCGCCGTATGCGTTCAGCGTACCGATGCCGGCGTTCGATGCGGAACAGCCCGCACGCAACAGCGTGACGCTACAGGTCGAAGCCATCGACAGCTATGGCGCCGCCTATGGCGATCTGGACAATCATCGCGCCACCGAAACTCTGATGGTGGAAGTGGTCGGCGATGAGCCGCCGGTGGTGGTCATCGCCTCACCGGCAAACCAGAGCAGCGTCACCGAAGGCGAAGTGCTGGTGGTGGAAATCAACGCTATTGATGACGTGGGTGTTGATCGCGTGGCATTGCAGGTGGCCGGTCTGGTCACCGGTGAACGCACGCTGGTGGATTACGAGTACCCGTATGAATTCCTGATTACCGTGCCCTATGGCCAGGCGGGCAAGGACATCGTGCTGTCCGCCGCCGTCACCGAACAGCGGGCTGCTGAGGCACGCACGGTGAACGCCGTGTCGCCCGTGGTGGTGCATGTGGACGCCGACACCGAGGCGCCGGAAATCCAGGTGCAACAGCCGGCGGGTGCCGGCACGGCAGTGGAAGGGCGGCCATTGCCGTTCCAGTTTACGGCGCAGGACAATGTGCGCGTTACCTCGACATTGGTAGAGCTGCTGATGGATGTGAACCGTGATGGTGCTGCGGCCGATGACGAAGTGGCTGCCAGTGTCGCGTTCGTCGCGCCACCGTATCAGTCGGCCTTTACGCTGCGACGGTTTGATGACTATCTGGGTGAGTTGGCGGACGAGGTCACGCAACTGGCCGCGCGCTTGCGCATCACCGCGCGCGATGGCGCCGGCAACGAATCGGTGTCGTCGGTGCCGGTTACGGTATTGCGCAACCAGCCACCGGATGTCACCGCAATCAATATTCTCGACAATCGCGGGTTCTCCCTGGGCGCGGCACTGGCGCAGATCACCGAAGGCCGTCGCATCATTGTCGATGTGCAGGCGCAGGATCTGGAAAGTGGCCTCGGCAGTGTATCGCTGTACCGCAGCCTGGGTGATACCTCGGCGCCGGCAGTGCTGGTGGGCACGGATGTCACCGCGCCGTATCAGTTTTCCTTGCAGGTGCCGCTGGGCCATGTGGGCGAGACGTTTGCGTTCCGTGCCACGGCCGAGGATGTGGACGGCAATCTGTCGCTGATGTCCGCGCCGCGCACTCTGAGGATTGTCGAGGACCAGGCGCCGGGCGCGGAGATTATCCAGCCTGCCAACGATCTCTCCGCCGTGGTTCGCGGCGAGCCCATTACTGTCGCCGTGCGTGTGACGGATGATCTGGGTGCCGAAGGCATCGAAAAAGTCGTCTTCCTGGTCAACGACGAACCGGCGCATACTGCATGGCAGTCGCAGACTGACCAGGGCGGCGGCAGTGCACAGGAAAATATCTTCATGGCGCAACTGTATGCGCCGGAAGGCAGCAAGGGCGTCACACTCCAGGCCATTGCCCACGATATTCATGGCAAGACAGGTACCAGCCAGGTGGTGCGGGTCGGCGTGGTCGAGGATACCGTGGCGCCGGTGATAGAGCCGCTCAGCCCGGTGGAGGGTGATGTGCTGACCGCCGGTGAGCCTGTGTCCGTGGTGGTGGCCATCAGTGACATGGGCGACGAAACGGAACGCACCGTGACCCAGGCCTGGGTGCGCGAATTCCGTGATGCCAGCGGCGTCTGGCAAACGCTGGCGGAAACCTCGCTGGTGCTGAACCGCGACGATACCCGATTGCCGGGTGACACGCGGCCGGTCAGTGACCCGGACAACTATTACTTCATCTACCACGCGGAAATGGCCAACGGCAATTTGCTTCGCCGCGAGATGAAACCGGATGAACGCTTGCGTGTGGTCACGCAGGTACAGACAAGCACACATACCCGCACCAGTGAAACCCGCCACGAAGTGGGCCTGGCGCTGGACCGCCGCCGGCATGTGCTGGCGGCGCACAGTGGTGAGACGGTGTCTGCCGCGCAGCGGCAACAGGCGCAATCCGTCTATTATTCTGCGCTGACGCAATTCCAAGGCGAAGACAATATTGGTGCGCTGCTGGCCGCCTGGAACACGCTCGACCCGTCGCAGATCGATCCGGTCACTGGCGCGCCGGATGTGCGCGCGCTGTTCAGTGATCCACAGCGGCCTGCCATGCGCACCGGCCTGTTTATGCTTGACGCCATGCCAGTAGTGGACGCTGCCGGTGACGGCCACGAATTCCTGTTCTCGTCGCTGCTCAACGGTGCCGCGGAAGTCTTTGCCGGCGCCATTACCGACCTGCACGCGGATGCCTCCCTGGTGCTGGCCGCCAAGGCCGGCCTGCCGGAAACCGGCGTCGTGCGGGCGGAAGACGAATCCGCATTCAGCAACGCTCTGGCGCAGACGATCACGCAGGACCCGGATACCGGGGCGCGGTATCTGGACAACATCGGTGGCGAACTCCTGCTGTTCACCACGCGCAATGGCGAAGGTCAGTTCGGCCTGCCGTATCAGCTGGCCGGCCGTGTCGACATGCCGTTCCCGGAAGTGCTCGGTATTGCGCGCGCCGACAATATGGTACTGGTCGCCAACGGCCACGGCGGCGTACAGGTGGTGGATATCGGCCGCTTCGGGATGCCGTACCGTATCGGCTTTATCAAACCGGATGGCTATGCCCGCGATGTCGTGATCCGCGACGGTTACGCGTTTATCGCGGCGTCCGAGCAGGGCGTAGTGGTAGCCGATATCAGCGACCCGGCACTGCCGATTGTGGCGACGCTGGATACGCTGGGTGTGGCCAACCGCCTGCAACTCGCCGGTGATCATCTGTATGTCACCAATCTTGGCGCTAACGGTCTTGCCGCAGAACTGAATGTGATCGACGTGCGCAATCCACCGCAGCCCTACATGGCGCGCACTATCCGCCTGACACCCCCGCGGGCCGACCACCGTTACGACGGTATTGTCGATGTGCTGGTGGCCGGCAACCTGGCCTACGCCAGCGTGCAGTTGTCGGATCAGGAAGACCAACCGGCGCAATCCGGCCTGGAAATCATCCGTCTGGGCGAACAGAACGCCGACAGCGATGCCACGGTACCGGTCATTACCCATCGCCAGGCAGGCTGGCTCGATTTCAGTGTCCGTGACCTGGCACTGGCCAACGGCGCAGTGGAAATTGCCGCCGCGCGCGGCGGCGTGGCGCGCTTGCAACTGGCCGAACTGACCGTGATGCGGCATACGCCGGTGCATGACGAGACGCAGGTGCCGTCAACGCTGCCACTGGTCAGCATTGAGCTGTCATCCGTGCTGGACCCGGCGACGTCGCTGGCAGACAACGTGCGGCTGTACAGGGGGCAGGGCGAATTCCCGGAAGACATTTCCGATCAGGTCAGCGTGCGCTTTGGCACCCGCGACGGGCAGGACGCGCGCCGGTTTATCGAACTGCTGCCACCGGAAGACGGCTGGCAGGCTGGCGAAACCTATCAGGTGGCCGTGCTGCCGGGGCTGCAACCGTTCGGCAGCGATATGCTGCGAATGAGCAGTGCCTACCGTTTCAGTTTCCATATCTCGTCGGCGGGTGATGCGGACAAGCCGGATATCGTCGATATCGTCCCGGCAGAAGGCGATGTGCGCGGCGGCACACGCGTGACATTGCGTGGCCGCGCATTTGGCACACAGCCGCGTGTGCTGTTCGCAGGGCAGGAAGCCGCCCTGGAAAGTGTGATCCCGGGTGACGAGGGTGCGCTGGATGCCCTGGTGGTGGTGACGCCGCCGAATTATGCTGGTCCGGCGGCCGTCACCGTCATCAACGACGACATGCTGCGCAATACCGTGCAGGCCGGTTTCCGTTATGTAGATGAACTGCGGCTGAGTTTTGTCGATCCGGGCGTGGTCAGTGTTTCGCAAAGCGGCGAGGGTGACCGCGTCAATGTGGTCGGTTTCGGATTCCATCCGGGGGTATCGCTGCGTGCCTGGCCGAGCGAGCAGCCACAACAGGTACAGACCACCTCAGCAGGCAGTGACCGCCTGCAACTGCTCAGTGCCGAGCGCATGAACTGGACGGTGCCGGATTTCGGCACGGCCTATCGGGGTTTCCTGGATGTGGAAGCCGTGGACGATGCGGGCCGTCGCTACTGGCTGCCGCGCGCGCTGTTCTACGGCAAGCTGGAAGCAGCGTCGGTACTGGAAACGGCACCGCCTGTCACGGGTGGGCCGGGTGATGAGCCGGCCGTGCCGGATGCCACACTGTTGCCGCCAGGCCGCATCATGGACCTGGCCGCCGATGACGCCTTGCAACTGATCTATGTACTGGGTCGTGGCCGCTATACCTCCGGGACACCGGGCAGCGGCGTGCTGAGTCCGGAAGCGTTCGTTGCCACCCAGCCACCGGGCTGGATCAGCCTGGTGCATTATCGTCGTGACCAGCTCGACGATGCCGCGCCGATGCTTGGCTTCGGTTACATGAATCTGCCCCAGGCGCTGACGCCAGTGGCCATGACCCTGAGCGACACGCAGTTGTATGTCAGTGCGCAAGGGCTGGACTTCGATTACATCGACGTGCCCTTTGAGGGCCTGCCGCATCTGCTGGTGTACGAACGCGAAACCCGCGTGCCCGACATCGATCCGGATGAAGAACAGCCGCCATCGCTGGACCGTGACCTGCTTTACGCGTTGCCGCTGCCACTTGCCGAAGCGCCGCAACAATTGCTGGTGTCCGGCCAGTTACTGATCGCTGCCGCGAGCGACGGTGTGGCGTTGCTCAATGTCGCCAACCCGACGCGTCCGGGTATCGTGCAGGTGCTGCGCAGTGCGGTCATCAACGGCGCGACGACCTCATTGCGGCCAGTACAAATCCATCTGGAAGGCCAGCATCTGGTTGTCGAAAGCGGTACCTCGACCCGAGCCCATCGGGTGGTGTTCGATCTGTCGGAACCGGGTGCGCCGCAGCTCTCTGCCGTATCCGTGCCGGCGGGCCACAAGGCCGACCTGCGCTGGCGTCCAGTGACGGTCTATGCCCGAGGCAGCACCCTGACCCTGCATGATCAGCGCCAGCCACGTCTGCCGCCGATGATCGGTGCCTACCAGCCGTCCGGTTTTGAATTGCCGGGCGATGTCTCCGGCATGGCCGCCGGCAACAGCCTTGTGGCTGTGCAACTGCGTTATGGTTGCGAGCGGCAAAAAGTCGAGTATTACGTCCAATTGCTGGATGTCAGCCGCAGCACCGATCCTGCGTTGCTCGACGCCATGAAGACCTACGATTGCAATGGCATTGTTGATCGCTACGGCGCGTCACCGGCGCTCACGGGTTACCCGCGCCGTGAGCCGGTGCTGCTGACCGACGATGGTCTGCTGTTGACCGCAGAACAGTCATTGCGCATTACCGACACGCTGGTGATGGATCTGGTGGCGATGACGCCGGAACCGGACAGCGAAGGCGTCAGCCTGGAGAGTCAGGTAGAGCTGCGCTTTACCCATCCGGTGGTGGTGCCCTCGGCGCAGAGCGAAGCGGACTGGCTGGCCCGCTACGTGGCATTGGTGCACGAAGACGGCAGCAGTGAAGGGGAAACCGTTGCGGCGGATATTCACCTCGACAGCACCGACCCGCGCCGTGTGTTGATTGCACCAGCGCAACCGCTGGCCGCGCAAAGCGAATTCCGGGTGATGCTGCGTGGCGATGCCGCCGGGCGTCGCACCGAAGGGTTGTTTGAATACAGCGCCCGCTTCCGCACCGGGCAACGCAGTGGCGATGCGGTACAGATCGTCAGCGTGGAAACACCCTATGTCTCAGTCAACGGCGGGCCGCTGAGCCTGCTGCTGCATCATCCTGGCGAGAACCCCGCTGTGCTGGTGGCTGGTCGCAATGCACCACTCACCTCACTGACCCCCCTGCCGGACGACCTGTTCCGTGCCGACGTGGATGCACCGCCGGGACTGCCGGGCAGCGCCTCCCTGGAGGTCGTCACCAGCGACGGTTCCTCCGACACGCTGCTCGGTGGCGTGCTGTACGTGGAACCGCTGGTGCTGTCATCGCTGTCGCCGGCCACAGGCAATGTGGATGGCGGCACACAGGTCACCATCAAGGGCCGAGGTTTCCGTGCTGATGTGGGACGCCTGCAGGTGTTCTTCGGCAATGCCCAGGCCAGCCCGGATCAGGTCCGTATCGTGGATGAAGGTACCCTGTCCGTGGTCGCCCCCGCTGGCGCGTTGGGCACGGTGGATGTGACGGTGACGCAGGACGACGGCCAGAGCGAGACACTGCCGGCGGCGTTCGAATACCGTCAACCGCCGCAGGCCAATATTCCCCATGAGGGCACCGTGCGTGACATGGTGCTCGATCCCACCGGCACCTGGGCCGCCGTCGCCACCAGTGACATGGTGTATCTGATCAATATTGCCGCCTCGACCTGGACCGCCCGCGCACAGGATCCGTTGTTGCCGGCCGATCTGCTGGCGATGATTGATGAAAATGGCAACGACATTGATGATCGCATTGTGTCACGTATTCGCCTGCCGGGCGGCTGGCAGGCCCAGCGTCTGGCGCTGTCCTTCGAGCGTGGTACGGATCGCATTCTGGTGTCGGCACGGCGCGAACAGCAGGGCGAAGCATCGTCGGCGCTGTTTATCGTTGCTGTCGATGCGCTGGATATCAGCAAGAGCGCCCTGATCCGCGAGTTGCCATTGCCCGGCGACGGCGCGCGCGGTCTGGTGGCCAGTGGCGAACGGGCGCTGGTGACGCTCGGCACGGCGGGTATCGGCATGGTCGATACCTATCTGCATACCCGCGCTTTCCTGCAGGCCAGCCTGGCCATGCCGCACCAGGTGCCGGCGCTGGACGTGGCCGCGTTGCCTTCGGCGGCGGGCGAGGGCAGTCACTATGTCGTGGTGGGCGGCCTGCTGGATCACGCGACACAGCGTCTGCAACAGGTACAGCAACCCGGCGCGAAGGGCTTCCAGGTATTGCGCAATGATGCGGCCGGCGGCCTGCAATGGATCAGCGCGCTGGATATTCTCGGCACCGCCGTGGACACGGCCGGGCACATTGCTGTGGTCGCCGCCGGTGACGGTGGTGTGGTGCTGGTCGATCTGAGCAACCCGCAACAGCCGGTGATCGTCTCGCGCCTGAATGACCTGGGCTATGTGCGCGACATCAGTGTGTTTGGCCATGTGCTGTACGTGGCGTCGCAGGATGGCCTGTCCACGTTCGACATTACCGACCCGGCGGCGCCGCTGCGATTGCACGGCCAGATGGGGGGCGGCAAGGCGCCGTGGGTGGTCACCGCCACACCGTACGGCGTATTGCTGGGCGGTGTCGAGATGACGTCTGTGCTCAACGACGTGATGCTCAAACTGATCAGCGCTGAACCGGGCAACGGTATTCTGGATCGCCAGCCGGACGGCAGCGTGCTGATTCGCCTGCGCTTCAACAAGGCCATCAGCGACTACGCGCCCAATCTCGACAAGGTGCTGTTGCGTAACGCAGCGGGCGAGCCGGTTGCCCATCAGGTGCGCACCGAAAACAACGATCTGCTCGTGACGCTGACGGCACCGCACACCCTGGCGCGCGGTGAATCACTGCGCCTGACCGTGGAACAGGATCTGGCCTCGGTGAAACAGATCGCCGGCCAGCCGCCGCTGGTGCTGTATCGTTTACCGCGCACACAACACCGTGACTTTATCTGGCGTGGCGGCAGCATCGACACGCTGAGCGTGGAGACTGTGCTGCCTCGTCGGGTACTCGTCGGCGAGAGCGCCCGCCTGTTTATCAGTGTTCGCGGAGGGCCGCGTGACCTCGATGATGTCAGCCTCTGGCTGGGCAGCCTGCCGCTGACCCTGCGCAGCGTGGCCGTCAGCGATGACGATCCGCGTGCGGTGATCTACACGGCGGATACGCCGCCTCTGCCGGTGGCAGGGCAGTACGACCTCACACTGCGTGCATTGCGCACGGATATTCCCGAATACGCCACGCGTGCCGGCGCTGTCACGGTCGATGCGCGGCTGGTCTTGCAGGCGGCCACACCGCGCTGGGGGCAGTTGTCCGGTGGCGATGTCATCACACTGACGGGCGAAGGGTTCGAGCCGGGCAACTCTGTGGTCGATGGCATGCAGGTCAGCATCGGCGGTGTGCCGGCGCGGGCAGTGCAGGTGCCGGCGCATGACCGCATGCTGATCACGGTGCCGGCGGGCGCGCCGGGCCGTACCGATATCCGTGTCCAGCATCGCAACGGCCAAAGCGCCGTGCTGGCGGATGCCTGGGGCTACGGCCTGCGGCAACTGGCGCACAGCCAGCCGTCGCGTATCTACCCGACTGATATTCACCTGGACCCGGCCAGCGGCGTGGCGGTGACGACCACCGGCCTGTTCCCGTACAGCGAACCGAATATTGTCAACGTCCTCGGGGCCGAAGTGCCTGATGCCTATCGGCTGGCGACGTTCGATGTCCAGCGCCGCGACCGTCTGCCGCTGGCTGGAGGTGTCTCCTCTGTCGCGGCCACCGGGCGGCCTTACGCAGAAATGGCCCGCTGGCTGACGGCCGGCCAACTGGCGCCGAGCCTGGATTGCTTCCTGACACCGGGCGATTGCGAAGAACATCGCAGCGAAGAAGAAATCGCCCTGTACGAACGCAGCTCCGGCACACGCTACGTCACCAGCACCGACTCCGTGCAATTGCAGTGGCTGGAAGAAATTGAGCAGGGTGTGACACGGCAACGGCTGTATCTGGCCAGTGGCGCAGGCGGCGTGGCGCGTTTCAATGCCGATGACCTCAACGGCGTACAACTGACCAGCCAGTTATTCTCCGAAAGCGGCAACGGTGTGGCCGCGATGCTGAAAAACGGTGATGCATTGTACGCCGCGTCATTCAGTCTTGATCCCGGTGACGCTGACCCTGGCGAGTGCAGCGGTCATTCCACAGGTCAATTCACCGAAGCGCGGCCGCTTAAAATGTACGGCTTCCAGGTGCCGGAAGACCCGGTGCTGATGGGCCAACTGAACGACGTGCCCAGTGGCTACCGTTTGCGCCGCCAGGGCCAGTGGCTGCTGGTGGCGGGGAGTATGAATACCGGCCGTGGCCCGCAACCGGACTGCCCCTGGACCTTCGAATCCGCCACGCTTGGCCAGGGTTCATCCGGCAACACCGTGCAACTGCTGGATATTAACGATCCGCTGCTGCGCCAGAGCCTGGTGTTCGATGGTGTGGTGCACGACGCACTGCTGTATGGCCGTTATGTCTTCGCAGCGGTGGGCGAATCGCTGCAAGTCGTGCACCGTGACCGCACCGAAGAACGGGCGCGCGTTGATTTTGCGGCAGAGCAACCGTCCACGGGCAATGCCCTGGCGCTGCGCCGTTTTGGCCAGTTGCTGATGGTCTCTTCCGAAACCGGCCTGTATGCGGTGGATATTGGCGACCCGATGGCACCGAAAGTGCTGTCCGCCGGTAACGTCGAACGTGCCGAGCAGGTCGCGATATTCCGCGACCGGCTGATCGTGGCTTCCGGCACCGAAGGCATACGTGCCTTTGAACTGCCTGGTGCCTTTGTCACCGCGGCGAGCGTGCTGGATACCGCCGCGCGCTATGCCGGCACCGACGATCTTGAGGTGTTGGCTTTCCAGGCACCCTTGACGCTCGATTTCAATGAAGCTGTCGAGCTGGCGTCGCTGCAGGAAGCGGATGCGTTATCGCTGGTGAACGTCACGACCGGTGAAGCCGTACCGCTGCAGATTATTGACAGCGCTGCCGACGAACAAAGTACCGGCGTGCTGTCGGTGACCCTGGATTTCGCACGGCAGGCGGGCGAGCGCTACCGCCTGGAAGTACATCAACTTCGTAATCTGCGTGGTGGCGACCTGTGGCTGCCGTTCAGCACCGAATTTCGCGTGGCCAGTGAAACGCAATCACAACCTGAGGTGCATGACGTGACCGGCGGCGTGCGCCATCGGGGCGATGACAGCGCGGTCCTGATTCATGGCGACGGCTTCTCTGCCAGTGCCTCGGTGCGTGTCAACGGCATGCCGGTCAGCAGCCTGTACCAGGACGAGCAGACATTGCAGATTCCCGCCGGTGCGCTGGATATGCTGCCGCTGAACCCGGGCATGCACCACCTTACCGTCGCCGACGGCGAACTGGTGGCTCACGCCCCCGGCGCCATCGTGCTGGGCGACACGCCGCAGGGTGTGGACCTGACCCTGTCACCGGACAGCGCTGATACCGCCGGCGGCTATCTGGTCAGCATCCAGGCTGGCCGCGATGTGATTCTGCCAGGCAGCCGCGTGGTGTTGCGTTCGCGCACCAGTGATCTGGAGCTCAGTACGTTGTTCACCCCGGAAGGCGCGGAAATCGTCGATCTGCACGATGACGTGGTGGACCTGCGCCGCTTCACCTTCTGGTTGCCCGGCGTGGTAACGCCGGATGTGTTTGCCGTGTTCCTGCGCAGTGGCGAACGTGAACTGTACGTTGGCGATTTCTCCTATCAACTGCCGGCGGGGCGCCCGCTCGACCTGCCGAATTATCCACCGATGACGCTGGGCGCCGCGCTCAATGACCAGCATCTGCTGTATGTCGGTGTGGCGGACGGGCAGCCGCCCGGTGCCAACAACCGCTTCCTGATGGAAGCCGGTGTCGAAATTTATGATGTCACCCTCAGCGAGCGGCCGGTGCGGCTCGCGCAACTGGCGACCGAAGGCGGCGTGACGGGTCTGGCACTCAGCGGCAACGTGCTCTGGGCTGCGGCCTCTGAGCAGGGGCTGTTGCAGATTGCCGTCAGCGATCCGGCGCAGCCCTTGCTGGTGCGCACGGAAGCCGTCCCCGGTTATCGCGTCACCGATGTAGACCACAATGCAGGCCGTGGCTGGCTGGCCATGGCAGCGGCGTCGGACCTGGGCACCGGTTTCGTGCGCATTATCGATACCGCGTCTGATTATCTGGCTTCGCCGACGGGCGTGACGCCGATTGCCTTCGCCGAAGGCGAGCGGGCCGGGCAGCCCGTGGATGTGGCCTGGCTGGGCGATACGCTGTATGTGCTGCTGGTGCGGGGCACGGGTAACGATCAATCGCTGGCGCTGGCCACTGTGCCCGATGTCACCGATCTGGCGTCGATGACAGTACAACCGTTGGCACAAAGCTCGGTGGGCGAACAGTTGCCGGGCCTGCTGGTGCAGCATGGTCAGGTGCTGGTGTCCAGCGATGGCCGCCTGACCAGTTACGGCTGGCAGCAGGACGACGAACGCTGGGAAGCGGATTACTGGTCCGATATCACGGACGGCAGCGGTGTGTTGACGCGTATGGACGGCAGCATTCTGGTCGGCGGTAATCGTGGCCTGCAGACCACACGTCAGCCGAACCTGTCTGTCAGCGGCGTCACGCCGGCGGACGGCAGTGTGCTGGGCCAGGGGCAGCCGGTACGGATTCGTTTCTCCGATCTGATCAATACCGACATCGCTGCCTCGGCGGTCAATCTCAGTGATGATCAGGGCCAGGATGTGTCGGGCAGTGTGACGCTTGAAGCGGTCAATACGCTGCGTGGTGGCTACATCGAACTGATCCCGCATCTTTCCGGTGACACCACCCTGCATGTGGCGGTCAACGACACCCTGCGTTCGCTGGATGGTCGCCTGTTACAACAGCCGGTGAGTTTCAGCTTCCCGTACCGCGATGCCATGCCGCTGCATATCGAACGTGTTGCCAACGCAGCGTCCGACCGGCCATTTGTCCATGCCGAAGGCGGCGAGCGCGTCGTCATTCACGGCAGCGGCTTCGGCCATAACGCTGCGGCGCTGTCGGTGCAGGTCGGCCAGACCCAGCTGGGTGCCGAGGCCATTGTCCAGGTCAGCGACAGTCAGATCGAACTGGAACTGCCGCCATTGCATCTGGGCGCGCAATCGCTGGCGGCCACGGTCACCGTGCGACGCGACACCCTGCACGCGCGGCTCGACGGCGCGCTGGTGATCGTGCCGCGCCTGGAAATTGTCAGCATCAATCCGCACACCGGCCCGCCCAAAGGCGGCAACTGGCTGGAGATTGTGGGCCGGGGTTTCCATTCCGGCGTGGTGGTGACCGTGGGCGGTCGACAGGCCGGCAATCTGGAACTGCTGTCGGCGAATCGCCTGCGCGTGCGGGTGCCTGGCGGCGCCTTCGGTTATGCGCAGGTGGCAGTGGAAAGCGCGTTCTTTGATGACGAGCGTGCTTACTCGCCGCAGGATTATTTCTATGCCGGCAGTGCCACGGGCACGACGGCCCTGCCGGACGACCGGCCCAGCCCGGTGGCGGCCATCGCTGCCGGCGAACAACTGATCTACGCCGTGACCGGCGGCAGTTATGACATCGAGGATCAGGACGGCCGCGTACTGCGGCGCTTGAACAGCGCGGTGGCGCGGCTGATCGTGGTAGACACTGCCGATGCCGTGCGCCCGCAGGTACTGGAAAAGGCGCTGGCGGACGAGACTGTGCCGTACTTCCACGAAGTGCACGGTGGCCTGCCCGAGACCAACGGCTTTGTGGATATCGCCCGCGATGGCAGCGATCTGTATGTGGTCGGCGGCAACCGCGTGTTCCACTTCGATGTGACGGTGCCGAGCGACCCGATCCTGATCAGCGAAGTGCCGCTGAATGAAATCGTCGGCGGGCAGACGCTGGATGCACGCCTGCGTGCCGTGGTGGCAGACAATGGCCTGGTGTACACGGCCAGCAGCATCGGCATTCATGTATTGCGCCGTGACGAATTCGGGCAACTGCGCATACTGAAACATATCGACCGGTTGGCCCTGGGCGGCACACCGGACCGGCTGGTGCTCGCCAACGATCGTCTCTGGTTCAGCATGGAAATCGGTCGCCGCGTGGCGGCGGTGGAACTGCTCAGTGGTCGTTACGATCTGGTCGCGGATGTACCGACGGTTGATGCCGGTGGCACACGCTTCCGTCCGCGTGACCTGCTCGTGCACGGCGAGACCGTGCTGGTGTCCACCGGCGAACGTGGTTCAGTGGTGGCCTATGAACTCGATGGTCAGGGCGGCGCCCGCTTCGCCGCCGAACGGCCACTGACCTATCTGCTGCGCAACGGCGCGCTGAGTGCCGGCCGCATGACCCTGGTGGGCCAGACGCTGCACGTGGTGGCAGGGCAGGGCGACCTGCAACTGTACGATATCAGCGACTGGCTCGCGCACCGCTTCAGCGACGCACCGCCGCTGCGGCATTATTTTGCCGTGACCGGCGACGTCAACAGCCTGCATGTGACGGCACGTGCGGTCTACATTGGCGCGGCGTTCCCTTACATCAACGGCGCACCGGGCGAAAATCCGGTCAGTGACCTGCAAGCTGTACAGCAACTGGGTGGCAGCGTCAGTGCACTGGAAAACAGCTTGCTGGTGGTGATGTCACACACCCCGGACGCAGAAGCCGCGCACCCGGCCGCCGAGCCCGTCAGCGTGTCGTTCAACCGCCTGCTTGATCCGTCACAGTTCAGCGCCGGTGCACCGCCATTGCTGGACGTGCTGCATAATGGCGCGCCAGTGTCCGGCGCCCTGTCGCACGAAGTGACGGGCGAAGGCAGCCGTCTGGTCTTCCGTCCCGCGCAGCCGTTCCAGACAGGACAGCGTTACCACGTCCGTCTGAGCGCCGGTACCCGTGATCTGCACGGGGCGACGCTGGAGCATGAATACAGTTTCCGGTTTGTCGCTGCGGCAGGGCAGCGTCCGGTGTTCGACAGCATTGACCTGGACAGCGGCAGTTGGCGCGGTGGGGAGGAAATCTCTCTCTTCGGCAGTGGCTTCGACAGCGACACCGTCATTCGCATCGGCGATATCGTACTCACCAGCGACGATTTCCTGTTGCTGACTGCCAATGAAATCCGCTTCCGCCTGCCGGCACTGGCCGGCGCACCCGGCAGCAACCTCCCGGTGGCGATACAGATCATCAACGGCGGCCTGACCACCACCGTAACGGCGACCATCACTTACGTGACCGACCCGAGTATCGAAGCCATCGGTGCGTTCGATCCCGTGGCCCGGACCCTGGACCCGGCCCTGGTGCGCTTCGGCTTTGGCGACAGCCGCCTGATCGCCGTGCAGGGGCAGGGCATTGCCGACAGCACCCGCGTACTGGTGGCGGGCGCGCCGGCACGTGAACTGCAACGGGTGCGTCATGATCGCCTGGTGTTCCGCCTGCCGGATAACCAGATCGGCCCGGTACCGGTCACGCTCTACAACCAGCCGGATCGCACCGACGCGGTGACCAGCGAGCAGTTGGCGATTGATTTCATCGCGAGTGCGCAACTCGATGGCCGCCTGAGCGTCCGCGACGAAGACCGCATCGCGCTGGCCCAGCCGACAGGCTGGGGCCTGTATGCGGGCAACGGTGCCGCCTTGCCGCAACTGATTTCGCAAGTTGATCTGGGCAGCCAGCTGCGCGCCAACGAACAAATTTCAGCGCTGGCGCTTCAGGGCGCCAATGCGCTGGCGCTGACCAGTGCCGGTCGCCTGTTCGTCCACGATCTGAGCAACCCGCTGATGCCGCGCCTGCGTCACCAGTGGGACAATCCCGAGCAACGCGCGCTCAGTACGCCGTTGCTGCACGGCAATGTGATGCTGCTGCGTGACGCGCAGCACTTCCTGCTTGGCACTTTGGCGCCGTTTGCGCTGGCGCCGCACGATGCGCCGGGCCTGCGCGATGCTGTGCTGACCGCGCGCGGTGTCTACCTGCTGTTTGCCGACCGGGTGGAATACCGTCTGTTGGCCGACCCGGATGCCGTGGCCGAAAGCTACCCGCTGCTGATGCTGAACCCGGCACGCCTGCAATGGCGCGACGAGCGCCTGCTGGTGATCGGTGCCGGCGAACTGGAAGTGTTCGATACCCATTTCCCGGCCTCGGACCTGCGCGCCGGGCTGGGCATTGCCAGCCTGCCGGGCCTGCAGGATGCGGCACTGAACGGCGAACTGCTTGCGGTGCTGACACAGAGCGGTGCCAGTAACCGTCGTATTGCGCTGTACGATATCGGGCCGCACGCGGGCAACTATGTATTGCGCAGCGCTTATGTCGCCAGTGTGCGCGCCACTGGTGGCGGCAGCTGGCAACCGCAGGGCGGCCTGCGCTATCGCGGCGACCGGCTGGAATGGCACAGCGGCAACGCCCTGTGGGCGGCGTCCGTGCCGCTGGACAACCTCTGGCGGGTAGGCCCGTCACCCATCGATGGCCCGCGTCAGGAACTGTTTGCGAACAAGACCGGCCGCACCGAAAGCTGGCATGCAGTGGGGCTGGATGTCAGCGCTACCGATGCCGCCGTACCGATCATGGGCTATCAACGTAACCTGGGCGACAGCCTGCGCTTTACCCTGCACGGCGACAATTACCAGCAGGGCGAGCGTTACCGGATCGCGCTCAGTGACACACCGCTGTTGTCCATTGCCGGCGGGGCGGTGCAGTTCGATATGCCCTGGCATCTGGATGCCGCACCGCTGTTTGGTTTCGACACGCCGCAACTGACCGGCCTCACACCGGCCAGCACCATCACCGGGCGCCCGGTGACGCTGGTGCTGAGTGGCCAGCATCTGGACAACGTGACGGCGCTGCGCATCGGCAACGATCTGTTCGCGCCATCGGACTGGCAAGTCAACGCCGATGGCAACCTGCTGCAACTCACCGTGACGCTGTCTGAACCCGGCCTGCATACCGTGGTGGCGACGCTGGCCGATGGCGATGCACGGGTGATGCCCGGCTCGCTCATCGTGACCCAGGCGCTGCGCATGGATGACATCAGCAGTGCAAAAACACCGGCCAATACCGTCAGTGATACACGCGCTACCGATATCACCGTGACGGGTGCCGGTTTTGAAGGTGATCTGCGCGTCCACCTGCTGCGCACGGCACAACAGGAGCAGCCGGCAGACAGCAATCGCGTCACGTTCAGCCGCCCGGCGGGCAGCACGCAATTGCGTCTGCAAACGCAGGGCGGTGTGCCCGGTGAAACATTGCAGCTTGTGGTGATTCGCGAGGCCACCGATGAATTCCTGCTGGCCAGCGAGGCGCAGTGGCTGACGGTGGTCGATGATACCTTGCCGGAGGTCACGCTGGCGCAGCGCCCGGCCTATATGACACCGCTGGAACTGCTCGCCAATGAGGCCATCTCGGTGGGTGGTTTCAGCGTGCTGCGGACGCCGCTGGATTACAGCGGCCAGCCTGCCCAGGACGTCAGCAGCGAGTTCACGCTGCAACAGCTTTCCCCGGCACGCTGGCAATTGCGTCTGCGCGATGGTCACACGCTGTCGCATAACGCCTACTACGATTTCAGCCTGACCGATATCGCCGATACCGCCGGCAATGCCGCCACTGGCAAATACCATGGCGGCACGGGTTCCACACCGCTGGCCGATCCTGCCTTTACGCAGTCGCCGGTGGCCGGCGAGGCGCGTTTCCGTTTTGTCGCCAACGATACGCTGGCACCGCGCAATCTGCGTTTGCAGATCATCAGCGAAAGCGGTCGCAGCGTACCGGCTACTCCCGTCACGCTGGCGGTGGCACTGACCCGTGGTCGCGAGTACGGCCTGCAATTACTCGCCGAAGACAACTACGGCGGCCAGGTGCAGCACCGTTCTCGCCTCTCCAGCCATTACCCCGGTCAGTACAGCAGTGGCTATGTGGGCACCGGCAATGACGGGCGGCTCGCCCAGCGCATCCTGGAAGATTTCCAGCGCTTTGAGCTGGTGGCCGAGAGCCATGATACGCAGGGCAATATCGCACGCGGTAGCTTTGAAGCCCTGCTGCGCGACCCGCAGATTGAACTGGCGGCCTTCCACACCGACCCGGACGAGCCGGAAGAAGCGGTGCGCACCGTGCTGCATTACCGCATCAGCGGCGATGTGGACATGCTCAAGAGCTTGCAGATGCGCGTCACCGACCTGGCCTCCGTGGCGCCGATGAATGCCATGGAAGGGCTGATGCTCGCTGCCGACGGACAGAGCGTGACCGGCAGCCGCAGTTTCCTCAATCCGAAGATCCGGGACATCGCACCGGAGCTGGCCGGGCAGACGGATATCCAGGTGCCGGTCTACCTGGATGCCACCTTTGGCTTCAGCGGCGAAAAACGCATGACGGCGGGTTACACCCTCTACCGTGACCGCACGCCACCGACGCTGTCGATCGTGTCGCCGCAGGACGGTGATTTCATCGCCTTTGATGAACGCACTGATGTGCTGATCCAGGCGTTCGACAAGTACGGCATCGAGCAGGTGGACGTGCGCCGCGATGGCGGCGCCTGGATGACGCTGGATGATCCGCGCCGCTACAGCTTCACCGTCAGCGCCGATGAGTTCGCCGAAGGCGTGGTCCCGCAGGTACAGATTGCCGTACGCGCCAGCGACCCGAACGGCAATGTCACCACGGACGGCATCACGCTGCGTGCCTACGACCCCAGCGAAGGCGCGCCGGAAGTGGCCATTCTTGCACCGCGCAACGGTGACACTTTCTATGAAAACGAAGCGGTGACCTTTGAACTGGCCCTGCGCCAGGTCACCTCGGCACAACTGTGCCTGGATGTGGGCGGTGAACTCTCCGCGCCGGAAGACTGCGTCGCCGTCACGCGCGCGCCGGAAGACGATGAGCGCCGCTTCGTCACACTGCGCCTGCCGCGCACCGGCGAAGACATCGTCGTGATCGCGCGCGTACAGTCCGGCTCCCTGAAAGGCTATGCCTTCCTCAACGTGCGCGCCGACGATGGCCTGAGCCATGTCCCCGAATGGCAGGTGACGCCATCGCAGCGTGTGCTGGCCGGCACCGGTCTGCGTCTGCGCGCCGATGCACCGCTGGACATGGTGGATTTCAGTGCGGCGTCGACGCTGGATTACCACGACCCCGACGACGCAGCACCCGTGTCGCTTCCCATGGCCGGGCTCGACAGCTGGCAGCCGGTGACGGCACAGGGCGAACAACTGCGCATTGACGCAACACTGCGGGATCGCTCCGACAACAGCGTCACCGACAGCCGCACGCTGCACAAGCTGCCCTTCTTCACCGGCGAGCAACAGACACTCTGGCAGAGCCAGCCGGGCGAAACATTGCAGACGCTGGTGCACGCACCCGCCACGGGTACGGTCTGGGCAGTGCGCGATGCCCAGGGCGTGGCCCTTTATGCGGCGACAGCATTGGTAGGCCGCCTGCCGGATGGCGCGGAACTCATCAGCCTCCACGCCGGTGGCAACGCGCTGTACGCAGAGATCGAGTTGCAGGCGCAACGCTATGTGCAGCGTTATCTCAATCAGGGCACACAGTGGCTCGACGCAGGCCGGCAACCGCTGGCCGGTGAGGTGCTGGCGGCGCACGGCAATATGCTCTGGGTCAGCCTGCGGCAGGCGGTGGAATTGCTGATCTTCAATGGGTCGGGTGAGGGCATCCCGGTGGCTGGCCTTGCACTGCGCGAAACGATCCGCGACGCCGTCACGCGCCAGGATCATCTGCTGGTGCTGACCGACAGTGGCATTACCGAGATCGCGCTGGATATCGGCCAGGCGCCGACGCTGGTCAGCGTCGCTGAACATGCCGCCGTGGCGTTTGGTGTGGACCGCTTTGATGGCCTGGCGGTGCAGCAGGATGTGCTCTGGGCCTGGCAGGGGCAGACCCTGGTGCTGCTGCGCACGTTGCCGGCGGGCGCCGGCTGGGCCGCGGGTGATGCCCTGACGATGCTTGCGCCGGTACAGCAGGTCCTCGCAGACGGCAGTCTGCTCCGTGTGTTGACCGGCAGTGGTGCGCAACGTGAATGGACACTGCTGGAGCAGGGCGAAGTCGTTGGCCTGTTGCCGGACAACGGCGCACCGGGCGTGTCGAGTGCCAGTGCCTGGATACAGCCACAGACGGATGCCGGCGGTGACACAACGCTGGTGGCGCGCGCAGTGGATCGTCAGTTGGCAGCCCCGGCACCGCTACTGGATGTCGTCGCGTCAGCGACGGGCGTACACGTGCAGATCAGTGGTCTGGATGCGCGGCGTGCAGAGGCCGTCTTTACGCGCACTGATGGCGGGATTGTGCCGGCGCGTCTGCAACGCCTCGAACGCACTGCGGACGACATGACGTATGTCTGGTGGCTGGATGCCGCTGACCTCAGCGAGGGTGAATCCTTGACGCTGACGCTGCAACAATCCGGGCGCAGCGACAGCTTGTCACTGACGGTACCCGCTGCGGTGACACCGACCACCGGGCAGGCGATGCCGGCGTCGGGTACTGTGTTGGCGCTGTCGGCAGACATGCCGGTACAGATTCCGTTGAGTGCGCCTGCCCAGGCCGCCTCGGCGACCTGGCAGGCTGAAGACGTCCTCGCTGGCGTGACGCGCATGGCGCTGTTCGAAAATGCCGACGGTGAGGCGCGCGCGTGGCAGTGGGCGCGCGCGGCCTCGACGCCGGCCAGCGGCGTGGTGACTTTCCGCGTCGAAGACGCCACGGTGGCGACGCATACCGTGGCCACGGGTGATGTCAGCGGCGACGGCATCCAGGCCACGCTGCTCAGCCCGGCCAATAACAGCAGTTTCCGTTCTGGCGACGCGGTGCCGATCGAATATCGCGTCAGCGATGCGTTGGCGCGCACTCTGAAGCACGTCGAGATCAGCCTGCTGGATTTCAATGGCAACCTGATTCAAAACACACGTCTGGCCAATGCGGCGGGCCGCTTGGCATGGCTGTTGCCGGCGGTGAACCAGCGTGAAGTGTTTACGCTGCGGCTGCGCGGTTATTTTGGCGAGGCGCACGCCTGGCAGGAAACCACCGTGGGGCTGACCGTGCTGCCGGTACGTGGCATCGCTCAACCCGTGTTGCAGGCGCCGTTGCTGGTGCGTGCCGGCGCACAATTCAGCGCCGGCCTGGCCGAGCCGCTGCCGGCAGGCAGCACACAGGTGGTGATCCGTGACGCCTCGGACAACACGCTGGCGCGCGGCACGCAGAATGTGTCGCTGCAGGCACCGGCGGCCGGCAGCCGCCTGCGCGTTACGGCCAGCGCGGAGGACGGCCAGGGCAATCACAGTCAGGTGCAGCGCGCTATTAACGTTCTGCCCGGCTACGACTGGCAGCCCGACGGTACGCTGGCCGCAGATCATCTGTTGCCGGATGTGGATCGTCTGTGGGTGGCCAATGACCGTGACCTGCTGGATCGCCAGGGCACAGTGCTGCGCCGCTTTGACGCGCCGCTGACGTCACTGGTCAGCCTGGGTGACCGCCTGCTGGTCAGTGTGGCGGGACAGGGCTTCCATGTGCTCGACCCGGGCGAGAGTTTCGCCTCGGTGGCAACGCACCCGCTGGCGGACGATATTCAAAGCATCACCCGCTACGGTGAGTGGCTGTTTGTGCAGCTGGCGGACGGTATCCGTGTGTTCCGCGTCAGCGGCAACACGCTGACACCGCAACCGCTGGCCGAGACGCGCCTGCGCCAGTTGCTGGGTGCAGAACAGATCGTGGCGTTGCGCGCGGATGCACAGGGCCTGCTGGTGCTCGACGACAGCGGGCTGCACCGCATCACCCGCGACGGATCGCAATGGACGGTAAACACATTGCACGTCCTGGCAGGGGGTGTGGCACTGGCCCGCGTTGGTGAGGCGCTGGTGATCGCCGATGACCGGGGCGGCCTGACACGCCTTGATCGTCGCGGCGCCTTCCGCCTGCCGGCGACGCGTCCCATCGCGGCGTTGGCCGTGGCCGGTACCGATGTGCTGGCGGCCCTGACCGATGGCCGCACGCTCGCCGTTTTCGACGCCGGCACAGCCGGCACGTTGCAGTCGCTGGGCGATTACAGCCTGCCGGCATTGGGCAGTACGCTGGTCATGCAGGGTGACCGGCTGTACAGCGGCGGTCGTGTGTACCGCTGGCAACAGAGCGGCGCGCCGGTGCTGCTGGCAGACATGACAGCATTGGACACCGTGGTTGCCTCGGCGGCCCGCGACGGTGAATTCATGCTGGCCGGCGCACTGGCTGGCGCGGGTTATGTGCAACCGTCGGCGGAGACCGACAGCGGCTGGGCGTTGCGCCAGCTTGGCGCGCCGTTCACCACGCTGGTGGACAACGTGGCGTTCTCGGCCACACAGGATTATGTGCTCGAACGGGATACCGGATTACTGCACCGCTACCTGCCGGGAGGCAACACACCGGCGCAGACGGTCAGCCATGCCGGACGTCTGCCGTCGCTGCTGCACAGTACCGGGCATTTCCTGATCGCGGTGGCCGGTGACAGCCTGCTGATCCACGATCCCGCAGACCTGAACGAACAGACGGTGTTCACCGTCCTGCCGGGCGACAATATCGTGTCACTGAGCAGCCACGGTGACGTGTTGTATGTCGCCACCGCCAGCCGGCGTCTGTTCCGTCTCAGCGGGCTGGCGTTGCCCTTGCAGGTGCACGACATCCGCCGCACCGATGTGCTGGACGGTGGTGCGGCACAGTTGGCGAACCTGGTCACCAGCGGCGACCACCTGTTCTTCACTGCGGATGATCAATTGCATCGCCTGGATACCGGCTCCCTGCAGGATACGCTGGTGCCACTGGCCGGCACGGTGGACGCACTGACGGTGATGCACGGCCGCCTGTGGGTCGCGCTGCGCGATGGCAGTGACAACCGCTTGATAGCACTCAATCCGTTTACGCTGAGTCAGGACGACGTGTCGTCTCTGCCATTGCCGGCACGCGCCCGTTCACTGGCCAGCAGTGGTGATCGCCTGCTGGTGACGTTGCAGGGCGGCGGCGTGCGTCTGTATGCCGTCAATCTGGCAGACGCCGGTGGCGTGGCCGCGCCGTTGCTGCCCGCGCCGGGCGTGGTGTTCAGTCAGGGCGGCGAACTGAGCCTGAGCCTGACCGATACCTTTGCACTCGACAGCGTGCGCTATCTGGTCAACAACCGCGTCGTTGCTGCACGGCACGAAGCGCCGTTCGATGACCAGGTGCCGGTGCCGGGCTTCCTGCGCAACGGCCAGCCGTTCTCGGTGATTGCCGAAGCCAGCCGCGCCGACGGCACGGTGGTGCGCTCTGTGCCGCGCCAGGTGCTGTTGCAGGGTGAAGATCTGCCGGTCAACGGTTTCCGTGTCGTCATCACCGAACCCACCGCCGGTGGTGTCAGCCATCTGCCTAAGCCGCTGGAAGTGCGCGCCGATGTGCTCGACAGCAGCCTGCCGGTGGAGCAGGTGGAGTTTTATCTTTCCGAAACCACCGATGCGTTTGGTGCCTATCAGATCGACGGCAAACACTACGGCCCGCAGTATGTGATCCGCCGCGACTACGATGAAAGCTACAACGGCCGCTGGCTGAAAGTGCGCGCCATCGACATGTTCGGCAATACCACCGAATCGGCACCGGTGGCGATTCATCGCGTGCTGGATGCCGATGCACCGCTGATCGGCGGCGTTGGCATCGACGAGGATCATCTGCTGGTATCGCCGGGCCGTGTGGTGGAAAAACATCCTTTCACACTGCGCGTGCCGGTCAGCGACCCGGGCAGCGGCGTGGATCGGGCTCTGCTGCGTCGTAACGGCACCATTGTCGCCGCCCTGTTCAGCGACGGTGACCTGGTCTTTACCGAACGCACGGCGCTGCGGAATGACGTACTGGATTACAGCGTCGAAGTGACCGACCGCGCCGGCAACCCGGCGCAGGCGAACTTCAGCCTGCAAGTGGTGGAAGATACCCGTCCCGTGCCGGCGCTGGTGCAACCGCCTGTGTCCGTACTGGAGCAGGGGCCGCTGAAGCTGATCGTGTCAGCGCAGGACGACGTGGCGCTGCGACAGGTGCGTGTGAGCTGGGACAGCTTCGCACTGGGTGCGCGTGAATTCAGCGGCTACACCCGCAGCTCGGGCGAGCTGGCCTTCAACGGCCGTGATCGCCGCGCGGGCCGTATTGCCGAGGTGACGACGGCGACGTTGCTGATCGAGGCGCAGGATGATCTGGGTCAGGTCGGCCAGCTGCAGCAGAGCATTAGCGTACAGCCCGACCGCGCACCACAGATGGACGCGCTGATGCTCAGCCAGCCTGACAGCAATTTCTACGGCAGCACCCACACCGTCAGCCTGAGCAACCTGCTGGCCGTGGATGAAGGGCAGGACGCGGCGGAAATCGTGTTGTTGTCCGAACAGAATGCGGTGCTTGCCTCAAGAACCCTCTCGGCGGGCAAAGGCACGCTGTCGATGACCGTGCGTCTGCCAGACGCTGACCTGCCGGACGACCGTTTCAGTTTCCGCGTGCGCTACACGGATCATCTTGGCCAGCAAGGGCTGTCGGCCCCTTACAGCGTGCAGATGTCGCGCTTCCCGAACGCGCTGCAGTTCGATGACGGCGATGGTTCGCTTAACCCACGCGTGTTCCGTGCCGGTGCACCAGCCCGCTATCAGGTGCGGGTGATCGACAGCGCCGCGCGGCCTGTGGCAGCGCAGACTGTTGACTGGCAATTGCTGCGCGATGGCCAGACCGTGCAACAGGGCAGCGTGAGCACGGGCCTGGGTGGCCTGGCGGACTGGACGCTGGATACCGCATTGCGCACCGGCATTTACGATTTGCAGGCCTCCGTACGTGGTTTCGCCGTACGCAACATTTTGCGTCTGCGTGTCGATGCGGGTGCGCTGGCTGCGGTGAATGTGGCGCATATCCCTGCCGTACAGGCAGGAGAGCATATGGCCCTGTCCATTGAGGCCGTCGATGCCGGTGGTAACCCGGCCCTGCTGCCGGAAGACGCACAACTGCAACTGGCGTTGCCATACCCCGGTTTCTATTTCGGCTTTATCAATGATGCTCAGGCTGAACCGATGGGCGAAGGGCAGCGCATCACCCTGACTCTGCGTTCGCCGGCGGTCACATTGCCGGTGCGTGCAGGCACTGTCGCGGGCCTGTACCAGGGCGAGGTGAGTTTGCAAGGCAACGGTGTGGCATTGCCGGTGCGCTATGACCACGACGAGCAGGTGGCCACCGCGCCTGTGGTGGTCAGTGCGCTGCCGATGGAAGTGGTGCATGCCGCGCCGGCACGCCTTGCCCTGACACTCGCCGGCTTCGATAACCACGCGCAGGGCGAAGCAGACGTCCTGGAGGCGGACGAAACCGCCACGGTACAGGTGAGCCTGGAAGACACCTTCGGCAACCGCGTTTACCAGTTTGCCGACGCGCAGACGGCGTTTGTTGCCACCGTGGCTGTGGACGGCGATGCCACCGTGGAAGGCGAGAGCAGCCATACTGCGACGCTGACCGCCGGCGAAACCACCGTGGCGGTTACCACCACCGTGGCAGGCGAGGTGCAGGTCAGCATCCCCGAGTACCAGCCGGGTGTGGGTGAACTGTTGGCGGAGCCGTTGACACTGAGTTTCCGCAAGCGTCGTCCCGCTGTGGACAACATCGAAGTCGAGCAGGCGGTGAACAGCCTGATCACCCCGATTGCATTGACCTTTAACGAACCACTGGCGATTGAAGGTGTGACGGATACCGGCATCCAGGTACTGCTGGAAGGCCTGCCGGTCGCCGGCCACTGGCTGCTGGACGACACGCTCGCACGGTTTGTGCCTGACACGCGGTTGCCGCTGGGCGAGTGTGTGACGGTGGATACCACGTCATCACCGCTGCTGGGCCTGGCGGAAAGCGATGCGTTGCTGCCGCAACAATTGCAGGCCTGTGTCGCGCCGTTCGCGTTTGCTGTACCGGAGCAGGGCTATCTGCTGGAACAGGCCATGCTCTCGCTGGTACTGGACAGTGAGTCACCGGCCGGGCTGCTGCCTGACCTGTATTTTGACTGGCCGGAGCTGGGCAGCGTGCAGCCGACCCAGATGCCCTGGATGCTCCAGGTACCGTCACTGGCTGAACGTGACGACGGCACGCCTCTGGTCATCAACGCCTATGCAGCCGGGCTTGACGAGGAATATATGGCCTCCGCCAACCGCCTCGAATTGCCGGTGCTCGACCCGGCGGGTGATGTTGACGGCGATGGCCTCAGCAACCTGCTCGAATCGCAGTACGAGGCATTGAACCCGCTGCTGGCCGACAGTGACGGCAATGGTGTGCTGGATGGTCAGGAAGATTTCGACGGTGATGGCCTGACCAACGTGGAAGAAGCTGCGTTGGGTACGTCATTGATCGACAGCGATAGTGACGGCGACGGCCTGGGTGATTACGACGAGGTGAATATCCACCTCACCGATCCGTTGTCCGGTGATAGCGACGATGATGGCCTGCCAGACTTTGTCGAAGTGATTTCGGGCGGTGATGCCACGGATGCGATGGTGCGCTTTATCGATCCGTTCTTCATCACGCAATTGCTGCCGACGCAGAGCGCCGTGACGCTGGACCCGCTGCTGAATCCATATGCCGACCTTGGCCTGACGGTGGTGTTCGAGGCAGAAGGCCGCCGCTATGAGCTGGATGCCGCGCTGCTGGATAGCCACGAACTGCTGACCGTGACCAGTTCGAGCCCGTCCGTTGCGAGTGGCGAAGGTCTGGGTGTGCGTGGGCACGCGCCAGGTACGGCGGTGATGACCCTGGCGCTGCTGGAAAATCCGCTGGTGTCCACACTGGTGTCTGTCACCGTGAACGTGCCGCCGGAACGTGATGCCGACGGCGATGGCGTACCGGATTACCTGGAACTGCTGGAAGGCAGCGACCCGACCGATCCGGACAGCTACCAGCTTGATGGCGCGCGCGTGGCCTCGCTGTCGCTGCCGCAGTCCCTGAGCGTGTCGCTGAGCGCAGGCACCTATCGGTTGCCGCTGGTTGCCCGCATTGATCATGGCGGCCATCAACTGACGGTGACCGGTGCGGCGCTGGACAGTCTCGTCACGCTTATCAGTGCGGACAGCAGCATTGCCAGAAGCCAGCAGGGCCTGCTGGAACTGTTGCGTGATGGCGAGACGCTGGTGACGGCATCGCTGACGGACTATCCAGGGGTCATGGCGTCCACGACACTGACGGTGACACCGTCGGAAGAGGAAATGCCGCTGATTGTGGCATCGAATTCTCCGGTGGATCGTCTGTATCGCGGTGCGGAATACGGCCGGACGGTGTTGCTGGCGGTGGGAGATTTCAGTCAAATTCCCTCGTATGCAGCGATGGATCTGTATCTGGGTAACCAACGTGTTGCGCAGGGCCTTCACGAGTTGTACTCCTGCACTGAATGCGCTCCTGGTGTGTATGCTCAATGGCGTAGTTCCGGGGAACTGGCGCTGGTAATGCCATGGGGAGTGCCCGCTGATCTGCCGGAGCAGATTGAAGTGCGGTTCACGAGTGGTGGCGCGAATCTTCAATTGACCCTGAGGTTTGATGATTATCCCGAAGAGACTTCCTGGAGGATTCAGAATCAGGCATCAGAGGTGCTTCGCTCTGGCGGGAACTATTCTTCGGGCCAGGCAAACGATCAGGTCGTTTATATCGAGAGCCTGCCTGCAGGATGCTATGACTTCCTCATCGAGGATGACTTCGGCGATGGTATGTGCTGTGGTGAGGGAGATGGCGGGTACGAACTGCTGGATCTTCTGACCCATCAGGTGTTGGCTCAAGGTGGCATGTTCGGCGACGCAGACCAGGCTGGTTTCTGTCTGGCTGAGGCGGGAGAGAGTGAACTCATTGCGAGCTTCATGATTCCTTTGCCTGTCCATGATGATGAAGCTGCTACGCTCGAAAACGGGTCGGTATCGCTCACGTACTTTGAAGGTGAAATATTCCGGCCGACCTTTACGCTGCGCTCGTCACCTTTTAACAGTTCACGCGTGACTTATCTGATTGACGGTGAGCCCGTCAACCAGCCGGAACCTGTCTATGTCGACGGTCTGGATGTGTCGCGTCCGGATGCCTTGCCGGTATCGGGACAGCGTATCCGCATGCGGGCCAGTGAGGTCGGCTTGCCCGGCATGGAAGCAGTGCATCTGTACCGGTTCAATCTGCCACAGGAGGCGAGCCCGTACTTTGAGCTGGTTGATTGGGACCACGCCGCGCAGTTGGACTACATGGCGATGATTGTCTCGGTAGCGACGCAAGTGTCGTACCCGTGGGATCTGGCCAATGGGCTGTTTGCAGAGACGCTGCCAGCCGGTGACTATTATCTGGTGCTTATCGCCGGCCATGGCATTCCTGATCGTGAGCCGATGGCCTATACCACGGAAGAGGGTAGTTTCCGTCCGCCGCTGGCTTCGTTCCGCCTGCTTTATGACAGCAGCGCAGCGGTGCCCGTCCACACGCAACCCTATATCTCGTTCACGCGCAACCAGGATACGCAGGCGCATTTCCATGAAATGAACCTGTCGCCGCTGGTCATGGAAACCTGGATGGACGGACGCACGCTCAGTGTGGTGCTGGAGGAATATACAGGCGCCGACACGCCGATCCGTGTTTCACAGCAACTGCTTGGCACGCTGTCCGTGTCGGCGGTAACCGAACCGGCAAGCTGCCCGGCGGTGACGGTACGCCGTACAGGTGATGCCATGCAGATGCCCCTGGTCCGCTATCATGCAATGCCGGTCATCGCTTTCTCGGGTCCATTGGACACTGCTCATGCCTACGCTGTCTGGGGGCTGGAACTGAGTCAGGTTGGCGCGAACTTCATCGGTCTGGCGGACGAGCTTGGCAATTTGCTGCCGAACCAGCCGGATATCGTCGAGCATGGTAATGGTCTGCTGGATATCTATTTGTACAGCGGTATGTACCGGGAACTGGTGGCCCAGTATGGCAGCACGGATACGATCCATTTGCTGGTCGAGAATGCCTGCTCTGGTGAAGAGGATCTGGTACCGCTGACATTGCCGCACACGCTGCATCTGGCGGCGCCAGAGATTCTCGATGCCAGCTATACCGGCTCCGGTATGCCAATGCAGGGTGGTTATGTCGACGTGTCGGTGAAAGACACGGACGGCGATCTGGAGTGGATCGGCGTGAAACGCCTGACTCAGGTGTGCCAGCCGTATGTCTATACGATGGGAGCTGGTTCAACACCGGCATCCTGTCCGGGACAGTGGGTTACCGAGGAAGAAGAGTTGGCGAGCCTGGATCTGCTCTCCCGAGGGTTGCCAATGGGAGGCTATGCCTGGAACCGGAACGCACCAGTCGATACCACGCTGCGCTTGCCCTTCATGCTGACTGAAATGCCTCTGCTGCCCAGTGATGAGCTGGTTGTATTCGCGGGAGACGGCGATGGAAATTATATTGAGTACGCGCTGCCACCAGAGAAACGTCATTACCATGGTGATCGGGATGGCGACGGCCTGCTGGATATCATCGAACTGGATATCGGCACTGACCCTGATACGGCAGATACGGACGGTGATGGCCTGTCGGATCGGGAAGAATATGTCGAGCATGGTACCGATCCGCTGAATCCGGACACGGATGGGGATGGTGTTCCCGATTTTGTCGAATGGGTGTCCGGCAGTGATCCGCTGGACCCGGGCAGTGTGCAAGTGGCATCGCAGTTTGTATCGCGCCTGCTTATGCCTGCGGAAATGAGCGTTTTCCTGTCCGATGCTCCCTATCGGCCCGATGTCACCGCCGTGTTCGAGCATGAAGGCGTATCAGTTTCCTTTAACGCGGGCGCCATTCCCGGATTGCTGCTCTATAGCAGCACCAATCCGACGGTGGCCGAAGTGGAAGGCGGAGCCTTGCGACTACGGTCTGCCGGGCAGGCCACCATCGAAGTATCCCTGGCATCGATCCCTGCACTCAGTGCAACGGGGGAGCTGCATGTCGCCGAAGCCGTAGTGCTGGGCAGGGAACCACTGTATCGCGGTGCGGAATATGGCCAGGCCAGAGTGTTGCTGAAAGACATGGGCGGTGATTTCCACGTCGTCAGTGCCACCCTGGATAACGTGCCGGTTACTGTGGTGAACCGATGGGGCGGTGCCTGCGAGATCTGTGCAGACGGCATTACGCTGCACACTCTCTCGCCGTACGAAGGCCTGCTGCTGACGTTTGATCACGGTGTGCCGCCTGATCTGGAAGGCGAGCTGCGTCTGGCCATTGAACTGGACACCACGAATGGCGGCTACGAAAACCGGGTGGTGACTACACAGCTGGCTGTGCAGGACCTCGAGGGGATCGCCGTGGCCGCGACTGATGCCGTGCAGGAGGAACTGGTGCCTGGGCAGGTGTTGATGCCGGTAACAATAGTGCCCACCGGGGCACATAACTCAACGGAAATCACTTACCTTCTGGATGGTCAGCCAGTGGGTGTCCATCACGCGTTACCTTTGATAGGTGATACCGCACGGTTGCGGACCCGCTATCACTCGGTATCGGTCCCTGAATCACCCATGGGACAGATTCAGTATTTTGGTTTCACCGTCGGACCGCAAGGGGCGAGCCCGGTGTTCCGGAATGTTCGTTATCTTGATCATGTAGAGGTAGCCCTGGCTATTGTTGACGCCACGACGGGTGAGCTAGTGCCTGGTACCGAGGTTACGCTTGAAGAGACGGATGCCTTCGCGCTTGATGTGGCTATCCCGGAAGGTGATTACCTGCTCGCCATGGCGGTGAGCCCTGAAAACAACGATTGGTATGAACAGGGCGCCTCCGGGGACGGGTACTTTTTTGACGACGGTAGTTTCCCGACACCACCACCTGGCGAATACGCGTTGCCTGAGTATGGTGCGGTGCTGGAGTTCCAGCTTGCATATCATCCTCTGATGATGGCACCGCGAGGGGCGGCAGGCATTACCCTTGCGTCAGCTCACAACACGCTGGAGGCATTCCATGTGCGTCGCGAGATGCCGCTTGTAGTGACGGAGGATATGAACGAGGGATTCCTGTCCGTCAGGGTGATGGAGTATCGGGCTCATGGGCTTGAACCGCTGATCACAGAAGTACCGCTTGGTGTTCTGAGCGTTTCTCCGGCGCCAGCGTTTTGCGGCGAGGGGACTGTTGAAATCGTCTCTGGCACATTGACGGGGCTATCCGGGAGTCATGGTTGGTCTTCAATCCCGCTGATGCCGGCTAACCAGCCCGTGATCGACCTGCTTGATTCGATCCCGCTGTATGACACGAGCGGACTACTGGAGTGGGAGCCCGCACAGGACTATATTCCCGGCCAGTATATGCTGCTCAGGGCATCGTCTTCCCTGATGGACATTGCCCTGGACTTTGGTGATGGCCCGGCGGCGGATTCCTTTGCGGTTGCGCCAGGGTTGATCGCAGTGGACATCGGTACCGTTGAACCTGGTTCATCCTACCTTGAAGCGATACTCTCTGAGCCGGGCTGCCCCTCGCATACGCAGGTGTTGCTCGACAGGCCATCCAGTGCCCCCATACTACAGATCAATGATTACCCCGATTATCTGGCACCTGATATGCTCACGGCGGTGTCTGTGACGGCCGTTGACGAAGACGGTGACCTTGACCGCCTGATACTGCTTGGTGAGCGGGCGGCCATCTGTATTGACGATGGCGATTCATGTGACGACCGTCATCTGGTCATGCTGGGTTATCAGACGTTTGCCGAGCGTTACGAGCATCGTGGAGAAGTGGTTGCACGTTTGCCGGCGGTTGGTCATGACCGGGTGGGCGGCAAGATGGATGTGCCGGTTTTTTACTCTGAGCGTCCACTTGATCTGAACAGGCCGGCAGGCATCACTCGAATACATGCCATCCTGATTGATAGTGCAGGCCATGCCACGCTGGTGAGCACCGACGTTGTGGATCTGGGTGACGCCACGGACAGCGACGGAGATGGCCTGCCGGACGCCAAAGAGCGGCTTTTGGGTACTGATCCTCTGCGTAACGATACCGATGGCGACGGCATCAATGACCTGGTCGAAGTCCTGCTGGGAAGCGACCCGGTCTCGGCCTCGGATTATCCCGGTGCGTCGCACATTGCTGGTATCGCGAGTGATATTCAGTGGGCGAGTTCTCCGCAAGCAATTGAACATACGCTCGGGGTTGATGGTGTGCGGGTGAAGCTGCCGGATGTCAGGTTGAATCTTATGGGGCGCGATGTGGTATTGCCTCTGTACCGGATTATCGAACCTCATCAGATATCCGTATCGGAAACCGGCATTGCAGTGGTTTCCGGTGATGCGGAGCGTTATTGTGGTTCTGACGAGTTTGCCTGCCTGATGTCGCAGTGGCTGGATGACAAGTTCGGGTACGGAACAGGTCTTTACGCGTTACGGCCTGGCTTGGCCGAGGTAACCGTTTCCTTGCCTGACGGAGAGCCTGTTACTGTGCCGCTGACCGTCAACCGTCTCTCGGGCCCGATACCCGCTCTCAATCAGGCGAGGGTTCCAGTGGCTCAGGTCTACCAGGGAGGGGATGGTCAGTGGTTCGCAAATGCGATGCTGAACATTGATGCGCCCTACGACGTTGACGCCGTGTATCTGGCTGAAGGTGTGGATGATTACTCCAGCATGTTGTATGCCCCGTCCTGCAGCGGTTGCGGGTCAAGCAATATAGGCTGGGCAGGTTACAGTGAAGCCACCAGACAAATGCGTCTGGATATCAATATAACGCCTTCAGACCCGCTGCCACTCTATGCCGGGTTGTTCAGCGAGCAATACGGATATTTCAGCACCGACGTTGTGGTGCAATTGGACCCACCTGCATCGCCTGCGGTAGTGCATGATCCGGTGTTCAGTGCAGCCTCCCCGGTAGACTCCGGCTATATACTGGAGATGCCTGCTGTTGCCGCGCCGGGCCTCCCTGGCAGTGCCACGCTGCAAAGCGGACTGGGCTTCCTGGCCGAGACCATGCTGGAGCCGCTACGCTGGGTCAATAACCAGTTCATGCGCTACAGGACTACTGTCAGCGCTTCTGTTTACGCCGCGCACCACCGCCGTTTCTGGTTTGATGGGTCCGTGCCGCCAGGTGACGCGCTGATCAATATTGAACTGAACGCTCCTTACGGTATTGTGGCTCGTCTGCTGAGAGGGGATGACGTCAGGTCTGGCTTCGATGTGTCGGATATCGTGGCGGGTGCCGTTGAATATATGGGTGTGGTTGGGGATAAACGTCGTTACCAGGTAGTGGCGCCGGATACGCCGGGGCTTTATTACCTGGTGATGAGTGTGGCCCACGATAATGGTACGCCGGCCATGACTGACGAGCAGGCGGTAGATGGCACCTATAGCTGTTACTCGAGCTCCGTGTGTCGTAATGGCGCATACATCTCTGTAACGCCAGCCGTGCCTGGCTATGCACCCTTTATCGTCTATGAGACGGCCGCCTCTGCCGAGGACGCGGGCATCATATCTTCGCGGCGGGAAGACCGTCTGGAGCAGCCCGATGGTTCTGTACTGTTCCGCGAGTATCCTCTGAATGGCCCGAAGGCATGGCGTTTGCTGGATGAGCACGATGGCCATGCCTGGCAATCTGCTTTGCTGACAATGATGGGCGAAGATGTGGAACGGGTGACCTTGCCTGCCGTACAGATTGCCACTGCTGCCACGTGCCAGGTGGGAGAGGTTTCAGCTGTGTGGCTGGGTGATGGTGCCTATTCCTCCTTGCCAGGTTATGTGGACCTTCCGTCTCCACTTGACGCCGTTGGTAGAATGGTGAACACCGTTATGACCGAGCCAAGAAAAGTGGTTCGTGATTACTACGGTCAGTACAGTGTTTACGACGGTGTGTCGTTGCTTGAGTGGTGGGACAGTGCCGTACGCAGAGAGCACTATCTGGATGATGGCATCTTCGGCATTCGAGTCGAAGCCAGCGATGCCGTGAATCTGTCGCTGCGCAACGTGGGGGATGAGTACTCCCTGCGTTCCCCGGACGGTGTGTACTTCTATGTTTATCGGTATGACTTTCCTGCCAACGCGCAGGATATCCTGCAGATGCAGCTGGTGGACGACGTGTTGCCCTTGAGTATCCGCACACGATGCGGTACGGCGATGGATGTTGATGTCTCGTTGCGCGAGAGCTATCCCGAGCCGGAAATAGTCCTCCTGGATGAGCCGGTTACGCTGCATGCCAACGCGGTGTCACGGGTTGCCTTCACGCTGCGTGATGAACGAAGGGACATTGTCATGCTGGCACTGGGCCTCGATGTGATGGGGCAGACCACAGTGATTGCCGAACAATGGCTGGGTGATCCGCCGCTACTCGATAATGGCAGCGGCACACCCTATGTACGATCGCGATATGGCGTGGACGAGCTTTCCTTTGATATGCCGGTGGCATTGCCGCCGGATATCACACCGGGTCTTTATCCTTTGCAAATCATGTTGCTGGATACGCGGGGCGATTTCCATGTCGAGAGCTTCGAGATCGAAGTGTTGCCGCAGCACAGTATCCCAGGCCTGCCTGCCTGGCAGCCGCCGATATTGCGTCGTGTTCATTTGATCGATGCACCGCCCCCTACTTGATTGATGTGGAGTCTGATAAATGCGTTACCTGAAACCGGTATTGATCGCCTGTGTATTCCTGACGGCGGGCTGCTCGGACGGCATTGCCACCGTGGATGGCCGGGATATTTCCGAACAGGAATTCAATGCCTATCTGCAATCCAAACGCATCTCCCCCGAGAACGCCGAGCAGCGCCGTCGCGCCCTGGACGATTACCTGCACCGCGAGGCACTGGCCGCCGCCGCGCTCAAGGCCGATCTGCTCGACCAGGCGGCGATCGAGGTCGAAGTCAACGAATACCGCAAGCAGCTGGTCATCAGCCGATACTTCGACGCATACCTGCGCGATAACGTGGACGATGCCGCAGTCGCCAACTACTACGCCGCCAATGCGGACAAATATCGCGCCCGCAAGGCGCACCTGGCGCACATTTTAGTGCGCACCCGGCCGGAAATGTCGCAACAGGAACGTGAAGCCCGGCTGACTACCATCACCGAAGCCCTCAGCCTGATTAACCGGGGCGAAGACTTCGCCGACGTCGCAGAGCGCTACTCGGAAGATACCTTGTCGGCGGGCAAGGGCGGCGACCTGGGTTGGATGAAAGAAGGCGCGGTAGCCCCGGCCTTTTCCGACGCAGCGTTCGCGCTGTCGCCGGGCGAAACCTCCGGCATCGTGACCACGCCGTTTGGTTTTCATGTGATTCGCCTGATCGAAGGGCCGCAGGTGGCGAGCCAGTCGCTGCAAAGTGTCGAAGGCGATATCCGTTACCAGCTGCGCCAACAGGCAAAAGATGAAGAGAGCCAGCGCCTGATGTCGTCCGTCAAAGTGACGCGACAGGAGGCCGAGTAATGTCCTGCATCCTCCGCGCCCTGGCATGCGTTACGGGTGTCCTGCTGGTGGTGGGCTGCAGTGAGTCGGCCCCGGAACACCAGGTGCTGGTCACCGTCAATGGCGTGCCGGTGTACGACTATGAGCTGGCGCTGGCCCGCGAGCGGACACTGGGCGAACAGGGCATGCTGCTGGCGGACGCCTCCACTGATCGCAAGGTACTGGAAAGCCTTGTGGCGGGGCGTGCCATGGCGTTGCTCGCAGAACAGGGCATGAGCGAACAGGAGCGTACGGCGCTCGCGCATCAGGTGGCGGCGTGGCGCGAAGAACAGTTGGTCAAGCGTTATCTCTCCGAGCACGTCGTGCCTGTGCCGGTGCCACAACACAGGGTCAACGAGTATTACCAGCGGCACCCGGAGCTGTTCGGGGGCGGTACGCGCTATCGCTATGAACAACTCAGCGTCGCAACGGGCCAGGACACCGCGCTGCGTGACAAAGCGGTGCGCTGGCTGGGGCAGGCGGTCGGGGAAAACGACTGGCAGGCGCTGACGGACGCCGGCCGCACGGCGGGCCTGCCGGTGAACTTCCGCCAGGGCACCGCCGCTGAGTCGCTTGGCAGCGAGACCCTGCGCGCGCGCCTGAAAGCCATGCAGCCGGGGGAGGTCAGCGCCGTATCACTGGAAGCGGGCGAAGCCAGCCTGCTGAAGCTGGTAGCCGTGGAGACGGTGCCGCCACGTCCGTTGTCTGACGTCAGCGATGACATTCGCCTGCGCCTGGCGCCGATGCAATTGCGCCAGGGCATTCGCGAGGTGATGGACCAGGCCACGGCACAGGCGGATATCCAGTATCTGCGGGAAGAATAACCAGGACAGGATGGTTCAATGACAAGGGGATCGAGAGTCGGGGGACTGCTGGCCGCCATCGTGTTGATCGCGGGAATGACCAGTGAGGTTCGTGCGGACACCACGCAGGAATGTACGGCGCTGTTTCCGACACCTGTGGCAGCACACGACCCGCAGGCGAGGCTGTCTTTCTGGGGCGGCCATGTGGCGGGTGGTGCCGATACACTGGTGGCACGCAGCAAGCTGGATCTGTCACTGCTGCCCCTGTCCTGTGGCAATACCGCCTGTGCGATCACCGGCTCGGCTGCCGCGCAAGCCATCCTGCCACCGTTCCCCTCGGCTCAGGGCAGCGCCCGCCTGAATGTGGGCTGGCTGGGCAACGAGTTTTACCAGGGCAACTCCCGCGATTTTCGTGACGTGAATATCGGCCTCTGGGGCACGCTGCGATTGCCGGCGTCCGAACAGCCCTGGCGTATCCGTAACCTCTCCGTCGGGCTGGACGGCACCCTGATCCTCGGGCCGGGTGATTACTGGGTTGAAAACCTGTCCCTGGCGCTGGGTGCGGAACTCAAAGTACAGGGCGAGGGCACGGTGCGGCTGCATGTGCGCAATACCTTTTCCGTGCCGCTGTCGGTGCACTTGAATGCCGGCGGCGAGACGACGCAGCTACTGGTGGTGGCGTACGACAACCTTTCTTTGCAGACCTCCGCCGGCGTAACCGGCTCCGTCTATGCCGTGGGCGATGTGTCTCTTTCTACGGGCGCCAGCGTCACCGGCGACCTGTCGGCGTCCACGGTCAGCCTGCAACTCGGTGCGCGGGTTACTGCCATCAGCGATAGTCAGCGTGGCCAACTCGATTACGGCGATCTGTGTCATAACACCCTCGACCCTGACCTGGAAGTGCCCGACGAAGAAGCGCCGGTCATCACACTCGATCAGCCTGATGGCCAGCGGCAGGAAGCCGCTACGGCCACACTCAGCGGCCATGTCACGGACACAGGTGGCCCGTCTGCCGGTGTGGCCGGGCTGTGGATCACGCGCAGCGACACCGGCGACACCATGCAGGTGGCAATATCCGGCACAGCGTTTTCCACATCGCTGCCTGTCGCGTTCGGTGATAACCATTTCGGCGTGCTGGCACGGGATCATTCCGGCAATGAAACCACCCTCGGCTGGCACGTGATCCGCGAAGATGTGACCGCGCCGCTGGTATCCCTGTCGGGGCCGCAACAGGAAACCGTGCAGCGTTCACCGTTCACGCTGGAAGGCGAGGTGGACGACGGCGAGCACGGTAGCGGTGTGGACACCATTGTCGTCACGCGCGCCGGGCAGTCAGAGACAGCGCCCGTGACGCGCGATGGCAACCAGTTCACTGCAGCAGTGCCCGTGCAATGGGGTGACAATATGCTTCAGGTCACGGTGACAGACGTTGCCGGCAACAGCACGATAGCCGAGAAACAGGTGACGCGCGCAGACCAGATGCCGCCGGACCTGGTGATCCACAATCCGCCCAGCGCCATCGTCGGCGCCGCCACCGTCACGGTGACGGGCGTGGCACAGGACGATACCTATGGCAGCGGCGTCGCCCGTATCCTGGTGGACAACACTTCTGTACCGGGCACCGTTATCTCTGTTACGCCCGGCGCCAACGGCGAATTCAGTGCAAGCATCAACCTGGGCGCCGGCCTGAACCAGATCAGCATCACCGCCGAAGACCAGTTCGATAACCGCAGCGTGGCGGCCATCAGCGTCACGCGCCCGGACCAGGATGGCGATGGCATCCCCGACGACATCGACCCGGACCGCGATGGCGACGGCTACAGCAATGAAGAAGAAATCAGCCGGGGCACGGACCCGGATGATCCGGCAGATTACCCGGACGATGTGGCGCCGGTACTGACGGTGAACAATCCACCCGAAGCGCGTGTGACACGCGCCGATATCCAGGTGACCGGCACGGCGGTGGATGACCGCGCCATGCACAGCGTGACGTTGCTGAATCACCGCTTTGGCACCCCGCTGGCCACCACGTTGCAGTCCGGTGGCCACTACAGCGGTCTGGCGCCACTGGAAGTGGGCGACAACGCCATTACCGTGACGGCCCGCGACGCCGCCGGCAATGAAAGCAGTGAGGTCATTCAGGTGCTCCGCGTCGAGCCGCCGCGGCTGGTCAATGTGTCGCCGGCGCAGGGTGCGATCGTTCATGATCCGGTCGTGACGTTGAGTGGTGAAATTCACGGCGTGCAGACTGCGGAGATGCTCACGCTTCAGGTCAACGGCGCACAGGTGATGATCGGAGACGGCCAGGGCGACGCGCAGACCGGCTTTGTGTATCCATTTGCCGTGACGGACCTGCCTCTGGCCTTTGGCGTCAATCGCTTCGTGCTGCAACTCAACAGCCCGGACGGCCACGACAGCCGCACGCTGGACATCAGCCGCCTGCCGGAAGATGAAGACAGCGTGCCACCGCCGACGCTCACATTGCTGACACCGCTCGATGGTGCCTGGCAGGGGACGGACACGGTGCAGGTGCGGGGCCGGGTAGAAGGGGGGGGCGGTGCAGTGGAGATCACGGTAAACGGCGCGCCCGCCAGCCGGGTAGGGGGCGCAGCGTCGGGCACTTTTTCTTCCTCCCTGACCTTTACCCAGGGTGCCGGCTCATTGACCGTATCCGTGACGGCGACAGACCAGCTGGGACGTGCCGCGACACAAAGCGTGACCGTTTACAGGGACACCGGCGCGCCGGTGATCACCCTGGATAATCCCCTGGCGCCGCTGCCGGCAGATAACCCGGTCAACGAAACGCCCTACCGGCTTGCCGGCACGGTGACCGACCCGCGTCTGGCCGGCATGCTGATCGATGGCGCGCCGGTGATCCTGGCGGCCACGGCGGCGGAAGGCGAATATCGTTTCGTCGCCGATGTGCCGCTGTCTGCCGGCACCCGTACCGTCAGCCTGGAAGCGCATGATCTGGCTGGGAACCGGGTGCGCCAGAGTTACCAGTTCACGCTGTCGCCATCTGCGCTGCTGACGCCCATTCTCCCCGTGGCCAACACCCGCTTTGTAGTGGTCGATCATGCCACGACATCTGTCGTGGCCCGGCTGGCGGGCCAGGCACCCGGCGCCACGGCAGTGGCGCTGCTCGATGGCGAAGCCTTTCCCCTGACCCTGGACGGAACGCTTGTGCAGGGCAACGTGCAATTGCCGGTGGAAGAAGGCCCGCACAGTCTGCGGATCGAGATCAATCACCCTGACGCCGGGCTGGTGGCGGCGGCCAACATACCGATCAGCATTGCCAACCCTTCGCAGCAACCGCTGACGCTGGTGCGGTCATCACCGGCGTCGGATGCGGGCGTGATTGCACCCAACCAGGCCCTGACCTTTCATTTCAATCGCCCGGTTGATCCCGCAATGCTGAATGTGTCCGTCAAAGAAACCCTGCACGGCCTGACTTATATCAACCAGGATGCATCGGGTACGGATTTCCTCCGCGCACAGGGTTACAAGCTGGAAACCGTGCACCGGGCGCTGGAGCCTGTACCGGGCACTGTGGACATCCTGCCGGGCGCCCGCGCGGTCACGTTTGTCGCTGACCGCTACTACGGTTATGGCGCCACACTGGATGCAGAGATCATCGCAGACGGCATTTCACTGGGCCGCGCACGGTTTGCCGTGGAACCCTTGCCGACGCAGGTTTCCGGCAACATCGCCGACCAGTTCGGCAATCCCGTGGCCGGCGTCACCGTCTCCCTGGGCCCGTTGCGCACGACCACGGACGCCAAGGGCGGTTACCAACTCGGTTTTGGCGAGCAGTCCGGTCATGTGGCCGGTGGCGTGACTGAACTGGTCTTCAATCCGGCCATGCAGGATCCCCGTTTTGGCACACGACGGCAGCCCGTCACCGTACGCCAGGGCGAACACAATCAACTCGGCCTGCGCACCTTGCTGCTGCTGAATGAAAACACCGGCTTCTCCGGCCTGCGCAGCGGCGCCACAACCAGGCTCGCCAACGACCAGCTGGAAATTGATCTGACCCAGGCCGTGTTGCATGGCCCGGAGGGGGCGGGCAGCGTCACGGTGAATCCGCAGTTCCTGCCCCTGGAACGCCTCGGCCTGGAAACCACCGGCCTGGTGCCGCTGTTCGGTGTGTATGTTCTCCAGCCTGACAGCCTGCGTGTAGAAGGCCAGGTAGGTCTGTCGATGGCGGTGCCCGTGTATCAGGGTACCCGTGAATGGATGCAGGACGACTCACTGGTGGTCGTGCTGGGGCTGAACGACAACCGCTCCGCGCTTGCGCCGGTGGGTGTCGCGGAAGTGGTCGGCGAGCGCGTCATCCTGCGCCGCGCTTTCCGTGGCCGCTGGCTCGATTATCTGGGCATCGCGCCCGTCACCGAGCAGGCCCTGCCGGCGTTGCAGGCATGGGTTGCAGGCGAGGGTGGCTGGGCCACTGTGCAGACGGCTCTGGGGGCCGGGGGGCGGTGATGAAAAAGACAGTCGCACTGATGACAACACAGCACAACAGAAGAGGTTCAGGGATGTATCGGGGAAGTCGGGGACGGGCGATCAGACTGTGCTGCGTGGTTATGGCCACGCTGCTGTCAGGCAATGCTGCGCTGGCCAGCCTGCTGGGCGCTGGCATGTTTGTGGCGACACCGGAAGTCACGCCGGTGATTTCCCAGGGCTACGTCATGGCCCGCGCCCAGGTGGTCGGCCCCAACGGTGGCCCTATCCTCATCAAGGCCCGCACGCAGGGCAATGCGGTAACGGCCGAAACAACCGAAGTCGAAGAGATCGGCGAGGTCGTGGCGGGTGGCCATCTGGACGGCAGCTACATTCTCTCCGGCGATGAATACCGGGAAGTGCTGTCCCGCTGGGCAACGCTGCGCGCGACACAACCGGAGCTGGCCAGCCGGGCAGAATTTATCACACGGGATATGCTGGCCCAGGGGCTGAAACTCGCCAACGGAGACATCAGTGAGCCGCTGACCTTGCCGACGCACATCCACACGGTGGTGGTACTGGGCGAAGAAGACCGCTTCGGCAAAGATACCCGCCGCCATGTACTGATTGCAGCACCGTTCCTGTTCGACCGGGACACCGCACTGGAAGACAGCGTGTCATCACTGCTCATGGGCGCGGACGGCAACATCATCGACACGGCACAGGGCAGCGGCGTGGGTAGTGGCGATTTCGATGTCGAGGTGTTCACGTATCGGACCGCCTTCTATGCTGAGCCCGGCGCCACGGAACAGTCAGAGCAACGATTGCAGGAGGGCGACGACATCTTCGGCCCGGTGGCCAATGCCACGATTGAACAACTGGGCTGGTACGGCCCCAGCTACGCCCTGACGGGCAGCGATGGCCGCTACAACGTCAATGCGCCCATGCTGTGCATGCGCACCGGCTGGGGCTATTACCTGGTGCCGGGCATCGAGTTCCCGCTGACCCTGACCGTGCCGACGGTGCCCTTCAACCCCAATCGCCTGGGCATCCCGCCTTACTACGAATTGCGCACGGTCTACGCCGCCTGCGGCGATGCGGGCTACCGGCCGAACCGCTTCGATTTCCTAATTGATGTGCTGTGGCTGGTGGGTGAGATGCACCTGGCCAACACCCCCGGTGGCGCGCCGATTCCGGTGGGCGATACGGTGACCTACGAAGGAGAAAACCGGGAAGGCGATCCCACCACACAGGAATGGGATTTCGACGGTGACGGAGAAAACGATACGGTCCTGCTGGCCGATAAAGTGACCGAAACCGATGACGAAACCGGCATGGACTATACCGTTCCGCAGGAAAATGAAGAGGGTGCCTGGCAGGCGGTTTATTTCTCCTCCGGCTCACGCAGCCCGGAGGCAGAGACCCTGGCTGAACGGGTGCCGGACCTGTGGCGTCTTGCCGATCGCAGCCTGGATCAGCGCGCCACCGGGATACTGACCGGCATCAGCGAAGACGCACTGCGCCACACCGATGTCTATATCTTCCGGGAAAGCACCGGCGAATTGCTGGTGGAAGTCAGCGGCCTGCCGGAAGGCCCCTATGCCGGCCGCGCCAGCCGCGTCGAGAACAACCGCTACCTCTGGCACACCCTGCTTCGTGGTGCGGAAAGCCGCCGCAACAGCTACGCCGCCTACGGTCAAAGCGGCATCACCGGCGCGCCGGATGAAGAGAAATTCAGTGCCGAAAGCGAAGAACTGGGGTTCAGCTCCCGCTACCAGGCTCGCGAAGTGGACCTGCCCGCCCCGGGCGAATCCCTGCATATCGTGGCCATCAACCGGGTCACCGGCTACACCGGCAGCCTGCGCTTTGAGCTTGGCCGGCCCGGCGCCGGGGATGGCGCCGCCCGCCAGGAAGTTCCTGAACTGGAATTGCTGCCACCCAACGTCAAAGTCTGGGCTCAACGCCTGACAGAAATCGAAGCCGGGCTGACCCAGGGCGAGGAACGGGAATACCTGATCAGCCACGAGGGCGCGGCCACCAGCAGTGACATCATCGTCGGGCTCTATACCGAATGGCTGGCACCGGATGGCTCACCGATGCCCGCAGCGCTGGGGACCAACCGGGGAGAAGACTACGGCCTGACCGGGCGGCTGGCCAAAGTGGTGGACGGCAATCTCGTGGCAGTGAGTGCCGGGCAGGCGGTGGAGGACAGTACGTCCCTGGATGAAGCACTAACGGCCGGCAGCGCCGGCAGCGCCGGCAACGTGGCGGAGTTCGGTATCGGGCCAGGGCGGCAACTGCAACTGCTCCGGCTGCCGGAATTTGGGCAGGGCAACGAGCATTACTACCTGAACCTGTTCGGCCGCGCTCTGAACAAGGAGGTGTGCAGTCACTGCCAATACGACCAGAGCGGTGCCCACCCGACCCTGGCCGGGCGGCCCAACCACTTCGCGCCGCTGTACGTCCCCCGCTATGACGAAGCCACTACCCTGGCCCTGCGGGCGGAGGCGCGCAAGCTGGCGGAAGAGAATGAAGAAGAAATGGCCGAGATTGATCCGCAGTATGCCTGGGTGGTCAGGCCGGAGTATCGATTCAGTCAGATAGATTTCAAAGTCGATGAGCTGGAAGCGATCAGGACAGATGAAGAGGGCAACGAAGTCAGTCGAAACCTGCTAGACAGCCCTAATCCGGTGATTGCCAGCGGTGATGATCTGATTCGGGCACTCTATGGTCTGGTATTACCGGGCAGTGATCCTCTGGCCGGCTTCGATGGCGAGCGTGAATTTGTTCTGGCCGTAGGAGAAGAGGAAATCACTATCCCCGCCGGGGGAGAGCTGCCAGCCGAGTTGGGCAATCTTGAGCATCTATCATCGCTTGATGCGCAGGACTTCCTCAGTATCAGGCTCTATATGAGTCATGACCCCGAAAATGTGCTGTGGGAATGGGCGTTTTGGCACCTTGCGGTGGGTGTTGAGGAAGATAGTGATTTAGTCAGTAGCCAGGCTGTATATGTTTATGCAGATAATCCAGAGATCAACCTTTATGCAGTCCTGATGGGCTACACAGCGTTACTGGAAGATCAACGTGACAAGGCGCCCCAGTTTATAGAATGGCGAGTTGTTGAAGGGGATGCCCAGCTTAGCCAATCCAGAGTTGTGCTGGATGAACACGGTGCATCACAAGTGACTGTCACGCTTGCGCCGCACACAGATAATAGAGTCCGAGTCGAGGCCCTTCTGGAGGGAGACGATGCATCGACGGTAAGTTCCATGGATTTGGTGGTGATAGCAGGGAAGCCTGCACTGATCGTATCAACTATCACAGGGAGGGCCTATTCAAAGCGAGCCGGCTCTGCGACAGTTGAAGCAATTGTGTACGATCAGTACGGTAACTTGGTTGAGGACGGCTCTCCCATCATGTTTAGGGAGGAGGGTCATATCGACCTGCTTTCTTATCAGGGTTTTACTCAAGATGGCAGAGCCACAGCACTAGTCACGGGTGGCAGTGTCAGCGGTAATTTTGACTTGCAAATTAGTGCCGGTGAGGCCGATTCATCAATTTCGGTCCCGGTTTCGGCCTTGAGCGTCTCGCTGCTTAATACCCCGGGGCAAGCTGTTGCCGGTGAGCGCTATGAGCTTCAGGCAAAAGTGGGCGGTGGCCCTGGTGCTCATGGAGGGATTTTTGTCGATATAGGAAGCTCCGGCGGGACTATTGAGGCGATGGATCCTCAAACCAATGCTGAGGGTGTGGTGAACTTTACCTGGCGGGCGCCAGAAATACCCGGCACGTATCAGATCGCCGCACGTTTGCATCTGAATGACCCTCAGGTCACAACAGTGGCTGTGGAAAGCCGCACGGCCGACTCGGTTGAACAAGATCATTATGTTCTGGTTGACACTGGCGTGGCCGGGAACGCCAGTGTAACCACATTTACAGGGGCCCAGGCGCAGGTCATCTATCCCGTTGATCCTGTTGTCACTCTGCGTGGCACACCGGGAGATGATTACGCAGTCGTATTCGACAGCTACCATCTGCCCAATCGTGAGCCCGTTATTCTGACCAGATTTCAGGATTTTCCTTACGATCAGACACGTACTTACCGTACGACTACCCGTGGAGTTGCATTGGCTTCCTCGCCTTACCCTGGGTTTCAGGCTTTATCCTTCAATACACCAACCGCCGCCGCGCCACATAGTGAGTGGGACCTTCTCGGGTTCGACGGCGTAGCAGTTGCGCAGCCGTCCTACAATTTCTGGATCAACCCTGATGCACCGGGGCGGGTGCTTGATGTCGGTGGGGGGGCATTTGTCCTGGTGCTGGAAGAAGGCCGCCTCGATCTGAAGGCAAAAATTGGCGATGAGTCGGTTGTTTTGCAAGGCCCGTCAATTCAGATGGGGCAATGGCAGTCGGTCAGTGCGGGTTACCGTGATGGCGAGCTTTATGTCGCGGTTGACGCCGAGATATTGAGCGTGGTCGTAGCCGGTGCTTTGAGAAACCCAGTGGAGGAAGACGCCCGCTGGCTTACTCTTGGTAGTGGGTTTGGCGGCAAGATTGCCGGCTTTCGTCTCTATGACTGGGAAAGCCCGGCTTTGTTGGCATTGCAATCGCCTCAAGGTACATACAACAGTGAAGGTATTGCTCACGTTTCTTTGTCAGCAACGTCTTACCTGCAACAGAACCCGATTCAGTTGCCCTCCGTATCTGTTGGCCTGCGAACAGACAATGACATCCATATTCATCATAATGTACTGAGCAGATCCGTTTATGATCGGCTGGCTGCCACATATGCGGGTGTTCTCGATGAGAACATAGTAGCCCCGAGTCAGTTGGCCAGTATGTTGCCTATGGAATCACTCTTTCCAGACCCTCGTGTTGCAGTGACTCAACTTGCACATAGGTTTTCGTCCGAGTCGGCTTATAACAATGCCCGAGAGAATGTGGCCGGTGCCATTGCATGGCTATCCTTCTCACCGAGGTATCAATCACTGCAGTCCAACACTGAGTTGATGCAGAGCTATTTCGCCACTCACAATGATGGCGATTTGGCAATCTATGCATTGGATTATCTACAGCAAGCGGTGCTTCAGGCTAACCAGGGAGAGGAACTTCTCTTGCAGGCTCTGGTGACAGGGTTGGTGGTCTGGAGTGAACTTGAGGAAGTCCGGCCTGATCTGGCAGAAATCGTGGGTCAGGCCATCAGTAATCGCAGAGATTTCTGGACCTGGATCCGTGTTTTATCGCTGCCTGCCAATGGCTGGGCTACCGAAGGCATTCCCATGCCGCGTTACGACGTTACCTGCGACCAGGTACCGGCTACCGTCAATGTGGGTACACCTCTGGCCTGGAATCCGACGCCTTGCCGGGCCACGGGCTGGCAGATGGCTGCATTCCTGGATGAGTTTCTGGCCGTTGATCAGGATATCTACCAAGAGCCGGAATTGCTGAGTGTGTACGTCATTACCTTGCTGTCAGGCCTGAAGACGGCACCCACTGAGCTCAAGAAACTCTTTCCTAATATGGTGCCGACTGGCGTGGGTGCAAACGAGTGGCAGTTCTCGCTCTTGCCGCAGGCGCATGCTGCTGGACCACTGGTGTATGGTCTTCGCGCTTTGATGGTGGTACTGAGGCAGGCTGTCCGCAAGGCGGGGGGCGCGGCACCGGCAAATTTCATTGCCTTTATGCAGGGAGGAACCACTTCAAGAGTGACGCCAGCGGAGATGTTGCCTGCAGTGGCATACTTGATGTCGCGCCTAGAGATGGCTGATTGCGATAGCTGCGCTAAACTGGAACCACAAGTGAGTGAAACTGTTCAAGCTGACATCGCAGCCTGGTTTGTTGGTATGGGCTTGGCAGTAAATGGTGAAATTGAAGATGAGAATGAACGGGATCGTAAGTGCACGATAACAAACCGCACGCATGGTAAGGCGTTCGAAATTCTAGTGACGGGAGCTTACCATGCCCTCTACGAATTTGGCGGCGCTCTGGGAATAGAAAATCCCGATCAGTATGAGATACTTTATTCAGACCCCCGCTCCGGTGAAAACAAGATAAAGGTGGCTATGATGAAGGAGAACCGTCGGGGAGAATTGGTTCGTCATGGTCATCCTTTCTACAGGAAGCCTGACTTGGTACTCGCTGGCGAAGGTAATCAGAAGAGATACTGGATCGAAGTCAAGTCTTGGATGTATAGAAATCCGAGTCGGTTTACCCATTGGGATGGGCGGCAGACCCGTGGTCTGGATTTCCGTCAAGCCGCACATCGCCAACATTTCTACGACTTTGTCGCTTCGCGTGATGCGCTCAGGGAAGATTATTGGGATGTGGAGTATAAAAACGATCCAGACATGCAGATCAAGCCAGCCCGCCACCGATTGTGGTTCCAGATGTGGAAAGCGGAGCGCCGTACCTGGAGGAAGCTGAAAAAGACACCAAACGGCCGTTATCGTTTGTCCGAAGAAACAGAAACCAAGAACGTTGCAACTCCCTGGATTGATGCACCGAGCCCTCTGCAGCCATTGGGCGCTACCGATGACCGGCTTGGACGCTTTGCTGAACTGCAGGAGTTTATATTGCAGCGCCCTTTGAATATTGATGCTGTAGCGTTCAAGCACTCCACCGGGATGAATGCAGAGGAATATCGCCGCTATATACTACGCCAATCTGGTCAAGGGCTTGCCAAGTGGCGGGATAGCACAGTGGCGCCCTTTAGCTTGGGTACCTTCTTTGCTATTGAGGCGGGTGATGCCGGTAGAGATTTGACGAAGCGCCTGATGGATGAGTTGGGTGGTAATGATTTTGCTGATTTGCAAAAGGCGTTAAGTGACGGGGAGTTTTCGCAAGAGCAGATTGAGGAATTCCGCGTTCTTATCGGTGACCAGATAGACGAGCTGCTGGGGCCGCTGGAATATCTATTTTTCGAGATTCCCCTTATATCCAGGGCGGAAAATGCTGCGGCAGACTGGGTGCTGGGCGAGGAGGTCGAGGCGCTACAGGAGTGGGTGGCTGATGTGTCCTTGCCCACCTGGCTCATGGAAAACCTATGTGAGGTACAATAATGTCGTTGAGTGAAGCACACAAAGAAGCATGTGCCCGTATTCGTTACCTGTGGCGTACTGACGATCCAGCCTGGATGGAGCAACGGAAGGCTGATTTCAGGGTTTTGTCGAAGGCTGTATGGTCAGGCGCCTCCGCTAAAGAGAAGGCGCAGATAAAGCGGTATTTTTTGAAAGGAGAAATTGATTCATACATGCCGCCAAGAACGAAGTTTATCTCTACGCCATATGACTCTCCAGATATATGCAAATGGCATTTTGATTCTGAGTGTTTTAGTGCGATGGGAAGGTTGGCGGTTCTAGGTGGTTTTATTGGATGTTATGACAGTTTCTATCGTGGGGTATTCTGGTTTGAGCAGCATTCAGAATCATTTATTAATGGTGTCATGTGTCATTGGGATGATTTTCTATCAGGCAATTATCCCGAAAAAATTCACAGAGAGTGGTCGCATGTGATGTGGTGTCGTACTTTCATTTCTCTATCAATTGATTTTTTGAAAGGAGATAGAGATTCGGCACTTATTTGCAGATTGTTTGACTTCTTTATTCGTGCGTTTGAAACTCCTCCAAATATGAAATGGGAATCGAAAAGAGTTACTGTGCCTGCTATGTTTTCAGTAATTGATGAGATTCCGTTGTCCGATATGTCTCCGGATGCCCGGCAGCTTGCTGAACTAATGGGTCATAGAAAGGATGATATTTTGAGATTGTGGAATTTATATTACAGTAACGATGATTAATGACGCCCCGGTTTCTGGCATGTCTTTGTCTGCCTGGCGGCATGCAGAATTATCTAATGATAAAAGGAATTATATGTTGAGGATTTTTGGTGCGTATTAAATGTATGATGTACGCTGATGATTTCTATTTATGATTTCTAAAGTGGCTTTGTTTTACCCTGATGGTAAAGTTATGAGATTTCCTTGTTTGATAAAGCACGAGAAGATATTGCAATATTCGTTGTCAGAGATCAGATAGATGTTGTTGCAGTGGTTGGCTGCTACGTCCTTGTCTGCCAGGTTCGTCAAGAAAATGTCTGGTCTGAGTATGGTCAAAATGAGAGGGTTAAAATCACTGAGGATTTGGACGTTTAAGTATGATAAATGAATGATTGATGCATGAATTTTTATTGAGGAGCTGACGGATGTCGCTTAGATTACATGTTTTGATCCAATGTCCCGATGACAACTCAGCAAGAATGCTGGCTGATTATCTTCTCGAGGATACGCGCCCTCTTCTGGACGATGATGTGGAACCTGGTTATGAAGCTCTCTATTCTTCAATTGAAGAGCTGGCGTACCCTGATGAGGTTGAGGCCGATGGAACTCAGGTTATGGCATGCTGGGATGGCAATGATGAAATACAGTTCTCATCCTTGCGTCCGTTGTTGAAAATCGACGGCTTTACCCTCGTGTTGGGTTATGAATTCCCCGACTATGCAGATCATGAAGATGGTGGTTATTTTTGGATTTATAAAGATGGTAGGTTTGTAGACCTTCCTCAACGTACTCCGCCGTCTGGTCTGGATAAAGATACTGTTGAAAGGGTGTTCAAGGGGCTGTGGAGAGTATAGTGTACAGTGATGGTTATTGCCCGCATGACTGGGTGTTCAGAGTCACCGGATTAGCCAATCAGTGAAGGCTGGTCAGTTGCATTGAGTGAGCGCGATACTCTCGGTGATGTCTGCGTAAACCGCGCTTTTCAATCCCAGCTAATCACCACCCGCCGATTTCCCCATTCCCTGGCCGCCTCCAGGTCCTCCCCAAAATAAATATCAATCTTCCTTTCCCACCGCCGGTGCATCTTGTCCAGCACCAGGTATTCCCCCGGCAGCCCCTCGATCCGCACCACACTGCGGTGGTTCAGAATGCCGGACTCCAGCAGGTCACGGGAAACGGCAATGGCCTTCATGCCGGGCTTGAGGTGGTCGCCCCAGGCGCCGATGGACGGGTTGCCCATGCCCTGGCCGGGCAGGGAATTGTAGGCAGAGGCACGCACGGTCATCTCACGCGGCTGGGAGGCCAGCGCCAGGCCGGGGAGGGCGAGCGTGAGCAGCAATGTCAGCAGGGCGTGGCGCATAGACTGTGGTTCGTGGGTTGACCGGCGCAGTCTGCCAGCAGCCCCGGGCCGCCGGCAAGGGCCGGAAGGGTCAGAGTTCGGCGCGCAGGGCGGGGTCGAACAGCAGCATGCCGGCCAGGATCACGGCGAACAGGGCGATGATCATCAGGATGCTGATGCCGAAGGCTTTCCAGTTGGATTCAAAGCGTCCGCCGGCGGTGTCGTGCTGGGCGAGCGCCGGGCCCTGAAGGCTGCGGGCCAGGTGGACCATGATCAGGATCTGCGGCACCACGAATACGGCGGAGGGAATGTTCTCCGGAAGCAGCAGGCCCGCCGCGATGACGGCGCCGGTGGCCAGCAGGGCGCCGCCGAAGTAGTGCAGCATGGCGTTGGGGCGGCCCAGGCGCTTGCCGTTCAGGGCCAGCAGCAGGCCGCCGGCGGCGAAGCCGGCCAGCAGGGTAGCCAGCCCAATGCCGGAAATCCTGTATAGCGCGGTATCGGCAGCGGGGGCGCCCTGTGCGGGTTGCAGCTCGGCTTCGGGAGCCTGATAGGGGGAAGCATCCATTCACGTGTCCTGAAGATGAGGGTCAGTGATGGCGCTGAGGGTAATGGCTCTGGCGGGAGGATGACACGACGGAGTGCTCACTCCGGTAAAACAGCACCGCCCCGGGCTGGCCGGGGCGGTGGTCCTGGTTACAGGGTCAGGACGTACTGTGTCAGGTCCATGACATCGCCGGCGCTGGCGGCGCACCAGGGGTGTGGCGCGGCCGGCAGGCCGATGGGGCCATCGGTGCCCATTTCATCCGGGCCATATTCGGCACGCATTTTCTGATAATCCCAATAGTAGTGTTCGTCGTCCCAGGCCACTTCGACGAAGTACTTGTGGCGCTCGATGAAGCGGTTGCGCTGGGTGGACGGGTCATTGCTGCTGTATTCCACGTTCTTGTAGATGCGGAACACGTCACCCTTGCGATTCACGTCTGGCCAGGGGGTTGGCTGGTCCGGCGTGCCCGGAGCGGGGCGCACGGGCGCGTGCAGGGTGTAGTACTGGTTGTACAGCGCAGTGCCTTCGGTGCAGCGGTCCGGGTGCACCAGATCTTCCACATTGCGCACATGACCGTCGCTCAAGAGGCCGCGGGACTGGGTCCAGTAGACGTCGCGCAGGAAGTTGACGCGGATCGACTGCTGGTCTTTCTGGTAGATGGTCGGGGCGAAGAAGCGGCCCACTTCATCCAGGCGGAACATTTTCTCGTTGGTGTGCGAGCCCAGGGCATCGGTATGGCAGCTGCCGCAGTCGCGATCAAAGGCGGTCTTGCCGGTGTTCACGGCACTGACCACGCCGGGGAAGGACTGCCAGCCGGCCTGGACGAAGGCGCCTTCGCTCAGGCCCGGGTTGCCGGTCTGGGCCGCCAGGCGCCCGGTGGATTGCAGCCAGCGGTACAGGCCTGCGTTGCGCAGATCATCGTCGTCCTGGTCCAGCACGGTCATGTAGGCGGTCAGGGCTTTCAATGAGGGGGCGCCCATGGAGCCCATGGCGCCGTCCGGCTCTTCGGAATGAATGTAGGAGCCTTCGAAGCCGACGTAGGACTCGGTGTGCGACAACGAGCGGCGGATCGGCATGTAGTAGCTCACGTTTGGAATGGCGATGGGTGAGAACTGGTAGTCGTTGTCTGTCTCGCTGCCTTCGTCGGAACCGCGAATCAGGTTGTGTTCACCGGTGCCGGCGGGCATGTAGTAGACCAGCGTGGTGCGGTCGATGTTTTTCGAGTCCGGGTCGGAGGGCGGGCCGGGTTCGGCGCGCACGATGCCATCGAAGGTGGCGGTGGTGGCTTCGTTCTTGTCACCGAGAATAGTCCACTTCATGGTCCATTCCGGGTTCGGCAGGCCGGGGAAGACTTTCGTGACTGCCTGCCCGGGTGCCTGTTCATAGGTAATGCGATAGCCGTGGCAGGAGGCGCAGTTGAAGCCGATCCATTCGCCACGTCCGGTGTAGGGGTGGCTGGATTGTGCGTAACGGTAGCCTACCCAGCCGGAGTCCCTGGTGTTGCCTTTCATGAACTGCGGTTCGATGGTCAGCCAGCCGGGAATCGGGTTCGGTTGCGGATACGGATCAAAATAGACGTCGTTGATTGCTTCGGGCGGCACTTCGCCGGCCACCGTCGGGTGGGCACCGAACAGTAGCGCCGGGTCGGCCGGCAGGCGGGTGATCGGGTCGGTGGTCTGGTAGTTGAAGATTTTGGTCCAGTCCAGGTTGCGTACCTTGTGCGCCAGCCCGATGTTGTAGTCGTAGGCCCAGAAAATGGCGCGGCCCTGGGCGACCAGGTTGTCAAAGTCCGGGTTGCTCACTGTCACATTGATCGGTGTGATGGCCTTCACTTCGTCGGAAAGCACTGACACCACGTCGCAGGTGTGGATAAAACTGTCATCGGTGATGCGCTTGGTCTGTGCATCAATGATGTTGTGCGCCTGGCCCGGCCGCAGCAGGGATTCGTTGTAGCCGATGCGCTTTTGCACTTGCAGTTTCAACGGACCGCCGCTGACGTGTACTGGCACCCGGAACACGACCTGGGTGTTGGTCCAGCTGATGACGTCCTTGTCCCAGGTGGAATGGGTTTCCGGAATTTCGAAGTTGACCTGTGCGTTGAGGTCGAGCTTCTGCTTGTACATTTTCAGATCGGTTTCCAGCACGCGGCTGTTGCCAATCATGAGTTTGGTGAAATCAACATCCGGACCATTACCCAGGCCGGTGCCATTGAGGGTGACCACATCGCCGGGTGAAAGCGTTGGCGCTGCACCGGGCAGTGTGGCGCTCCAGGCCAGGGCGCCATTGATCAGCAGGGTGTCGACCACAGGTTGCGGAAACGAAACGGCGGAAGCCGCTCGCGCCAGTTCGCGGGTGCTGTCGAAATCGCAGAGTTCTTCCTGATGCGGGAAATCCCCCACGGTGTCGCCGATGCACCCCGACATCAGGGGGATGAACAGGCAGGTCAGCCAAAGTGTGCGCGCCGTCATTGTTATGCTCCTTTACAGGCGTCTCTCGGGTGGTCATAACATTGGCACACAAGTACCGTTCAGGGCGCCCTCCTTAAGTAGGGGCGCAGGGGTAACAGGCGGCGCGCCAATGTATGCGCGCTCACACAAAAAGACGGCACGGGCATCGCAAGCTACGGAAAAGGCATGAAGCAAGGCATGAAGCGGCACCTGTTCAGATAAAAAAATGGCAAAACACCATCATCGCACACAGTCCGGCGGGCGTTTCTGGATCGAACGGCCTGCGCTGCTCGACCGTCTGGACCAGGCGGCCGCGTACACGCTGACGTTATTGCCGGCGCCGGCCGGCTCGGGCAAATCCACGTTGCTGCAACAATGGCGGGTGGCGCGTTCGCAATGGCAGATTGCCAGCCTTTCACTGACGCGGCGCGATGCAGACCCGGTGAGTTTTTTTTCGCGGCTGGACGCGGCCATCCGGGAAGTGGTGCCGGAATTTGAAGGCCTGTCCTATAACGATCTCAGTGCCGAGGCTGCGTTGCCGGCAGCGGCACTGGTGGATGCCTTGCTGCAGGCGCTGGCAGGGGTGACGGCGCCCTTTTTCCTGATGATCGATGAATTCCAGTTCGCCGATGACGCGCTGATCCACGCTGTGCTGTCCGGTGTATTGCAGGCCTCACCCGCGTCGCTGCATTGGGTCATCGCCTGCCGTGGCCAGCCGCAACTGGCGTTGAGCCGCCTGCAACTGGAAGACCGCGTGCAGGTCATCGACCGCACGGAGATGTGTTTCAGTGCGGCGGAGCTGGATGTGTTGTGCGCGCACTATTGCCCCGGGCTGGCGCCCGTGGAGCGGCAGCGGTTGCTGTCGCTGACCGAAGGCTGGGCGGCTGGCATCAAGCTGGCGTTGCTGGCGCAGGCGCCGGCTGGGCCGCTGCGGTTTTCCGACCAGCCGGCGCTGCTGGATTATTTTGCCGAGGTGGTGATCCATGATCTGCCTCCGGCAGTACATCGTTTTTTACTGCACACGGCAGCACTGGAGCGTTTTTGCGAACCGTTGTGTGATGCGCTGCTGGACGGACCGGGCAGTAGCGCACCGGTGCTGTCCTATCTGCAATCGCGCGAGCTGTTTCTGCACCCGGTCGAGGACCACCCAGGCTGGATGCGCTACCACACGCTGTTCCAGGAGTTTCTGCTGGCGCGCTTGCAGACCAGTGCGCCGGACACGCTTGACCAGCTGCATCGCCGGGCGGCCTGTTGGTGGCGTGACCATGCGGAGGAAGAGAGTGCGTTGCAGCATGCGCGCCAGGTGGCGGCTCCGCATTTTTTCGAACAGATGCTCACGCAGTGCTGCTATCTGTGGCACCAGCGCGGTGACTACACACGCATCATGCACTGGCTGCTGGCGTTGCCGGAAGCGCAGGTGGTGCCGAATACGGATCTGTGCGGCCCGTTGATCGGTGCGTTGATTCTGTCGCGGCGTTTCAATCAGGCGCGCTACTACATTGACGCCTCGCTGGCGGTGCCGCCGGCCGAGCGCCAGGGGCGCTTTGCGGAAGCCTGGACGCCGGCCTTTCTGGAAAGCATGTTGCTGTTTTTCCAGCGCGACTGTCATTTTCGTATCGATGATGATCAGGCAGTATTGCTCGCCTCCACCGGGCAGCATGATGTGCGTGCTTTTTCGCTGGCGATCATTGCTTACCATTATCTGTTGCATGCGGAATTCGACACGGCGTTGCATTACGCCCAGCGCGCAAAGGATATTCTCTCGCGGCTCGGCTACCGTTACCTGGAAAGCTACGCCGACCTGATCCTGGTGCTGTGCGACCGCAATCGTGGCCGTATGCTGCACGCCACCCAGTCGGTGCATGAGATGTTCCGGCGCTACCAGCCTGATGCGCCGGGCCCGGCCTGGGTCAATGCCGCCACGGCGATGATGGTGTTGCATTACGAGATGAGCCAGCTTGACCAGGCCCGTCATCTTGGTGACAGCCTGTTGCCCAGGGTCAGTTCCTCCTGCGCCACCGAGGTGATTGCGGCGGCGTATCTGAATATGAGCCGGTTGTTCGATCTGGCTGGCCAGCCGGGCCGGGCGCAACGGCTGTTGCAGCATCTGGAACGGATTCTCACGCTGGGGAATTACGACCGTTTTGTCAGCCAGCTTGTGCACGAAAAAATGCGTCAGGCCTTCGCCGCCGGCGATCACCATCGCATGGAGCAGGTGATGACGGAATATCGCCTGCTGCCCCGTTTGCTGGCCGGCGAATGGCAGGCCGCCGGGACCTATGATGAAAACCGCGAACGGGCCGGCATGGGCGTGGTGCTGTGGCTGTGGTCGCGGCAGGATTATGACCGTGCCGACGGTGTGCTCGCGGCCATTGCCGGCATGTTGCGCCGGCAGGGCGCCAATGCCAGGGCGCTGGTGGCCGATGCCTGCCGGGTGGCGGGCACCTGGCGTCGGGGGCGGCCTGCTGCCGCGCGACAGCAGTTGAAAGCGCTGATAGCACGTTATGGCCTGGAAGCGCTGAATCGTACTGCTTTTGATGAAGCACCGGGCCTGGCGCTGGTGGTCGCGGAGGCGCACCGGCTTGGCGAGGTGACCCTGCCGGATATCTACCTGCAGATGTTCGCCTCGCTGTTGCCGTCCACTCAGATGCCGGTGGCTGCACCCGTGACTGCCGCGCTCACGGCCCGCGAGGCGGAGATCCTGACGCTGCTGCGTGATGGCCTGTCCAACCGCGAGATCAGTGAAACCTCCGGTGTGGCAGTGACGACGATCAAATGGCACATGAAGAATATTTTCGCCAAGCTCGGAGTCAGCAGCCGTGCCGAGGCCATTGTCTGGCTGGCCCGGCATGGACAGCCCTGATACGTTGCCTGGGTGCGTTGCGTTGGTGCGCGAATTGATCCGTTGTGGTGCGGTGCGCCATTTTCGGGCCTGAAGCAGGCGGATTTACGCAGTGGTTGTTGGCATGGTGGTTGCTGAGGTCCTCAGGCAGGAGACGATGTCGAGGGCAGGACCTGATGATCAAGGTGACTACACCGCCCGCAGGCGGGTTTGACGAGATGTTTGGCGCACCCGGCAAGGTGCGGGAACAATATGCCGCCTACTGGCGCTGGCTCGAAGGGGTGTCGATGGACACCATCGAGCGCAAGCGCAAGGAAGCGGATCTGCTTTTTCACCGGGTCGGGATTACCTTCAATGTGTACGGCGCCGAGGAGGGCACCGAACGGCTGATCCCGTTCGACAGCCTGCCGCGCATCATCCCGGCGGCCGAGTGGCAGGCGCTGGAGCAGGGCATCCTGCAACGGGTCGAGGCGCTGAACCTGTTTCTGCACGATATCTATCACGACCAGGCGATCCTGAAATCCGGCCGCATTCCGGCGGATCAGGTATTTGCCAATGCCCAGTACCAGCCCTGCATGCAGGGGCTGGACCTGCCAAACGCCATCTATGCGCATATCGCAGGTGTCGATCTGATCCGCAACAACGACGGCGATTATTATGTGCTGGAGGACAACCTGCGCACGCCGTCGGGGGTCTCCTACATGATCGAAAACCGCCGCATGCTGATGCGGCTGTACCCGGAATTGTTTGCGAAGCATCGCGTGGCGCCGGTGGACCATTATCCGGCACTGCTGCACGAAATGCTGGCGCAGAGTTGCCATGTCGCAAGCCCGTGCGTAGTGGTGCTGACACCCGGCCGCTACAACAGTGCCTATTTCGAACATGCCTTCCTCGCCCGGCAGATGGGCGTGGAGCTGGTGGAAGGTGCTGACCTGTTCACCAAGGGGGGCTTCGTCTACATGCGCACGACCGCCGGCCCGCAGCGGGTGGATGTGATCTATCGCCGTATTGATGACGCCTACCTGGACCCGCTGGCGTTCGAGCCGGATTCCATGCTTGGTGTGCCGGGCCTGATGTCTGCCTACCGTGAAGGCAATGTGGTGCTGGCCAATGCGGTCGGTACCGGTGTGGCGGATGACAAGTCGATTTACCCCTATGTGCCGGACATGATCCGCTTTTACCTCGGCCAGGAACCGATCCTGAAAAACGTACCCACCTGGCAGTGTCGCAAGGCAGATGATCTTGGCCACGTGCTCGACAACCTGCATGAGCTGGTGGTGAAGGAAGTCCATGGCGCCGGTGGCTACGGCATGCTGATCGGCCCGGCCAGTACGCGCGAGCAGATCGAGCAGTTCCGCAAGCAACTGGTGGCGTATCCGGAGAACTACATTGCGCAACCGACGCTGTCGCTGTCCAGTTGCCCGGTCTTCGTCGAGGAGGGCATCGCGCCACGGCATATCGACCTGCGGCCGTTCGTCCTCAGTGGCCGCGAGGTGCGTCTGGTGCCGGGCGGGCTGACCCGTGTGGCCATGAAAGAAGGCTCGCTGGTGGTGAACTCGTCGCAGGGCGGTGGCACCAAGGACACCTGGGTACTGGAGGCGCCGTCATGCTGAGCCGGACCGCATCGGAACTGTACTGGATGTCGCGGCACCTGGAGCGCGCGGAGAATATCGCCCGGATGCTCGACGTGGCCTGGAACCTGTCACTGATCCCGTTTTCGGAAACGGTGAACGAGGAAGTCGCCGCGCCCCTGAAAATCACCGGCAGCCTGGAACGCTATATCGAGAAATACGATACGGTGCAGGTCAACAATGTGCTGCACTTTTTCGCTCTGGATGAAGACAACCCCGGCAGCATTTACTGCTGCATCCGCCAGGCACGCGAAAACGCCCATGCGGTGCGTGGCAAGATCACCAGTGAAATCTGGGAGAGCATCAACACCACCTGGATCGAGCTGCAGAACATCCGTCGCTACGGCCTGATCGCCATGGGCGCCAGCGCTTTCCTGGACTGGGTGAAGGAGCGCTCGCACCTGTTTCGGGGTGCTACCTACGGCACCATCATTCGCAACGATGCGTTCCGTTTTATCCGCATCGGTACCTTTATCGAACGCGCCGACAACACCGCCCGGATTCTGGATGTGAAGCACCAGATACAGGGGCCGAAGGGCAATAGCGCGGTGGATTATTACCGCTGGAATGCCCTGTTGCGGTCGGTCGGTGCGTTTGAGGCGTATCGTGAACTGTACAGTGACCGCATTACCCATGAGCACGTGGCAGAGATGCTGATCCTGCGTGCGGAAGTGCCACGCTCGTTGCGCTCCTGCATGGAAATGCTGTGTGAACTGTTGCCGTCGGTGGAAGGCGACTCCGGCCTGGACGCCAAGCGCCTGGCGGCGGTGTTGTACGCGCGCCTGCAGTACGGCGATATCGACCACGTCTTTGCCATCGGCCTGCACGAATACCTGACCGATTTTCTCCGCCGTGTGAATGAACTGGCCGACACCATCCAGTCGGCTTACCTTGAAGTCATATGAGGCTGGAGGTCTTATGAGACTGTCCATCGAACACCTGACGACCTACCGCTATGACGAACTGGCGCGCCACAGTACGCAGTACGTGCGCCTGACACCGAAAAGCTCGGCACGCCAGCGTGTGCTCGACTGGCAACTGGACATGCCCGCTGCGCCGCTGATCAGCACGGACGGTTTTGGCAATATTCTGCACGTGCTGACGCTGGACGAGCCGCACCGTTCCATTTCCATTCGCGCGCACGGCGAGGTGGACGTGCTGGACGAGGACATGGAGGACGAGGACGATAGCCTGTCGCCGCTGGTACACAGCCGCTTCACGCGGCTGACCCGGCCGAGCGCGGCACTGACGGAGTTCGCCCACCAGTGCATCCGTCAGCCGGGGCGGGCCGGGATGGAAAAACTGATGGTCGAAGTGCTCTCGCACATGCCCTACACGCCCGGCAGCACCCACGCGGGCAGCACCGCCGGTGAGGCGTTCGCGCTCGGGCAGGGCGTCTGCCAGGATCACACCCACGTGTTCCTGGCCTGCGCGCGGCTGCTGGGCCTGCCGGCCCGTTATGTCAGCGGCTATCTCTACAGCCAGGACGAAGGGCATGTGGCCAGCCATGCCTGGGCCGAGGTCTGGCTGGACGATGGCTGGCACACCTTCGACATCACCAACCAGCAATGCCAGCCACGCAATCACCTGAAGCTGGCGGTGGGCATGGACTATCTGGATGCCTGCCCGGTGCGTGGCGTACGCTATGGCGGCGGCCCCGAGTCCCTGCACGCGGTGGCCACCGTGGAGCGGCTCGACGAGCCGCAACAATAGCCTTCGGAGCACACGACAGATGACCTATTGCGTCGCCATGCGCCTGGAACAGGGCATGATTTTTGCGGCGGATTCCCGCACCAATGCCGGCGTTGACCACATTGCCACCTTCCGCAAACTGCATCGCTTCGAGGTCGACGGTGAACGGCTGGTGGTGATCATGAGCGCCGGTAACCTGGCCACCACGCAGAGTGTGCTGAGCCTGTTGCGCCAGCGCGCCCGTGACGCTGCGCCGAAGCACATTCTCAATGTGCCGAGCCTGTACGACATCGCCGAGTTGGTCGGGGGCATCCTGCGCGAGGTAATTGATCGTGATGCCGGCCAGCGGCAGAGCGGGGTGGATTTTGGCAGCAGCTTCCTGGTCGGCGGGCAGATCCGGGGGGAGGCGCCAAGGCTGTTCCACGTCTACCCGGCGGGTAATTTCATCGAGGCCACGGTGGATACGCCGTATTTCCAGATCGGCGAGAGCAAATACGGCAAGCCGATCATCGACCGGGTGGTGGATTTCCGCCTGCCGCTGGAGCAGGCGATGAAATGCGCGCTGATCTCGTTTGACTCCACCATCCGCTCGAACCTGTCGGTGGGGCTGCCGCTGGACGCCATGCTCTACGACGCGGACAGCTTTGACGGCAGCCGCCACTACAATATCGACGAGCACCACGCCTTCTACCGTGAACTGCGTGAAGCCTGGTCCGACGGCCTGCGCGACACCTTCCGCTCGCTACCGCCCCTGCGTCTGTAAAACCTGACGCCGGCCCCCCCCCGGCGTCCTCTCAATCCACTGGCGGAGGTGGGGCGTATCCCCTAAAGTGCGAGGCAGCCATCGTCAATTTCCGGTACTGCAGGGAGTGCCATGACCAATGTGATTCTGGTGGTCGAAGACCGCCGAGACTGGGCCGCCTATTACCCCGCCAAACACCTGATGACCGCGCAGGAATACCTGGACAGCAGCACCGTCTTCCCCAGTGGACGGGTACAGGTGATCAACCTCTGCCGTAATTACCGTTACCTCAGCCCGGGCTACTACTGCTCCCTGCTGGCGGAAGCCCGTGGTCATCGGGGGCTGCCGTCGGTGCGTACGGTCAACGACCTGTCGCGCAAGGCGCTGTACGGGCTGCACTTCGAATCCTTCGAGGCGGCGCTGGACAAGGCGATGAAAAAGCGCCGCCAGGATGGTGACCAGCTCACCATCAAGATCTATTTCGGCCAGACCGAGCATGCCGGCCTGACTGAACTGGCGCGGCAGATCTTCGACCAGTTGCCGTGCCCGATCCTGCAACTGACATTCCGCCGCCGTGAAAGCTGGACGGTGGAGTCGGTGCGCCCGATCGGCCTGCATCAGCTCAAGGGCAAGGAAGAAGACGCCTTCGCCGCGGCGCTGGAGGCCTTCAACGCCCGCGTCTGGCGCAAGGCCGGCAGCCGCCGCAAGTTCCGCTATGACCTGGCCATGCTGGTGAACCCGGACGAAAAACTGCCGCCGAGCGACAAGGGCGCACTGCGTCAGTTCGTGCGTGCGGGCGCGGGCCTGGGTATCAATGTCGAGTTGATCGGCCGCGAGGATTATCCGCGCCTGGCGGAGTACGACGCGCTGTTCATCCGCGAGACCACGGCGCTGGACCACCACACCTATCAGTTTGCCCGCAAGGCCGAGCAGGAGGGCATGGTGGTGATCGACGACCCCGGCTCGATCCTGCGCTGCACCAACAAGATCTACTTCGCCGAACTGATGCAGGGCAACAAAGTACCGGTGCCGAAGACCCGCTTTCTGTTCCGGGGTGGCAGGCACGATGTGCAGGCGATGGTCGAGGACCTCGGCCTGCCGGTGGTGCTGAAGATTCCCGACGGCAGTTTCTCGCGTGGTATCAGCAAGGCGGACAGTGCCGAGGCGCTGGAGACGGCGCTGGTGGAATACTTCAAGCAGAGTGCGGTGGTGCTGGCGCAGGAGTTCATGTACACGGACTACGACTGGCGCATCGGCGTGCTCAACAACCGGCCGCTGTTTGCCTGCCAGTACTTCATGAGCAAGGGCCATTGGCAGATCTACAACCATGCCGGCGGCAAGACGCTCTCCGGCGGTTCGCGCACGCTGCCTGTGCAGGAGGTGCCGTCCAAGGTATTGCGCACGGCACTCAAGGCCGCCCGCCTGATGGGCAACGGCCTGTACGGCGTGGACATGAAACAGTCCGGTGATCGTGTCGTGGTGGTGGAAGTGAACGACAACCCGAACGTGGACAGCGGGGTCGAGGACGCCTGGCTGGGCGAGGACCTGTACCGGCAGGTCATGCTGGAGTTCTTGCGGCGCATGGAAGCTCGCCGGCTCGGGTTGGCGGTGTGACAGGACGATAGCGGCGAGCTGCGAGTTGCTGGCGTTATGGCTCGCAATTCGTAGCCCGCCCCTCACAAACCTTTTTACACCCCTCCTCCGCCAGTGGGTCGCGGGGTACCCGGTGCGCTGCTAGACTGCGGCGCATGAAAGCCGTACTCGTTTCCGTCGTCGCGCTGTTCATGAGCCTTGCGTTGCTGGTCAGCGGCAGTGCCATGCTCGGTACCCTGGTGGCCCTGCGCCTGGATATGGAAGGCGTGCCCAAGCTGCTGCTCGGTGTGGTGATGGCCTTCTATTCCACCGGTTTCGTGCTGGGCGCCATCTATGGTGTCGGCGTGATTCGCAAGGTGGGTCACATTCGTGCCTTTGCCGTGTTCGCGGCGCTGGCCTGCGCCACCACCCTGGCGCACCCGCTGTTTGTCAGTGCCCCGGCGTGGGCGCTGATGCGCCTGGTGGTCGGCTTCTGCCTGGCCGGCCTGATGACTGTCACCGAAAGCTGGATCAACGACCGCGCCACCAATGATTCCCGTGGCAAGCTGCTCGGGGTCTACACCATTAACTTCTATATGGCGTCCGCAGCGGGCCAGATACTGGTTGGCTTTGGCAATCCGATGGAATTCGTGGCCTATACCGTGGTGGCGATGCTGATCGTGTTGTCGCTGGTGCCGCTGTCACTGACCCAGAGCCTGATCCCCACGCCACCGTCCTCGACGGAATCCATGGGCTGGCGCCGGCTGGCCCGGCAGGCGCCGGCCGGGACCACCGGCGCGCTGGCGTCCGGCATTGCACTCGGTGCCTTCGCCGCACTGGCGCCGGTGTATGCCCTGCAGGCCGGGAGGGACGTTTCCGAGGTTGCCTGGTATATGGCGTTCAGCGTGTTCTGCGCGGTGCTGTTGCAGTGGCCGGCGGGCTGGCTGTCAGATCGCTGGGGCCGGCTGCCAGTGCTGACCGCGTTGCTGTTCACCGGGGCGCTGGCGGCAGTCGGGACGGCGCTGCTTGGCACAGCCTCGGTGATCGCGCTGTTCGGGCTGTCGGGTGCCCTGTATGCGCTGGCCACCGGCATGTACCCGGTCAGCGTGGCGCTGGCCAATGACCAGTTGCCGAATGATCAACTGGTGGCCGCCTGCGCCGGCATGCTGCGCACCTACGGTGTGGGCACCATGATCGGCCCGTTGCTGGGGGCGGCGTTGATGGGGGTGTTCGGTGACCCGGCATTGTTTGTGTTCATTGGCCTGTCACTGTTGCTGGCGGGGATAGCGGTGCAGTACCTGTTCCGTGTCAGCGACGCGGTGCCGCTGGAAGAGCAGGGCGAATATGTCACCCTGGGCCCGATTTCCACGCCGGTGCTGATGGAGCTGGACCCGCGTAACGAGGAATTCGAGGAACATCATCCGGGTGAGCCGGCGGAATGGGATCTGGCGGACAAACTGGAAATGATGGTGATTGACCCGGAGCAGATCGAGCCGCTGCCGGACGACGACGTCACCGGGCCGGACCCCGAACACAAATAACGAGGGGCATCGCGGGTTAGGGTGATGATGTAGGGTCGGACGTCGGACGTCGGACGCCAGAAGCCAGAAGCCAGAAGCGCTTGGTATCCGATGCGGGAGCACTGCCCTGCTGCGTTGCGGCGTGATCCTGTTCAGGGCCGACCGCCCCGAAGAGCGTGAAGCCCAACAGACAACACCACTTCTTCATGGGCAGAATCGTTTGTTTCGGGTTTGGCGTCCGACGTCCGACGTCCGACGTCCGACGTCCGACGCCCGCCCCGCTCCTCACGCGTATTCGCCGTTCAGATAACGAATGATCTCCTGCGACTCGAACATCTCCACGCCCGTGTTCGGATCAATCAGATAAGGCACTGCCACACGGCCGGCGCGCGCAAGCAACTCCACGCGATTGCGCTGCGTCGGCCGGTAATCCGGTGCAATACGGTCGCGTATCGCCGGCAGCGCCCAGTCCATTGCCTGCGTGCGGCCGGTCTGGCGCAGGACGTAGGGGATTTCCAGCTCCGTCAGCAGTTCACGCACCGGGCGCGCAAACGGGCTGGCCTCGAAGCTGAACAGTTCCAGCGGCTCCTGTGGCATGCGGGCCTCGCGGGCGCGCAGGCCCCGGCCACGGCGCAGCACCGAGGCGCCGAGTGAGCCGGCGGTGTGGACGGATTTGGTCAGCCACTGGCGCGGTGCCGGGCGGTCGCCGTAGGTGGCATAGAGATAGGCGATGATGTCGGCGGATTCATACAGCGCTTCGTCGGTGTTCGGGTCCATCAGGAACGGGAACTGCTGTACGCCACCGAGTTTTTCCACCAGCGGGCGGAACCGGGTGCCGCCCTTCGGGCAGGGGTAGATCATCGCGTCCAGGTCCAGGTCCGTCAGTGCTTCGCGCACCAGGCGGCAGAACGGGCAGCCCTCCATGTCATACAGTTCCAGCAGCTCTTCCGGCTGGCGTGCGGCGGCACGGGACTGCACGCCACGGCCCTGCTCGCTCAGGGTGGCCAGCATCGAGGTACTGAAATCGAGCACTGCGCTCATAGACAATCTCTCCTGTGGTGTGTCTGCCCGGCACATTAGGCCGCTCCCGGCGACCGGTCAACGCCTGCCAGCCTATTGGCCCGGGCGGGCCGGCAGGTACGCAGGTGCCTGGTTTTGCGAGGTTTTTTTCACGCTGAGCGGATTAGCCAATCTGATCAGCGCGGTTGAGCACTCCTGTCATTGTCCGGCTCCCCGGGCTGATGCAAGGTAGTGGCCCTCAACCGGCGAACTCGCCGTGCGACCGACATCATCCTGCTGAGACGAAGGCGAAAGGACCCTCTCCATGACCGAAGCCTATATTTACGACGCGATTCGCACCCCCCGTGGCCGGGGCAAGAAAGACGGCTCCCTGCACACGGTGAAGCCGCTGGACCTGACCGTGGGCCTGGTCCACGAGCTGCAGGCCCGTTTCCCGAACATGGACCCGAACCGGATCGACGACATCCTGCTCGGCGTCGTGACCCCGGTCGGTGACCAGGGCGCCTGTATCGCCAAGACCACCGCGCTGGCCGCCGGCCTGCCGGACACCGTGGCCGGTTACCAGCTCAACCGCTTCTGCGCCTCGGGCCTGGAAGCCGTGAACACCGGCGCGCAGAAAGTCGCTTCCGGCTGGGATGACCTGGTGCTGGTCGGTGGTGTGGAATCCATGAGCCGCATTCCGATGGGCTCTGACGGCGGTGCCTGGGCCATGGACCCGGTGACCAACTACCGCACCGGCTTTGTGCCGCAGGGCATTGGCGCCGACCTGATCGCCACCATCGAAGGCTTTTCCCGTGAAGACGTGGACACCTTCGCCGCCGAATCCCAGCGCCGCGCGGCGGAAGCCTGGGAAAAAGGCTACTTTGCGAAATCCGTGGTTCCGGTAAAAGACCAGAACGGTGTCGTGGTACTCGACCGTGACGAGCACGTCCGCGCCGGCACCACTGCGGAATCCCTCGGCAAGCTGCAACCCTCGTTCGCCATGATGGGCGAGATGGGGGGCTTCGATGCCGTGGCGCTGCAGAAATACCACTGGATCGAAAAGATCGACCACGTACACCACGCCGGCAACTCCTCCGGCATCGTTGACGGCGCCGCGCTGGTGATGATCGGCAACGAAAAAGTGGGCAAGGATTTCGGCATCACGCCGCGTGCCCGCGTGGTCGCCACCGCCATCAGCGGTGCCGACGCCACCATCATGCTCACCGGGCCGGCCCCGGCGGCGAAAAAGGCCCTGGCGAAAGCCGGCCTGACCGCCGAGCAGATCGACCTGTACGAAATCAACGAAGCGTTTGCCTCCGTGGCCATGCGTTTCATGAAAGACCTCAACCTGCCGGCGGAAAAAGTCAACGTGAACGGCGGTTCGATTGCCATGGGCCACCCGCTCGGCGCCACCGGCGCCATGATCCTGGGCACCGTGCTGGACGAGCTGGAGCGCCGCAACCTGCGCTACGGCCTGTGCACCCTGTGCGTGGGCGGCGGCATGGGTATCGCCACCATCATCGAGCGTTTGTAAAAAGCCGCGTTGAACGAATCCGGAGAAAAAGCATGAGTGAACAAACAGCCATCCGTTGGGAAAAAGACGCGGACAACATCGTGACGCTGACGCTGGATGATCCGAACCAGTCCGCCAACACCATGAACGAGCTGTATGGCCGTTCCATGGCGGCCGTGGTCGAGCGTCTGGAAAAGGAAAAGAACGACATCGCCGGTGTCATCATCACCTCTGCGAAGAAAACCTTCTTTGCCGGCGGCGACCTGCGTGACCTGCTGAAAGCCAAACAGGAAGACGCCGAGCGCTTTCTGGCCGGGGTGACCGAGATCAAGCGCCAGCTGCGTGTCATCGAAACCCTGGGCAAGCCGGTCGTTGCGGCGCTCAACGGCACCGCGCTGGGCGGTGGTCTGGAAATCGCCCTGGCCTGCCATTACCGCGTGGCCATCAACGACAAGTCGGCACAGTTCGGCCTGCCGGAAGTGACCCTGGGCCTGCTGCCGGGCGGCGGCGGTGTCACCCGTGTGGTGCGCATGCTGGGCATCCAGAACGCGCTGATGAACGTGCTGATGCAAGGCCAGCGGATGAAGGCGGAGAAAGCCAAGTCCGTGGGCCTGATCCACGAACTGGCGGACGACCGCGACGACATGCTGGCCAAGGCGCGCGCCTGGATCAAGGCCAACCCGAAGGCGCAACAGCCGTGGGATGTGCAGGGCTACAAGATTCCGGGCGGCGATCCGAAGACCCCGGCATTTGCCATGAACCTGCCGGCGTTCCCGGCCAACCTGCGCAAGCAGATCAAGGGTGCCAATTACCCGGCGCCGCTGGCGATCATGTCGGCGGCCGTGGAAGGCGCGCAGGTGGATTTCGATAACGCCTCCACCATCGAAGGCCGCTATTTTGTGTCACTGGTGACCAGCCAGGTGGCGAAGAACATGATCACCGCGTTCTTCTTCAACCTGCAGGCCATCAACGCCGGTGCCAGCCGTCCGAAAGATGTGCCGAAGTACAAGGCCGAGAAAGTGGCCGTGCTGGGTGCGGGCATGATGGGCGCCGGCATTGCCTACGTCACCGCCCGTTCCGGCGCCGAAGTGGTGCTCAAGGATGTGTCGCTGGAAAACGCCGAGAAGGGCAAGGACTACTCGCGCAAGCTGCTCGACAAAGAAGTCTCCAAGGGCAAGATGACCAAGGAGAAGAAAGAGGAAATCCTGGCGCGCATCACGCCGACGGCCGACGCCAAAGACCTGGCCGGCGTGGACTTTGTGATCGAGGCGGTGTTCGAGAACACCGAACTCAAGCACAAGGTATTCCAGGAAATCGAAGACGTGGTGAACCCGGACGCCGTGCTCGGCTCCAACACCTCTACCTTGCCGATTGCCGGCCTGGCCGAGGGCGTGAAGAACCAGCCGAACTTTATCGGTATCCACTTCTTCAGCCCGGTGGACAAGATGCCGCTGGTGGAAATCATCCGTGGCAAGAACACCAGCGACGAAGTGCTGGCAAAGGTGTTCGACTACACGCTGCAGATCAAGAAGACCCCGATTGTCGTCAACGACTCCCGTGGCTTCTTCACCAGCCGTGTGATCGGTACCTTCATCAACGAAGCGATTGTCATGGTCGGTGAGGGCATCAGCCCCGTCTCCATCGAGCAGGCCGCCACCCAGGCCGGTTACCCGGTCGGCGCGCTGAAGCTGATGGACGAGATCAACATGAAGCTGTCACTGAAGATTGCCGGTGAATACGAAGCCGCGGCCAAGGCCGCTGGCCAGGAGCCGATCAAGCATCCGGCGCTGGCGGTGATGGATCGCATGGTCAACGAGTTCAAGCGGCCGGGCAAACTCGACGGTGCCGGCTTCTACGAGTACCCGGAAAACGGCAAGCCGCACATCTGGCCGGGCCTGAAAGACGCCTTCGGTGGCGATCAGACAATCCCGTTCCAGGACATGCAGGAGCGGATGCTGTTTGCCGAAGCGATCGAAACCGTGAAGTGCTTCGAAGAGGGTGTGCTGGAATCTGTCGGCGACACTAACATCGGCTCCATCTTCGGCATCGGCTTCCCGGCCTGGACCGGCGGCGTGATGCAGTACATGAACCAGTACGAGGGTGGCCTGCGTGGTTTCGTGCAGCGTGCCGACGCGTTGAAAGCAAAGTACGGTGATCGCTTCACCGCGCCGAAGCTGCTGGTGGAAAAAGCGGAAAAAGGCGAAGTGTTCAAGTAAGTCTGGATGCTGCGTGACGAGAAGCCCGCCGACCGGCGGGCTTTTTTTGTTCATCGCGGATTGGCGTGACAAACAGGGTCGGACGTCGGACGTCGGACGTCTGACGCCAAACCCGAATCAAACGAGTCTGCCAATAGCGATGCGGTGCTGCCTGCATCGGATATCAAGCGCTTTTAGCGTCAGACGTCAGACGTCAGACGTCAGACCCAATAAGGCGCGTCGGACACCAAAATCAGGGGGCGCCAGCTTTGCCAAAGCCCTATAGACCGTTTGTCTCACGTTGTGATCATGACGCCATTTTTTTTGTCCTGTCGTCCAGCATGTCCTGGGAAGGGGGAAAGGGGCGGCGTGAAGATGGACAGTGGCGTGAGCGTGCTGATATCTTGCGCGCCTAGCCGTGATCGGTCATTTTTCATGCTGCGGACCACAAGAAGTCTGCAGCCATATGGCCATCATTTTCGGGGGAAAGGATATGTTGGCCGCTGGTGTTCGCCTGCCCGGGGGATTGTCCCTGCGGCCGGCCAATGATGGGGATGCCGCGTTCCTGGCGTCGCTCTACAGCTCCACCCGCGACGACCTGCGTATCCTGCCGGACCGTGACCTCGCCGAATGCCTGATCGAACTCCAGTTTCGCGCCCAGACCGAAAGCTATGGCACCGACTTTCCGGAAGCCATGCATTTCGTCGTCGGACTGCATGATGACCGTATTGGCCGGCTGATCCTCGACTTCAGCCGTGGCACGGTACATATCGTCGATATTTCCTTTATTCCCGCCGCACGCGGCCACGGTTACGGCCAGACGCTGATTCAGGCCGTGCAGTCCGTGGCACAGCAGATCAACACCCCGGTTTCCCTGAGTGTGGCGAGTGACCGCGCCGATCTGGCCCGTTTCTATGCGCAGTTCGGTTTTCAACTGGACGGCCAGAGCGCGCCGGCCCATGCGCGCATGGTCTGGTACCCGCAAGCGGCCCGCCGGAGTGCCTCATGAGCGATCTGCTGACACTGGCGCAGGCTCATGCGGCCTGTGGCAGTACATTTGTCACGCGGGTGCGAAGCACGGCGGGCGAGGTGTGCGTGCCGCTGTTGCTGGAGCAGGTCACGGAAAGCCCGGCCCGGTCGGGCTATGTGCAGTTTGCATTGTTGTTCACTGCGCCGGCGGCCCAGCCGCTGGTGCAGGCCACGTTTCTGCTGACCCACGACACCCTTGGCGAAACGCCGGTGTTTCTGGTGCCCGTCGGGCAACGTGGCGACTTGATCGAATACGAGGCGGTCTTCAGTTATCCGGAGCCGACCGAGCCAGCAGGTACATGACAGATCCAGCGATCTGAAACGGGGGCAGCATGGAAAGACGAACCTTTATTGCCGGCCTGATCGCCACACCGGTGGTGCTCAGTGCCTGTGGTGGGGGCGGCGGTAGCCAGGGGGCGCCGGCGCCGGTCTCGGCCAACGAGCCGATCGGGCGCGCGCGCCATTTTCGTGGCCGCGAGGGTGACGTGTTTTATGTCGAGCACCCGCTCTACGGTTCGGTCGATGCCGAGCTTGTCAGCCTGGTGGACAACACCATGGACCCGTCGCTGGAACAGTTCCTGCTGACGTTTGCCCTGCCGGCGGGCAGCAATCTGGGGGACGGCATGCGCCGCCTCACGCACCGCACGCTCGGTGAAATGGCGCTGTTTCTGCAGGGTGGGCGTGATGACGGTGTACACCAGTTTTATTCCGCGGCGTTCAGCCACCTGCTGGTGGCGAACACGCCGCCGGCCGTGTGAGGGAGGGTAAGACATGGCGCAACCCTATGTAGGGGAAATTCGCCTCTTCGCCGGCAACTTCGCGCCGGCGGGCTGGATGTTCTGTGATGGGCAGTTACTCCCGATCTCCGAAAATGAAACCCTGTTTCAACTGATCGGCACGACCTACGGCGGCGACGGCTTTTCGACCTTCGCCCTGCCGGACATGCGTGGCCGGCTGCCGATGCATCAGGGCAACGGTTTTATCCTGGCGGAAACGACCGGGGTGGAACAGGTGACCCTGACGGTCAACCAGATACCGCCGCACCGCCATTTTCCCTCGGCGAGTTCGCTGGAAGGCACGTCCAACACCCCGGCCGGCAACGTCTGGGCGGCGGGGCCCTCGCCCAGCTATGCCGCTGCGGGGGCACCCCTGGTCGCGCTGCGCAATGACCTGGTGCAGCAGACCGGTGGCAGCCAGCCCCATGAAAACCGCATGCCCTATCTGGGGCTGAATTTCATCATCTCGTTGTTCGGGATTTTCCCGAGCCCGACCTGACAAGCGACGGAGCAGGCGGTCATGGCAGAGCCATTCCTTTCAGAATTCAGGATGTTTTCGTTCGTGTTCGCACCCAAGGGTTGGGCGCTGTGCAACGGACAGTTGCTGCCCATCAACCAGAACCAGGCGCTGTTTTCCCTGCTGGGCACCACCTTTGGTGGCGACGGGCGCGTCAATTTTGCCCTGCCGGACATGCGTGCCCGGGTGCCGGTGCATGTCGGCGGCGACGTCACGCTCGGGCAGCGGGGCGGGGCGATGGAGGTCACGCTGTCGCTGTCGGAACTGCCGGCGCACGGCCATGCGGTACGCGTGCATTCCGGCGTCAGCACCGAGCGCAGCCCGGCCGGCAAGACCTGGGCGCGCACGTCGGAAAACATGTTCCGGGCCGATGCCAACACCGGCTTGTCCAATTCACTGGTGTCGAATATCGGCGGCAGTCAGGCGCACACCAATATGCAGCCGTCGCTGACCCTATCGTTCTGCGTTGCCCTGCAGGGCATTTTCCCCAGCCCCAACTGAGAGAGCGAGCACATGGCTGATCCTTTTGTCGCAGAAATCCGCATGTTCCCGTTCAATTTCGCACCGAAAGGCTGGGCCTGGTGCGATGGCCAGATATTGCCGCTGTCGCAGAACACGGCGCTCTTTTCGCTGCTGGGCACCACCTATGGTGGCGACGGTAAAAGCAACTTTGCCTTGCCGGACCTGCAGGGCCGGACGCCGCTGCAGCCCGGGCAGGCGCCAGGTCTGTCGCTGTATGACCTGGGCGAGCAGGGCGGCCAGTCTTCGGTCACCTTGCTGACCACCGAAATCCCGGCGCATGTGCACACACTGTCGGCAGCGCAGGCCTCGCCGACCTCGCTGTCACCCTCGGGTAACGTCTGGACAGGTGATCGCCGGGCGAATGCCGTGGCGTACACCGCTGCCGCGCCGGACACCGAGATGTCGCCCAACGCGTTGGGGCCGACCGGTGGCAGCCTGCCGCATAACAACCGGCAGCCGTATCTGGGGGTTTATTTCTGCATTGCGCTGCAAGGGGTGTTCCCGCCACGGACCTGATGTTTGACGGGCTTTGTCGAGTGCCGCAGGGGCGGCGGGTAAACAACAATATTCTTTTTCGGGGTGAATTCATGGATGCGGCAATCATCGGGGCAGGACGCCCGTCAGTGTGCAAGGCTGTCCGGGGACAGTGGCTGACAGCGTTGTTCGGTACGCTGCTGTGGTGCGTCAGCGCACTGGCGCAGGCGGACCTGACGTTCAATGTGAACACCACCGATGACACGACGACGGGCACCAGTTGTGCCACAGCGGGGCTGTGCAGCGTGCGCGCGGCGATCAATGAAGCCAATGCCATGGACGATGGCGCCCCTGCGGTCATTACCGTCGCCATCCCGGCTGGCACTTATACGCTGAGTACACCGCTCGAGTTGCGCCGCAATATTCGCCTGATTGGCAGCAGCGGCGATCAGGAGGGCGACCCTTCACAGACCATTTTGCAGGCGGGGAATGAGGCATTCCAGCCGGGCAATGGTCAGGTCATGCTGATCAATCCGGATTATGACAACAGCTTCGACACCTACCTTGCCGCGTTGACGGTTCGCCACGGCTACAACACCACCTCGCTCTATGGCGGCGCCATCGACTGGGACGGCGAAGATACCGTCGGCGGCGAGAACAACGGCACCCTGACGATCTACAACAGCGTGTTTGCCGACAATGCGGTGGCCATGGCCGGCGGCAACGGCGGCGCCATTGCCGCGTATTTTGGTGCCCGGGTCAGCATTTCAAAATCGGTCTTCCGCAATAACCGCGTCGTCAAAGACGGCTTCCCGTCCGGCGCCGCCGGTGCGCTGGTGGTGGTGGAAACACCGGAAGTGGAACTGACCGATGTCGTCATCGAGGACAACCGTGCGCAGGGTTACGGCGGCGCGCTGTTGTCGGGTATGTCGACCAGCGTGGAGATCGAACGGACCACCGTGGCGGGCAACCGTGCAGAGCAGTCTGGCGGCACGGGCGGCCAGGTCGGCGGCCTCGGTGTGTCGGATTACACCGGCACGGTCAGCATTATCAACAGCACCTTCTCCGGCAACGAAGCCGATGGCAGCGCCGGTGGCCTGCGCCTGGCGCCGCTCGGGGGTGCCGGTGCGGAATTGCTGCACGTCACAGTGGCCAGCAACCGCGCCGCGAAAACCTACGGCACCCCCGGTGAACAGGGCGGCGGCCTGCATGTGGTCTCTGACCTGGCGCCGACCGTGCTGCGGAATACGCTGGTGGCCGATAACCTGGGCGGCACCGGAACGGTGGCGGACAACGCACGCGGACCGCTGGCGCCCGCCAGTGCCCACAACCTGTTTGGCCCCGGTGTGGCCACGGGGCTGGCCGATGGGGTGAATGGCAACCAGCTCGACGTGGCCGATGCGCGCCTGCTGCCGCTGGCTGACTACCATGGGTGGACACGCACCCACGCGCTGGACAACGGCAGCCCGGCGCTGGACGCCGGGCTGGATTCCGGCACCCTGCCCGCCACCGACCAGCGCGGCTGGCCACGGCAGTTGATCGCCGCCGGCAGTGGTGTGGCGCTGCCGGATATCGGCGCGTATGAAGCGCACCCGACCATGACGCTGATCCCGGATCAGGAAGTGCTGGGCCAGCTGGTGGGCGTTCCCACCGTCGATGTGGATTTTCAGGTGGGTGACGTGACGTTGTCAGGCGGTGTCACGGTGGAGGTCATCGCGTCCTCCAATCCCACCCTGGTGCCGCTGGTCAATCTCGTGTTGAGTGGCGCGGGCGCCGAGCGCAGCCTGGCCATGACACCGGCGCCGGGCGAGTGGGGCAGCACTGACGTCACGCTGCGTATCTCTGGCAGCTACAACGGCGAGCAGCGCCAGCGGACGCACAGCTTCACCTTTACCGTCGTCCCGCCACCGGAACTGTCGGTGAGCAAATCCCATAGCGGCGATTTCTATCAAGGACAGACAGGCGCGACGTTCACCGTCGATGTACAGAACATCGGTGACGGCCCCACCATCCCCGCCGCGGGTGCGGTCACCCTGGTGGACACTCTGCCGCCGGGGCTGACGGCTACTGCGATCAGTGGCACCGGCTGGAGCTGTACGCTGGCCACCGCCACCTGTACCCGCAACGACCTGCTGGCGTCAGGCGCGAGCTACCCGCCGGTGATCGTCACGGTGACCGTGGATGACAACGCCGCGACGTCGCTGATCAATACCGTCACGGTGCAGGGCGGTGGCGACGCGGCGGGCGATGACGCCGACGATCCGGTCAAGGTGCTCTACCGCACGGCCACGGGCATTACCGTGGGCAGCAGTGTGTACGGCACGGATTTCCAGATTGCCGCCGAACTGACCACGCCGGGGCCGTCGCCGGCCGGCAACATGATTCTCGAATACTACAACGGCACCGCCTGGGTGACGGCCGCTTCCCAGGCGATCAACGATTACAGCGCCGTGTTTACGCTGGACGGTGACAGCTACAACGCAGGCACCCATGCTTTCCGCGCCGCCTTCCCGGGCAATGCGGATTACCGGGGCAGCGAGTCCGCCCCGGCCAACCATATCGTGCAGCAGGCACCGCAGACGCTGAGCTGGACACCGCCGACGAACCTCACGTTCGGTGATCCGGCCGTGACCGTGACGGCCACCTCCAGCGTGGGCCTGCCGGTGACACTGAGCAGTTCGGACACCGATGTGTTCACGGTCAGCGGCAACGTGCTGACCATCGTCGGCGCCGGGTCAGCGACGCTGACCGCATCGCAGGCGGGCAACACCAACTACAGTGCCGCCACCTCCCTGACGCAGGTGGTCACCGTGGCGCGGCAACCGGCCACGGTCACGCTGGGCAACCTCGCACAGCAGTACGACGGCACGGCGCGTGCCGCCACCGCCACCACCACGCCGGCGGGCCTGGCGGTGTCCCTGACCTATGACGGCGCCGCCACCGTGCCGGTCAATGCCGGCAGTTACGCGGTGGTTGCCACCATCACCGACGCCAATTACACCGGCAGTGCCAGCGGCACGCTGGTGGTCAGCAAGGCCGACCAGAGCATCAGTTTTGCCGCCCTGGCCGAGCGCACGGTGGGGGATGCGCCGTTTGCGCTGGCCGGCAGTGCCGACTCCGGCCTGACGGTGAGCTACACCAGCAGCGACACCACGGTGGCTACCGTCAGCGGCAACCAGGTCACCGTGGTCGGTGCGGGGACGACATCCATCACTGCCGGGCAGGCCGGCAACGGCAACTACAACGCCGCCACACCGGTCAGCCAGACGCTCACGGTGAACCAGGCCAGCCAGACGATCACCTTCGCGGCGCTGGCCCCGGTCACCTTCGGCGATGCACCGCTGACCCTGACAGGCAGCAGCGATGCGGGCCTGCCGGTGAGCTACGCCAGCAGCGACAGCAGTGTCGCCACGATCAGCGGCAACACCCTGACCATCGTCGGCGCGGGCAGCGCCACCATCACGGCCAGCCAGCCCGGCAATGACGATTACCTGCCGGCCACCGATGTCGACCAGACGCTGGTGGTGAACAAGGCCGCAGCCACCGTGACGCTCTCTGATCTGACGCCGACCTATACCGGCGCCGCCCAGGCCGCCACCGTGACCACCACGCCTGCCGACCTGACCGTGGACGTGACCTACGACGGCGCGGCGAGCGCCCCGACTGACGTGGGCAGCTACGCGGTGGTGGCGACTGTCAACGAAGCGAATTACCAGGGCAGTGCCAACGGCACTCTGGTGATTGGCCAGGCCAGCCAGACCATCACCTTCGATGCACTGCCGCAACGCACCTACGGTGATGCAGCGGTGACCCTGAGCGCGACCAGCAGCAGCGGCCTGGCGGTGACCTTCGCCAGCGATGACCCGTCTGTGGCCAGCGTCAGCGGCAACACCCTTACATTCACGGGCGTCGGCACAGCCCATATCACGGCCAGCCAGGCCGGCGATGCCAACTATCTGGCCGCCACCGACGTGGTGCGTGCCCAGGTGGTGGCAGCCGGTGCCGGCACCGTGCAACTGAACGACCTGACCCAGGTGTACGACGGCACACCGCGTGCGGTGACCGTGGTCACCGAGCCGGTGGGGCTGAGCGTCGACATCACCTACGACGGCGCCGCGACGGTGCCCACCGACGCCGGCAGCTATGCCGTGGCGGTGACCATCACCGACCCGCTCTATACCGGTGGCAACACCGGCACGCTGGTGATCGAAAAAGCCGACCAGAGCATTTCCTTTGATCCGCTGGCGAACCGCACCGTGGGCGACGCCGCCTTCAGCCTGGGTGGCAGCGCCAGCTCCGGGCTGGCCGTGAGCTACACCAGCAGCGATACCAGCGTGGCCACGGTCAGCGGCGATCAGGTGACCATAGTGGGTGCGGGCAGCACGTCGATCACCGCCGAGCAGGCCGGGGATGGGAACTACAACGCCGCCACGCCTGTCAGCCAGACACTGACCATCGACAAGCGCGACCAGGTGATCACCTTTACCGCGCCGGGCCCGGCCACCTTCGGTGATGCGCCGCTGGCGCTCACTGCCAGCAGTGATGCCGGCCTGCCGGTCACCTTCGAGAGTGACGACACCAGCGTGGTCAGCATCAGCGGCAGCACCGCCGTCATCGAAGGTGCGGGCACGGCCGTCATCACCGCACGCCAGGTGGGCAACGAGGACTACAACCCGGCCAGCACCACACAGACGCTGGTGGTCAATCTGGCCTCGCAGACACTCACCTTCCCGCAGCCGGCGGACCAGGATTACCCGGGCAGCCCGGTCACCCTGACGTTGTCGGCCACCTCCAGTGCCGGCCTGCCGGCCACCTTCACGCTGGACAGCGGCCGCGCCACGCTGGACGGCGACACCCTGACACTGACCGGCCCTGGCCCGGTGACGGTGACGGCGTCCCAGTCCGGCGACGGCAATTACACCCCGGCCTCCGTGACCCGGAGCTTCAACGTCGTCGCCACCGCCAACGCCGAATGGACCGTGACGCAGTGCGGCAATACCGGTGACGGTGCGCTGGTCACCGTGCTGGCCGATGCCGTGGCGGGCAATACCGTGCGCTTCGAGGCGGATCTGGTCTGCCGTGACGGCACCGCGATCCAGCCGGGAACGGAACTGCTGGTGAGCAACCTGCAGATCGACGGCGAAGGCGCCGATATCGAAATCAACGGCGGCGGCAGCCATCGCCTGTTCCGTATCGAAACCGGCGAACTGCTCCTGCGCCACCTGATCCTGAAAGACGGCTTTAGCGCCGGGCAGGGCGGTGCGGTGCTGGCGAACAACGCCTTCCTGACGCTGGAGAACGTCCAGCTGCGCGACAACATTGCCGTGCAGCAGGGTGGCGCGGTGGCCGTGACCGGTCCCGACACCAACCGGGCGGTGCTGCGCAACGTGACCGCCACCGGCAACCAGGCGGACGAAGGTGGCGCGCTGCGCTTCGAGCGGCCTGACCAGGCGGCGCCGCTGTTCAATGTGTGGCTGGAGAACGTCACGCTGGCCCAGAACACCGCCACCCTGCAGGGCGGCGCGATATCGTTCTCGGATAACGGCGTCTACGACCTGTCCGGTGGTGGCACCCTGAACGGCCTGCTGTCCCTGCGGCACGTCACGCTGATGGACAACAATGCGCCGTCCGGCACGGCGCTTCACATGGTGCCGGCACAGAGCCGCCTGGAGTTGATCAACACGGTGGCGGCTGGTGCTACTGCGGCCGGTGAGTTGGTCGTCGGCGCGCCGGCCGGCACGGATGTCACCGGCTCGCTGATCAGTTTCGGTGATCTGGGTGCGCTGGACAGTGATCCGCTGCTGTCTGCCGTCAATGAGCAGGGTGAGCTGGCGTATTACGCCCTGCTGCCGGGCAGCGCGGCCATCGGCGCCGGTCACACCGGCCTCTGCATGGGCGTCGATCAGCGCGGCGTAGGGCGTGTGGCCCGGTGTGATGCCGGGGCGATCCAGTCGCGGGGCTTTACGCTCACGCTGGTCAGCGGGGATGAGCAGAGCGCGCCCATTGATGCCGCTTTCGATGCGCCGCTGGTGGCCAGCGTGGCCAGCGCCTCCGGCGAGCCCGTCGCGGGCGGCCGCCTGGACTTCCAGGCACCGCTGACGGGCGCCAGCCTCAACCCGGCAGCCCAGCAGGCGACGCTCGACGCCAGTGGCCAGGCCTCCCTGCCGGTCACGGCCAATGGCGTGGTGGGCAGTTACGAGGTGGTCGTGCAGGCCACCGGCCTTGACGGCAGTGACAGCTTCGCGCTGGAAAACCTGCCGTTGACCACCAGCGTCAGCCTGTCGCAGAACGGCCCCGTGGCGGTGGGCGAGAGCTACACCGTGACCGCCGTGGTCAGCGCCAGTGGTGCCTTGCCGAGTGGCAATATCGTCTTTGAACGTCACGACGGTGACGCCTGGCAGCCCTTCGACAGTGCGGCGCTCACGGGTGACACCGCGCTGTTGCAGCGTGTTGCCGACACGGTGGGCAGCCTGTCACTGCGGGCACGTTTCCCCGGCAGCGCCACCCATCTGGCGAGCGACTGGGAAGAGATCATCGTGGTCGTCTACCCGCCGCTCTCCGTCATTGATCCGCAAGGCGGCCCCGTGCAGGCCGGCGGCAGCCGCAGCATCGAGATCGCCGGTGGCGAAGGCGGCAGCTACGCCATTGATGTGAGCGGGCCGGCCGGTTTCACCGACGGTGAAACACTCACCTGTGGCCTGGCCAGTTGTGACTACAGCTTCAACGCGCCGTCCACCGGGGCGTTTGCCGGCACCTACGACATCACCGTCACCGACCAGAGCACCGGCTGGCACGAGACGATCAGTATTGATGTGCCGCTGCGCGTCTCTGTACAGCGGCTGGTACTGCTCAGCCGTGACGCCGACCGTAACCAGACCGCTGTTGCGGTGACCGGCGCGCCCTCAGGCACGTCGATCACGCTGCAACCGGATTCGGCGGACAGCCTGGACCTGGCGCAGCCCTCTGTCGTGGCCGAGGACGACAGCGCGCTCGGCAACCCGGCCGTGTTCAGCCTGCGCCTGCTCGACACCCTGGCGGCCAGCCGTGACGTGATCCTGACCGGCAGCGCCAGTGGCCTGCCGGACGGGGAGGCCAGCCTGCGTGCCGAACAGTCCGTGCTGTATCAGGGCAGCGTCAGCGGCCCGCTCAGCGAAGTGATTGCCGGCGCCAGCATCACGCTGCTGCGCGCCAGCGGCGGCAGTGACGCGCTGCCGCTGGAAGACGATCAGGGCCGCTTCCTGGCCACGACCGATGCGCTGGGTGCCTTTACGCTGATTGCCCCGCCGACGGTGGTGGGCGCGGACGACAGCCTGGAAGTGTCGGCGGTGGATTACCGCACGCTCGTGGTACCGGTGCCGGATTGCCTCACGCCGTGTGCACTGGTGCTGGAAGCCGCCGTGGATGCCGAGACGCCGCGCTTTACACCGCCGGCCGGCACCTATGCCGGTGGCGTGCAGGTGCGCCTGGAAAGCACCACGCCGGACGCGATGCTGCGCTACACCACCGACGGCAGTACGCCCACCGCGACCCACGGCACGGAAGTGGCGAACAACACGCATCTGCTGCTGACCGAGACCACCACCCTGAAAGTGGTGGCCTACAAAGTCGGCCTGAATGTGTCGGCGGTGGCCGAGGCGGAGTTCCGTATCACGGATGCGACATTGAAAGTGGGCAGCGGCGGTGCAATAGGCAGCCTGTTGCTCGCCCTGCTGTCGCTGCTGGGGCTGCGTCGTCGCCGATAAATCGCTTGCGCCGTCACCTGCAAGGGTGACGGCCCGATCATGATCAGTTGCGGCCTTGCTGGTCGCATCGGGAAAGGGAAACATGTAATGCGCAATACATGGCAGTCAGCATCGCGGGGCGCTCGCGGTCGTCTTCTGGGAATGGCGATGCTGTTGGCACTGGCGGCACCTGTGGCGAACGCGGGCGAGCTGTATCTGGGGGCCGGCATCGGGCAGGCGCGTACTGCCGTGGATGACAGCGACATCAATGATCGTCTGGCTGCGGCTGGCCTGGGGGGCAGCGGGCGTGTCTCGGACACGGAACGCACCGGCTGGAAGGCCTACGCCGGCTATCAGTTCCTCGAATTCATGGCGCTTGAAGGCGGCTATACCAGCCTGGGTGAAATGAGCCTGGATTTCAGTGGTGTCGGCATCGCCTCGGCAAAACAATTGGCGGAGATCGCGCCGGTCTCCGGCGACCTCTGGGAACTGGCGCTGGTGGCGCGTTACCCCATGAGCGAAACGTGGCACCTGCTGGCCCGTGCCGGGGCAGCGCGCTGGGACATGGAATATGCGCTGGGCAGCGACAGCGGCAACCTGACCGGCACCGATCCCGTGCTGGGTCTGGCCGTGGAACGGCATATCGCCAGCCACTGGTTTGCACGCCTGGGCTGGGATCACTATGTGGTGCCGGAGGAAGACACTGATCTGTTCTCGCTGGGTCTGGTGTACCGCTTCGGCGAACCGGCAGCGCGGCGTGCGCCGGTGCTGCCCACCCAGGCACCGCCGGTACGGCAACCGGCCCCCGAGCCTGTCCAGACACAAGAGCCTGTCCAGACACAAGAACCTGTTCCGGCACCGAAGGCTGAACCCGAGCCGGTCGTCGAGTCCGCTCCGGCTCTGGCGCCGACGCGGGAAGCCCCCACTGTGGCCAGCATTCACTTCGAACTGGGCAGCGCTGACGTGCCGCCAGGCGAGCTGGACGAGGCCATCGCCTGGCTGAAGGCCAACCCGCAGGCGCGGGTGGAAGTGCACGGCTTCACCGATACCACCGGCCCGGTGGAATTCAACCGGGCGCTGTCGTTGCGCCGCGCCGAGAATGTGCGCGCCGTATTGCTCGAAGGTGGTGTCGAGCCTGACCAGGTGACCGTGGCCGGCCACGGTAGCCAGACGCCGCGTGCGGACAACGATTCGCTGGCAGGCCGTCGTCTCAATCGCCGGGTCGAGGTAACATTGCTGCCCTGAGAGCGACGTCGGAGCATGTCCCATGCAATCACTGGATGAAGCACAACGGGTCAGGGCCTGGCCACACTATATTCATTGGCCCTGCTGACCCTGTTTGGCCGCCCGGCAAGGCAGCTGATGCGTAGTGTGGCGGGCCCACATGAGCAGAAGCTAACGCGGTCGGGCGGCCAAACAGGGTCAGCCCTTCGGGTTGAGGCTGAAAAAGCGCCGCTCCGCGTTGCTCGTCAGTCGTTTGGCGCCACCAAACTCGCCTCCTTGCGCCTTGATCGGCGTTTTTTCAGCCTCAACAGGGCCAATGAATATAGTGTGGCCAGGCCCTCAGCAGGCGCCTTTTATTCGGGCACTTGGCATGCAGGCCGAGCACGTCGCGCCGGGGGAAATCACCACCCGGCTGGTGTGCCGGCCGGATCACCAGCAGCACGATGGTTTCATCCATGCCGGCGTGCTCGGCACGATGGCGGATCACAGCGCCGGCGCGGCGGCGGCCACGTTGTTGTCGCCGGGCCAGATGGTGCTGACGGCGGAATACAAACTCAACCTGCTGCGTCCGGCGCAGGGCGAGCGCATGGTGTGTGAAGCACGCGTGCTCAAACCCGGCCGCACACTGACCGTGGTCGAATCCGAAGTCTGGGCTGAAAGTGACGGCGTGCCGCGCAAGCTGGTGGCCAAGGCTACGGTGACCCTGGCGGTGATCACGCGCCCGGCCTGATCAGAAGCGGTCGCGGCCTGTCAGGCCGAGATTGTTGATACGGGTCTTGCGCAGCAGTTTCAGCAGCAGATTGCGGCAGGCCCGCAGCAGCGGGTAGAGCACCCGCGACAGGTGACGCGAGCCGAACAGCCAGCGGTTGAAACGGTTGAACACCCACGACGGCGAGCCGAGCAACGCCAGCATGTGGATCGCATCGGCGCCGTAGTAAAGCTGATGATCCAGTTTCAGCACCATGCCCTGATCGATATCCAGACCGGCGGCGGTAATCTCGTCCATCAGGCGCCCCGGTTCACGGGCATCCACCAACACCAGCTCCCCGACCGATTCGCGAATCCGGACCAGCCGGCAGTAGTGATCGCAGGCGGGGCATTCGGTGTCGTAGACCAGATAGATTTTCTGCATGGATGTGCCCGGGATGGTATTCAATGGCGCCAAGGTTACCATAGGACATCATCGCCAGACCGGAGCACCTCATGCCCACCGAACTCCCGCCCGACACGCAGCAGGCCATCGAGGCCGCCGTCTTCCGCCGCCTGCTGGCACACCTGGACAGCCGCCGCGACGTACAGAACATCGACCTGATGAACCTGGCCGGCTTTTGCCGCAACTGCCTGTCAAAGTGGTACGCGGCCGCCGCAGAGGAGCAGGGCGTCACGCTGGACAGCGACGGCGCCCGCGAACGCATCTACGGCATGCCCTATGCCGAATGGAAAGCGCGCTATCAGCGTGAAGCGACGCCGGAGCAACTGGCCGCGTTCGCCAGCAAGGACTGACGTTGCGCTGGCGCCGCAAGCTGGTAGTCTCGGCGGAACCACACCCTCGTCGTCACCGGATAACCGATCAAGGAATGCGTGATGAATCTTGAGAAAGTCGTGTTCGGCTTCTTTATCCTGCTGGCCCTGACCCTGAATTTCGGTTTCTTTCTTGGCGAAATCGACAATGTGCATCATCACAATGTCTATGAACTGTTCGCCGCCATCATCGTCAGCCTGATCGCCACGGCGCTGAAATTCGGCGAGCGCACCCAGATCGGGGCGGTGTTGCTGGCGGCCAGCCTGGTGGCCGATCTGCAACTGATTGCTGCGGCGCTGGTGTGGACCATTGCCGTCCACGTCACCGACGTCGGCCTGACGCCGGCGGTGATGGCGAGCATCGTCTCGCTGTCCGGTGGTGCGCTGCTGGCCAATCTGGTGTCGGCGGTGTTGCTGGTGGTCGAGACCGCCAGCCTGCACCGGTAACCGTTGATGATCCGCTCGGTCGTCCCGTTGCTGCTGCGGCGCATGCGTGTGCCGCTGGCGGTGCTGATCGGCGTCTACGGCGTAGCGGTGCTGGGTTTCACGCTGATGCCCGGTGTCGATGACCAGGGCAACGTCTGGTACATGAGCATTTTCCAGGCGTTCTACGTGGTCAGTTACACCGGCAGCACCATCGGCTTCGGCGAAGTGCCGTATCCGTTTTCCGATGCGCAGCGGCTGTGGACCATGGCCAGCATCTACATGACGGTATTTGCCTGGCTGTATTCGGTCGGTACCATCATTTCCCTGTTGCAGGACACCGGCTTCCGCCAGGCGCTGTTGATGGCGCGCCTGCAACGCAGCATGAGCAGCTTCAACGAGCCGTTCTATATCATCTGCGGCTACGGCGACACCGGCCGGCTGCTGGCACGTTCGCTGCTCAACCGTGGCCGTCGCGTGGTGATCGTCGACAAGGACCCGCACAACGTCGAAGACCTGCGTACCCGTGACCTGGGTGTCTACGTGCCGGCGTTCTGCATGGACGCGGAAATTCCCGACAACCTGCTCATGGCCGGCCTGCAGCACCGCTGGTGTGCCGGCGTGCTGGCGGTGACCGACGATGACCATGCCAACCTGAAAGTCGCGATCACGGTGAAGTTGCTGAACAGCAAGATCAAGGTGTTCTGCCGCGCCGACGCATTGGCAACGGTGGACAACATGCTGTCGTTCGGCACCGACCTGGTGGTGAACCCGTACCAGGATTTTGCCCACCGGCTATTGATGGGTATTTTCGAGCCGGACAGCCACCGCGTGTACGACTGGCTGACCTCCCTGCCGGATTACCCGCTGCCGGAACGCCCGGTACCGCCGCAGGGGCGCTGGATCATCTGCGGTTACGGACGCTTTGGGCGCGCGGTCTATCGCGCACTGACCTCGCGCGGTATCGAAGTCACGCTGGTCGTTGAAAATGCCCGGGAAAAAGGCTGCCCGCCGGGCGCTATCGAGGGCAAGGGCACCGAGGCGGTGACCCTGCGTGCCGCCGGCATCGAGAGCGCCAGTGCGCTGGTGGCCGGCACGGAGGATGACGCCGACAACCTGTCGATCATCATGACCGCGCGTGCGCTCAACCCGGACATTTATCAGGTAGCGCAGGAAAACCGGCTGCACAATCGCGCGCTGTTCCAGGCCGCCGATGTGGCGCTTGCCGTGCAGACCAGTTACATCATCGCCAGCCGCTTTCTGTCCGTGCTGGGGGCATCGCTGCTGAAGGAATTCCTGGAACAGGCGGGCGAGCAGGGCAACGAATGGAACCGCGCACTGGCCCTGCGCATGCGCCAGGGCTGTGACGCCCTGACACCGGAAAGCTGGACATTGCGCGTGAGCAAGAACCGGGCACCGGCGGTGGCGATGGCACTGACGCTGGACGAACCGATCATGCTCGACACCCTGTGCCGCGATCCGCGTAACCGCGACAACCAGCTTGATGCGATTCCGCTGCTCCTGGAGCGGGAAGGTGAGTGGCAATTGCTGCCAGCCGGAGGCACCAGGCTGAAAATGGGCGATCGGGTCCTGTTCTGCGGTACCGAACGGGCGCTGGACCTGATGAGCTGGAACGTGTCGCACCTGAGCGTATTGCGCTACGTCCACAACGGCGAGCAGCACCCGGACGGCTGGATCTGGCGACGCCTGGCGAAACGCCGCCGGGAACGGGCTGCCGCCACGCCGGAAGTCTGAACAGGCGGCGCCAGCCCCGGCGCGGCGGTTACCGGGGGTTGAGCGTCTGCAATGTGGTGACGAATTTTGCCGCCATGCCCTGCAGCTTTGCCTGTTGCCGCGCATCCTTCAGTGTGTCGTCGTCACCGAATGCTTCGTGCGCCCGGCCCACGGCCAAGGAATCCGGCATCAGCATTACACCGAGGTTGGTCAGTAACTGCCGCGCCAGCGTCAGGCTGCGCAGGCCACCGAGGGCGCCGGGGGAGGCGGACAACACCAGCGCGAGTTTGTCGCGAAACAGCGCCAGCCCGTCCTGGTCGCCGTCCGGACGTGACAGCCAGTCGAGCGTGTTTTTCAGCAGCGGCGTGATAAAGCCGTTGTATTCGGGAGACACGACCAGCAGCCCCTGGTGTTCGGCCAGCAACGCCTTGAGGCGCTTGCCCTGTTCGGGAATGCCTTCGGCGGCTTCCAGGTCGCCTTCGTACAACGGCATCGGATAATCCTTCAGCTCGATCAGCGTGATGTCGCCGCCGGCCTGGCGCACGCATTCGGTGGCGACGCGCGCCAGCCGGCGATTGAAGGAGGCGCTGCGGGTGCTGGCAGCAAAGGCGAGAATGCGGGGAGGGTGGGGAACATGGAGAGTATCGGCCATTTATCTGCTCCGGTCATGCATTCAGGAGGGTTCGTCGCCGACCAGTGCGGCGGCTTCGTCGTTGAGCGTCTTGCCTGCGTGTTGCGGGCGAACCAGCGGCGCGGTCTGCGGCAGGTTGCCGAAAGTGTGGCCACGGCCAGCCTCCAGGCCGCCGTCGGCGGTTTCCAGTTCAAAGCGCGTGGCATCCAGCCGGCGCACTTCTTCCACGGTGTCGGCGGCATCGTTCTCCGCAAAGCCCATGGCACGCAGCGCTGCGTCACCGAATACCAGCGCCGATTCAAAGGTTTCGCGTACCAGAAAATCGACGTCGTCGCGGATCAGTGTCAGCGCATGGCGGCGGTCGTAGGCGCGCACCAGCAACTGGCACAGCGGGAATTCATGCCGCACCAGCCGGGCAATGCGGCTGGCAGCGTCGGCGTTGTCCACGCATACCGCAATGGCGCGGGAGCGTTCGGCGCCGCAGGCGTGCAGCACATCCAGGCGCGTGCCGTCGCCGTAGTAGACCTTGAAACCGAACCGGGTGGCGTCGCGGATCTGGTCCGGATCGACGTCGATGATGGTCACGTCCACATTGCGCGCCAGCAGCGTCTGGCTGACCACCTGGCCGAAGCGGCCGAAGCCGATGATCAGCATGCCGCTGGACAGATTCTCCGGGGCCTCGACGCCTTCCAGCGACGGTGCCGGCCGGGTTTCCAGGCGGCGCAACAGCAGCAGGGTGACCGGTGTCAGCACCATCGACAGGATCACGATGGCGGTGTACGTGGCATTCACGTTGGCATCGAACAGCCCGGACTGGCTGGCCGCCGCGAACAGCACAAAGGCGAACTCGCCGCCCTGGCCGAGCAGTGCGGTACGGTGCAGGGCTTCGCGGTGATCACTGCGGGTGACGCGGGCGACCAGATAAATACCGAGGGATTTTGCCGCCGTGTACGCAATCACGCCGGAGAGGATGAGTTGCCAGTCAGCCGCCACCCGCGACAGGTCCAGCGACATGCCGACGCCGACAAAGAACAGCCCGAGCAGAATGCCCCGGAAGGGTTCGATATCGGTTTCCAGCTGGTGACGAAAACTGGACCCGGACAGCAGCACACCGGCCAGGAACGCCCCCATGGCCATGGATAGGCCGCTGAGGTCCATCAACAGCGCCGCGCCGAGCACAATGAACAGCGCGGCGGCGGTCATCAGCTCCCGGGCGCGGGCATTGGCCAGCGTGCGGAACAGCGGGTTCAGCAGCCAGCGGCCGGCCACAACCATGGCGGCGATGGCGCCGACACCGGTGATGACCGCCATCAGCCGTGAACTGTCCGGGTCTGCATGCCCTGGCGACAGGAACGCCACCAGCGCCAGCAGCGGCACGATCGACAGGTCTTCCAGCAACAGGATCGACACCGTGCGCTGGCCGGCGGGCGTCGACATGGTGCCTTCCTCTTCCAGCACCTGGAACACGATCGCGGTGGAGGAGAGCGTAAAGCCCATCGCCGCGATCAGTGATACCACCGGCGACAGGCCGAACACATAGTGGCCCAGCCCGCTGAGCAGGGCGCCGCAGAGCATTACCTGCAAGACACCCAGGCCAAAGATCTGCTGGCGCATGCACCAGAGTTTCGACGGCTGCATTTCCAGCCCGATCAGAAACAGGAACATCACCACGCCGAGTTCGGCGATATGCAATATCGCCCCGGGGTCGGTGAACAGCGCGAGGCCAAAGGGCCCGATCAGCAACCCGGCGGCCAGATAGCCCAGCACTGAGCCGAGCCCGAGACGCTTGAACAGGGTCACCGCGACGATGCCGGTGCCGAGCAGGGCGACCATCGGCATGAGTTCGCGGGCGTAACTTTCTACCGCCATGTTGCGCTCCTGATCAGCGTGGCAGGGGGATGCGTTCGCTTTCGCCCGGCACCATGGGGAAATCGCCGTTCTGCCAGTCTTCCCGCGCGGCCTCGATCCTTTCCCGACGCGACGAGACGAAGTTCCAGTTGATGTGCCGTTCGCCCGGCAGCGGCTCACCACCGAACAACAGGCAGCGTGCGTCGCTGCCGGCGTTCAGGGTGATCTCGCGCTGGTCGTCCAGCAACAGCACGTGGTTCACCGGCAGCGCTTCGCCGTTGACGTCCAGCGTGCCCTGGGCGAGGTACAGCGCCAGTTGATCCGGTCGTGCCGGCAACGTCAGCGAGCTGCCGGCCTCGAGTTGCAGGTCCACATAGACCGTGGGGGATGCCGTCTGCACCGGCGACACCCGCCCGAAGGCTTCGCCGAGCAGCACGCGCGCCACCACGCCGGGGGCTTCGTGCAGCGGCAGGGTATCGGCCGCATGATGCACAAACGCCGGCGCGCATTCCTCGTCCTCGAGCGGCAGCGCCAGCCAGGTCTGGATGCCTTCGACCACGGCCTGGCTGTCGCGGATGTCGTCGGGAATCCGTTCCGAATGGCTGATGCCACGCCCGGCGGTCATCAGGTTGATGGCGCCGGGCTCAATGCGCTGCACACTGCCCAGGCTATCGCGGTGCATCATGGCGCCACTGAACAGATAGGTGACGGTGGCCAGGCCGATATGCGGGTGCGGCCGCACGTCGCCGCTGTGCGTCTGCGCCTCGAAATGCGCCGGGCCCATGTGGTCGAAGAAAATGAAGGGGCCGACGCGCTGTTGCACGGCGGCGGGCAGCAGGCGCTGCACTCTGAAGCCAATATCGCGCTGATGGGGCCGGATCAGTTGCGGCATGAGGGTGCCCTCTGTTGAGCGTCCGGCGGTCAACCGAGACGGGTGTCGATATGAATCTCGGTCTGCGTCATCAGTTTGTGTACCGGGCACTTGTCGGCGATCTCCAGCAGCTTTTGCCGGGCGTCGTCATCCAGGTCGCCATTGAAGTGCAGGTTCACGGCCAGCCGGTAATGGCCGCGCTGTTCCTCACTGCTGTCGCGTTCGATGACCACGTCGATGCTGTCCAGGGGCACTTTTCTGCGCCGCGCCACCATCATGACGGTGATGGCCTTGCAGGCCGCCAGTGACGCATCGAACAGATCGTGGGGGTCCGGTGCAGAGCCGTCGCCGCCCAGTTCACGGGTGACGTCGGCGAACAGGGTGTGTTCATCAATGCGCAGACGCTGACGGTAGCTGCCCGTCTCGTCCTTGTGCAGTTCAACAGTCATGGGGAATCCGTGTCGGTGGGGTTGCCCGAAAGCGTCGCGTTTTTTGTCGCGGGCGTCCAGTGCCGGGGCGAGGGAGTCAGTGCGGGTCCGTGGCACCGCAGGCCTGCATGGCAGCCCAGCCGGCCCGGACGAACAGCTCGCGCAGGGCAGCGGGCGAGCGCTTGCGGCGGCCTTCCAGCCATTGCCGGGCATAATCGTGCACCGGCCCGGCCAGCAGGGAATGATGCAGGCCGCTGTCGCGGGACGACAGTGCCGCGGCGCCGGGCAGGCTGTAGAAGCGCTGCCACAGTCGCTTGTTGGCGTCGGCCACTTCGGCGCTGAATTCCGCCTCGCGGTCTGCCTGCGACAGCACCACGCGATGATTGAACACGAAACGCGCCCAGTCCGGGTGTGCGCTGATCCAGTCGATATTGGCGCCAACGATGGCGGCCACGGCCTCGCGGGCGGTGCCGGCGGCATCGGTGGCCTGCGCCAGCCGCGCGCGGAAATCACGCAGGCCGGCAATGTACACCTCGGCGGCGAGCCCTTCCTTGTTGCCGAAACGGTGGTACAGGCTGCCGACACTGGCGCCCGAGGCGGCACGAATCATGTCGATGGTGGTGGCTTCCACGCCGTGCTCCGCGAAGCAGCGCAGGGCGGCGTCGATGATCTGCCGGTGCCGTTCGGTTGACGTCAGCTTTGTCATTAGAATAATCTTCTAGAACAATTTTCCAGTCATGATACACCCCCACCGGCCCGTCCGGCCATGTTGCCCAGGAGTCCCGCAATGAACCCCCGTGAAATGACCGGCCTGCAGATCATGCAGGCATTTGCTAATGGCGCATTCCCGCGTCCCCCGATCTCCGTCACCATGCCGATGGAGGTCGATACCGTGGAAGAAAACCGGGTGGTGTTCCTGGCCACGGCCAACGAAACACATACCAACCCGCTGGGCGGTGTACACGGGGGCTTTGCTGCCACGGTGCTGGATTCGGTCACCGGCTGCGCCACGCACACCGCGCTCGGGGCAGGGGAAAGCTACGGCACCATCGAACTGAACGTGAAGATGTGCAAGGCCATCCCGTTCGGCAGGACGTTGCGTGCAGAAGGGCGGGTGATCAATGTCACCCGCCGGCTGGTGATTTCCGAAGGCGATATCCGCGATGACAACGGCGTGCTGTACGCGTTTGCCACCGCCACCTGCATGATCCTGCGGTCGGGCGAATAAACCGCTTACGCCGCCTGGCCGACCGTTTCCAGCGCCTCGGCCAGGGTGCCGGTAAACCGCAGTTGCCCCGGTCGCGGCTGCACACTGGCGCGGGCCAGGGTACGCAGCGGCTGGAACTGCAGATCGGCCACCACGATTTCAGTGCCTTCGCGCGCGGCCAGGTCAGCGAACTTCAGGAACGCATTCAGCCCCCCGGCGTCCAGCAGCGGAACGCCGTCCATGTACAGGATCAGGCCGCGCTGACCGGGACACTGTTCCAGCAGTTCGTCGAACACCCGTTCCGCCGCAGCGAAGAACAGCGGCCCGGAAATCTTGATCAGGCGCCAGCCCTCCGGCAGCGGCGTCTCGCCTACCAGCTTGCGCTGGCTGCTGACATCGCTGATGCGGGTCATGGCCGCAATCTGCTGCATGAACAGCAGCGACGCCAGCACAATGCCCACGGCAATCGCGATCACCATGTCGAGCAGCACTGTCAGCGACAGGCAGACCAGCAGGATCAGCACGTCCTGCTTTGGTGCCCGGGCGAGCAACTCGCGCACCTTGTGGGCTTCGCTCATGTTCCAGGCGACCAGCAACAGCAATGCCGCCATCGTGGCCATCGGCAGGTAACTCAGCCAGCGCGCCAGAAACAGCACAGCGGCCATCAGTACCAGCGCATGCACCATGGCTGCCACGGGCGAGGTGGCGCCGGCACGGAAGTTGGCGGCCGAGCGGGCCAATGCTGCCGTGGCAGCAAAACCGCCAAAGAAGGGTGCCGCCAGATTGCCCAGGCCCTGGCCCAGCAATTCGCCGTTGGCGTTGTGGCGGCGGCCGCTCATGCCATCGAGCACCACTGCGCACAGCAGCGATTCAATCGCACCGAGCATGGCGATGGTAAAGGCGGCCGGCAATAACGCGCGCAGCGTGTCCAGATTCAACAGGCTGCCGCCGTCCGGCATCGGCCATTGCCAGGGCAGTTCAAAGGCGGGGAAAAACGGCGGAATACCGGCGCCGGTGCTGCCGTCCGGCAGGATGAAACTGAAGCGGCTGCCGATGGTGTCGACCGGATGCCCGGCCTGGCTGAGCAACAGCGATACAGCGACCCCGGCGAAAACGGCGGGCAAGTGACCGGGCACGGCGCTGCCCAGGCGGCGCCAGCCGATCAGCACGGCCAGCGTTACCGCACCCGTGAGCAGGCTGGGCCAGTGCAGGGTCGGCAGGGAGGTTGCCAGCGCGGCCAGTTTTTCCAGATAGTGTGGCGGCAGGTCGGTCACCTGCAGGCCAAGAAAATCACGCAATTGCAGCGTCGCAATGACAATCGCGATCCCGGCGGTAAAACCGAGCGTCACGGGTTCGGGGATGTATTCGATAAAACGCCCGAGCCGTGCCACGGCCATCAGCACCAGGATCACACCGGCCATCAGCGTGGCCAGCAACAGGCCGCCGAGGCCGAACTGGTACACCACCGGTTGCAGCACCACCACGAACGCGGCTGTGGGGCCGGACACGGAAAACCGCGAGCCGCCGGTCAGCGCGATCACCAGCCCGGCGATCATGCCGGTGTAGAGGCCGTATTGCGGCGACACGCCGATGGCCACGGCCAGTGCCATGGACAACGGAATCGCAATGATGCCCACCGACAGGCCGGCCAGCACGTCGCGCAGCAGGCGATCACGGCCATAGGGTTCTTTCAGGCAAGCGGCGGTCAGGGCGCTGGCAAAGCGCAACGAAGTGAGGTGCGAACGGTCGGCCATCAATATCCCCCAGGGCAGGCAGCCGGAACGGTGCGCGGTACGGATGGCCGCGACACGACCTCCGCCCGGCACGGCGGGCAGTGCTGACGTGTCGGCGGGACGCAGCATTATAACCTGACAGGCCTGATTTGTATCCGGTCACGTGGGTGTTGGTTATATCTCAGTGCGCGCCCCGGGGGGGCTTGCTAGGGTGGGTGATTCCACACTGAAGAGGAGTTCACATCATGTCTCAAGCTCTTTATCGGGACGTTATCGATGCCTGCAACCGGTGCGCCAGCGCCTGTGATCACTGCACTGCCGCCTGCCTGGAAGAAGATAATCTGGCCATGATGGCCACCTGCATCCGGCTGAATATTCAATGCGCGGCGATATGCCGTCTGCTGGCGCTGTATCTGCATCACGACAGCCAGTTCATTGCCGCCCTGGCGAAACTGTGCCGGACGGTCTGCCAGAACTGTGCGGAAGAATGCGCGCAGCACGAGCACGCACATTGCCAGGCCTGCGCCGAAGCCTGCCAGGCCTGTGCCCGGGCCTGTGAGGTGCTGCCGGATTGACAACACCCGGCCCGGATGGGCCGGATGCGGTGACTGCCGGCTAGTGCATGGCGCTGCGCTGGTAGGGGCGGCTGCATTCGGAAATGGCGCCTTGCAGGCTGTGGTCCGTGCTGCTGGCGGCCGCGATATCCGACAGTGAAATAACCCCGCAGAAGCGCTTGCTGTTGCGATCATCCAGCACGATCAGGCGCTGTACATGCTGGCTGTCCATATTGCGCGCCACCTCGGCGACGTCGTCGTCACGGAAACAGTAGAGCACCCGGTCGGTCATGCAGGTGGCGGCTTTCTGGTCCGGGCTCAGGCCTTCGGCCATACCACGCACCACCATGTCGTGATCGGTGATGATGCCCATCAGTTTGTCCGGGTTGTCGGGGCTGGCGATCGGCAGCATGCCGCAGTTGCATTCGCGCATCATCTGCGCGGCGTCACGCAGCGTGCTGTCGGCTTTCAGATGGTGGGGGTTGGTGCTCATGATCTCTTGCACTTTCATCGATGTTCTCCCTGCATGGTTCGGGTGAAAAACCCCCGCGTCCCTCGCGTGTACCCCGATGCACAGCGTGAGCGCGCACGCAGGATGCCGCAAGGTGCGAGCTGGAACGAATAGGCATAAGCGCGCGCTGGATATACCAGTGGGTGATAAAGCCTGCTTTGTGTGATGACCAGCAACGCCGTTGGGGGGTGCCAGCCGGACGTTGCTGGGGTATAAAGGCGACAAGGATAGGGTCGCGGACAAGGGGGTCCGGCATGAAACAACTTCTCACCAGGGTACTGTTCTGTACCACTCTGACCTGTACGGTCCTGGCGCTTGCGCCTGCGGGGGCACTGGCCGCACAGGAACTCACGACTATTCACCACGCTGATGGCAGCCGTACCGAAGTACACACTGATGAATCAGGCACGTACGTGCGCTATTTCAATCAGCAGGGCGACTTGTTTGGCAGTGAGGCCAACCACGAAAGCCACCAGGAAAACGTGGAGCGCCACGCGGATGAAGGGGATCGGGTAGAGCGTCACTGAGGCTTGAGGCCTGCAGATGCACCGGACGTTCTGGGCGATGGGTAATCAGCGGTCGGCTGGTCGTATTACACAAGAGGGAACCGCGATGCGGGTATTGAAAGGGAGTGTCATCGGCCTGGGGCTGTTGCTTCAGGCAGGGGTTGTGGCTGCAGTAGATTTTCTTGATCCCAATACGTCTTTTTTCTCTGTAGAAAATTTCACCTACTTTGATGGCAGTGAAGTCCAGCATTTCAATGTGGCTGGGTACTACACGCGGGCGGCAGGTGATGTGCCGGCGCGGATCGCCATCCTGCCCCGGCTCGGGGCGGACATCAGCCGCTTGGAAGTGATTGACCGGCAGGGGCGGATGGTGCCCGGTGGCGAGGTTGCTGACGCGAGTCAGATCAGCGTGCTGCGGATACCATTGCGTTACCGTGGCGCCTTGCCAAATGCCTCTGAGGGTGCAGCGGTTGCTGCCCAGGTCAGCGGTAATCCTATTGCGTCGCTACATCCGGAACCACTGCTCAATGGTGGATTCCCTGTGGTATATCCGCCAGCACAAATGAGCCCGACCGGCGGCATGGTGATCAGCGATACGCAACAGTACATGGCGCAGGTTCAGGCACAGAAGCAGTTTTTGGATGAGTGGCAGCGCATGCGGGTGGAAACCGCGTCAATGGATGAGCTGACGGTGCGTCTCGTTATTGACGGCGAGATAGTGTCCGAGCGCCGTTTATCGGGCTCGGCGGTGCTGTCCAGCGGTACCTTGCCGCAGCTGCACATTCGAGAGCCTACTACGGAGCAGTACAACCGTTTGCGCGAAGGCACCTACGAGGTGGATGTCAGCTATTACTTTCGTGACTTCCAGACCGGCAGTATCGTTGCCAATTACGATTTCCGGCGTTTCATGTCGCAGTTTGTCGAGCGCAGCCGGCAGGCCGTGACGACCAGCCGTTCCTCTGGCTGGAGTATCTTCAACATCGGTTCGCGCCGCACCTCCGTACGCCAGCACGTCCGTGAATCGGACAATATGAACTCCACATTCGACAGCCGCACCAATACGGTGGTCGAGATGGTCGATGCCGATGAGGCGTTGATAGAACAGTTCGAGCGCCGTTTTTTTCCGCCGTTGAGTCAGCAGCAGGTGGTGGAAAACCATCTGGCTGCCGCGCGGGAGGCAGACGCTGCCGGTAATGCCGAGCTTGCCAAAGCGCACCGGGACTATGTTGCGGCGCTGAACAGCGGTGACAAGGATAGCGAGATGGACGCAGTGGGCGCGGCCGCTGCGCTGGCGTCGGGGAACTATGCGTTGTTTGTTGCGAAAGGGGTGCGTTTCAGCAGTAGCTCGTCGTCGATGGCGGATTCCTTCCATCAGGTACTCAGCGCACAGTCGCAGGAATCGGGAGGAGAAAACTGGACTTCGAGTCATTCCCGCAGCGCGAGGCGACGTGTCTCGGTATGGCTGACGCCTTCGGCAGAACGGGCCTATCGTCCCTGGATGGGTATATGCCACCTTCAATTCGTTTCCGGACACCTGTATGGCCAGCCTCATGTCTATGTGGTGCCGACGTGCCTGGCCAATGGTGGGCCCGCGCACCGGGCGGGTCTCTGGCCGGGCATGTGGATTGCTCGCATGGGGGGGAGGTCAATCAGGAATCTGGGCCAGATGGAGCAGTTGCTGGAACAGTATGAGCCTGATGAGACTCTGGTTCTGGATGTGCTGGGTGCCAACAACCAGCTTGAAAGGCTGCAGCTGAGGCTTGGACAGGGGCTGGAAATTGTCGATTAGCGTCTGTCATCCAGCGGTTGCCGCTGATGTGAAAGAGAGAGGGTGGCAGCCGCTGGTCAGGTGACCAGCGACAGGAATTCGGAACGGGCCGCAGCGGATTCGCGCAGCGTGCCCAGCATGACCGAAGTTGTCGTGGAGGCATGCTGCTTTTCCACGCCGCGCATCATCATGCACAGGTGGCGGGCATCCATGATCACGCCGACACCCCGGGCGCCGGTGACATCGCCAATTGCATGCGCCACTTGCAGTGTCAGATTTTCCTGGATCTGCAACCGGCGCGCATACATGTCCACGATGCGTGCGCATTTCGACAGGCCGAGCACTTTGCCGTCGGGAATATAGGCGATGTGGCATTTGCCGAAAAACGGCAGCATGTGGTGTTCGCACAGGGAGTAGAACTCGATGTCGCGTACCACCACCATCTCGTCATTGTCGGAGCTGAACACCGCGCCGTTGACCAGCGCCTCCAGAGACTGCTGATAACCGCCAGTGAGAAACCGCATCGCCTTCGCGACCCGTGCCGGCGTATCCAGCAGGCCCTCGCGGGCGGGATCTTCCCCCAGTTGCGTCAGGACCTCACGGTACAGGGCGCTGAGTGAATCGGTCATCGGTTGTCCCTCGCCATAGTGGCCGCAGTATTGGCCGGGGACGGTCAATGATACGTCAAACAGGACAGGCCGTTGGCATGTTGCGCGCGGCCCCGGGCGGGGCCGCGACAGGCAAGTGTCGTCAGCGGTTTTGCAGATTGCCGATCATCGACATCAGGGCGGCCTGGCCGCTGGCGGGATGGTCGGCGTCGGTGAAGTCGGTGATGCGCTCCCATTGCGCAACCACGTCTTCCGGTGTCAGCGGGGCGCTGACCGGAAAGCCATGGCCTTTGCTGCGTTCCCAGCGCAGCTTGCCCATCCAGCCGGCGCCAACCTCATACAGGCCGCCGCCGTCACGCTGGGATTCATGGCACAGCTTCAGCACCAGCGGGGTGACAAAGGCAGGTTTCAACTGCTCGACGATCTGTGGCGGCATGATGGTGGCGGTCATGCGGCTGCCCGCAATCGGGGCGATGGTGTTGGCGACGATATTGCGCTTGGCACCCTCGATGGCGAGTGTTTGCGCCAGGCCGTGCAGGCCGAGCTTGGCCATGCTGTAGTTGGCCTGGCCGAAGTTGCCGTAAATGCCGGCGGCGGAGGCAGTGAAGATCAGCCGGCCATATTCCTGTTCGCGCAGGTAGGGCCAGGCGGCGTGGCTGACGCTGTAAGCGCCGCGCACATGCACGTTATAGACCAGGTCCCAGTCTTCGTCGGTCATGTTGTGGAATGCCTTGTCGCGCAGGATGCCGGCGTTGTTCACCAGCACGTCCACGCGGCCAAAGTTGTCCAGTGCGCATTCGACGATGCGGCCGCCATCGGTCACCGAGTCGTGGTTGGCCACGGCTTCGCCACCGGTGGCGATGATCTCCGCCACCACCCTGTCGGCGGCGCTGGCATCCCTGCCTTCGCCGGTGGCCGAGCCACCCAGGTCGTTGACCACGACCCTGGCGCCGCGCGCGGCAAACGCCAGTGCGTGGCTGCGGCCCAGGCCATTGCCGGCGCCGGTGACGATGACAACCCTGTCGTCGAAATTCAGTGCGGGCATAGACGTCTCCTGGTTGTTGTTCTGATACGGCAGCAGGTGTACGGCCCCATGCTGCCCTGTGCCGGCAGAACTGGCGAACGCCCTGCCGACGGAAAATGGTATGGTCCTGTGCGGAGTGCATGTGCCATCCACTGGCTCCCCGGCGTCAAACTTTGCACAATGGCCGGCCTGACTGGATGGTCGGACCATTATCGAAAGCGTCCGGAGCACCCTCCATGACGCAATGTGCCAATTTGTCTGACATTTACTATCATTGGCGGCGGCAATGGACGCGGGGGCGGACCGAGGGGCCTATGACAAGTTGCAATATGATGATTTTAAAAGAATTAATGCCACGGTCTGCGGCTGGCGGCACAGCGATCATCGTCTGCGGAACGGGCTGGCCAGCGCATGATTAACCGCAAGAGCATTGCCATCAGTCGGGTCATCCGGGTACTGCAGGGGGCGGCCCGGTCCGGCGCATCAATTCCCGCGCTGCTGGAAACCGCAGGCATTCCGCGCCGTTTACTGGACGACCCGGATGCGCGTATCGAGCGTGACAGTTTTATCCGCCTGATGCTGGCGGTCATGCAGCAGACACAGGACGAATTCCTCGGTTTCGGGCAGGGCCGCAAATCCAAGCCCGGTACCTTTTCCATGATGGCGCACGCGGTGATCAACTGCTCGAATCTGGAAAAGGCAGTGCAGCGTGGCATCAAGTTCTATGAACTGTTCGACCTGCAAGTGCACACGACGCTGCACCGCGAAGGGGACATCGGCTGGCTGGAAGTGCAGGCCAGCCAGCGGCTGGATTTTCGTGAAGTGATCATCGAGTCGCTGATGATGCTGTCGCTGCGTTTCATGAGCTGGCTGGTCGGCAAGGCTGTGGAACCACAACAGGTGCAGCTGGATTTCGGGCGTGGTACGGAAGGCGATTACCGCTCCATTTTCACCTGCCCGGTGCAGTTTGATACAGGTGTCAACCGGGTGGTGTTTTCTGCCGAGTTTCTGGATCTGCCACTGGTACAGAACCAGTTATCGTTGTCGCGTTTCCTGAAGGATTCGCTGGCGCAGCTGATCGACGGCAATATCCATAACGTCGGCCTGCCGGCACAGATCCGCGCCATTATCTCGAAGGAATACGGCAATAACTTCCCGGATTTTTCCGAGATATGCGAAAAGCTCAACATGACGCCGCAGACCCTGCGCCGGCGTCTGAAAGAAGGCAACACCAGTTACCAGGAAATCAAGGATGCGATCCGCAAGGACGCCTCCGTGTATTACCTGTCGAAACCGGACCTGTCGATTGACGAGATTGCGCTGCTGATGGGGTTCAGTGAGGCCAGCTCGTTCCACCGTGCATTCAAGAAATGGACCGGCAAAACCCCGTCGGCTTACCGGAGAGAATATTTTGGAGACTAGCGCGAACCCCGCGCCGGCGGATGCCACCACCGCACGCCTGTTGATTACCTGCCCCGACCAGCCGGGCATCATCAGTGCGGTGAGTACCTTTTTGTACCATCACGGCGCCAATATTACCGATTTCGACCAGCACGCATCCGATCCGCGCGAGGGCACGTTCTTCCTGCGCATGGAGTTCCAGACGCCGGGGCTGGACTGTTCCTGGGACGCGCTGAAAAACAATTTCCAGCAGAGCGTGGCGAAGAAGTACGGCATGGAATGGCGCCTGACGCTGGCAGCGCAGAAGAAGCGCATGGCGATCCTGGTGTCCCGTCATGACCACGTGCTGATGGAGTTGCTGTGGCGCACCATGCGGGGTGACCTGCCGGCGACCATCCCGATGGTGATCAGCAACCACGATGACCTGCGCGGTGAGGTGGAACGCTTCGGCATCCCCTATCATCACATTGCCGTTTCCGGTGACAACAAGGCCGAGGCCGAACAGCAGGCCTTGTCATTGCTGGAAGGGCAGGTGGATCTGATCGTGCTGGCGCGTTACATGCAGATTCTCAGCCCCGCATTCGTGGCGCAGCATCCGCACCGCATCATCAATATCCACCATTCCTTCCTGCCGGCCTTTGTCGGCGCCAACCCGTACCAGCAGGCCTGGGAACGCGGGGTCAAGCTGATCGGCGCCACCAGCCACTACGTGACGGATGACCTCGACCAGGGGCCGATCATCGAGCAGAACGTGGCGCGTGTGTCGCACCGCAACAGTCCGGCGGACCTGAAGGCGCTGGGGCAGGATGTAGAGCGGCAGGTGCTGCTGCGCGCCGTGCGCTGGCATCTGGAAGACCGGGTGATCGTGGACGGCAACAAGACGGTCGTGTTTGTGAAATGAAGCAGGGCGAACAGCCCCGCGGTGAAACCCGCCGCGGGGCTGTTCATCAGAATGTGAAGTGCAGCCCTATGCCATAGGTGCCGACCTGTTCTGAATCCACCTGATACAGGCTGTAGTCCGCCGCCAGGCTGATGCCGCCGGTCAGTGGCAGCATCAGCCCCAGGCCGGCATAGCCGCCAGTCTTTGAGCTGGAGTCACTTTCCGGTACCGGCTCAAAGACCTGCGGCGAACCGCTGCCGTAGTTCAGGGTGCGTATTTCTTCATGGCGTGTTTTGACGCGGTGCATATACAGGCCGGCGCGGGCATAGACGTACCGCGCGATCAGCATGCGAGCGCCCAGTTCATAGCCACTGACTTCCAGCCGGTCGCGCGCCAGCACGTCCACCGATGTGGGCGGGGACGGCTGCTGCAGTTCCTCGGCGCTGGGGCCACGGCTGAAAGCGCTGTCGGTGGTTTCCCGCGCCAGCTGGTTCAGGCCGGCTTCCAGCGCAAAGCGCAAGTGACGCGTGGAGAGGCTGTTCAGCCACAGACCGCCGCGCAGTCGATAACCGTCAGCGATGCTGTCGAGGCCGAAATCATCCAGGTCGGCACCGCCATACTGCGCTTCCAGAAACAGGTCCACGTCGGGCGGGGCCAGATCTTCCTGGGCGGTGGCGATCAGGGGCAGGGCGGTGACAATCAGGGGGAGCAGCAGTGATTTGTATGCAGTCATGGTTGTTTTACTTGTTATAGCGACGACAATGGCCGCCATTGTACCCACTGCCATCACGGCACGCTAACCTTTCGCAAAATGGGGCCTTCGTGCATGAACGGTAAGACCATACAGGCGGACACCCTGCTGGTGCTCTGTCGCCCCGGCTTTGAAAACGATTGCGCGGCGGAGCTGACGCAGCAGGCGGCCGGGCTGGGCCAGGGAGGCTATGCCCGGGCAAAGGACAATGCCGGGTTCCTGACCTGGCATATGCCGGGCGAATCCGTGCTGCCGCTCTGGCAGAGTGCCCGCATTTTCCCCCGCACCGCCTGGCCGGTGCTGGCGCCGTTCCGGGAGCTGCCGCAGGAAGACCGGATCGGTCCGTTGCTGGCGCTGGCGCGCGAGGTCGGCCCGGTGGGCGCGGTGCGGCTGGAATACCCGGATACCAACGAGGGCCGGGGATTGCAGCGTTTCGTGCGCGGCTTCCGCAAGGCCTTCGAGCAGGCGCTGCGGAAACAGGGGTTGCTGGTGCCGGGGCAGGGTCAGCGCATCCTGCAGGTGTTTTTTGAACATTCCGGGCAGGGTTTTCTTGGCTGGGGCGATACCGCGCACAGCGGTATCTGGGAGCAGGGCATTCCCCGCCTGCGCCTGCCTGCCGAAGCACCCAGCCGTTCGGCGCTGAAGATCGAGGAAGCCTGGCTGCGGCTGATGACGCCGCAGGAACGGACGCACTGGCTGGCCGCCGGTCGTAGCGCGGTGGACCTGGGCGCGGCGCCCGGTGGCTGGACCTGGCAACTGGCCCGGCACGGGGTACGGGTCACTGCAGTGGACCATGGCCGTCTGGTGCCGGCGTTGCTGGCCGATTTTCCCGTCAGCCATGTCTCCGGCGATGCCTTCACCTGGCGCCCACCACGACCGCAGGACTGGCTGGTGTGCGATGTGGTGGACAAGCCGGCGCGCACGCTGGCGCTGATGGAAAAATGGCTGGTCAACGGCTGGGCCAAGGTTGCGGTGTTCAACCTCAAGCTGCCGATGAAACAGCGTCACGCGACCGTGGCGGCGCTGCTGTCGCGGCTGGACGCGGCGTTGCCGCCGGGTACGGTGATCCGCGCGGCGCAGCTTTATCACGACCGCGAGGAAATCACGGTGGTGGTCCTGCCTCCGTTGATGGCTTCCCGGTAAACGATATCAGCGCACGACGGGCTCCAGCATCGTGATACGCTCGGCATCGGCCAGGAACGGCCGGATGGCTTCCAGTGCGTTTTGCCGGTCGGCTGATTGCTGCCAGCGTTGCCAGGCGGCTTCACTCTGCCAGCTGGAGAGAATGTAGTGATGAAGGGGATGCTGTATATCCCGCAGCGATTCCCCCGAGAGATAGCCCGGGGCACGTACGATGGCCTGCAGCATGCCCGTCACGGCCTGTGCGTAGGGTTGTTCGAGGCCTTCCGCGATATGTCGTTCGATCAGCACGCGAATCATGCTGGTTTCCCCTGTCCCAAAAAAACGAAGGCTTTCAGTGTAGGGTGATGAGCACGGGAATGCATGCCTCGAAGCAGCTCTGGCAACACCGGCAATTGCTGTCGGTGCTGCTGCTGTTTTATTTCGCCCAGGGGCTGCCTGCGGGCCTGCTGGCGAAGGCCATTCCGGCGCTGGCGCGTGAGTCCGGCATGGCGTTGCCCTACATCGGCCTGCTCGGGCTGGCGGCCATTCCCTGGGCGTTGAAATTTGTCTGGGCGCCCTGGGTGGATCGTCTCGGGCGTGGCCGCGCCGACCACCGCAAGCGCTGGATCATCGGCTGCCAGCTGGGTGCCGCCGGTGTGATGATGGCCGTGGCGATGGTCGATCCACGGCAGCTTTTCAGCAGCGGGTTTCTGTCTCTCATTGCCTTGCTGGCATTGCTGAACCTGTTGTGTGCCACGCAGGATATCGCCGCCGACGGCATGGCGGTGCGCCTGCTCACGCCGGCCCTGCGCGGGCCGGGCAACAGCATCCAGGTGGTCGGCTACAAGGCGGGGCTGATCCTCGGTGGTGGAGCGCTGCTGATCTGGATCGGGCTGCTGGGCTGGCAGCTGACGTTTCTTTGCGTGGCCCTGTTGCTGGTATTGATGCTGTGGCCGGTCAGCCGCTTTCCGGAACCGGCCGCGCCGCTGGCCGACGGTGACCTGTCGCGACCGGGCTTGCGCTGGTGGTGGCGTATGCTGCGCGATTTCTGGCGCCGGCCGGGCATGGGCTGGTGGCTGCTGATCCTGCTGGGCTACAAGGTCGGTGATGGCTTCGGGACGCGCATGCTCAAGCCGATGCTGGTGGACGCGGGCTGGAGCAGTGCGGCGGTGGGGCAACTGGATGTGGTCGCTTCCCTGGCTGGGCTGGCGGCGGCCCTGCTGGGCGGCCTGTGGTTGCTGCGCCTGCCGCGCCTGCCGGCGCTGGTCGGTTTTGGGCTGCTGCAGGGGCTGGCCTTCCTGTTCTGGGCCATGCTCGCGCGTTTGCCGGCACCACCGGATGGCCTGCTGTGGTCGGCGGCGCTGTTCGAGCAGTGTGCCGATGCGCTGTCCACGGTGGTCCTGTTCACGCTGATGATGGATCACTGCCGGCCAGGGCATGAGGGCACGGATTACACGCTGCAGGCGTCGGTGCAGTTGATGGCGGTGGGGCTGTTTTCCCTGGCCAGCGGCTTCAGTGCTGCCTGGCTGGGCTACAGTGGCCATTTCCTGCTCTCGGCGGGGCTGTGTCTGGCCGCTATACTGGCCGCCCCGGCCTGGTGGCGCCGCCGCCGGACATTCACCCGTATGGACTTCACCGCACCATGACTGACCCGGACACCCTCATCGCAGACCACCACCTGGACGCGCGCGGGCTGCTGTGCCCCGAACCCGTGATGATGCTGCACAACAAGGTCCGTGACATGGCCCCCGGGGCGGTGCTGGAAGTCATCGCCACCGATCCGTCCACCGAACGCGATATCCCGCGCTTCTGCCAGTTCCTCGGCCACAGCCTGCTGGCCCAGGACACTGCAGACGGCCTGTACCGCTACCTGATCCGCAAAAAGCCCTGATCTCTCGCGCACCGCCCGCAACCCATACAAAAACGCCCGGTCACGAATCCATTTCGCGCCGGACGTTATCAAAGAGGCGGTGAGCGCCAGGTAAATTCGGGCTGGCAGCCTGTATGGTGGCGGCCAGCGCTGCATTCAATGGGGCCAGACTACCGGCCTGTACCGGAAGGCGGAAATGCTTTCCGCGAATACACGCAATAGAGGAATGCTATCACGGTGCCAGCCCCGCTGTCCGGGGCTGTTCATATCCCGTTCAGTCCGCGGCCAGGGTGGCGATGGCAGCCAGTGCTTCCGGGTCCTGATCCTTGATGCGGTTGGCAATGCCGTGCTGGAAGAAGTAGCGGAAGTCCGGCTGTGACTCCGCCTCGACCAGACAGGGGTCGCCGGGCAACACGGGAGTGCGCGTGATGCGCTGTTCATCGGCGATCATCGCATGGACCTCGCCGTCTTCATCCAGTTGCCAGCTGATCACCTCTGTCAGGCTGATGGTGTGGAAGCCGTCGTCGGAGAACACCACGTGGGTGCCGATGGTGTCGGGGACCTGCTGTGGTTCCTGATCGCCGAAGAAGTCTACGGCGGCGCTCAGTTCACTGACTTTGTAATCCGGCGCTTCCGTAAACAGATACTGGCTGTCCGGCAGGCGGTAGCCGACCCAGCGCCCGTTCAGCGGGTCGGCCAGTTCCGGCGCCCGGACCACGGACTTCAGCCACGGCACCATGGCCGTGACCTCACCGTTATCGAGCATGGCCCAGGCCAGCACACGCAGTGAAAACAGTTTGTCGGGTTGGCGGTCGTTGGCGTAGAGAAGTTCTATCCCGTCGTATTCGGGGGAGAGGCGCACAATGCGCGGCGTGGCGGCGCGTCGTCTTTCACACAGCGACACCACATTGTCGGGGCCGCGCTGTTTACCGTTGTGTCTACCCTGTGAAGCCTGGCGTTGCATGTTGGGCATGGTGCCCCCCTTGCAGCAGGTTGGTCGGTGTCACGAACGACGTTTTCACAGTAGCGCCTTGTCCGGGCGGCTGCAAGCGTGGGGATGTGAAAAAGGATTGAGGACGGTGCGTGGCAGGACGGTAGCGGAACAGGCGTCAGGTGCCGCAACACCTGACGCCGGCATGATTATTCCACCGGGTTGGTGCACTCACTGCGGCCGCCGTCGATACGGCAGCGGATGCGGCGTTGCAGGGTCAGCATCTCGGCGTCGTAGTGGCCCTGTTCACGCAGCTGGACGCGTGCTTCCTGCATCAGGATTTCATATTCCTGCTTGTCTGCTTCCGGAATGTCCTGCATCCATTTCGGGTCCACATGGCTGGCTTCGCGGTTCAGCTGTTCCAGCACATGGTCGAAGTTGTTATAGAAGTATTCGCGTGATTTCTGCATCGCCTCGGCGGAGAAACGATTGCTGTTGGCCACCAGTTGCAGGGTGATCTGCATCAGCGGGTAATTGATGATGGCGCCGTTCGGGGTCAGGCCGCGATACAGCTCCAGCGCGCCATAGGCGGCCAGCGGGGCGCCGATCACATCAACCTGGCCGTTGTTGAAACGGGTCGAGAAATTGGTGATGTCGGAGGCCACCGGGGTGGCGCCGATCTGGGCCACCATCTGTGCCTGGGTCGGATCATATTCCAGCACCGCGACTTTTTTACCGGCGGCTTTGGCCAGGGTATTGATCTCGCGGTCATTGACGAAGATATAGGCGGCGCCGGCCGGGGCAATGCCCATCACGGTGAACGGGCCCTGGGTCATTTTGTCGGCGGACTGCGGGTGGGCCAGCACCTGCAGCAGGATGCGCAGGTGGTCGTTGTCCGGCACGCTGCCGATGGAATCCAGCGTGCCGCTGTAGCGGTTGAACAGGCGTGCCCGGATGCCGGTCATCAGGGTGGCGTCGCACTGGCCGGATTTCAGCTCTTCGGCGGCGATGCCCTCATTGGTGTGCGGGAGCAGTTCGGCGTCCACGCCCCATTCCATTGCGGCGATCTGCCATTCGCGCATGGCCTGCATGGCAGGGCCGGCGTTGCCGGCGATATCCCAGACACAGATTTTTACCTTGTCGGCCTGGGCCGTGCCGGCAGAGAGCAGGGGCAGGGCGCAGCAGCCAGCGAGCAGCAGTTTACGGGCGAGCATTTTCATAATTCGATGTCCTGTCGCGGTGTTGTTCTTTTGTCGGCGCAGCATAAGTGCTGCGCCGGACCAATGCCATGACCGTTTGGACATCACGTTGACTGCAAAAGTGCCAAGGGCAGCTCTGAGCTGCGAGCTGAGCCTGTCTGGCCCCTGGCTCGCAGCCCGCAGCTTGCCGCCTACTCCTGCGGGTTGGTGCACTCGCTGCGCCCGGCGTCGATACGGCACCGCACGCGCCGCTGCAAGGTCAGCATCTCACCGTCGTACTGCCCCTGGTCACGCAGCTGGATACGCGCTTCCTGCATGGTCATTTCGTATTCCTGCTTTTCGCTGGTGGGGATGGCCTGCATCCATTTCGGGTCCACCTGTCGGGCTTCCTGCTCCAGCATCTGCACGTAGCGATCGTACTGGCTGAAGAAGTAGCTGCGTGACTGCTGCATGATCTCCGCTGTGAAACGGTCACTGCGCGCCACGACCTGCAATGTGATCTGCAACAGCGGGTAGTCAATGATCGCGCCGTCGGGAGACAGCCCGCGATACAGTTCCAGTGCGTTGTAGACGATCAGTGGTGCGGCAATGATGTCCACCTGGCCATTGTTGAACCGGCTGGAGAAATTGGTGACGTCCGAGGCCACCGGGGTGGCCCCCATCTGCGCGACCATCTGTGCCTGCATCGGGTCGTGCTCAAGCACCGCGAATTTCTTGCCGGCCGCTTTGGCCAGGGTGTTGATCTCGCGGTCGTTGACAAAAATATATGCACCGCCGGCCGGTGCCATGCCCATGATCGTGTACGGCCCCTGGGTCATCTTGTCGGCGGACTGCGGGTGAGCCAGCACCTGCATCACCAGCCGCAGGTGTTCGTAATCCGGCACGGCGCCAATGGCATTGATGGTGCCGGTGTAGCGATTGAAGGGGCGCGAACGGAAATCGGTCACCACCGCCGCGTCGCATTGGCCGGCTTTCAGTTCTTCGGCAGTGATGCCCTCGTTGGTGTGGACCACCAGTGTCGCATCCAGGCCCCAGTTGAGGGCTTCGGTGCGCCATTCACGCATGATCGCCATGGTCGGGCCGGCGTTGCCGACCAGGTCCCAGACACAGATGGTGCGTTGCAGCGGTTCGGCAAGGGCGGGGGTGGTAAGGCTGCACAGCAGCGCGAAAAACGGCCATAACGGGCCGCGACGGACGTGCCTGTCCATAAGTGTTTCCTGTCGTTGTGGTGTGAGAGTGAATAGTTGTGCGCATCCCGAGCATAGCGGGATGGGGACGGGCGTGCGAACAGAACTGTGACCGTGCGGTCGAGATATGCGCCGGGCGGAGCCGCCCGGCGCGGGCGGGTTACAGGCCGGCGTTTTTCAGCCGATTGGCCTGTTGACGGAATACCGTCACCGGGCTGGTTTCGAAAATGTCACGCAGGCCGAAGGCCTGGTTCACCTCATCCAGATGATTCATGCGGTAGTCGTCGCGGATGATCTTGCCAAGATGGCTGGAGCAACTGCTGACCAGGCCATCGTTCTTTTCACCCAGGAACACGATCGAGAGTGCTGCCATGAACGGATCGGTCACATCGAGCAGGTTGGTCAGGGTGCGGCCACCGCTCCAGGAGTAGTAACGCACGCCGTTGCTGCCCACTTCCTGCCCGGCACCGCAATAACGGCTGGGCATGCCTTCCGGGTACAGCGCATTGAAGCGCAGCGTGTCGGCGGTGGTGAGCGATTTCATCGCGGCGCTGATGTCCTGCTGGGCGCCGCCACCGGAGAGCAGGTTGATCAGGCCGGCCAGGGTGTTGCCCAGCCCGTTGATCACGTCGTCACCCAGCGGGATGTGGTCGGACACGCCCTGCAGCACGTCCGCCATGGGGGCGCCCCAGTTGACGCCGGCCACGGAAGAGGCCGAGGCGACCATGTGCGGGTACACCGACGCCACATAGCGGATGGTCGGGCCGCCATGGCTGTGGCCGATCAGGTTGACCTTCTGCGCGCCGGTGGCAGCGAGGATGGCTTCCACCTGCCGCGCGAGCTGCTCGCCACGGACTTCGGTACTGTTGGCGGCGGCGACCTGGGCCACGAATACGCGTGCGCCGCTGCGTTGCAGTTCACCGGGCACACCGTAGAAGTAGTCGACGCCGAGCAGGCTGTCGAAGCCGAACAGGCCATGCACCAGCACGATCGGGTAACGGGTTTCTGTATAGGTATCTTTCAGCCAGCCGAAAAAGGCGCTGGCGGGCAGAGACAGGGTCAGGCAGAGGCAGGCGCATAGCAGCACCGGCAGTCGTTTCAGCATGGGACATCCCCTCGTTATTGTTTTGTGCAGTGTTCAGGTCGCGCCGGAAATGCGGGGAGCCGGCGGCCGGATAGTTTGCTGTGTTGTGTGTGATACGTTTTCGATCGTGACGGACCGGTCATCGGTACTGGTCATCGGTGCGGGTCGCGTCGAGTCGGCTGCACTGCATTGTTTCAGCCGTGATCAAGAGTAGCGGCGTAGGTGCGGGGCTGTCTCTAGTGGAAGTTTCTTATTCCGATATTTGGGAAGCGGGCCGCATAACGGGTCGGCGCCGCGGGATCACCGCGACGCCGGAATGCCATCACAGGCCGACGTTTTTCAGGCGGTTGGCCTGTTGACGGTAGAGGGTGGGCGGATCAGCGGCCAGGGACGAGATGGTGCCCAGGGCCTGATTCACTTCATCAAAATGGTTGTGGTAGTAGTCGTCGCGAATCACGTGGCCGAGGTGCGAAGAACAGGCCGATACCAGGCCGTCGTTCGGTTCACTGAATGCAGCGCTGGTGGCCAGCACCAGGTAATCAAACGGGTCCAGGCCGTTGGTATAAATACCGGTGCCACTCCAGGAATAATAGCGCACACCATTGCTGGCCAGCTCTGCGCCGCTGCCACAGTAAGTAGTCGGCATGCCTTCCGGGTACTGGGCATTGAACGCCACGGAACCGGCGGTGCTCAGATCGTTGATGCTGGCATTCAGATCCTGCGGCAGGCCGCCGCCGCTGGCCCAGTCGATCATGGTGGCAAAGGCTTCGCCAATGGCGACCACGAAACTGTTTGCGGCACTGCCTTCCTCAAGATATTGCCGGTACACGTCAGCCACCGATGAGCCCCAGTTCACGCCGGCCACACTGCTGACCGATGCGACCATGCCCGGATAGACCGACGCGACATAACGCGCGGTCGGCCCGCCATGGCTGTGGCCGATGATGTTGACCTTGCTGGCGCCGGTGGCAGCGAGAATATCCTGGATTTGCTGCGCGGCCTGTTCGCCGCGCACCTCGGTGCTGTTCAGCGCCGAGACCTGCAACGTGTACACCTCGGCACCGCCGCTGGCCAGTGATTCACCAACCTGATAGAAGTAGTCCACGCCAAGCACATCATCAAAGCCGAACATGCCGTGAATCAGCACGATCGGATGTTGCGTCCTGGTGTAGTTGGGGAACAGCCAGTCCATCCAGGTGGGCTGGGCGGACACGCTGGTGGCGACCAGCACGAGCATGCTGGCGAGAGCAGTTTTCAAACACAGTCTGTTTTTTTTCATATTGTGACCTTCCTTAGATGTAGGGATGGAACATCACGGGCACCCTGCCTGTGACGTCGCCGGCGTCGCGCCGGAAGTGCGGCAAGTGACGATGCCGCGATTGGCCGGCTGGCCAATCCGTGCCCCGCTGGCGGGGCGGTTGGCGTGGCGATTCACAGAAAGCACCGCGCCGCTGGATAACTTAAAGGCGCGCTGCGCGCGAATCATTCAGGCAGACGTCGGAATCGTTACGCCGGGCGGATACGCAGAACGCAGCAGGCTGTCGGGCTGGAACAAAAAAGCTTGTCTGTTCCGGCCAGCAGCAACATAAAAGCAGCGTGCCGGTTGTCCGGGTACAGCCCGCCTCGGCACACTGGTTCAGCATCGGCCGGGTTACGGGGCGCTGTCAGCCCGCCCCCGCGCCGGATAACAAAAATACGACGGAGGCAACGGAAAATGCTGAAAGGAAAGGGGCTTGCAGTGTTCACTCTTGTGCTGGTGGCCGTGATTCTGATCGGTTGGCGCATGATGTCGTCACAGCAGCAGCGGCACGCTGATATCGGTGAAAACGTAGCGGGTGTTACCTCGGGTAACAGCGATGCGCCAGCGCAGGCAACGATGAGTGGAAAACACGACCTGGCAGCGGACAATGGCTTTTCTGCCTACCTGGCTGCTGCCGCCGGTCTGGGTGCGTTGCCGGCCTCACTGGAAGGCACCGACGTGGACGGCGAGCTGCGCAGTGACGCGCAGGGCAATCTGATCATCGGCAACGAGATTCGCCGCGTGTTCGATTATTTTCTGGCAACACTGGGCGAGGAAGATATCGAGAGCATCAAGGCGCGCATTGCCCTGCACCTGCATCAGCACCTGCCCGAGAGTGCCGCACGGCAAGCGTGGGAGCTGCTGATCCGCTATCTGGATTATGGCGAGGCCCTGGCGGCATTGCCGCCGCATGACGGCAGCGTTAAAAGCATGCACGAGGTGCTGGTGCAGCGCCGCGACATGCGCACCGCCTGGCTGGGCCAGGAAGTGGCCGAGGCGTTTTTTGCCCAGGACGATGCCTTCGATGCCTATTCGCTGGCGCGGGTGACAGTGCAGCAGGACGACAGCCTGAGTGCAGAGGAAAAACAGCAACGCCAGCGTGAGCTGGAAGCCATGCTGCCGCCAGAGATGCGCGAAGCACGCGAACGTATGCGCGCACCGGTGGAAGTGGCGCAGCAGGTCGAGGCGTTGCGCGCACAGGGCGGGAGCGAGGCGGATGTGCGCCGGCTGCGCGAGCAGACATTTGGCAGCGCCGCCGCCGACCGGCTGGAGCAACTGGATCGTGAACGCGCTGCCTGGGACCAGCGTTACGCCGACTGGCGCGCCGAGCGCCAGGCCATCGAGCAGAGCGGGCTGGCGCAGGAAGACCAGGCACGGGCACTGGAGGATGCCATGGCACGTCGTTTCAGCGAACAGGAGCAGCGCCGTGTGCAGGCGCTGGACCGCATCGGTGGGTAAGCGTCGCTAGCGCTGCCGCCGAAGCTGGCCGGGTGGCACACCGGTCCAGCTGCGAAACGCCTTGGTAAAGCTGGCCTGATCGCTGTAGCCGAGCCGTTCAGCGATATCAGCAATGCTCAGGTCAGAATATTCCAGATACTGCCGTGCCAGTTGCTCGCGTGCGCTGTTGCGCAGATCGCTGAACAGCAGGCCGGCTTCCTTCAAATAACGGCTGACTGTGCGGCTGGTGCTGCCGAGGCTTTCGGCGATCCGGTCCAGCGTGCAGTCGCGTCCCGGTGACTGGTGAATGCGCTGGCGCACCAGCGTGATGATCTGCTCGTTGCCGGCTTCCGACGAGACCGCCTGCATGCCACCGGCGGGCGCCGCCTGGCGCCGTTCACGGCGCGCCTTTTCCAGCACCAGCGCATTGCTGTGCTGCCCGAACCGCACTTCGCACCCGTAGATATCCTCATAGTCCGGCTTCATGTGCAGCGGTCGCTGCTGCATGTGGACCCGATAACGGCGAGTGAGGGTAGAGGCCACCCGGCACATGCTGCCCAGATAGGTATCAACGATAAAGTCGCGCCGTCTGTCGAGGGGCCAGATATCACGCAATTGCACCATCGCCTGTTGCCCCTGGCTGATCAGATGCAGGCCCATCAGCGGCGTGCGTGCGTTCAGAAACTGCACTGCCCGCCAAGTGACACTGGCGCGGGCGTGGCGATGCAGCAGCGAAAAGGCCTGCAGACCGTGTGCGGACAGATCCAGCTGCATGCCATAGCGTGCGCCAAGGGCGGGACGTACGTCGGTGCGCTGGCAATGATCGATCAGATGGAAGAACTGGCGCACGGAAATATAGGCTTCCGGGTTGTCCAGAATCGACTCGCCAATCTGGCTTGCAGCGACAATCCGGCGCCGTTCGGCGAGGTTCTGGGACGACAGTCTGAGAAGTATACGTGCGTACACTATTGGCACCAGTGGTGCATCAGACAGTAGCGAAGCTTTGAACTTCACTTTGTTAAGCCTCCGTATTTATTGATGTTATGGTGATATGTGAGGGAGGTCACAGAAAAGTGTCGAATAACTTCCCGCTGTTAAGCGAGTGAATATATGTACACATTTTAGGTGCATTGGGGCAATAGGAAGGAGTTACTAGCACTGTCTTCAAATGACAAGAAACTGGCGGTGACTATCCTGTCGCCGCCATGGGCCTGCCCATATTGTGTCGCTCTCCGTTGAACGCAAAAAACAATCGGGTGACACCATGAACGAGATGTGCAAGGACGTGCCGGCGGTGAAGGGCGATGGCATGGCGGCCGGGTCTTTTTCAGAGAGCAGGCTGTCCAGCCAGACGGGCGGTGGCCAGAAACCGGCGGTGTACGGCAGTTATCGGCCGTTGCGGAAAATCACACCGCTGGACCTGCAGCAGATGTACGGCATCTTCTGCAACTACTATCACAACACCAGCCTGGATATTTTCCTGCATGACCTGAGCAAGAAGCAGGGACTGTTCCTGATCCGGCGACGCAGTGACCAGCGCATTGTCGGTTTCTCCACCCTCGCCGTGCTGACCCTGCGTGATGGCCACCGCACCGTGCGCGGTGTATTCAGCGGTGACACCATCATCGAGCGCGAATACTGGGGCAGCCGTGCGCTGCAGACGCAGTTCTTCCTGCGCATGCTCTGGCTGCGGCTGCGCTATCCCTTTACGCCGCTGTTCTGGCTGCTGATCTCCAAGGGCTATAAAACCTACCTGCTGCTGGCAAACAATTTTTTCCGCTTTTATCCCAACCCGGCCGGTGATGACCCGCGTCATCAATCGCTGGTGGAGCAGTATTGCGAGCAGATGTTTCCGGGCCGCTATGACAGCCAGCGCCGCCTGCTGGATTTTGGTGATGACTACCAGCGCCTGCGTGACAACGTGGCTGACATTACCGATGACATGCGAGAGCGATTCCCGCGCATCGCCTTTTTTGAAGCGCGTAACCCGAGCTGGCGCCAGGGCACCGAGCTGCCGTGCCTGGGGCAACTCGGTTATTCCGACCTGCTGCGCTATCTGTTCCGGTTTGTCGCCAAGCAGTGGCGTGTAAGCGAAGGGCGTTCGGTGGCCACACCGGCCACCGGGCGAGGCGCGCGATGAGTGTTCGTCACCGGCTCGGCCATGCCGTGCTGAATCGTGTTGTGGCCGCCGGGGGGCGACGCTTTGTCCGCGACAGCCATGCGCTGGAGCGGGTACAGCGTGCACGGCTGGCCGGGTTGGTGCGACGGGTGGCACAGGCGCGTCGGCATCCGTCACTGCCGCCGGTGAATGGCGACTGGCGCTGGGAGGAGTTCAGCCGTGCATTGCCGGTCACCGATTACCGGGACTGGTCCGCGCCCGTGGAAGCACAGCGGCGCTGGCAGGAAGGGGCGCTGATCAATTCGCCGGTGATGCGGTACCAGCCGACCAGCGGTTCCACCTCCGAGATCAAGTGGGTGCCATACACGCGCGAATTCCTGCATGAACTGGACGGCGCCATCGCACCCTGGCTGCACGATCTGTACCGGCAGTTCCCGGGCATTCGCCGTGGCTCGCACTACTGGTCGGTGTCCTGGCTGCCGGATGGCATGCGCGACAGCGGGCAGAGCCATCTCAACGATGACATGAAAGTGCTGACCGGCGGCAAGCGGCTGCTGGCGGCCATGACGCAGTCGGTGCCGGAACTCATCGCGCTGGCGCGTACTTCCGATGACGCACAGTTCGCCACTCTGGCCTGGCTGGTGGCGGACGCACAACTGACGGTGTTGTCGGTGTGGAGCCCGAGTTTTGCCCTGACACTGTTCGAGCGGCTGGTGGACTGGCGCGATGAACTGATCGACGCGTTACGGCATGGCGACTGGGGCCACCGGCGCGTGGCCCTGCCCGACAGGTTGCGTTGCCCGCGCGCCCCGCAGGCGGCGGCATTGCTGGCCGAGTGGGATGGCCAGCTGACGGCGGATTTCTTTCTGCGCCTGTGGCCGCGCCTGGCGCTGGTCAGTGCCTGGGACACGGCTGCCGCCGCACCCTGGGCAACGCTGTTGCAGCGGCTGTTGCCGCAGGCCGCGTTCCAGGGCAAGGGGCTGTGGGCCACGGAAGGCGTGGTGACGGTGCCGTGCCAGGGACAGTGGGTGCTGGCCTATCAGTCCCATGTGTATGAATTCGAGGATCTGGACAGCGGTCGCATCCTGCCGCCCTGGGCATTGCGGCCTGGCCAGGAAGTGGCGCCGTTGCTGTCCACAGGCAGTGGCCTGTTGCGTTACCGGCTGAACGACCGGCTGCGTGTGGACAGCCATCTCAACAGCCTGCCGGTGCTGCGCTTTCTGGGCCGCAACGACGGTGTCGACATGGTCGGCGAAAAAATCGGTGCGGTATACGTGCAGCAAGTGCTGGATGCGCTGCCCTGGGGCGAAACATTGCGTCCGGTGACACTGCTGGCAGCCCGGCAGAGCAACAGCGCCGGCAAGCCCGGTTACGTGCTACTGGTGGAATGTGCCGGCGCGAGTGCGCCGCAGTCTGCGGTGCAGCGTATTCGCGAGCGACTGGAAACCGCGCTGGCGCAGCACTTTCACTATCAACTCGCACGCGGGCTGGGTCAGCTTGCACCGGCGCGTGTGGTGTGCCGGCAGGACATGCGCGAGTTCTACCTGCACCAGTGCCGGCTGCGCGGCATGATCGAGGGCAATATCAAGATCGAACCGTTGCGCGACTGGCCGGAGGTTTTGCCGCCGGCCCTGCACGATGTCAGCGACGCGCGGGGGAGCCTGTCAGGATGCGTTATCTGATCCGGCCTGCCACGCCGGCGGACGATGCGGGCATTCTTGCGCTGGTCGATGCCACGCCACAGCACGGCCGCGTGCTGCTGAATTTTGAACGCCAGCCGGCGTTCCTGCATGGCAGCGGCGTCAGCTGCGAGACACCGGAACTGTGGATCGCGGTGGATGAGCAGGACACGGTGATCGCCGTGTTCAACGTCGGCTGCCGGCGCGTGATGGTCAACGGCGCAGCACGCCCGGTGCGGTATGCACACGACCTGCGTCTGGCACCGGCCTGGCGCGGCAGTACGCTGCTGGTGCGGCTGTTCCGCCAACTGCGACAGATCCTGCGCAGCGGCGAGTGGATGCAGACCGTCATTCTCAGTGACAACAGCGCATCCCTGGAAACCGTTGGCAGTGGCCGCGCCGGGTTGCCGGTGTATTACCCCTGCGGCGAGATCGAAACCAGCCTGCTGTTCAGCGGCGCACGCCGTCGCGCGCACGGCTACCGCGTGACGCAGGCAACGCCGGATGACCTGCCGCTGATGCAGGCATGGCTGGATGAATACGGGCCGCGCCGGCAATTTTTCCCGCGCTACGCACTGTCGGATCTGATTGCCGGGCACGATTACTACCGCGGCCTGTCAGTGCAGGATTTTCTGCTTGCCTGGCGCGGCAGCGAACTGGTCGGCATGACCGGCACCTGGTGCCAGAAAGGGTTCAAGCAGACCCGCGTGCTGCGTTATCCGTTTGCGCTCGGCGGCCTGCGTCATCTGCTCAATCTGTACAGCCGGCTGCGCGGCGGGCTGCACCTGCCCGCCGCAGGCGGCACGCTGAATTACCGGCTGCTGCACAGCACACTGGTGCGTGACGATGCGCCGGCGGTACTTGATGCCCTGTTGCAGCCACTGGTGGAGCAGGCGCGGCGTGACCGCTGCGCGCTCTCCGCCGGTTTTTTTCTCCAGGACCCGTTGCGCGAAGCGGCCAGTGGCTATCGTCGCCAGCGCCTGGCCAGCCGGCATTTTCTGGTCAGCTACGGGCAGGACCCCCGGCCGCTGCTGGACGGTCGCCTGCCGTATGTCGAAGTCGCCCGGTTGTAGGAGTGTTGCCATGACGGCCCCCGCATTTCATCCCGATGTCGCCGCGCCCTGGTTCCGTGCCAGGGCGCCGCTGGGTATTGATGACACCATGTATTTCGCCGTGATTGATCCCGTCAGCGGGCAGGTGCGGTGGGAATCTGTTCCGCACCGCGAAGCCGACGGCATCGGCGGATTTCTGCGTCTGTTCCGGCGCTGGGGCGTGACCCGCTTTGCCGCACCACCGGCGCGCGCGCAGACGGTGCCCGGGCTGTGGCAAAGCTGGCGGGCGGCGCGGCGGGCGAGCCAACCCGTTGCGCCATCTGCGCAATGGCGCCCGGGCGGTGCGGGCGTTGCACTGGGCCGGCCTCCGATATCGGTATGCTGGTTTTCCCGGGCGCAGACGCGTGCGCTGACCGAGCAGGCCCAGGCCCGGCAGGTATCCCTGGCGACCCTGGTGTTCTGGGCGTTGCACGAAACCGTGATGGCGCGGCTGGCGCTGTCCAGCGGCGGCAGCTGGTTCTACCCGGTCAGCCTGCGCGGTGCACTGCGCCTGCCCAGCGAAGAACATAATCACGCCGGTGGCTTTTACGTGACGCTGCCGCGCCGTCTCAGTGCGGTGGCGCTGCAACAGCACCTGCGCGAATCACTGCGCGCCGGCCGGCACTGGTGGCTTTGGCATCAGGCGCATCTGGTGTCGCGGCTCGGGCAGGCCGTGGTCAACCGGATTTACCGGCGGCTGGTGTCGCGGCATTGCCACCTTGGTTCCTTCAGCGTGTTGGGCGAATGGTGGCTGGGTACGCGTGGCACATTGCTGCCGCCGCAGGCGCTGTTGTGTGCGTGCGGCCCCGGCAGTCCGAATCACCCGGTGGCCAACGGCATGATGATCACGAACGGTCGGCTGGCCTTGGCGTTGCGGCTGGACCCGGTGCTGGGGCTGGACGATGCCGCGCGTGATGCCTGCCTGGCGCACTGGCGCGACGTGCTGCTGGCGCAGTGCCCGCCGTCGGAGAACGCCCGGCAAACCGGCCCGCAGAAGCAGGGAGTGACGCACAGTGTCTGAGCGACGTTATCGACAGGCCGGCGTGCTGGCAGGGCTGGTGGTGGTGACGGCCGCGCTGCTGGCCGGTCTGTATCTGACCGCGCCCTCTGCGCACAGCCGCACGCCGGAACAGGTGGTGCCGGAGGTGGCGGTGTTGCCGGTGCGCTGGCAGTCGCTGACGCTGCCGATCCGGGCGGAAGGCATCGTGCAGCCGGCGCGCCAGATTGCGCTGATCGCCAGCGTCAGTGGCCGCGTGATGGACACCGACGATGCATTCCGCAATGGCGGCCTGGTTGAGGCGGGCACGCGCCTGCTGCAACTGGACCCCGAACCCTTCGAACTGGCGCTGGCGCGCCAGCGCCACGATACCAGCTCGGCCAGTCTGCACCTGGCGGAAACCCGCGCGCGGGCCCGTGTGGCGCGGCGCACCAGCGGCCCGGATGCCTCGCCCTATGCACTGCTGCAACCGCATCTGGCCGAAGCGGAAGCGCGGCTGGCCGCCGCCAATGCGGCATTGCGCAACGCGGAACTGCAACTGGCCGACACCCGTATTGCCGCGCCCTTTACCGGTCGCCTGAAGGACGTGGCCGTGCAGACCGGGCAGTACGTCAATGCGGGGGAACGGCTGGCAACGCTGTACACCACCGAGAGCATGGAGGTGCGCCTGCCGGTGCGTGACCGCTGGCTGGCACTGTTGCCGGCGGCCGGCGAAGAGACCGCCCCGCGGGTGACGCTGCGCGGCGATTTCGGCGGCACGACACGTCGCTGGCAGGGCCGTATCGTGCGTCGCGAAGGGGGGCTGAACGAAAACCGCATGATCTATCTGGTGGCGCAGATTGACGTCGCCGCTGACGAAATCCCGCCTGAGCCCGGCCTGCTGGTGCAGGCGGACATTGAAGGCCGGACACTGAGCAGCGTGGTGCGCCTGCCGCGTTCCGTACTGGCGGGCGAGCGGCAGATCTGGCGACTGGACTCAGCGCAGCGGCTGCGCCGGCAGAGCGTCACGCCATTGTATGAAGACAGCCAGTGGCTGTACCTGCCGGCGGAATTGCCGGAAGGCACGCGCATCGTGCTGCATGGCGGCCTGCGCTGGCTGGAAGGCAGCCGCGTGCGGCCGCACACCGATGCCCTGGTGCAGGCGGGTACACCGTGAGCGGTGCGCAGCACTGGTTTATTGAACGGCCGGCGGTGGTGCGGCTGCTGTTGTGCCTGTGGCTGGTGGCCGGTGTACTCGCGATCAGCAAAACCCGCCAGGAAACCTTGCCGAATGTGCCACTGGACCGCATCGGCGTGGTCACGCTGTTGCCGCAGGCGGCGCCGGCACGGGTGGAGCAGTTGCTGTGCACCCCGATGGAAAACGCCTTGACCGGCATCGACGGCCTTACCGATCTGGTCAGCGAGGCGCGCGAAGGAAGTTGCCACCTGACGGTGGATGTGCAGCAGGGCTACAACACCCGCGCGGTGCTGGAACGCGTGCGTGCTGCACTGGAGACCCTGCGTGACCTGCCGGCCGGCGCGGAGCGGCCGCAGGTGCAGGAGTTGATCGTGCGCAACCGGGTGGTGCGGTTGCTGCTGTCCGGCGACCTGGACGATCTGGGCCTGTACCGGCTGGCACACCGCATTCGCCATGAACTGCTGGCACTGGATGCGATTTCCGTGGTGGATATCGAAGGGCTGCCCGAGCGGGAAATCGCACTGGAAGTGCCGCGCGACGTCCTGTATCAGCATCGCCTGTCACTGGCGGACATGGCCGCGGCATTACAGGTGCGCACCGACACCGTGCCCGGCGGCCTTCTGCGCAGCGAGGACGGCAACCTGCTGCTGGAGACCGGTCGCCGCGCACAGCAGCCGCTGGATTATCTGGCGCTGCCGCTGCGCCAGCTGCAATACGGCGATACGCTCCACGTTGGTGACGTGGCGCGGCTGCACGACGCCTTTGCCCGTGACAGCATGGGCGCCTGGCTGGATGGTCGGCCGGCGGTGGCCATTGATGTGTACCGCGTTGGCCGGCAACAGGTGCTGGACGTGGCCGATGCCGTGGCGCTGTATCGGCAGCAACTGGCGTTGCCCGAAGGCATCAGCGTCACCCTGTGGCAGGACGATGCTGCGGAGTTCCGCGAGCGCTCCGGGCTGCTGTGGTCGAACGGCCTGCAGGCGCTGGTGATCCTGATGCTGGTGCTGGGGCTCGCGCTGGGGCTGTCACTGGCACGCTGGATTGCGCTCGGTATTCCGGTGGTAATGCTCGGTGCCTGCGTGGTGTTGCCGCTGCTGGGCGAATCGCTCAACACCATTTCGCTGTTCGCCTTCATTCTGGTGCTTGGCATTGTCGTCGACGACGCGATCATTGTCGGCGAGAGCGTGCATCACCAGCGCCGGCTCGGTTATCGCGGTCGCGAAGCGGCGCTGCGGGGTGTGCGGGCGGTGGCGCGGCCGATCTGCTACGCGGTGCTGACCACCGCACTGGCGTTTGTGCCACTGCTTTTCCTGCCCGGCCCGGAAGGGGCGCTGATGCGCGTGGTACCGATTGTGGCCATCAGCATCCTGATGTTGTCACTGGTGGAATCACTGTGGATGCTGCCGACACATCTGGCGCATGAAACCGAGCGCCCGTCGCGCCTGCTGCGCGCGTCCGATGCGCTGAGCGAACGCTTCAATGTGCGGCTGGACGCGTTGCTCGCCGGCGTTTACCGTCCCTTTATCCGGCGGGTGCTGCGCTGGCGTTATGTGCTGATGTCGGCGTTTGTGGCCTTGCTGCTGCTCAGTGCGGCCCTGATGCATACCGGCTGGGTGAATACGGTGCTGTTTTCCGAAGTGGCGTCGAATCAGGTCGTGGCCGAGGTGGTGTTTCCGCAGGGCTCCCCCGCGCACCGTATCCGCGAGGAACTGGCGCGGCTGGACAGCAGCGCGCAGCGCCTGGCAGCGGAGTATGAACGTGACACGCTGTTTGCACACCGTTTTGCCGAACAGGGTTTTCGCTACAACATTTCCAACGCGGCGGAACCGGATGCACCACACCGTGCGCGCTTGAGCCTGCGGCTGGCGCCGGACACTGCGCTGGACGTGCGCCGTATGGCGGACGACTGGCGGCGTGTGCACGGGCCGGTGCGCGACGCGTTGTCGGTGCGTTTTGATGCCAGCCTGCTGCAGACCAAGCCGGATATTCACATCAACCTGTATCACGCCGACATGGCCACACTCGATGAGATGGCGCAGCGCCTGCAGCAATTATTGCGCGGCATTGAGGGTGTCCACGAAATCAGCAACAGCCTGGAAGCGCGCCGCGACCAGGTGAACCTGACGCTCACGGACGAAGGGCTGCAGGCGGGGCTGACGGTGGCGATGCTGGGGGACCAGGTGCGCCAGGCCGTGCATGGCATCGTGATCGACCGGCTGCCGGAACAGGATCGCGATGTGCCGGTGACGCTGCGTTTGCGTGGGGCGGACAGCAATTCCCTGTGGCATCTGCGCCAGTTGCCGGTGCATCTGCCCGGTGGTGAATGGGCACCCCTGGAAGTGGTGGCGCAACTGGCTGTACAGGATCAGCCCGCCCTGATCGGCCACTACGACAACCGCCGGCATGCTGCGGTCACCGCGCTGGTCGACAGCGGTGTCACGTCGCCTGCACAGGTGATGACCGTGCTGCGTGACGCCATGCTGGATACGCTGGCGGAGGACTATCCTGCCAGTGCCAGTGCGGCAGCGGCGGACTGGGGCATCGCTGGCAAACCGAAAGCGATCAGCGAATTCCTCGGCACGCTCGGCTTCGCCTATCTGTTGTCACTGATCGGCATGTTCTTCCTGCTGACCGTGTTGTTCGGTACCTATTCGCAACCGTTGCTGGTCATGAGCGTGATCCCGTTCGGGCTGGTCGGGGCATTGCTGGGGCATCTGCTGCTGGGGCTGGACATGACGCTCTGGTCGGTGATCGGCGTGATTGCGGTATCCGGTGTGGTGATCAATGACAACCTGGTGCTGATCGACGAGATCAACCGGCTGACGCGCGAAGGCAGTCCCATGGCCGAGGCGGTGGTGGAGGCGGGCGCCAATCGCTTCCGGCCGATCATGTTGACGACCGCCACCACGTTTTTCGGTGTCGCCCCGCTGATTATCCAGGACAGCCCGCAAGCTGCATTCCTGGTACCGATGGCGGTATCTCTCGGTTTCGGCGTGGTGTTTGCCACACTGGTTACGCTGCTGTTGGTGCCGACGTTGCTGATGGTGCTGGATGACCTGCGCCGGCGCAGTGCAAAACCGGAAGACGATCTGGAGCAGGCCTATCGTGCCGGGCGTGCGGCGGCGTTTGATCGGCAGGTGACCAATCCATACCAGGACGAAGTCCTGCAGGCGGCCTGGCAGGCGGGCCGGGAAGGGCGTTGAGGCAGCACACACTCAGGCACGGGCAGGTGCCTGAGTGTGTGGTGTGCAGCGTTTTGCAGGCGCGTGGTGATCAGGCCTTGCCCTGGTTGGCGACAGCGGCGGCCGCTTTTTCGGCGGCGTCGGCGTCACCCAGGTAACCGCTCTTGATCGGCTTGAGGTTGTCGTCCAGTTCATACACCAGCGGAATGCCGGTGGGGATGTTCAGCTTCAGGATGTCTTCGTCGGAGACGTTGTCCAGGTGCTTGACCAGTGCGCGCAGGCTGTTGCCGTGGGCGACGATCAGCACCTGCTTGCCGGCCCTGATCTGCGGCGCGATCTCGGCGTCGAAGTAGGGCACGAAACGGTCCACGGTGTCTTTCAGCGATTCGCTCAGCGGAATCTGTTCTTCAGTCAGGTCGCGATAAACACGCAGCTTGCCGGCGTAGCGCTCGTCGTCGCGGGTCATTTGCGGTGGCGGGGTGTCATAGCTGCGGCGCCAGATCAGTACCTGTTCGTCACCGTACTTCTGGGCCGTCTCCGCCTTGTTCAGGCCCTGCAATGCACCGTAGTGACGTTCGTTCAGGCGCCAGTTGCGGATCACCGGAATCCACATCTGGTCCATGCCGTCGAGGATCGTCCACAGGGTGCGGATGGCGCGCTTGAGTACCGAGGTGTAGGCCACATCGAACTCAAAGCCGGCTTCCTTGAGCAATTCGCCGGCGCGGGCGGCTTCGGCGCGGCCCTGGTCAGTCAGGTCGACATCTTTCCAGCCGGTAAAACGGTTTTCCTGGTTCCATTGACTCTGGCCGTGACGGACCAGCACCAGTTTCGTGGTCATGGGGTGTTCCTGTGGCTAGTGACGAAAGCGCGCGTAGGGTAGCAGAAAGTGCCGGGGGCGGGGAGGCCGCCCCGGCCCGCTTCACTAGGGCCTGTTCACACTAAATCCATCGGCCCTGTTGAGTCTGCAAACGTACCGATCAAGGCGCGAGGAGGCGAGCTTGGCAGCCCCAAGCGACTGACGAGCAACGCGGAGCGGTGCGTTTGCAGACTCAACCCGAAGGGCTGGCCCTGTTTGGCCACCCCGCTGCGTTAGCCGCTGCTCATGTGGGCCCACCACACTACGCATCGGCTGCCTTGCTGGGTGACCAAACAGGGCCAGCAGGGCCGATGGATTTAGTGTGAACAGGCCCTAGCAGGCTGTTGAAAAACAGCCTGCGCTGACGGCTCAAGCAAGCCGTCAGCAAAATCAAACGCGATAAGCGATTGATTTTCTGTGCCCACCTTTGCGGACCTGTGCCGCAAAGGTGGCTTGAAAAAGCCTCAAAGAGGCTTTTTCAACACCCTGCTAGGGGTGGCGCAGGGCGGGTGGCAGCGGCCATTTGCCGATCCGGTCACCGCTGAGCGAGCCCAGATAGAGGTGCCCGTCGTGTTCCACCGCCGAGGTCAGCTCGTGCAGCAACTCGCCACCGGGGTCCTGCGGTGCCGCGACGATCTGCCCGGCGTTGTCCAGCAGCACCATGCCGTAGTGCTCCGGGCTGGGCTGCAGGCGCTGCGGCAGGCGTGCCAGCAGGTTGCGCAGCGGCACCGAGTGACTGATCTGGTCGAAGTCCGGGTTGCGGCGGCTGGGAATGGCCACCCAGTAACCGTCGCCGGCCGGGCGGCGCGACAGGTTGTCGGGGAAGCCGGGCAGGTTGTCTGCGAACAGGTCATCCTGGCCGGCGTTGCCGCCGCTCAGCCAGAAACGGCGGATGCGGTAGCGGAAGGTCTCGTTCACCAGCACGAAATCCTCGTCCGGCGACAGTGTCACGCCATTGGCAAAGTACAGGTCGTCCAGCAGCACACGCAGTGTGCCGGTCTCGGGCTGATAGGCCAGCAGCCGGCCGTGCGGGCGGCCTTCGATCAGGTCAAGACGGTAGTGGGAAAGGGGGAAGCGGGAGGAAGCATCGGTGAAATAGAGGGTGCCGTCTTTGCCGACGGCGACGTCATCGCAGAGGGTCAGTGGCTCGCCGTCGATCTCGTCCACCAGCACCTCTATGCGGCCGTCGGCGTCGATGCGCAGCAGGCCGCGGGCGGCATCTGCGACGATCAGGCGCCCGATATTGTCCAGTGCCATGCCCAGTGGGCGGCCACCGGTGTTGACCACCAGGTGAATGCCGCCCTGATCATCGATGCGCACGATGCGGCCATCGGCGGTGCCGCTGAACAGATTGCCGGCGTCGTCCAGTAACACGGCTTCCGGACCGTTGAGCATGCCCTGACCCAGCAGCGCGGCCCGGCGCAGATCGGTGTTTTCCATCAGCGCGCCAGTGGCGGGCGGCGGCGCTGGCACGTCCCAGCCCACCGCATCCACCGGGCCGGGCCGGGTCAGCCAGATCAGGGTCATGACCAGGATGATCAGCAGGACAACCAGCGTTTTGATCAGGCGCACGGCAATCTCCAGGGCAACGGCGGCAAAGACCGTGCAGTATAGCAGGCTGCCAGGAAACGGCCTGCGCTGACCGCCGGATCAGCCCGTCCGCAAAGTCAGACGCGATAAGCGGTTGATTTGCTGTGCTCGTCCCTGCGGCGCTGTAGCGCCGTGCAGGCTTTCGAAAACTTCGCCGGGGCTTTTTCAGTCAACTTCAGCCAATGGCCCGACAGCACCGTCATGGCCATGGGGTTCGCCGCTGTGGCATTGGCGGCCTATAATGCCGGTTCGCTATCAGTGGGCTGCACGGGATATACATGACTTATCGCTGGATTGACCGGGTCGACGACCTGCAGGACGCCATGGCCGGCCTGTCGGCACAGCAGCCGCTGTATCTGGATACCGAATTCATGCGCGAGCGCACGTTCTGGCCGCAGCTTGCGCTGGTGCAGGTGAACACCGGGGACGCCATCTGGCTGATCGACGCGCCGGCACTGGCGGACCCGACCACGTTGGCCCCCCTGTGCGCCGGGCATCCGCTGGTGATGCACGCCTGCTCGGAAGATATCGAAGCGCTGAACGTCTTTACCGGCGCGGCACCCGTGGCGATCGAGGACACCCAGATTGCTGCGGCACTGTGTGGCCATGACCTGCAATGCAGTTACCAGCGGCTGGTGCGTGAACTGACCGGCACCGAACTGCCCAAAGACGCCACCCGCACCGACTGGCTGAAACGCCCCCTTTCCCCGCAACAGCTTGCTTATGCCCGCGATGACGTGGTGTGGCTGCCGGAGTTGGCCGAACGCCTGCGCGAACAGCTTGCGGGCCTTGGCCGGCTGGTGTGGTGGCAGGAAGAGTGCCAGCGCTTGCTGGACAGCGTGCAGGCCCAGGTGCCGGCGGAAGATGCCTGGCGGCAGGTGAAGGGCGCCGGGCATCTGCAGGGCGTGGCGTTGGCCCGGCTGCAGCAACTGGCCGCCTGGCGTGACCGCATGGCCCGCGAGCGTGATCTGCCGCGGGGCTTTATCATTCGCGATCCGGCCCTGCTGGCGCTGGCACAACAGCCACCGCGTCAGGCTGAGGGCCTGCATGACCAGGGCGTGCATCCGTCGGTGATCCGCCGTGACGGCGAAACGCTGCTGGTGCTGCTGCGTGAGGCTGAACAGATGACACCGCCGGCGCCACTGCCGGAACCACCGGACGCGGCGCAGCGCGACCGGGTCAAGCAATTGCGCACACACGTCGGCAAGATTGCCGCGCAGCTCGGGGTGGAGCCGGAGGTGCTGGTACGCCGCCGCTGGCTGGAAGCGCTGGTGCGCGAACCTGAGCAGATACCGGCACCGATGCAGGGCTGGCGGCGCACGCTGGTGGCCGAGCCGCTGCAGGAGATATTGCTGAATGACTGATATGACCCGTCACCTGATCTGCTCGATCTATCGCAGCAGCCGCCAGGATGAAATGTACCTGTACGTCGACAAGCGCCGTGGCCTGGACGCGGTGCCGGAGGCCTTGATGAGCCGTTTCGGCGCGCCGAAACATGTCGCCGACATGCTGCTGCGCCCGGAAAAACCGCTGGCGCGCGTTGACGTGGACAAAGTGCGCGCCGCGCTCCGGGAACAGGGCTGGTTCCTGCAGATGCCGCCACCGCCGGAGCCGGACCTGTATCTGGCCAAGGGACATCCGGGCCGTGGTGCGTGAGCGCTTCTGGGAACATTTTCCGCTCCATGAGCTCAACAGTGCCGAATGGGAAGCGCTGTGCGACGGCTGTGGCCGCTGCTGCCTGGTGAAGCTCGAAGACGAAGACACCGGCGAACTGCACTACACCCAACTGGCCTGCCGCATGCTGGATACCGACACCTGCCGTTGCCTGGATTACGCTGCGCGGCAAACGCATGTGCCGGACTGTGTGCAGGTGACGCCCGAAGTGGCAGCCTGGGACTGGCTGCCGCGCAGCTGCGCTTATCGCCGCCTGGCCCGTGGCGAAGGGCTGGCGGCGTGGCACCCCCTGGTCAGTGGTGACGCGGACTCGGTGGTGCGCGCAGGGATTTCCATGCGTGGCCGGGTATTCAGCGAAACACTGGTGGACGAAGACGATTACGAAGACCATATCGTGCGCTGGGTCAGCTGACCCAGGTGCACCAGAGCGCCGGCCCTGGCCGGCAGATCATCGGGTAAGTCAGGAGAAACGCGTGTCTGAGCATGGATATATGATGGCCTGGTCCACCTACCTTGGCGCCGCCGTGGTGACGCTGGCCGTTCTGTGGTGGTTGACCTGGCGTTGGTCGGCGGCGGTCAAGCTGCCGCTGCGGGCGCTGGCCATCGCCTTCCTGCTCACACCCTGGCCGGTGGCGCGCGATACCGACGCGCTGGGCCCGGCCTGGGTGGTCACAATGTTCGATACGCTGGTACAGTCGGACGCGGATCCATTGCGGGCCGGTGCACCCTTGCTGGCGGCGATCCTTCTGGCGCTGGCCGTGGCCGGCGTGATCCATTACCTGCGGCGTACGCGATGAGCGATTGCATTTTCTGTCAGATAGCCACCGGGGCGGCACCGGCCAGCATCATTCACGAGGATGATCAGGCGCTGGTACTGCTGGACCTGTTCCCGGTGCGCGAAGGCCACGTGCTGATCATCCCGCGTCAGCATGGGCAATACGTCGAGGAATTCGATGATGCGTCGCTGGCGCACCTGATGAGCCTGGCACGCCGCACCATCATTGCGCAGAAAGCAGTGGCAACCAAAAACCCCGGCATGGTCATCCGTGGCCACAATCTGATCATCAACGACGGCAAGGCCGCCAATCAGCACGTCCCGCACCTGCACCTGCATGTGGTGCCACGGCAGGGCGGTGACAGCCTGGCGATGGCGCTGACCTGGGCCACGCGCATGATGAATGTGTTCGGTGTGGCGGCGCGACGCGAGCGGCTGGACCGGCTTGCCGGGTTGCTGCGCGAGCATTTCCCGGCGGAATGAGTGCCGGGGCTGGCGGCACGAACGCCAGCGAATCCTGCCACGCCGTTCTGTCAGCCCGGTTTGCGCGCCGCCCGTAAATGCAACGGCCAGCGGACCTCTCGTGTGTCGTCTCCCCAGGCCCGCGCCAGTCGTGGCGCAAGCGCTTCCAGCACGTCTTCCCCCGCCGCCCGCGCGGCGATCACCGCAGACCAGGTGTCGAGATATCCCAGCATGTCACGCCAGTGCCAGTCGTGGCGCAGCGTCAGCGCCGGCGCATCCAGCAGCGGCCACGGCAGGGGCAGATCGCGGTAGCCATTGACGACATGGGTGCGGTTCGGTGCCCACCAGTCGCGCAGCGTGTGGTCGTGGAAGGTCCGCACCAGCGGCCCGCATTCGCCGTCGATTTCGCACAGCCCGTACGTCCAGACGGCAAGCAGGCCAGCGGGGACGAGCAGCCGGGTGGCCTCGCGATGAAAGGCAGGCAGATCGAACCAGTGCAGGGCCTGGGCCACGGTGATCAGTGACAGGCTGGCCGCTGCAAACGGCAGTGCTGCACTGCTGGCCACCACGCGCCGGCAATTCGCGGGGGCCTCCAGGGCGGCCAGTTGCGCCGGCACCAGATCGCAGGCGATGACCTGCTCGAAGCGTGCCGCCAGCGGCCGGCTGGCCTGACCCGTGCCACAGCCACAGTCCAGCGCACGATGATGGCCGGGCGCCTGTGCGGCGAGCCAGTCGAACAGGGTGTCGGGATAGCGGGGGCGGAACTGCCGGTAGCTGCCGGAGTTCCAGTTGTCCGGGGTGGAGCGGGGCAATGTCATGGTGCACTCCGGGGCGGCACGCATTGTGTCCGCCCCGGATGCAACCATGTCAGGCGACGTCAATCAAGCGGGATGATCTGCGCGCTGACGTCGATCTTCTGGAACAGCCAGTCGTGCAGCCCGTCGAACAGCAGCGGCATGAAGGCGATCAGGATCAGTGCGGTAAACATCACCGCCATCGGCAGCAGGTATTTTTCATACCGCACCCAGAAACTGCCATGGCTGACCTTGGCATTTTCCACCTCGTCGTCGCCGACCACCTGTCGCGTCAATAGATGATTCAACGCCACGGGGGGTGTCAGGTACCCCAGCTCGAATGCCACCAGCGTGACGATCCAGAAATGCAGCGGCGCGATGCCGTTGGCAAAGGCGATCTGTGCCAGCGTCGCGTTGACCAGGATGACCGCGCCAAGCGGGTCCATGATCATGCCGATGAACACCAGCGTGGCCACCAGCATGGCCATGGCAATCCAGATCGACGGGAAGGCGTCGGGCACGTTTTCCATCATGCCGCTGCGCTCGATGATGCCGCCGACACAGGCGGACATCGCCATCAGGATCAGCAGCGCACCGATATGCCCGGTGGTTTCGTTGGTGGCACGACGTACCGCCTGTTCCAGGTTGCGGGGCCGGTCGATGCCTTCGGCGAGGTCTTCCTCGGCGTGCGCCTCGCGGCGGGCACGGGGTGTGAGCACGTATTCGTAGACCAGGATCGCCAGCAGCACCACCGGCAGGATGATCGGTGCGGAGAACTCGTCCAGGCGGCGGTCCAGCACGAAGCGGAAGAACAGCACCACCGCCATCAGCACGATCACATACGGAATGATCGGCTTCAGCAGCTTGAGGCTGGCCGGCAGCGCCTGCCCGAACGGCGCGATGCGAGCCGGTTCCTTGCGGGCAAACTGCGAATAGATGAAAAACAGGAACAGGGTGAAGAAGAACACCTTGATGCCGGAGTTGAACAACTCGGTGGTGGTCACCGCGTTGTTCAATGCGGCAATGATCACGACCACCAGACAGGGCCGCAGCACCACACCCATGGAGCCGGACATCGCGGTGGTGGCCAGCGCCATCTGCGGCCGGGCACCGGCACGCATCAGCTCGGCGTAGATCACCGCGCCGGCGGCGATCACGAAAATCCCTGACGCGCCGGTGTAGGCGGTGGGCAGTGCGGTCACCGCCAGTACCACAAAGCACAGCAGTTCCGGCGACATGTGCCACGGGCGGAACACGTTGAATACCAGCTGCGCCAGGCGGGTCTGCTTGAGCATCATCCCGATCCAGATATACAGCGCCAGGTTCAGGAACAGTGTGGAGAGTTCCATGATCATGCCCAGGTACACGCTGATGCCGTGGTAGTACTCATCCATGATGAAGCGCAGGCCGGCATTCAGGGCCATGAAACTGTACAGCGGGATGGTCAGCAGCGCCTTGCCCCAGCCACCGCCGGATTCCATGTTTTTCGGCGGGCGTACCAGTTGCCAGATGTTGATCGCGGCGAGCAGGGTGAAGCCGGCGATCCAGAACTGGTGCAGGTAGAAATGGCCGACCTGGATGCCGTCGGCCATGCTCATGATTTCACGCTCGCGGTAAACGATGGCGGACACGGCGAGAATGGAGTTCGCGCCAAGTTGCGCGAGCGTGGACACATAGTGATCGCGAACAGTGCGCATCGGGCGCAGCGCGATGTGGTGGCGCATCACGGTCGTGGTGGCGGCGCAGATCAGTAGCAGCAGGCACAGCAGCAGGCGCTTGTAGGCGCCCAGCTCGGTCACCGCCATGGCCACGGTGGTTTCCACTGCACGGAAGGCTTCCACGGACGGCGTGATGCGTGAGGCGACGTGCTCGTAGCGGTCCCATCGCTCCTGGCACACCTCCTGAGAGCGGATCACCGAGCGCCGCACGGCGTCTGCGTCGATATCGGTGCCCAGCAACCCGGCCAGCGGGTCGTTCGCCGCAGCGGCTTCGCGCTCGGCGATGGCCCGGGCCACGTCGGCATCGATATCCCGGTCCCGTTGGCAGGTGGGCTCACTGGGATTACTGCGCAGCAGGAAATATTCCTGCCAGCTGTTCTCACCGATTTTCAGTAACTGGGAGTGAATGATTTCGCCGGAGGCCAGAAAGATGGTGATAAGCAAAATCACCAGTGTGGGTAATGACGAAATCCATTCGCCAATCGAACGATTGGCAAGCGTGAAACGCGAGGTTGCTTCCATTTGTCACCCGGTTTGTTGTTATCGAACATGTTCCGGGGTCAAGGAAGGCCCGGAACCAGGCTCCCTCGCGGTCTTGCGCCGCAATGGGAAACAGGCAGTCTAGGCGAGCTACGCAAAGGTGCCTACCAGAAGAGGGAAAGAAAAGCAGCTTTTCCTGATTTTCAGGTCTGGGTGGGAGAGGGATATTTGGCGTTTCCGCAGGGCGGGGCGGGCCCGGGCTGCCCCGGAGTGTCGCCTTCAGCCGTAGATCATGCGGTCGACGATAAACGCTGACACTGCCACGAAAGCGACCAGTGCCGCCAGCGCCAGCATCAATCGCCACAGGGGCTTGAAGCTTGCCGGCAGGGGTTCGGTCGGGCGTTGTGAGCGCGGGGTGCGGGTGGGGCGGGTATCCGGTGTCTGGGTCATTGGGGGCATCCGAGTACGCTGGTCTGGAACGGGCATCTGCCGGTGGGCAGTGGCCACAGAAACGAACGGGCCGTTTCCGGCCCGTTCGCGTTCCATTATGACAGCTGGTGCCGCCAAAGGTTAACAGGCTATTGAGAAACAGCCTGTGCTGATGGCCTGGAAAAGCCTCCGCTGAGGCTTTTCCAGTGCGTGATCAGTCAAGCGGGATCACCTGACGGGCCACGTCGACCTTTTGGAACAGCCAGTCGTGCAGGCCATCGAAGGCCAGTGGCAGGAACGCCACGATCAGCAGCGCGGAGAGCATCACCGCGATGGGCAGCAGGTATTTCTCGTAACGGGCCCAGAAACTGCCATGGGTGAGCTTGGCGTTCTCCACTTCGTCGTCGCCGACCACCTGTCGTGTCAATAGATGGTTCAGCGCCACGGGCGGCGTCAGGTAGCCCAGCTCAAAGGCCACCAGCGTCACCATCCAGAAGTGCAGCGGGGCGATGCCGTTGTTGAAGGCGATCTGGGCAATGGTCGCGTTCACCAGGATCACGGCGCCGTAGGGGTCCATGAACATGCCGATCAGCACCAGCGTCACGACCAGCAGGCCCATGGCCAGCCAGATGGACGGGAAGGTGGCCGGCAGGGCTTCCATCACGCCAGTGCGCTCGACGATGCCGCCGACGCTCACCGACAGGGCCATCAGCATCAGCAGGGCGCCGATATGGCCGGTGGTCTCATTGGTGGCGCTGCGCAGCGCGTGTTCAAAGGTCTTCGGACGCTCGATGCCGTCCTCTGCGGCAGCACGAATGTTTTCTTCCCGTTTCGCCTTGCCGACGATCAGGTATTCGTAGATCAGGATGGCCAGCAGCACCACCGGCAGGATGATCGGCGCGGAGAATTCATCCAGACGACGATCCAGCACGAAGCGGAAGAACAGCACAACCAGGGCGATCATGATCACGTATGGCACGATCGGTTTCAGCAGCTTGATGCTGGCCGGCAGTGCCTGGCCAAACGGTGCGATGCGGGCCGTTTCCTTGCGGGCGAACTGCGAATACATAAAGAACAGGAACGCGGTCAGGAAGAAGATCTTCAGGCCGGAGCTGAACAGCTCGGCGGTGGTCACGGCATTGTTCAGGGCAGCGATGATCACCACCAGCAGGCAGGGCCGCAACACCACACCCATGGAGCCGGACATCGCGGTGGTGGCCAGCGCCATCTGTGGCCGTGCACCCGCACGCATCAGTTCGCTGTAGATCACCGCACCGGCGGCGATCACGAAGATACCGGAGGCGCCGGTGTAGGCGGTCGGTACCGCCGTCACGATCAGCACGACGAAGCAGAGCAGTTCCGGTGACATGTTCCAGGGACGGAAGACGTTGAACACCAGCTGTGCCAGACGGGTCTGCTTGAGCATCATCCCGATCCAGATATACAGCGCCAGATTCAGGAACAGGGTGGAGAGCTCCATCATCATGCCCAGGTATACGCTGATACCGTGGTAGTAGCCGTCGAGCATGAAGCGGGTGCCGGCGGTGAGGCACATGAAGGTGTACAGCGGAATGGTCAGCGGTGCCTTGCCCCAGGAGCCACCCGGTTCCATGTCTTTCGGCGGGCGCACCAGTTGCCAGATGTTGATCGCGGCCAGCAGGCCGAAACCGGCGATCCAGAATACGTGCAGGTAGAAATGGTTGACCTGGATGCCGTCAGCCATGCTGATCATCTCGCGCTCGCGGTAGATGATCGCAGAGACCATCAGCATCACATTGGCGACCAACTGGGCGATCACGGAGACGTAGTGATCACGGGTCGTGCGCATCGGGCGCAGGCAGATGTGATGCCGGGTCAGGGTGGCTGTGGCGGCACAGATCAGGAGCAGCAGGCACAGCAACAGGCGCTTGTAGCCGCCCAGCTCGGTGACGGCCATGGCAACGGTGGTTTCCACGCTGCGGAACGCCATGACGGCGGGGGTGATGCGCGACTGTACCCGCTCATAACGTTCCCAGCGGCCTTCGCACACTTCCTGGGAGCGCTCCAGCGACCGGCGAATGGCGTCCTCGTCGATATCTGTCCCGAGCAGGCCGGCCAGCGGATCATCCGCCGCGTTCGCCTCGCGCTCGGCGATGGTCCGGGCGACATCCGCCTCGATGTCCCGATTGCGTTCGCAGGTGGGTTCGCTCTGGTTGGCACGCAGCAGGAAGTATTCCTGCCAGGTGTTTTCACCGATTTTAAGCAACTGCGAGTGAATGATTTCGCCGGAGGCGAGGAAAATGGTGATTAACAGGATCACCAGAGTGGGTAATGACGAAATCCATTCACCAATCGAGCGATTGGCGATCCTGAAGCGCGATGTTGTTTCCATTGGTCACCCGGTTGTTGTTATGCGACGAACGCCAGAGGCGCGATATCGCTCCGTCCACTGAAATACCGGTGCCAAAAGAGCCATAGTCCTGCGGGCGTGCGCCGATGTCGTTGTCATTCTGGGTGCGCAACACAACCAATCTGACCGCAGAAGCCTGATGAGCAGCCGGCCGTTAAAACAAACGCCTTTCCGGGGCGCTGATACGACAAAAGCGGGGCGTTGCGGCCCCGCCTGAGTATTGCCTGTCTTATCCGGTATGGTCGCCGGTCTTTACTCGCGCTGGTCGCTGCACTCGGCGCGGGCGGCATCGAGGCGGCAACGGATATTGCGCAGCAGCGACATCATATCCTTGTTATAGATGCCTTGCTCGGTCAGTTCGATCCGGGCATCGCGCATCATTTCGTCGTAACGCAGCTTGTCCTGGTCGGCGATCTCGATCCACCACTTGTCCTCAATCTCGTTGTTGGCGCTGTTGATGATGCGCATCGCACGATCAAATACCGAGTTGAAGAAGTAGCTGCGCGACCAGGCGGCGAACTCGCTGTCGAACTTGTTATGCCGGGCAATGACCTGAAGGGTCAGCTGGCCGAGCACATAATCCACGATCCCGCCGTTGGGTTCCATCCCTTTATAGAGTTCCAGGGCGCTGTAGGCCATGACCGGTGCGAAGCAGATATCCACGCTATGGTTATTGAAGCGGCCGGCAAAATTGGTTATGTCCGACATGACCGGGGACATGCCGACGCTGGCGGCCATCTTGCCCTGGGCCGCGTCATACTCCATAACCGCGATGGACTTGCCCGCCAGGGCGTTGACGTTGTTGATCGCCTGGTCTTTCACGAACAGGTAGGCCGCACCCATCGGGGCGATCCCCATCACTTCATAGGAGCCGCTGCGCAGGTTCGGGGTGATGCGCGGGCTTTCGCTGGCCAGCACCTGGACCACGGTGCGCAGGGCGTCGTAGTTCGGAATGGCCCCGATGGAATCCAGGCTGCCGGTGTAACTGTTGAACTGTCGACCGCGGATTCCGGTGATCGCGGCGGCGTCGCACTGGCCGGCCTTGAGGTCTTCGGCGGCAATGTTCTCGTCGGTGTAGGCCTTCAGTTCGAGGTCGTACCCCTGCTCGATGGCAGCGGTCCTGTAGTCCCGCATGATGTTGTACATGTCACCGGAGGTGCCGATGATGTCGAACACGCAGAGGGTGCGTTTTTCGGCCGAGATGGCCGGGGCGGATACGCCGAGCAGCAGGGACGAGGCCGCCGCCGCGATAAGAGCTTTACCGTAACGCATGATGCTGTCTCCGTTGTACTGCCTGTCCATGGCCGGTGCCCGCAGCGGGGCACCAGCCTGCCGGGTCACAGTAGGTCGTCGATATTGATGGTGGATTCAGAAGACTTGCGGGTGTCGTCCCAGAAGGTCCCCAGGTTGCCGTAGGGGGTCCGCTTGCCGGTGGCTTCAGTCCACATGCGGTCGGAAATGCCCTTGATCAGCATGCCGGCGATCGAATCGATCATGGCGTAGTTGGGGTCGAGGTTCTTGTCGTTATTGGCAAACTCGCGAATGGCGCGGCGGACCCGCTGGTCATCCCCGACACTGTAGGCGGAGATAGCGTACAGGGCGCTCGGCAGGCGCACGCCCTGTTCAAAGCCCAGGCGCGTGGCGCGTTCAAGCTCGGCCCAGGCGTCGGCGTTAGCCGGTTTCAGCATCGGCAGGATATTCCACAGGGCGGCACGGCCACCCCGGGGCACGCCCCACCATTTCTCGTTGTCCAGGCAGGCCAGGCCGCGCTCGACCTTGGCCGCCACATCGCGTGGCACGCCCACGGCGGTATCGGCAGTGGCATCGTTGAGCAGCGACTGGACGCCGCTGATCTGGCCGATCATCCATACCAGTTCGTCAAAGTCATTGCGCAGGCGCGGGCACTTGCCGTTGTCGGCTTCGCCGAATTCGACGAAGGAGCGGCGGTAGGCCTCGTACTGACGGCGGGCGGAGATCTCGGCCAGTTCTTTCTGTCTGGAACGGGCGTCCTGTGCTTCATTGACACGGCCTTCCTTGACCGCGCGCATGTAGCGCAGCTCTTCTTCGAGCGCCATGGATTCGGTACAGGTGGCGGCCACGGTGTAAACCAGTGTGGCGAGTTTGTCGGGGTCGGAGCCTACGGATTCGAATGACAGCAGCAGCGGGGTGAGTGCCTCGCCGGTGGCACAGGCCATGCCGACGTCCTGATAGGTCATGAGGTAGGGCACCATCTCTGCGCGCCCGTAACTGACCAGCACATCGCCGGTGGTCTTGTAGACCATCCCGCACCCCGGTAAGGCGGCCAAAGCGGCGCCCAGAGCTGCGACGCGGCAGGCACCGCGAACGCGAAAACGGAACTTCATACTGCGTTCTCCATCAATTGCATAATTATTGTTCTTCCGCTCGGTCGGACGATGTGCGCAACGCCCGCCGATAATGTCAGGCCAACACTACCGAAGCACGAAAATTGGCACAAGCGCCGATTACAAAAAGTAAGGCAAGTCATTACAAATACTTGTGTTGAGTTATCATTGCCGCAACGCTGGCCGGAAGTGATCATTGATCACACGCAGGTGGGCATTTGTTCCACTCGAACACAGGATGGTTCCGGGGATGAGAAAATATACTGAGGTTGAGCAGCGACGTGCACGCATGGCCGGTCGGCGTGCCGGGCTTTTATTGGCCGAAGATACCGCGCGCGGCGGCTTGAGAGTCTTGCAAACTGCGTCGGTTCTTGCTCGCACCGGGGCCGGCTGGTTGCTCGGCCGACGGCCATCCCTGCCGGTGCTGCTGCGCGAAACATTCGAGTCACTGGGTACCACCTATATCAAACTGGGGCAGTTCATTGCCAGTTCGCCGTCGCTGTTCCCGGATGAGTATGTCGAGGAGTTCCAGAAGTGCCTCGACAAGACACCGGCACTGCCTTTCCGCTTTATCCGCGACACGGTGGAGGCAGAGCTTGGCCGGCCGCTGGAGGACGTCTACGCCTGGGTGGACCCGCAACCGCTGGCCTCGGCCTCCATTGCCCAGGTGCACGCCGCACGCCTGCACAATGGCGACGACGTGGTCATCAAGGTGCAGAAACCGAATGTGCGCAATGTCCTGCTGACCGATTTCAACTTTCTCTATTTTGCGGCGCGGGTGGTCGAGATGTTGACGCCGGGCCTGTCGCGGTCGGCGGTGTCCGGTGTGGTGGAGGAACTGCAGGGCTCGATGCTGGAGGAATGTGATTTCCGGCAGGAGGCGGACAACCTTGAACGCTTCAACGAGTTTCTCAACATGACGCAGAATACCCGTGCCGTGGCGCCGACACCGTACCGGGAATTTTCCACTGCGCGGGTGCTCACCATGGAGCGCTTCTTCGGCGTGCCGCTGACTAACCTGGAAATATTGCGCCAGCATGTGCCGGACCCGGCGGAAACCCTGATCACGGCGCTCAACACCTGGTTCTCCAGCCTGATGCTGTGCGATTTCTTCCACGCCGATGTACACGCCGGCAACCTGATGCTGCTGCGCGATGGCCGTATCGGCTTTATCGATTTCGGCATGGTCGGGCACATGCGCAAGGAGACCTGGGAAGCAATGGCCCGGTTTTTCGACGGCATCGGCCGCGGTGATCACCGGCTGGTCGCCGAAGCGATGGCCACCATCGGCATGACCCGTGAAAAGGTGGACGTGGATGCCCTGGCGCGCGACATCGAACGCTTCCAGGACAAGCTCGCCAATCTGGACCCGACCAGCCTGCTGGAAGGGGGACGCCATGATCGTGAGGTCAATCGCCTGTTGCTCGACATCGTGCATATCGGCGAGCACCACGGTATCCGCTTTCCACGCGAGTTTGCCTTGCTGCTGAAGCAGTTCCTGTACTTTGATCGTTATGTGCAGGCGCTGGCGCCGGAACTGGACATGTTTGCCGACACGCGGGTGGATATCTTCGCGACGCTGGACCAGTTGCATTGAGCGGGCTGGTGGGGGTTAGGGTGGGTAGAGCCAAAGGCGAAACCCACCATGTCCATGCAGCGCACTGCTCGCACAGAATCATCGAAACTACCCACCTCCCAAGCCGGGTGATTTCGATGATTTTGCAGGAGTGATTAACGGGCATGGACACGGTGGGTTTCGCCTTTGGCTCAACCCACCCTACGCATCATTCAACCGGGTTCGTGCATTCCGAGCGTGAGGGCTCAACCGTGCAGCGAATGCGCCGTTGCAGGGTAAGCATCTCGGCGCTGTAGTAGCCTTCGTCACGCAACTGGATGCGCGCATCCTGCATCATGGTTTCGTATTCCTGCTTGTCTTCGTCCGGAATGCTGACCCACCAGTGGTCCGGGACCTTGTCGGCTTCTTCCTGCAATCGCGCCATGATCTCCTCATAGCCTTCGAAGAATGCCTCGCGCACCAGTTGCGCCACTTCCGCCGGGAACTTGTCTTCCCTGCCGATCAGCTGCATGGTGATCTGCGCCAGTGGATAGTCAATGATGCCACCGTGCTCGCCCAGCCCCTTGTACAGTTCCAGCACTTCATAGGCCACCAGCGGGGCTGGCAGTACATCGACGCTGCCGTTGTTGAACTTGGTCGGTGCGCTGACGATATCCGACGCCACCGGCGTGGCGCCGATCTGCGCCACCATGCGCGCCTGGGTCGGATCATAATCCAGCACCGGCACACGCTTGCCGGCGGCTTTTGCCAGTGAATTGATCTTGCGGTCGTTGACGAACACATAGGCGGCGCCACCGGGGGCGATGCCCATGACGGTATACCCGTGGGTGGTCATCCGGTCCGCCAGGCGCGGGTCGACCAGCACCTGCAGCAGCATGCGCATGTGCTGGTCAGTGGGCAGGCCGCCGACGGAATCGATGGTGCCGGTGAACTGGTTGAACAGTCGCGCACGCAGGCCGGTCATCAGGGCCGCTTCGCAGCGGCCGGATTTCAGCTCTTCCACCATCACACCTTCGTTGGTGTAGACCTCCAGCTGGATATCCACGCCATACTCCAGCAGGCGCAACCGCTGGTCCTGTGCGGCCATGAAAATCGGCCCGGCGCGGCCGGCGATATCCCAGATACACACTGTGCGGCGCAGCGGTTCGGCGGGGGAGAAGCCCGTCAGCCGTTGCATCGCACGGATGCGTTCATCCACGCTCTTCGACTGGTCATAAACAATCGTCCGCAACTGGCTGACCAGTTCAGGTGTCAGGTTCACACCAGGGGCGACGCGGGCCAGCTCGGCCTGCTGGGCGGCGGTGAGTGTCACGTCGGCATTGGCCAGCGCGCTGCCGCACAACAGCATCAGACAGAACAGCAATTGCTTCATGTTTTTTCCTGATAGTTGCTATTTTTTCAGCTGCGAGCCACGAGAAAAGGCCTTTCACTCGCGGCTCGAAGCCCGCAGCTTTTTTTTATTCCTTCGGATTGGCACATTCCGAGCTGTCCGGTTCAATGCGGCAGCGGATGCGCATTTGCAGGTGCAGCATTTCCGGGTGGTAATACCCGAGGTTACGCAGTTCGATACGGGCGTCCTGCATCATGGTGTCGTATTCCTGCTTGTCTTCGGCCGGAATCTGCACCATCCATTTCTCCGGAATGCGGGATTCCTCGTTATGAATGAATTCCATGATGGCGTCGTAGCGTTCGTTGGCGGCCTCGCGTACCAGTTGCGCGATTTCGTTGGGGAATTTGGCGCGATGGCCGACCAGTTGCATGCTGATCTGCGCCAGCGGGTAGTCGATGATGCCGCCGTCCGGTTCCAGGCCCTTGTAGAGTTCCAGCACCTGGTAGGCGAGCAACGGGGCCGCCAGTACATCCACGACACCGTTGTTGAACATCCCTGGTGCGCGGGTAATGTCGGTGGACACCGGCGTGGCGCCGATGCCGGACACCATGCGTGCCTGCATCGGGTCAAAATCCAGTACCGCGACTTTCTTGCCCGCCGCCTTGGCCAGGCTGTTGATCTGTTTGTCGTTGACGAACACATAGGCGCCGCCGGCCGGGAACACACCCAGTACCACATACTCGCCCTGCACCATGCGCCCGGCGTTGCTCGGGTGCGACACTACCTTGAGCAGGGTTTTCATGTGCTCATCGGTGGGCACGGCGCCGACGGCATCAATGGTGCCGGAAAAAGTATTGAACAGCCGCGCGCGCATGCCGCTCATCAGGGCGGCGTCGCAACGTCCGGCCTTGAGCTCGTCCACCATCACGCCTTCGTTGGTGAACGGAATCATTTCCAGGTTGATGCCGTATTCCAGTGCGCGTACGCGCTCGGCTTCGGCAATGGTAAACACCGGGCCGGCGCGGCCGGCGATATCCCAGATGCAGATCTTGAACGGGGTGCGCTGATCCGGCGGCAGGTCAGTGAGGCCGGAGAGACGGCCGATGGCCTTGAGGCGGTCATCGACGCTCATGTTGGAACTGAGGGAAATTTCCCGCATCAACTCGATCAGTTCCGGCGTAATGTCCACGCCGGGGGCCAGTTGTTGCAGCATGGCCTGCTGTTCGGGTGTGAGAGACACCTCGTTTTCTGTTGCGGCGTGCAGGCCGGCCACAGTGAGAAACAGTGATAGCGCAATAATTATTTTTTTCATGGTCCCACGTCCTTCATGGATAAGCAGGCCGCCCCTGGCAGCCTGGCGTCTGTCAGCATTCTGTCGCAGGGACGATGGAAGCCGCCGTGCCATGACAGGCGCAGACACAAGAGGGTGTCGCGCGAACTGACGTGAATGCCATGTTCACTCTCGGGTTGTCAGAGGGGCTATGACCTTGTGGCAAAAAAAAGCTGCTTAAAGGTCAACATTAAAAAAGTTAACGAGAGAGGGGGAGTGGGCCGGTGCGCGACGGCGACCGGCCGGAGGGTATCAGCGGATTTGGGCGTTGAAGGCCTGCCCGGTGATGCCGGTGCTGGCCGGTCCCAGCAGCCACAGGTAGGCCGGGACCAGCTGTTCCGGCGTGCGCAGTGTATTGGCATCCTCGCCGGGGTAGGCCAGGGCGCGCATGCGCGTGCGGGTGGCACCCGGGTTGATGCTGTTGGCGCGGATGGCGGAGGTGTTTTCCAGTTCGTCGGCCATCACCTGCATCAACCCTTCGGTGGCGAACTTGCTCACCGCGTAGGCGCCCCAGAACGCGCGGGCGCGACGGCCCACGCTGGAAGAGGTGAACACCACCGAGGCGTCTTTGGCACTGCGCAGCAGCGGCAGCACGGCGCGGGTCAGGTAGAAGGGCGCGTTAAGGTTGACCTGCATCACGCTGTCCCAGGTGCCATAGCCGTAGCTGTCCAGTGGAGTGATATCACCGAGGATTGAGGCGTTGTGCAGCAGCCCGTCCAGGCGCCCGAATTCGCGGTCCAGCATGGCGGCCAGTTCCTCGAAATTGGCCGGCGTGGCCACTTCCAGGTTCACCGGCACCAATGCCGGCTGGGGGCCGCCGCGCTCAAGAATGTCGTCGTAGACGCGCTCGAGTTTGTCCTGGGTGCGGCCCATCAGGATTACCGTCGCGCCAGCGTCAGCCAGGGCCAGGGACACGGCGCGGCCAATGCCGTCTCCGGCACCGGTCACCAGGACCACGCGGTCCTTGAAGCTGCCGGCAGGACAGCTGTAGTCCAGCGCTTCCTGTTGCAGGCGGGCCAGGTCGGGGTGGATGGCGGTCATGCGGAGGTTCCTTTTTCAATATCCAGCAGCGGCAACAGCGCGTTGGCTGCGTCTATATAGTAGTCGGCGTGCCAGGCACGCGGGTCTTCGTTCGGGTCCAGGTAGCCGTACAGGGCGGCCACGGTGCGCATGCCGGCGTTGCGGCCGGCTTCGATGTCGCGCAGGTGGTCACCCACATACAGACACTGTGCCGGGTCGACGCTGGCCTGCCGGGCGGCCAGCAGCAGCCCTTCCGGGTCCGGTTTGCGCAGGGCCACATGATCGGGGCAGATCACCGGGCCGCAGCGCTGTGCCAGCCCCAGTCCGCGCAGCACCGGCACGGTGAACCGTTCCGGTTTGTTGGTCACCACGCCCCAGGGAATGGCGCGCTGATCGAGTGCATCAAGCACCCGGTCCATACCGGGGAACAGCCGAGTGTCCACGTCGAGCCGGTCGGCGTAGGCATTGAGTATCTGGTCCAGGTACTGGCCGAAGTCAGTGTCTTCCGGTGTCAGGCCAAAGCCGAGGGTGACCAGCGCGCGGGCGCCGTTGGATACCTGGCTGCGCACGGCGGCTTCACTGACCGGCGGGCGGCCGGCACGTGCCAGCACCTGATTGAGCACCACATAGAAGTCCGGGGCGGTGTCGATCAGGGTGCCGTCGAGATCAAAAAAAACAGCCTGTATCATGGCTGCCCGGCCTTCACGGCGTGCATCAGATAGTTGACCGACACATCCCGGTTGAGCCGGTAGACCTGCGTCAGCGGGTTGTAGGTCATGCCGCAGGTGTCGCGCACTTCCAGCCCGGCGTCGCGGCACCACTGCGCCAGCTCCGACGGACGGATCAGCTTGGCGTATTCGTGCGTGCCGCGCGGCAGCAGCCGCAGCACGTATTCCGCGCCGACGATGGCGAACAGGAACGCCTTCGGGTTGCGGTTGATGGTGGAGAAAAACAACTGCCCGCCGGGTTTGGCCAGCTTTGCGCAGGCGGCCACCACGGCTGCCGGGTCCGGCACATGCTCGAGCATTTCCAGGCAGGTGACGACGTCGTATTGCCCGGCGCGTTCCTCGGCGATTTCTTCTGCGGCAATGTTCAGGTATTCCACCTCGACGCCGGCTTTTTCTGCGTGCAGGCGCGCCACGGCCAGCGGTGCTTCGCCCAGGTCGATGCCGGTCACCGTGGCGCTGCGCCGGGCCATGCCTTCGGACAGCAGACCGCCGCCGCAGCCGATATCGATCACGCGCTGGCCGGGCAGGCCGGCGCGCTCGTCAATGTAGTTCAGCCGCAGCGGGTTGATGTCGTGCAGCGGGCGGAATTCCGAGGACGGGTCCCACCAGCGTTCCGCCAGTTGTTCGAATTTGGCGATTTCCTGCGGGTCGACGTTGCGGGCGGTGCGTTGTGGTTCAGCCATTGAGGTTCTCCTGCCAGGTCTGGGTGTCGCGCAGGATGCGGGCGCTGTTCAGTGTCAGCAGTTCGCGGCCGGCCATCAGGCAGCGGCCGGCGACCCAGGTGTGGGTAACCTGGTCGCGGGTCGCGGCGTACACCACCTGGGCGATGGGGTCGAACAGCGGACGGGTTTCGAGACGGTTGAGGTCGATGGCGATGATGTCGGCCTGTTTGCCGGGCACCAGCGAGCCGGTCTGCTGTTCCAGGCCCAGGGCGCGGGCGCCATTGAGGGTGGCCATCGCCAGTGCGGCGTCGGCCGGCAGGGCGTCAGCGGCGCCGGCCACACCCTTGGCCAGCAGCGCGGCGGTGCGCAGCTCTCCGATCATGTCCAGGTCGTTGTTGCTGGCGGCACCGTCGGTGCCCAGCGCCACATTGACGCCGCCCAGGCGCAGTTTCTCGATGGGGCAGAAGCCACTGGCCAGTTTCAGGTTCGACTCCGGGCAGTGGGCGACGTGCGTGCCAGTGCCCTGGAGCAGTGCGATCTCGTCGTCATCCAGCTGCGTCATGTGGACGGCAATCAGGCGCGGACCGAGCAGCCCAAGACGTGCCAGCCGTGCCAGCGGGCGTTCGCCGCTGGCGTCGGTGGCCATCTGCACTTCGGCGGCGGTCTCGTGCACGTGCATCATGACCTGCGCATCCAGTTCCTCGGCCAGCATGACCACCCGTTTCAGGGGCTCATCGGAGACTGTATAGGGCGCATGAGGGCCAAAGCCGATAGTGATCAGCGGATCATGGCGCCAGTCGTCGGCGGCCTGGGTGGCCAGGCGCAGGTAATCGTCCGGGCCCTGGCCCATCGGCGTGGGGAAATCCATCACCGGGCAGAACAGGCTGGCGCGCAGGCCGGCCTCGGTGGCGACCCGGGCAATGGCGTCCGGGAAAAAGTACATGTCGGCAAAGCAGGTGGTGCCGCTCCGGATCATTTCGGCGGCAGCCAGCCGGGTGCCGTCGGTGACAAACTGCTCGCTGACCCATTTACCCTCGGCCGGCCAGATATGCTGTTCCAGCCAGGTCATCAGCGGCAGGTCGTCGGCCAGGCCACGGAACAGGTTCATGGCCGCATGGGTGTGGGCGTTGATCAGCCCCGGCATCAGCAGATGGCCGTCCAGGCGCAGGGTTTCCGTGGCCTGCCAGCGGCGGCTGGCCTCGGCGGCGGGCAGAATATCCTGGATACGGGTGCCGCTGATGACAATGGCGTGGTCGGCGAGCAGCCGCGCCGGGCCTTCCACGGGCGCGATCCAGCTGGCCTGGATGATCAGGTCGGCGTGTGCCGGTGCTTGGGGCATGAAGACTCCTGTCTGCGGACATGTTCTGGGGCGGCGGAAGTATAGCAGGCGCGCCCGGTGGGCGCGCCTGCAGCGGCGGGTTGCGAGCGACGGGCTGCGAGCAATGCGGTGGGGCTTCAGGCTCGCCGCTCGCCGCCCGTAGCGCGCAGCAGGCGCGCAGCGCCTCGTAGCTGGCGCGAAGCGCCTTATGCTATGATCTCCGGCTTTCGGCGCTTCCCCTGTGGGGGGGATGCCAGGGTGTCGAACCGCCCCAGCGTGGCGGTATTGGCGCGTTATAGCGCGGAAATCCAGCGGGCCGCCGGATGTTGTGGCCCGTCAGGCCCTGAGAGTAAGGATCACCATGACGGATCTCGCCAGAGAAGTTACCCAGGTCAATATTGAAGACGAGTTGAAACAGTCCTATCTGGACTACGCCATGAGCGTCATCGTGGGCCGGGCGCTGCCGGACGTGCGCGATGGTCTCAAGCCGGTGCACCGCCGGGTGCTGTTCGCCATGCACGAACTGGGCAACGACTGGAACAAGGCCTACAAGAAATCGGCCCGTGTGGTCGGTGACGTCATCGGTAAGTATCACCCGCACGGCGATTCCGCCGTGTACGACACCATCGTGCGCATGGCGCAGCCGTTCTCGCTGCGCTACATGCTGGTGGACGGGCAGGGCAACTTCGGCTCCGTGGACGGCGACTCCGCCGCCGCCATGCGGTACACCGAGGTGCGCATGGCGAAGATCGCCCACGACCTGCTCGCCGACCTGGACAAAGAGACGGTCGATTTCGTCGACAACTACGACGGCACCGAGAAGATTCCTGCCGTCATGCCGACCCGGGTGCCGAACCTGCTGGTGAACGGCTCCTCCGGTATCGCCGTGGGCATGGCCACCAATATTCCGCCGCACAACCTCGGTGAAGTGATTGACGGCTGCCTGGCGCTGATCGACAACGAAGACCTCACCGTCGATGACCTGATGCAGTATATCCAGGGCCCGGATTTCCCCACCGCCGGCATCATCAACGGCCGTGCCGGTATCGTGCAGGCCTACCGCACTGGCCGTGGCCGCATCTATGTGCGCGCCCGGGCCGATATCGAGGACATGGAAAAGGGCAACAAGCAGGCGATCATCATCACCGAGCTGCCCTACATGCTGAACAAGGCGCGGCTGATCGAGAAAATCGCCGAGCTGGTGAAAGAGAAAAAGATCGAAGGCATTACCGAACTGCGCGACGAGTCCGACAAGGACGGCATGCGTGTGGTGATCGAACTGCGTCGCGGTGAAAACGCCGACGTGGTACTGAACAACCTGTACGCCCAGACCCAGCTCGAGAGCGTGTTCGGCATCAACATGGTGGCCCTGCTCGACGGCCAGCCGAAGCTGCTGAACCTGAAGGACATGCTGGAGGCGTTTATCCGTCACCGCCGCGAAGTGGTGACCCGCCGCACCGTCTATGAACTGCGCAAGGCGCGCGAAAAAGGCCACGTGCTGGAAGGCCTGGCGGTGGCGCTGGCCAACATTGACCCGGTGATCGAACTGATCAAGCAGTCGCCGTCCGGCGCCGAGGCCCGCGAAGCACTGATCAAGCGTGGCTGGGCGCCGGGTGAAGTGGTGACCATGCTCGAGCGTGCCGGCGGCCCCGATGCCTGCCGCCCGGACGGGCTGGAAGATGATTACGGCATGCGTGATGGCCAGTACTGGCTGTCGCCGGAACAGGCCCAGGCCATTCTGGAACTGCGTCTGCAGAAACTGACCGGCATGGAACAGGAAAAGCTGGTCCAGGATTACCAGGAACTGCTGGAAAAGATCATCGAACTGGGTCTGATCCTGGCCGACCCGGAACGCCTGCTGGCGGTGATTCGCGAAGAACTGAACGCCATCCGCGAGGAATACGCCGACCCGCGCCGCAGTGAAATCCAGACCTCGCGCAGCGACTTCTCCATGGAAGACCTGATCGCCGAGGAAACCGTGGTGGTGACGCTGTCCAACGGTGGTTACGCCAAGGCGCAGCCGATCGACACCTACCGGGCGCAGAAGCGCGGCGGGCGCGGCAAGGCCGCCACGGCGGTAAAAGACGAAGATTATGTCGAGCACCTGCTGGTGGCGGGCACGCACGATACGCTGCTGTGCTTTACCAATATCGGTAAGGTGTACTGGCTGAGGGTGTTCGAATTGCCGCATGGCGGGCGTGGCTCGCGTGGCAAGCCGGTGGTGAACCTGATCCCGGCATTGCAGCAGGAAGAACGCATCACCGCCATCCTGCGCCTGGATGCAGAATTTGTGCGCCAGCAGTCTGCCGAAGATGACGCTGAGGTCGAAGACGCCGACCTGGATGTGATCGACGATGCGGAAGAGGGCGAGGAGATAGTGGACACCACCTCGGGTCCGTTCATCTTCATGGCCACGTCCACCGGCATCGTGAAACGCACACAACTGTCGAAATTTGCGCGGCCACGCAGCAACGGCCTGATCGCGGTGCGCCTGCAACCGGGCCAGAGCCTGGTGAACGTGGCCGTGACCCAGGGCGATGAAGACATCATGCTGGTCGCCAGCAACGGCAAAGTGGCGCGCTTCCGCCAGGCATCGGTGCGCGTGATGGGCCGTACCGCACGGGGTGTGCGCGGCATGAAAGTGGCCGACGGCGAAGCCATGATCGCGCTGATCGTGCCGCAACCGGGCGGCCAGTTGCTGACCGCCTCGGAAAACGGCTATGGCAAGCGCACCGGCGTGGACGAATTCCCGACCAAGGGTCGTGGCACCCAGGGTGTCATCGGCATGGTGGTGAACGACCGCAACGGCGCGCTGGTCGGCGCCACGCAGGTATTCGGTGGCGAGGACCTGATGCTGATTTCCAACCAGGGCACGCTGGTGCGCACCCGGGTCGATGAAGTCAGCCAGCTCAGCCGCAACACCCAGGGCGTGACGCTGATCCGTCTCGGAGACGGTGAACGCCTGGTGGGCGTGGAGCGGATTCCGGAGCTGGAAGGTGCGGAAGAAGTGGATGAACTGGAAGAAGGTGATACCGCAGCGGTGGATGCCACCGACGCGCCAGCGGATGACGCCGACGAATAACGGATAGAAAGAACCGGCCCCACTGCCGATGCGCCGGCGCAGGGGCCTGCCCATTGCAGCCGCGGCGATGCCGCTGAGGAACCCATGAGTCGCGCTTATAACTTTTGTGCCGGCCCGGCCGCTCTGCCGGAAGATGTACTCAGGCAGGCCGCCAGCGAAATGCTGGATTACCACGGTCGCGGCCTGTCCGTGATGGAAATGAGTCACCGTTCCGACGATTACGTCGCGATTGCGGAGACGGCGGAACAGGACCTGCGCGACCTGCTGGGCATCAGTGATGACTACGCCGTGCTGTTCCTGCAGGGCGGCGCCAGCCAGCAGTTCGCCATGGTGCCCATGAACCTGATGGGCCGCGACGATGTGGCGGATTACATCAATACCGGGCAGTGGTCGGCAAAAGCGATCAAGGAAGCGAAGCAGTTCGGCAAGGTGAATGTGGCAGCCAGCAGTGAAGCGACGAATTTCACCACTGTCCCGCCGCAGGACACCTGGCAGTTGTCCGATAACGCCGCCTACCTGCACTACACGCCGAACGAAACCATTGGCGGGGTGGAGTATGACTTCATTCCGGAAAGCCGTGCGCCGCTGGTGGCGGATCTGTCATCGACGATCCTGTCGCGCCCGCTGGACGTGTCGAAGTTCGGCCTGATCTACGCTGGCGCACAGAAGAACATCGGCCCGGCCGGCGTCTGTGTGGTCATCGTGCGCAAGGACCTGCTGGAGCGCGCCGGCGATCAGGTGCCGACCATGCTGCGCTACAAGGTCCACGCCGAGAACGGCTCCATGTACAACACGCCCCCCACCTATGCCTGGTACCTGGCTGGCCTGGTGTTCAAGTGGCTCAAGGCGCAGGGCGGCCTGACGGCGATGGAGCAGCTCAACCGTCGCAAGGCAGAAAAACTCTATGGCTATATCGACGCCAGCGGCTTCTACAGCAACCCGGTGGAAAAACACAGCCGGAGCTGGATGAATGTGCCGTTCGTCCTGGCCGACGAGCAGTTCGACAAGCCGTTCCTGAAAGAAGCGGATGCGGCGGGGCTGCTGAACCTGAAAGGGCACCGCTCGGTGGGCGGCATGCGCGCGAGCATCTACAACGCCGTGCCGGAAGCGGCGGTGGATGCACTGATTGATTTCATGAAGGATTTTGCACAACGACATGGCTGAACCGACTCTCGAACAGTTGCGCGCGCAAATTGACGGCCTGGATGACCAACTCCAGACGCTGATGAACCAGCGCGCAACCCTGGCGCAGAAAGTGGCAGAAGTGAAGCAGGCCACCGACGGCGATGCCGTGTTCTATCGCCCCGAGCGCGAGGCACAGGTATTGCGGCGCGTGAAAGAGCGCAATACCGGCCCGCTCGATGGCGAAACCGTGGCGCGGCTGTTCCGTGAAATCATGTCCGCCTGCCTGGCGCTGGAGCAACGCATGAAAGTCGCGTTTCTCGGCCCGGAAGGCACCTTTACCCATCAGGCGGCGCTGAAGCATTTCGGCCACGCGGTGGAAGCCGTCTCCCTGGGTGCCATCGATGAAGTGTTCCGTGAAGTGGAATCCGGTGCAGTGCAGTATGGTGTCGTGCCGGTAGAAAATTCCACCGAAGGCGTGGTCAACCATACGCTGGACAGCTTCATGGATTCATCGCTGAAAATATGTGGCGAAGTGGACCTGCGTATTCATCATCACCTGTTGCTGGGAGAGCACACCCAGGAAAACAGGATTACGCGCATCTATTCGCACCAGCAGACGCTGGCGCAATGCCGCAAGTGGCTGGATGCGCACATGCCGACCGTGGAGCGGGTGGCGGTGAGTTCCAACGCACAGGCGGCGCGCCGGCTTAAAGACGAATGGAACGCTGCGGCCATCGCCGGTGAAATGGCGGCGGAACTGTACGGCCTGAAAATCATGCACCACAACATTGAAGACCGGCCGGACAATACCACGCGCTTCATTATTATCGGCCGCCAGGACACGCCGCCCTCCGGGCAGGACAAGACCAGTATCCTGGTGCGCATGAAGAACCGTCCCGGTGCCCTGTACCATGTGCTCAAGCCGTTCAAGGAGCACAGCGTGGACCTGACGCGGGTGGAATCGCGCCCGTCGCGCAGCGGCAACTGGAGTTATGTCTTCTTCATTGATTTCGAAGGGCACCGCGACGACGACCGCGTCGGGCGCGTGCTGGCCGCGCTGGAACAGGAAGCGATGGACATCCGTTTCCTGGGCTCTTATCCCCGCGCCGTGATCTGAGCTGCCCGGGCGGCGTACCCCTCAAGCCGCTGTGGCGGCACTTCCCTGTGACCCGGTACGTTTCGGGGTATCGTCGCGTGGGTGGCGGGCCTGGCGAACAGAAAGTCCGCAGGGTGGGGGCGTCGCCTCCTGCGAGCGGCCGGGGTACCATCCCGGCATTGCAACGAGACAGATGGCCGGGTGATTTCAACATGTCATCATCCGGTGCGCCGTGCGGCGCGAGTATTGATAACCCGCAGCCCCCGGGCTGCTTCGGAGCGTCCTTAATATGCCTGTCGACTTTATTGCCCTGGCCAATGCAGGTGTACAGAAGCTGCAACCGTACCAACCCGGCAAACCGATCGAGGAACTCGAACGGGAGCTGGGCATCACCGATATCGTCAAGCTGGCCAGCAACGAAAGCCCGCTTGGCCCAAGCCCGCGTGCCATGTCGGCCGTGCGCTCGGTGCTGGAGGATATTCACCGCTACCCGGACGGCTCCGGCTTCCGTCTGAAGGCAGCCCTGGCTGAACGTCTCGGCGTGCGGGCCGCCCAGATCACCCTGGGCAACGGCTCCAACGATGTGCTGGAACTGATCGCCCGCGCCTGGCTCAAGCCCGGTGACGAAGCTGTGTTCAGCGAGCACGCTTTCGCCGTTTACCCGCTGGTGACACTGGCCTGCTCGGCACGGCCGGTGGCGGTGCCGGCGCGTGAATACGGCCATGACCTGGATGCCATGCTGGACGCCATCGGCGAGCGCACCCGCATCGTGTTTGTGGCCAACCCGAACAACCCCACCGGCACCTGGATCAGTTCCTCGACGCTGGATCATTTCCTCGCCCGCGTGCCCAAGGATGTGCTGGTGGTGCTGGACGAGGCCTACTTCGAATACGTCGAGGAGAGTGCCTACCCGGACGGCATGACCCGTCTGGCGGCGCACCCGAACCTGGTGGTCACCCGCACTTTCTCGAAAATCTACGGGCTGTCCGGTCTGCGCATGGGTTACGGCGTTTCCAGTGTGGACATTGCCGACGTGCTCAACCGTGTGCGCCAGCCGTTCAACTGCAACAGCCTGGCGCTGGCGGCGGCGGAAGCGGCCCTGGATGATGCCGACTATCTGGAATACAACCGCAACCTCAACACCACCGGTCTGGCCCAGGTGGCTGAGGGGCTGGAGCAACTGAACCTGGAATACATTCCGTCGGTGGGTAATTTCATTGCCTTCGACTGCGGCCGTGAGGCGATGCCGGTCTACGAGGCGCTGTTGCGCGAAGGCGTGATCGTGCGGCCGATCGCCGGCTACGGCATGCCGAATCACCTGCGTGTGTCGATCGGTCTGCCGGAGGAAAACGAACGCTTCCTGGAAGCGCTGGCAAGGGTGCTGGGCTGAATCATGGGTGATGCGTCAATGCCGCTGTTTGAACAGGTCACCATCATTGGCCTGGGCCTGATCGGCGGCTCGCTGGCGGCGGCGGTCCGGTCGGGCGGGCTGGCGAAGAAAATCGTCGCCGGTTCGCGCTCGTCCCGCACGCTGGAGCGAGGCCTGTCGCTGGGGCTGGTGGACGAAGGCTACCAGGACCTGGCGCAGGCCGTGCAGGGGGCCGATCTGGTATTCGTGTCGGTACCGGTGTCGGCGATGGCGGCGACCTTCAGTGCTATCGTGCCCGGGCTCGAACGCCATGCCATCGTCACCGATGGCGGCAGTGTCAAAGGGTCGGTGATTGCCGCCGCACGGGCACAGCTTGGCGCCCATTTTTCCCGCTTCGTGCCCGGCCACCCGATTGCCGGCAAGGAAAAGAGCGGCGTGGATGCCGCTGACGCTGCCCTGTACCAGCGCCACCGCGTGATCCTCACGCCCGTGGCCGAGACTGATCCGGCGGCGACACAGGCAGTGCGCCGGCTGTGGACCGCTGTGGGTGCCGACGTGCTCAGCATGGGGCCGGACGAGCACGACCGGGTACTGGCTGAAACCAGTCATCTGCCGCACTTGCTGGCCTTCTCGCTGGTGGATACGCTGGCGCGCCAGGGCGATTCCACCGACATTTTCCGGTACGCCGCTGGCGGTTTCCGTGATTTTACCCGGATCGCTTCCAGTGACCCGGTGATGTGGCACGACATCTTTACCGAGAACCAGGACGCAGTGCTGGCTGCTGCTGACTTGTTCGCCGCCGGGCTGGCCCGCTTCCGCGATGCGGTGGCCCGGGGTGACAGCGACGCCCTGCTGGGTATCATGACCCGCGCCAACACGGCCCGGGCACGCTTCCTGGCGATGAACGCCCGTACTTCCTATACCCAGGCGCAAAGCGCGACAGACGAGCATCACATGAAGGCTGATCAGAACGCGGCACAGGCCCGCAACCCCGAATTCATCGTCCAACCCGGTGGCCAGCTCACTGGCCAGGTGCGCGTGGCAGGGGACAAGTCGATCTCCCACCGCAGCATCATGCTGGGCGCCCTGGCGGACGGCGTGACCGAGATCGAAGGCTTCCTCGAAGGCGAGGACGCGCTGGCCACATTGCAGGCGTTCCGCGACATGGGCGTGGTGATCGAAGGCCCGCACGCTGGCCGCGTGCGCGTGCACGGCGTTGGCCTGCACGGCCTGAAGGCACCGGCCCGCACTCTCTATATGGGGAACTCCGGCACCTCCATGCGTCTGCTGATGGGGCTGCTGTCCGGGCAGGCCTTTGCCAGCGAACTGACCGGCGACGAATCCCTGTCGCGCCGCCCGATGGAGCGTGTGGCCAAGCCGCTGCGCGAGATGGGCGCCGCCATCGGCACCACCGGCAACGGCACGCCGCCGGTCAGCATTCGCGGGGGCCGTACCCTCAAGGGCATCGATTACAACATGCCGGTGGCGTCCGCCCAGGTGAAATCCGCGCTGTTGCTCGCCGGCCTGTATGCCGAAGGCGAAACCCGTGTCACCGAGCCGGCGCCGACCCGTGACCATACCGAACGGATGCTGGCCGGCTTCGGCTATCCCGTGCAGCGCGACGGCGCCAGCGTCACCGTGCGCAGCGGCGGCCGCCTGACGGGCTGCCAGCTGGAAGTGCCGGCGGATATCTCCTCGGCGGCGTTTTTCCTGGTGGGCGCGGCGATTGCCGAAGGCTCCGAACTGCTGCTGCCCCATGTTGGCATCAACCCGACCCGCACCGGCGTGATCGACATCCTGCGCCTGATGGGCGCGGATATCCGCCTGGAAAACGAGCGCGATTCGGGTGGCGAACCGGTGGCGGACCTGCGTATCCGCAGCAGCGGCCTGAAAGGCATCACCATTCCGGAAGAGCTGGTGCCGCTGGCGATCGACGAATTCCCGGCGATCTTCGTCGCGGCCGCCTGTGCCGAAGGCGACACGATCCTGCACGGCGCAGAAGAGCTGCGCGTGAAGGAATCCGATCGCATCCAGGTCATGGCCGATGGGCTTGCCGCCCTGGGTGTCGAGCTGGAAACCTACCCGGACGGCATCCGCATCCGTGGCGTGGGGCAGGGCAGGCCGGCCTTTACCGGCGGCGAGATCGAGAGCCACGGCGACCATCGCATCGCCATGAGCTTCGCCATGGCCGCCCTGCGTGCCAGCGGCGCGATCCGCATCCGCAACTGCGCCAACGTGGCCACCTCCTTCCCCGGTTTCGCCGAACTGGCCGGCCGCGCCGGCCTGTCATTGCAGGTGCAGGGTTGATGGGGGGGCAGCGCGTGCCCGTCCTGACCATTGACGGCCCAGTGTCCTCCGGCAAGGGCACCGTGGCCCGCCGCGTGGCCTGCCGTATGGCCTGGCATCTGCTGGATTCCGGTGCCCTGTACCGGGTGCTGGGGCTGTACGCCGAGCGCCAGGGCGTGGCGCTGGACGACGAACCCGCCCTGACCCGGCTGGCGCGCGAGTTGCCGGTGGTGTTCCGTGAAGGCGACGGGGACATCCAGGTGCTGCTGGCGGGGGAGGATATCGGCCAGCTGATCCGCGACGAGCGGGTCGGTGAACTGGCGTCCCAGGTGGCGGTGCTGCAGCCGGTGCGCGATGCGCTGCTGGCCCGCCAGCAGGCGTTTGCCGAGGCGCCGGGGCTGGTGGCTGACGGCCGTGACATGGGTACGGTGGTGTTCCGGCAGGCGCCGCTGAAGATCTTCCTCACGGCGAGCCCGGAGGAGCGCGCACGCAGACGCTATAACCAGTTGAAGGAAAAGGGGTTTAATGCTAACCTCCCGGCCCTCATTGAGGATATCCGCGCCCGGGATGACCGAGACATGCAACGTTCAGTGGCGCCATTGCGCCCGGCGGACGATGCCATCGTCATCGACAGCACCCACCTGAGTGTCGAAGACGTGGTCGACCGGATCCTCGAAGAAGCCGCCCGGCGCAGTTTGATCGGCGCGGCGTGAATGCAATCGTCCGATTGCATTGCGGTGATTGTCCGAAGGCCGCAAACGTAAACCAGCAAGGTCTTCGTTCAGTCAGACAAGAGCTGCCCATGCCTGCTGGTTGGCATGGCGAAAATCGTTAATTACAGGTATCTCACATGACCGAAAGTTTTGCCGAACTTTTTGAAGCCAGCCTGCAGGATCTCGACGTCGCACGTGGCTCTATCATCCGCGGCACCATCGTTGCCATCGACAGCGACTGGGTGACCGTTAACGCGGGCCTGAAGTCCGAAGGCATCATCCCGCGCGAAGAATTCCTGAATGAAGCCGGCGAGCTCGAAATCGCCGAAGGTGACGAAGTCGAAGTGGCCGTTGACGCCATCGACGACGGCCTGGGCTTCACTCGCCTGTCCCGTGAAAAAGCCAAGCGTGCGGAAATCTGGACCGATCTCGAAGCAGCCTTCGAGAAAGACGAAGTCATCAAGGGTCAGATCAGCGGCAAGGTCAAAGGCGGCTTTACTGTGGATATCGGCCTGATCCGTGCGTTCCTGCCGGGCTCGCTGGTAGATATCCGCCCGGTGCGCGATGTCGCGCATCTGGAAGGCAAGGATCTGGATTTCAAAGTCATCAAGCTGGATCCGAAGCGCAACAACGTGGTGGTATCCCGCCGCGCGGTCATGGAAGCCGAACACAGTGCAGAACGCGAGCAACTGCTCGAGTCGCTGCAGGAAGGCATGGAAGTCAAAGGTATCGTCAAGAACCTCACCGACTACGGTGCGTTCGTTGACCTGGGCGGTATCGACGGCCTGCTGCACATCACCGACATGGCCTGGAAGCGTATCAAGCATCCGAGCGAAATCGTTGAAGTCGGCCAGGAAATCGACGTCAAGGTACTGAAATTCGACCGCGATAAAATGCGCGTATCCCTGGGCCTGAAACAGCTGGGCGAAGATCCGTGGCACGATATCGTCGGCAAGTACCCGGAAGGCGCACGGGTCAAGGCCAAGGTCACCAACCTGACCGATTACGGCTGCTTTGCCGAGATCGAAGAAGGTGTCGAAGGTCTGGTGCACGTGTCCGAAATGGACTGGACCAACAAGAACATCCACCCGTCCAAAGTTGTTTCCATCGGCGACGAAGTCGAGGTGATGATTCTGGATATCGACCAGGAACGTCGTCGTATCTCCCTGGGTATCAAACAGTGCATGTCCAACCCGTGGCAGGCGTTTGAAACCAACTACAACAAGGGCGACCGCATCTCCGGCAAGATCAAGTCGATTACCGACTTCGGTATCTTCATTGGTCTGGAAGGCGGCATCGACGGCCTGGTGCATCTGTCCGACATCTCCTGGGAAGAACCGGGCGAAGATGCGGTACGCAAGTTCTCCAAAGGTGACGAGCTTGAGACCGTGATTCTGTCGGTGGATGCAGAGCGCGAAAGAATTTCCCTTGGAATCAAGCAGTTGACAGACGATCCGTTTGCTCAGTATGTTGCAGCTAACGAGAAGAACAGCATCGTCAAAGGCACCGTCAAGGCAGTGGATGCCAAGCTCGTTACCATCGAGCTGGCAGACAACGTCGAAGGCCTGATGAAAGCGAACGAAATCAGCCGCGACCGCGTTGAAGATGCCACCCAGGTCTTCAAGACGGGTGACGAAGTTGAAGCGAAGATCATCGCTGTCGACCGCAAGAACCGCATCATTAACCTGTCTATCCGTGCCAAGGATATGGCCGATGAGCGTGAAGCGATGGACGACCTGAGCACCCGTCAGGAATCCTCGCCGAAGACCATCGGTGACCTGATCAAGGCGCAGATGGAAGGTAGCGACCAGTAAGACGTTCCTCCCCGGGCCGCACGCCAGTGCGGCCCGAGGGCAGGACGCCCAGGGGATCATGGTTATGGCATTGACCAAGTCTGAACTTATCGAACGTATTTCCGCCCGGCAAAAACAGCTTTCGCCGAAAGACGTGGAGCTGGCGGTAAAATCCCTGATCGAAGAAATGGCTGACAATCTCGCCAACGGTGGCCGTATCGAAATCCGTGGCTTTGGCAGCTTTTCCCTGCATTTCCGCGCGCCGCGTGTCGGCCGCAACCCCAAGACCGGTGCCTCGGTCGAACTGCAAGGCAAATATGTGCCGCATTTCAAGCCCGGCAAGGAACTGCGTGATCGCGTCAATCAGGCGATGCAGGAAAACCCGGGACAGGCTGCCGGCGAAGGCGACCTGAGCGAGGCTGAAAACATGCCCCGGTCGGCCTCTGCGGCCGGTCACTGAGCAGGCCCGCCGTCGTGCGCTGGCTGCTGAACTTCCTCATTGTCCTGCTGGCCCTGGTGCTGTTCCTGGTGTGCCTGCTGTTTCTGCTGGGTAACCCGCAGCCTGTCGCGCTGGAGCTGCTGGTCACCGCCTGGCAGCCGGAGGCTGCGCTCGGCCAGTGGCTGCTGTTGTTCCTGCTCGTGGGCGTCATCGCCGGGCTGGCCGCCGGGTTGCTGCTGGGCGGCGTATTGCGGCTGCCGCGTCGCCGGAGCTGAGCATGCAGACTTCGCTGTGGCTGCTGGCATTGCTGTTCGCGGCCATCGCGATCGGTTTTCTGCTCGGGCGCCTTGACCGCTTTCCGCGCCGCCGCAAGTCCCGTGCGCTGCCGCGCAGCGTCGACTTCCTGCTCGGCGAACCCTCCGACCGCACCCTGCGTGCCATGGTCGAGAATCTGGATACCCACCCCGACACCCTGGACACCCATCTCGCGCTTGGCAGGTTGTTCCGCAAGCGCGGTGAACTGGACCGCGCCACGCTGATTCACCAGGGCATGCTCGACAATAGCCGCCTGCCGGAAAAAGTGCGCGAAGACGTGGAACTGGAGCTGGCACGGGATTTCCTGTCTGCGGGCCTGTTTGATCGTGCCGAGCAGGTGTTGCAGCACATGGTCGATCACGACGGCAGGCATGCGGCTGTGGCCATGCGCCATCTGATGTCGATCTTCGAGCAGGAGCGCGATTGGCACAGCGCGCTGGCCATCGGCGAACGCCTGCTGCGCCGCAATCGCGACGTGGCCCCGGTGCTGGCGCAATACTGTTGCGAACTGGCTGAGCGGTTAACGGCCCAGCAGGAACTCAATGCAGCCCGGCGTCTGCTGCGCCGGGCGCTGGCGTTTGATGGCCAGTGCGTGCGCGCCAGCCTGTTGCAGGGGCGGCTGGAAATCCAGGCCGGCTATTGGGACAACGCGCTGCGCGCGTTGCGTCGTGTACGGCGGCAGAATCCGCTGTTTCTGGATCAGGTGCTGGACGATCTGGAGCGCTGCTATCGCGCGTTGGGGCGCGAGGAAGACATGTTGTCCTTCCTGCTGGATGCCTGTCTGGAAACGCCCTCCAATGCGCTGGTGGTGCGTCTGGCCGGTATCCTGCGCGAACGGGCAGGGGAGCGCGAAGCCTCGTTGTTCCTGGCCCAGTACATGAAGAAATTCCCGTCGGTACAGGGCCTCAACGAAATCATCGAGATGAACCGCGATACCACCCAGGGAAATGCCCGCGAATACCTGGACACCCTGCGCACGCTGACCCAGCGGCTGCTGGCCGAGCGTCCGGTCTACCACTGCGTGCAATGTGGCTTCCGGCCCCACGCGCTGCACTGGCAATGCCCGGGCTGCAAAGGCTGGGCAACCATTGCCCCGGTATCCGGCGCGATGGTCTAATGCACCGCCCCGTGATGCAACGCGTTCCCGAGCAAGGATAACCCCGCCATGCCAGCCTCATCCCCCATCATCGTCGCCCTCGACTACCCTGAAGCCGCCGCCGCCCTTGCCATGGCGCAGCAACTTGATCCGGCTCAGGTGCGTGTCAAAGTGGGCAAGGAGCTGTTTACCCGCAGTGGTCCGGCGGTGGTGGATGCGCTGCAGGCGCTGGGTTTTGACGTGTTTCTGGACCTGAAATTCCACGATATCCCCAATACGGTGGCCGGTGCCCTGCGCAGTGCTGCGGCGTTGGGAGTGTGGATGGTCAACGTCCATGCCAGCGGTGGCCGGCGCATGCTGGAAGCCTCCGTGAACGCCTTGTCGTCGGCGCGCCAGCGGCCATTGCTGACGGCAGTCACCGTACTGACCAGCATGGGTGAAGCGGATCTGCGTGACATCGGCATCGACGTATCGCCGCGCGAACAAGTGCTGCGGCTGGCACAGCTGACGCGCGAGAGCGGTGTGGATGGCGTGGTCTGCTCCGCGCAGGAAGCGAGCATGCTGCGCGATGCCTGTGGCCCGGATTTCTGCCTGGTGACCCCGGGCATCCGGCCGGCTGGCAGTGATGCCGGCGACCAGACCCGCGTGGTGACCCCGGCGGACGCCAGAACGCTGGGTGTGGACTACATGGTGATCGGCCGTCCGATCACGCAGGCACAAAATCCTACAAACACAGTAGCCGAAATCATACACAGCCTCGCGTAAACCGGCTAAAGCAAATGAGGGCGCAGGCTTACAAGCCTGGCGCCCCTGCTTCGGTAGGGTAGGCACTCCTAAACCAAACGCAAAGGAGTGTGACCCATGAAACGCTATCTCAATATCATCCTGTCCCTGCTGCTGGCCGGCGGCCTTGCCCTGACCTCCGGTGCAGCACTTGCCGAACCGGCGCTTACCGCTACCTCCACGGTCAACATCAACCAGGCCGGTGCCGACGAAATTGCCGAAGTCCTGTCCGGTGTCGGCATGGCCCGGGCCGAGGCCATCGTGGCGGATCGTGAACAGCATGGTGCTTATCAATCTGCGGACGAGCTGGTGCGCGTCAAAGGCATTGGGCCAAGTACGGTTGAGCAGAATCGCGGGCGGATCAAAGTGGAGTGAGTCAGCACGGGCTGGCCTGGCATACCAGGTCAGCCCGATTGGAAAGGGTCGGTTGTATGAGTGGGTCTTGGGTGTCAAATACGCATCCAGGTGACATATTGACACCAATGTGTGATTTTTACACAATTTGGGGGTTTATTAAGGCTGTGTCGCATCCAGCCCATCCATCAGCTTTGATCCGCGAGGTAACACAGATGTTGCGCAGAAGTGCGACTGATCAGCCGAAAGGCAGGATTACCGCCAGGGTGCCGGTGAGCGTTCAGGAAACTATCCAGCGCGCCGCTGAATTGACAGGAGTTCCTCTGAACGCCTACATCGTTCAGGTCGTCCACCAGCACGCCCAGGATGTCCTTGATCGTTATGAAATGAAGAACATCACATTGTCTGAGCAGGATTCGGAGTGGTTTCTAGAGCAACTGGCCAGGCCGCGTGCACCGAATGCCCGCCTGAGGCAGGCCCTGATGTCGTACAGAGAGGCCCTGGATGATAATAACGATTCGCCAACTGTCCCGATTGAGCGCTGAGATGTTGGCAAGTCGAGCGGTCTTTGATTGTGGCCAGCCGGCGTTGAATCAGTATCTTGTGCAAACGGCTTTGCAGCATGAAAAGAGAAATGTGACGCGCACCTTTTGCCTGTTACAAGGTGATGGAATAGCTGGTTTCTATTCGCTGACGAATGCCATTGTCAATGTTGGGGAGCTCACGGCTGACCTGATCAGGCACTATCGCCTTCCAACCCACGTCCTGCCTGTTGTCCGGCTGGCCAGGTTGGGTATCGATGTGCGGCATCAGCGCCAGGGATTGGGGCGGCTGCTGTTAGTGGATGCATTACGCAAAGTGATTGCCGTGGCGGAGTCATCAGGCTGTGTGGGGCTGCTTGTCGATGCACAGGATGAAAACGCGAGGTTGTTTTATACAGCCTTCGGTTTTCGGGCAGCACCCGAGAATCCCTTGCTGCTGTTTATGCCATTGCCTGACATCCAGGAGTTGTTCCGGGAGGTGTGAGCAGGTCCTGTCAGGTCACGGTGCATAGGGTAGAACGCGCAACGACATTGATCACCACTGCCGCTGCGCCTGCGCCGCCGCAATGGCCTGTGTGGTGGCCTCATCCACACCGGCCTCTGCTGCGAAAGCCGGCCACTGCCGGATCGCGGTGGCAACGCCGTCGACAATGTCCAGCGCCCGCTTGTCCATGATCGCGAAACGTCGTGCCACGGCGAGCAGGTCGTCACGGCTGAAGTGATCCCGCTTCCCCTGGATGCTCATCTGGTGCTGCTGGGTCCAGGCGCCGTCCGGGTTGTAGGCGAAGGTCACATCGAAGGCCGGGGAGAGCGACCATTCACCGCGCCGGTTCATCAGGAAGGCAATGTTTTTGGTGTGGTCATCCTGGTTGCGTGCCAGCACATTGAACACCATGCGGCGAAATTGCTCTTCCAGTGCCAGCTTGCTCAGCCCCAGGCGTTGCATTACCTGCAGGGCCTGCTCGTAGGACCAGGCGCCGGCCATATTGAAATCGTAATGGGCGATCGCACACAGCGATTGCATGTGCAGCTTCTGTCCGTCATCGGTGCGATCAAAGCGGCGGCACATGAAGTGACTGCGGCCATTTTCGCGCAGCAGCCGGCATTCCGGCATATCGATGCCGGCGGCGGTGGCCATCAGGTAGTAGGCGTATTCGATCAGGCCGAAGCCTGCCGGATCGAACCGCTCCTTGTCCCGATTATGCGTGACGCCATCGAACTTCAGCAGCCAGTGACTGAAACCGGGCGGGGCCTGTAATTGCCCGGAGCGGATCTCCTGCGTGGTTTCGTTCCATGCCACCAGTGCCTTGGCGCGGGCACCGCCAGCAGAAACACCGACCTGGATGATGTCGCGCATGGCTTTCTCATTGCGCTGTTCGTCTTCAGAAAGCCAGGTGCTGAAGCCGTCACGCTGCGCGAGAATGGCATCGGACAGTGCCGCCAGGGCACCGATATCCAGTGGCAGCGCATTACCGGTGCCCCGACCGGCTGCCGGTTCGAATTCCAGCGCGCCCATGCCGCGACGGCCGATATAACAGAGCCGTTCCACCGGGCTGAAGTCCTCGCGCGAGCGACCCTGTTCCGCCAGCCAGGCATCAATTACCGCGTTGCCGAATTTGTCCGGTAGCGAATCGGCCAGCAGGCCGGGCAGGCCGCGAAAGGTGTCGCGTGCCAGCTGCGGGAAAGCATGGATGCTGTTGTCCAGTGGCATGGTCAGCGGTGCCACCTGGATGCCGCTACGCCGAAACGCCGGCGCATACTCAAAAAAGCCGAGTTGCCGCTCAGTGTCCCAGCGCACCGCGCCAATCTGCGCACCCCACAGCACCACGCTCGCCACCAGTGTGCCGCCTTGTGTCGTTCCTTTTTTCATCAGGCTGGTTCCCTTGTGCGTAGGCCGGGGGCTGCGAGCTACGAGCTAAAAAAGCGGATGGGCTGGCAGCTCGCAGCCAGCCGCTCGAAGGCGAGCCGCCCTCATTCCGGCCATTCCCAATCGCCCGTGTCACTGCTGTCTTCACGCACACCGCTGGCGCGTTGCCGTCGGCGACCCTGCAGGCGTGCCAGGTCCACAGGGCTGATTTCTGCCGGCGGCAGCAGGGCATCCAGTTGATCCAGCTGGCCGAGTGCACGCAGTACCCGGATGAGATTGACGGTGTCCACGGGGTGGCCATTCTCCAGCCGGGACAATGTCTTGCGGGAAATGCCGGCCTCCAGGGCCAACTCATCCTGCTTGAGATTGCGATTGAGGCGCAGGCGGGCAACGCGCTGGCCCAGCTCCGCGAGGATGACATCATCGCTTGTGCCCAGATAATCCATAGTGTCACCTTTTGGTAACGTAATCCGGAATAGCGCTATTGAAGGGTTGCTTTGTGACGCATTAAGCCTGTTTCAGAAGATGTATAGTGGGTCTGTCATGTGAAGTCAAACTAAATAAGGTTACCTATATGTCCCGTAAATTGATTTTATTGTCTTAGCGAGATCTTTATGGGGCGTTACTGTGATGGTATGGTGTACAGCGCAGCAAGCTGCTGGCCGACGGAAGGAAAATCGTAAAGAAGTGATAGCACTATTGACCATGCCTCGGCCATGGGGCAACCTCAGCGCGCCGTTCAACGCTACAGGGAGCAGTATTTCAGGGATGTCAGGGCGTTTGCACGATTCTGCGTTGACTGGGTTTGTCCTTCCTTCGCACAGCATGAGCCACGCTGGCCAATACGGCTGCGGTGAGAATGTGCGGCATACCCGCTTCCTCTGTCCTGTCCCGCTGCCGGGTGACATCCTGTGTCGGCCTGCTGAGATGCCACGTCCCGACGTGCATCGTTACGCTGTAGCCAGTACGAACGCTTGCACAAATACGCTTGTCTGTGACCCGGCATGGCGACAAGGTAATGCTCTGTCCGGGATGGGGTGGTGCGCAGCCGATGTAGTCGGCGGCGTGATTGAAAACAGCGGGTAAATACGAACAGGGCCAGGGTGAGCGCCGCGCGCCGCATCCGGCCAATACCAGCTTGAAGTGGAACGTCTTCATGCTTCTGGGAGTGAGAAAGGCATCATCCGTGTCGGCCCGTCACCTACTGGCCGGCTGGCTCGCCAGCGCCTTGTTGCTGGGAGCCGCGTCACCCGCCACCGCGCGGCCATGGGTTGAGCCAGGGGACATGCGTGCGCGCCACAGCCTGCAATGGCTGGTGGACCAGGGCTGTCTGCAGGCGCCCATGAGCACCTGGCCGGTCATGTGGGCGGATATCAGCCCGGGGCTGGACAACGACGCCGCCCCGGCGCTCTGTCGCGAAAGCCTGGCCTGGCAGTACCTCCGTTTTGAGCGTGACTATCATGCGGGCGAGCGCCTGCAGATGGGCCTGTCCGCAGGCGGCGCGGGGCAGGAGGTGGTGTTCCGCGATTTCGCTGGCGGACCGCGTGAGAAGGGCGAGGTCAACGCCCGCCTGGAGTGGATGAGTGGCGGGCTGGCCATCGGCCTTTCCGGCACTTACGTTCATAACCCCCGCGACGGTGACGAAGCGCGCTACGATGGCTCTTACCTCGCCGGCACACTGGGTAACTGGGTGCTGGGCGCAGGCGCCATCGAGCGCTGGTGGGGGCCGGGTTGGCACAGCAGCACTATTCTCTCCAGTAACGCGCGCCCGGTTCCGGGCGTGTGGATCAACCGTAAGCAATCGACACCGTTTTCATGGCGCCCGGCCCGCTGGCTCGGGCCGTGGCATGCGGTGGCGTTTGTCGGGCAGCTTGAGGATGAGCGTGTGGTGCCGAATGCCAAGCTGCTTGGCGCGCGTGTCACCTTCAGGCCATGGCGCTATCTGGAAGTCGGCCTGAACCGTACCGCTCAGTGGGGTGGGGATGGTCGGCCGCAAAGCTGGTCCTCTTTCTGGGATGCTGTGACAGGTAGAGATAATGGACAGCAAGGGCCTGGCAATGACCCGAGCAACCAGTTGGGTGGCGCCGACCTGCGCCTGGGCTTTCCGGTAGGGAGCGCGGCACTGGGCATTTACGTGCAGGCAACCGGGGAAGACGAAGCTGGTGGCCTGCCGTCAAAGTTCATGAATCAGGCCGGTATGGATCTGGCCACACGCTGGCTCAATGCCGAGCAGCGCTTTTATCTGGAATACACCGACACCACGGCCGGCAGTTGGTCGAGCGAACAGCGTCCGAACGTGGCCTATGAGCATTCCACCTACCAGAGTGGCTACCGCTTCAACGGGCGCAACATCGCCTCCACATGGGAGGGGGATTCCCGGGTGCTGACACTTGGTGCAACCCATTTCTTCCGCCGCGGCAGTGATGTTTCTGTGACATTGAGCCGGGCCGAGCTGAATCGCGATGGTACACTCCCCGGTCGTCCCGCCTCAGCTGGCACGCCCGTTCTGGAGGCGGTGGACGCTCAGGATGTCGCCATACTCGCCGCATCGTACCGCCTCCCTGTGCTGGGTGGGCGCGTCACGTTGTCGGGGTACTACACTGATAAGGAAATCGAGACCGTAGCGAGGCAATGGTCCCGCACTACGGTGATGGCTGCCTGGGAGTATCGTTTTGACTGAATCACTGACAACAGGGCAAACCATGACGGGGATACGTACATTGGTTCCGCATCGTGTCAGCCTGCTGCTGGGAGCGGGCTTGCTGGCAATGATGGCGGGGTGCACTGCGATGCCGGGCTCGCATATTTCCCGCCCCGACAGTAACCCCTGGTTTGGTGGCGACCGGGAAGAAAGCGACACCAGCCTGCCGGATATCGTGCGGGTGCACCGGATCCTGCCAAATCGCGGCGCGCAGCCCGCACCGGAAACACAACCGGTATTGCCGCCGGAACTGGATATTAACCAGGCCAACTATGACTACGTGGTAGGGGCGGGCGATGTCCTGAATATCACGGTCTGGGACCATCCGGAACTGACCATTCCGGCCGGTTCCATGCGTAGCCCCTCCGAGGCCGGTAACTGGGTGCACAACGACGGCACCATCTTCTATCCCTATGTGGGTTCCATTGAAGTTGCCGGGCTGCGGGTGACAGAAATCCGGTCGCTGATTACAGAGCGCATTTCCCGCTATATCGAGAACCCGCAAGTAGATGTGTCGGTGGCGTCCTTTCGTTCGCAGCGGGTGTATGTCTCGGGGAGCGTGCATCAGCCAGGCGCCTACCCGGTGACGAATGTGCCAATGCGGCTGCTGGACGCAGTCAATGCCGCCGGTGGGCTGGATGAAACGGCCGACTGGCGCAGCGTGATTCTGACGCGTGATGGCAAGGAATATACATTGTCGCTGCGTGCCGTGTATGAGCGTGGCGACGCGCGTTACAACGTGCTCCTGAAAGCGGGCGATGTAGTGCATGTTGGCCGTGGAGACGACAACAAGATATTTGTGTTGGGTGAGGTGGCCACCCCCAGCTCGCTGATGATGGGCCGCAATGGCATGACACTGGCCGAGGCCCTGGCCGAAAGCGGCGGCCTGAACGAATTGCAGGCCGATGCGTCCGGCGTGTTTGTCATGCGGCGCACTGTGGAGGGGGAAGACAGGTATATCGACCTGTATCAACTCAATGCCAAGGATGCGACCGCGCTGGTGCTGGCAGATGAATTCACCTTGTCGCCACGCGATATCATCTATGTGACCGCAGCGCCGATCTCTCGATGGAATCGCGTGATCACGCAGATTCTGCCCACCGTGCAGACGATCTACTTCGGCGCACTGGCCCAGGACCGTCTCAGGGATATCGACCGCTGATGTTTGATTCCATCCTCGTGGTGTGCGATGGCAACATCTGCCGCAGTCCGACGGCGGCGGCAATGCTGATGCGTGATACGCAGAAGAAAGTCAGCTCTGCCGGGCTGGTCGCGCTGGTGGACCATGATATGGACGCGCTTGCCCGCGAAGTGGCACTGAGCCATGGGCTGGAGTGCCCCGCCCACAGCGCCCGCAAACTGACACGCGAAATGTGCCGCGATGCGGACCTGATCCTGGTGATGGAAGCGCGCCAGCGTGATCGCGTTGCCAACCTGGCGCCGGAAGCCAGTGGCAAAACGCTGCTCTTGGGCAAATGGCTGGGGGAACAGTCCATTCCCGACCCTTACAAGCGCCATCGTGAAGTGTACGAACAGGCCTACCAGATGATTGCCCAGGCCGTGGCCGCCTGGGCCCAACGACTTGCTTGATCGGAGTGGTCGAATGACCGAACAGGATACAAAACGGGGAATGGCAGGCCGGATGGCGGCGGGTGCCAATGATGAAATCGATCTGACACGCCTGTGGGCCCTGCTGGTGGATCACCGCTGGCAGATCGGGCTGATTACCGCCATGGCCTTCATCGTGGGCGTGATCTACACCTTTGTGGCCACCCCCATCTATCGCGCCGATGCATTGTTGCAGATCGAGGCGCGGCAGTCGGGCCTGCCCGTGCTGGGAGACCTCTCGGAAATGCTCGGCAGCGAAAGCTCCGCGCAGACAGAAATCGAGATCATCCGTTCGCGCATGGTGATCGGCAATGCCGCAGATGAGCTGCGCGCCGATATCCAGGTGCAGCCGGCATCCCTGCCCGTCATCGGCCGGTTTTTCGGGCCGGAAGAAAAGGACAATCGCATCCTGTTCGCCGGCTGGGCCGATACCGAAAAACAATTGTGGATTGATCAGCTTGCGGTGCCGGAATGGCTGCTGGGCAGCACCTTTATTCTGGAAGCCGGCGAGGGCGGCAGCTTCACACTGACCCTCGACGGCGAGCCGGTACTGGAAGGCGAGCCGGGCAAAGAAGCCCGCTCTGCAGACCAGCGCATCGCCATCCGCGTGGCCGAACTGAATGCAGAGCCCGGCACGCGTTTTGAGGTGGTGAAACAGTCTCGCCGGCGGGTGATGCAACAGTTGCTGGCCAATCTCAGCGTAGCGGAGAAAGGGCGTAACACCGGTATCCTCACGGTCAGCATGACCGGCGCAAACCCGGAAAAAGTCAGCAAGATCCTCGACGCCGTGGCCAGGAATTACTTGCTCCAGAACGTCCAGCGCCGTTCCGCCGAAGCCGAGAAAAGCCTGGAATTCCTCGATGAACAGGTGCCCGAGATCCGCGACGAGCTGAACGCCGCCGAAGAAAAACTGAACGCCTATCGCCTGGAAAGCGAATCCGTCGACCTGTCCCTGGAAACCAAGGCCGTGCTTGACCAGCTCGTACAGCTGGAAGCCAAGCTGAACGAACTGAAATTCCGCGAAAGCGAAGTCAATCGTCTTTATACCCGCGAGCACCCGGCCTACCGCACCCTGATGGAGCAGCGGCGCAGTTTTGAAGAAGAGCGCGAGCGCCTGAACAGCCAGGTCAAGAACTTGCCGGAAACCCAGCAGCAGATCCTGCGGCTGATGCGCGACGTGGAGCTGAACCAGGAAATCTACGTGCAACTGCTCAATCGCGTGCAGGAGTTGCGCATCATGAAGGCGGGCACCATCGGCAACGTGCGTATTATCGATAACGCGCAGGTGCAGCCGGAGCCGATCAAACCACAAAAGGCGCTGGTCGTGGTGCTGGCCACGCTGCTTGGTCTCATGGGGGCGGTCGGGCAGGTATTTGTGCGCGCCGCATTCAATCGCGGTATCGAGAGCCCGGACCAGCTGGAACAGGAAGGCATCCCGGTCTACGCCACACTGCCGCTGTCCGAAGACCAGATTCGCAATGAACGGCTGATCTCGCGGATCAGCCGTCGCCGTGGCACGCCCAACAAGACACACCAGTTGCTGGCCCAGACCAACCCCGGCGACCTGACCATTGAAGCGCTGCGCAGCCTGCGTACCAGCCTCCACTTTGCGATGCTCGAAGCCTCCAACAATGTGCTGATGATCTCTGGCCCCAGCCCGGAAGTGGGCAAATCGTTCGTGTCGGCCAACTTCGCCATGGTGCTGGCGCAGGTTGGCCAGCGGGTGGTGCTGGTGGACGGCGACCTGCGCAAGGGCCACCTGCATCGCTACTTCCCGTCTGACCACGCCGTCGGGCTGTCGACCTATCTGGCGGGGCGTAATTCACGGGAAGAAGTGACGCTGCACACCGATATCCCTGGCCTGGACTTTATCGGCCGGGGTGAAATCCCCCCCAACCCGGCGGAGCTGCTCATGCACCCCCGGTTCCAGGGGCTGATGGAAGAGCTCAGCCGCGACTATGATCTGGTGCTGATCGACACCCCGCCGATCCTGGCGGTGACTGACGCTGCGATTATCGGCAATCTGGCCGGTACCAGCCTGGTGGTGACCCGTTACGGCCGCAATTCCATCAAGGAAGTGGAGCAGACGCTGGGCCGTTTCGAGCAGAATGGGGTGCATGTAAAAGGCTGCATCCTCAACGCAGTGGAACGCAAGGCCAGCAATGCCTACAGTTACTACGCCTACGAGTACAAATAGATAGAGGCGGGATGTCGAGGCGGATGGCCAGGATGAAGACTGATGTCCGCCCGCCGTGGCGGGCACGACACTGAATGCACAGCGGTGGAGATGGAGCCCCGCTGCCGTGGCCAGCGGCCATGGTGAAGACGAAGGAGTGACCCATGCACAGCGCACGCCCTCAGGCCAGAAATGGCACCGGACCATCACGCTGGTACCTGATCCAGAGCAAGCCTCGTCAGGGCGACCGGGCAGAAGAGAACCTCAGCAATCAGGGGTTCCAGTGCTTTTTCCCCCAGGTGGATGTGCAGGCCGTGGTTGGCCAGCGGCAGGTGACACGCCGTGAGCCGCTGTTTCCCGGCTACCTGTTCATCCAGCTCAGCGAGGTGGCCGACAACTGGCTGCCGATCCGCTCGACCCGGGGAGTTCAGCGCCTGGTCACCTTCGCCGACAAGCCATTGCCGGTGGCCGACACCATCATTAACGCCATTCGCGACAGGCTGGCGGTGCCGGATGGCCCACGCATGCTGTTCCAGCCTGGCGACAAGGTCCGTATTACCGAAGGCGCCTTTGCCAACGTCGAGGCCATCTTTGAACGATTCAATGGCGAGGAGCGAGTGGTGCTGCTGATGAACCTGCTGCACAAGACCCAGCAGGTCTGCTTCCCGCTGCGCAGCGTCACCCGCATCGACTGATATCGAGCCGAAACAACACCATAAAGTACCTGCGGTTGCGGGTATGCCATCACCTTGCCATACTTTGTGTTCAATGATTGAACGTATAGATCCCCGCATAGTCGAAGAGGCGCATTACCGGCTGCTGGCGTTGTTGCAGAACGAGCCAGGGCTGTCGCAGCGCGAGATGGCCGAACGGCTGGGCGTCAGCCTGGGCAAGGTCAACTACTGCATGCGCGCGCTGATCGAAAAGGGCTGGCTGAAGGCAGAGAACTTTCGCCGCAGCAGCAACAAGCGGGCGTATCTGTACAAGCTGACGCCCAGCGGCCTGAGGGAAAAGGCCGCACTGACACTGCGCTTCCTGCGTCGCAAGGAAGAGGAACACGACGCCCTGGTGCAGGAGATCGCCCGGTTGAAAGAAGAGTTGGGGGCGTCTCAGGACTGACACAGGTGCCGGGTAGATTCATACCCGGACCCCGCAGCCGGCCGTGCCGGGCTGCCCGTTCTCAGGAAGCAGACGGCCAATCCTGGGGCGGTAGCGTGTCTGATGCCAAGACTGACTGCAGGGAGGGTAGAGCCAACGGCGAAACCCGCCATGTCCATGCTTCGGCTCACTCCCGTCAGTCTGACAAAATGCCCGCGCCCGAGCACAACGGTTCCCGCCTGTCGGTTGCCCAGCGTGCTCCGCAATGGGTATCCGGACAGCGCGGGCTTTCTCCGATTGGGCACACCCTGGCAACTGTGTTAGAAACGGTCCAGGTGTAGTACCGCCTGATGTGACGGATTGAGCGCTTTATGGCCTGTTCCAGTTTATGAGATCACCTGCAATGAGGTGGAATTCAATGAGCCCTGATGAAGCCCCATTACAAAAGCGACTGGCGGCGATATTCTCTGATACGCCGGGCTTATGCTTCGCCGTATTGGTGGGCAGTAGGGCCACGGGGGCAGCGTCATCCTCCAGCGACTGGGATGTTGCCCTGCAATGGGCAAAACCGGGGCTCGATATGGATACCCTGGCCTGTGAAGAGCGGCTACGCGAGCGGCTCGCACATGCTCTCGAATGCAGCCTGGAAAGCGTTGATCTGATAAACCTGTCGTCGGCTGGGTTGGCCATGCGTGCCGCCGTGGCCGAAGAGGGCGTTCCTTTATACGGTGATGCGGAATTGGCCTGGTTCCACTTCCTCAGCCGAACCTGGCGAGAGCTCGAGCAGTGGCAGTGGGAGCGTGAACATCATGCGGCTTGATCTGTACCTTGCGGAGACTCGCACCCTGGCAGCCAGACAGAAAAGTGTGCTGGACGTGGCGGCGAACAAGTTAAAAACTGGGGACCGGCTGAGCGAACTGGAGCAGAACGGCGTGCTGCATGCCCTGCAACTGCTTATTGAAAATGCTATCGGGAAAGCGAAGCATATTCTCAAGGCTCACTCATTACCCGTACCAGTTTCCGCCTACGATGCCTTCCGTGACCTTGCAGCGATGAGTCGTCCGGCCATCTCCGATCTGGAACAATGGTATGGCGTCATCGGGCTGAGAAATCGTATCGTTCACGACTATCTGAATCTGGATATGCAGCATGTGTTGCGTCTCGTCTCGAACAACGCCCATATGTTTATCTATGATTTTCTCGTGGCAGACATCGAGATATGAAACCCGGAGGGCCTTCCAACTTGCGACGGCTTTTCATTACCTTGTGCATGGTGGCAGCGAGTGGCTTGCCGGCATCGGTGATGGCGTCAATGTTGATTCAGGCGGGCGACTTCATCAGCAGCAATGCCCGTTACGTTGCGCACGCACATGCTGCTGCGCACAAGGACATCGACGGCACGCTGCAACTGATTCTGGCCAACCATGCCGGCCGCTGGACCAAAGCCTGGCTGAAGGACGAAGTGCAGCGCGGCCGCCCGGATGGCACCGACCAGCGTTCATTTCCCAGCGGCCACACCATGAAAGCCAGCGTCCCGGCCTGGTATGTGACAGAGCGTTATGGCTGGCGCGAGGGCTGGCCCTATCATGTGGGCGCGGCGGTGGCCGGCGCCGCGAGAGTAGAGCAGAAGCGGCACTATGCCGAAGACGTGATAGGCACCCACCTGCTGGCCTGGGGCGTCACCCGCCTTGTGACCGGGCGTGATGGTGCGCCGCCGCCGGTAGGCGTCACGGTCGAGCGAGGCGTGCGGCTGCATTTCTTTGGCGCCTTCTGAGCGATGTACACACGGTAGAACCACCGGGGGAGTTATTCAGAGATTCCCTCGGCTGAATATGCTACAAGGGAGTGCCTGTTGTCCGATGTTGGCCTGTACCCTTGGATAATTACTACCGGGCGTGAGTATTCCCTTATGAACCCACTTCCTGCCTCCGATGCTGAAGCCCGTTTCCGGACGGAGTTCCAATGGATACCAGCGATGCTGGCGAGGCATGTGCCGTTGCAGTTGGTGATGGTGTTTGGATCAATGGCGAGAGGTACGGCTTCTCTGCATAGCGACCTGGATGTGGCGGTGCTTGCGGAAAAGCCTCTGAATGCGGCGACCCGATATGCCATGATCGCAGATCTTGCAGAAAAAGAAGGGCGTCCAGTGGACCTGATTGATTTGCATGATGTGGGTGAGCCATTGCTGGGCGAGATTCTTCAGAACGCTATATTGCTGGCAGGAACGCCAGCGAAAAAAGCTGCTTTGCAATACAGGCACCTCGTGGAAGAGGCGGATTTTGTTCCACTGAGAAACCGTTTACTGCGCACCAGGGCCGAGTCATGGATCGGGTAGTCATCTCCGAGAAACTCGAGTCCTTGCGCCGCTGCCTGGCTCGACTCAAAGCAAAATGTCCTGATACCCCAGAGGCATTGCAGGGTGATCTGGATGCACAGGATATTGTCTCTCTCAACCTCACGCGTGCCATCCAGCTATGTGTCGATATCGCCACCCACTGGCTTGCTGATCATGATGAGCTGATCGTGCCACGTACTATGGGCGAAGCGTTTACCCGTCTCGCGGAGGGTGGGTTGATTGGCCAGGATCTGGCGATGAATATGCGGCGGGCCGTTGGTTTCCGTAATATCGTGGTGCACAACTACGGAGATATTGACTGGCAAATCGTGCATGCGCTCTGTACCCAGAGAATGGACGACTTCAGGCGCTATGCGCAGGCTATTCAGGCGGAGCTCTAGCCGAGGAGTCAGTTTGCCCATTGGCATTAAAAGTGTCTGGTGAGCAGAAATAATTGCGGTCGCAGTGAGCAGGGTCCAGACAACTGTGGCGCCAAACCATGTTGTTTCTGCATGCGCCTGATTTGAGTCGACTACCGCTTTCAGGGAAGAAGGCATGACAAACAGGTTCAACATTCTTCACCACGGCGCGGTCAACGGCGTCACCGGCTCCGCGCATGAACTGGTGCTCGACGAACAGAACAGCCTGCTGATCGACTGCGGTCTGTTCCAGGGCAGCGACAGTTCTCCGGGCGGCGGGGCGCACGCCGACAATCTGGACATCGATTTCCCGGTCCATCGTATTCGCGCCCTGATCGTCACCCATGTCCATATTGATCACGTGGGCCGCATCCCCTGGCTCCTGGCCGCTGGCTTCGATGGGCCGATCCTGTGCAGCACGCCCTCCGCCCGCCTGCTGCCCATCGTGCTGGAAGATGCCTTCCGGCTTGGCTTTAGCCGCCGCCCGCGTGAGGTAAACCGCTACCTCAGCATGATCGAAAGCCGGCTGGTGCCATTGCCCTACAATCAGTGGCAAACCGTAGTAAGCACATCCGATACACAGGCCCGCATCCGCCTGCAACGGGCCGGCCATATCCTCGGCTCTGCCTATGTTGAATGCGACGTGACGTCCGGGTTTTCGCCCCGGCACCCTGAAGCCCAGACAAAACGCATCATCTTCAGCGGCGACCTCGGTGCGCCACACGCTCCGTTGCTGCCGCCCCCGGCGCCGCCGGAATACTGCGACACCCTGGTTATCGAAAGCACCTACGGCGACCGCCACCACGAAGACCGCGCACAGCGCCGCAAACGCCTGGAAGCCGTGCTCGTCCGTGCCCTGGCCGACAAAGGCACTGTCCTGATCCCGGCCTTCAGCATCGGCCGCACTCAGGAACTGCTTTACGAACTGGAAGACATTATCCACCAGCAGCAGAACAACCCGGTGGGCGATACTGACCTGAACTGGAACGAACTGCCGATCATCCTGGATTCGCCTCTGGCCAGCCGCTTCACACAGGCCTACCGCGAACTCAGGCCATTCTGGGAACAGGAGGCGATAGAACGCGTCCTGTCCGGTCGCCGCCCCCTCGGGTTCGAGCAACTGCTCACCGTGGACGACCACGACGCCCACCTGCGCATGGTCCGCCACCTGGCAGACAGCGCGCGGCCTGCCGTGGTCATCTCCGGCAGCGGCATGTGTACCGGTGGCCGTATCATCAACTACCTGAAAGCCATGTTGGGTGACCCGCGCCACAACGTGCTGTTCGTCGGCTACCAGGGGGTTGGCACACCGGGGCGGGCGATCCAGCGCTTCGGGCCGCGCGGTGGCTATGTGGAACTGGACGGAGAGCGTTACGACATTCGCGCCGGGGTCGAGACCATTGGTGGCTACTCCGCCCATGCGGATCAGGCCGGGCTGGTGGCGTTTGCCACAGGCATGCAGCGCGGGCCGGCGGAGATTCGCATCCTCCATGGGGATGCGGATGCCAAAGGGCAGTTGGCCGCCCGGCTGGCAGCGGCCTGGTCAGGAGAAGATGTGGTGCCGGGTATCGAAGTGCCGACCGGATAAATTGTTCCGGGGTTCAAGCTCGACCAGCCTGGAAGTGGCTGTATTTCGTAAAAAGTGTACAATTACCCCCCTTTCAAAGGGTGAAATCGTGTACTTATGACCCAGGGCGAGCTACAGAAAACATTGAGCGAATGGGCTAAACGTGGCCGGTACGTCTTTTCCCGTCACGACATGCGGCGCCTGTTTCCTGATGAGTCGGAAAGGTCGCTGGAAAAGAGCCTGGCGCGCATGGTCGAGAGTGGCTTGCTGCAACGCGCCACCAGAGGGGTTTACCTGAACCCTTATGCGGGGAGCCAGGACGGCTATGCTATTGAACATATCGCCAAGGCACTGCGTCCGGGGGAATACAACTACGTGAGTCTGGAATCCGCCCTGAGCGAGTATGGCGTGATTTCGCAAATCCCCATCGACCGGCTGACCGTGATGACCACGGGCCGCAAGGGCACCTACCGTACCCGTCACGGCACCATCGAGTTCACTCACACCAAGCGGGGGCTCGACGAAGTATTGAAGAGTATGGTGCCAGTGCCTGGGCGGCCCCTGCGCATTGCCACGCTAGCCGCTGCCCGCCGGGACTTGCGGCGTGTCGGTCGCAATTGCCATCTGATGGAACAGGAGGGGGCCGGCGATGGCCAGTAGGGATTTTGAGGCGCTGGTAACCCGGGCCATGGCGATGCCCGGCCGGACCCACATGCGCCCGGTGGTGGAAAAGGAACTGCTGCATTACGACATTCTGTTTGCTTTGGACCGGCAGGGCCTCCTCGACCGGTTGACGTTTCAGGGCGGGACCAGTCTGCGGCTTTGTCACGGTGCCCCCAGGTTCTCGGAAGACCTGGATTTTGTCGCCGGCACGGAGTTCGGCGATCCGGAACTGCAGGACATCAAAGCCTGCCTGGAACAGTATCTGGGCGAGCGTTATGGGCTCCAGGTGTGGGTCAAAGAGCCCCCATCAGATGACGATACCCGACCGGGCGTACAGGTCCGGCGCTGGCAGGTCAGTATTCGTACCGCGCCGGAGCGGCCGGATCTGCCACATCAGCGGATCAAACTGGAGGTGGTCAATGTGCCCGCCTATACCCGGGTACTCATGCCGCTGCGCCACAACTACGATTTTCTACCCGATGGCTATGATGAAACCTTGGTCGGTGTGGAAACGCTGGACGAAGTGTTCGTGGACAAGCTGATCGCCTATCCGGTAACGGCGCACCCCCGATACCGCGACATCTGGGACTTGCAATGGCTGGCCCAGCGGGAAGCGAAAATGGACGAAGCCGTACTGCGTGCCAAAATCGACGATTATGGGCTTGAGGATTATCCCGGCAAGCTGGAACAGGCGATCAGGGAGCTGCCAGAACGCATTCAAAGCCAGGCTTTCAGGGATACATTGAGCCGTTTTCTACCCGAGGATACTCTGGACCGGACCCTCAATAGGGAGGGGTTTCTGGGCTATCTTACCAGCGCTGTCGGCGGTCATTTGCAAAGCGCACTGGCGGTATTACGGACGGGCTCCGAACCGGAACGACCATTCAACATGTAAGTATTATGCTGTCCGTTTCCACAATGCAGCCTTTATGCGGCTGCAGGAGCCAGTCGAGAAGGCTCTCCGCCTGTCAGCCAAGGTATATTTGGAAGGGGTTGTGAATATATGCTACAAAAACGATATTTTGAGACGTTTTGAGGTATATATTCACATGAGACTCCAGGAGTTGGGAGGCCTGTTTGCTGAGCTACGCAAGGCAAACGGCCATAGCCAACAGCAAGTGGCCGCCATGAGCGGGGTAGACCGTACCACCGTCTCTCGCTTTGAATCGGGGCGGGTCATGGAACTCGGCTTCAGCAAAATCGAGCGGTTATTCGCGCTATATGGGCAGGAACTGGCCCCGAGGCCCCGCAAAACGCCGACGCTGGACGATCTGGTGAGAGAACGTGAATGGCGATAGTGGATGACTCCTGCGCGAATGCGCGGATGGTACTGTCCATATGTCCATGTCAGAATCGAAGCCATGAACCCTGCGGTGACGCCGGCTTGCCATTTGGGGGATAAGTAGGGTGATGGAAGACAGGGTATCACGGCCAAGTTTGATCGGTACTCAGGACGATCACTCTGAAGATAACGTAATGGAATACGAATGCCGAAATTATACCTGGATCGTTATATGAAGAAGTGGATGGGCGAATGGTGCGCTGACCCGATACTGATGGGCATATTGCGTAGCCGCCCTCTTCAGCGGCTCCGGGATATCTCCTTCCTTGGGGCTATCGATTACACGGCTCTGGTGGCTGGGGAATCGAATGAGCAGAGTAATCGTTGGGAGCACTCGCTCGGCGTGGCGACCATCACCGATTTCGTCGCACGTGAACGTCAATACGATAACGAGAAACGCCGCCATCTGGTCGCCGCAGCGCTGCTGCACGACATTGGTCACGCGCCTTTGTCACACAGCGTGGAGCCTTACTTCAAGCGCCGTTTGGGAGTCGGCCATCATGATCTGGGCGAATACCTCATGGAGCACGATAAGGTATTGTCCGGGGTATTGAATCGGCATTTCGATCTGTCGCTGATCAAGGCGCTGATCGCCGGGAAAGCCGGCCAGGACTGGGGTGGCGATTTGTTCTCCAGTCCGATCAATGTTGACACCATCGATGGTATCTTGCGCAGTATGGTGCGTTTCGGGGAAGCGCCTTCACTGGATCCGTTGACCGTGGCGCATGCGGCTTTCCTGGAACCGGACCGGGCCGAGAACAGAACGATTCTGGATCAGTTTTGGAGCGCCAAAGGGCAGGTTTATACCCATTACATCACCAGCACGATGGGGGTGCTGGCGGATAGCTATTGCCAGGATTATTTTGAGTACAATCAGCGTTTGCTGACGACGGACCATTTGATGGAGACCGAGCAAGAATGGCGCCATGACTTTCCCGATCTGTTCCTGACATTGGGAGCGCTCGGGGAAGAGAGCCAGTCCCTGGCCAGGGAGAGGGGCGCGTCCATTGACTATGTCTCCCGCTGGTATTTTGTGGTGCCGGAGGAAGAAGAGATATCGGCCCGTTATCAAGTAGAAAAGACCAGAAAGAAGCTGGCCTTGTTGCTTCAAGACAAGGTTGTTGTACACCAGGAGGGGGGAAGTGATGGAACACATAGAACGGAGTCGAGACTTTACCATTGATACTTTAATGTCTTTGAGAGCGGAGTTGGAGCAGGCTCTGAGAACCAGTCCAGAGAAGGACAAATTAACCATCGTGGCCACCGGCTCTTACGGCCGGGAGGAAGCTTCGCAGGAATCCGATATTGACCTGTTTATACTTTTTGATGCCGACGACAGCGCCGAGGACAGAATTCGGGCGGAATTGAAAAGTGTGGAGGATGTCATCAAGGCCAAAGTGCCGCATATGGCGGGAGATACGGGGACTTTCGGGTTGGACGCCGTAAAGTCGTTCTCCGAGATGAAAATCAACATTGGCGGCCAGCATGATGACAACCTGAGCCTCACCAGGAGAATGTTGTTCCTGTTGGAAGGAACCTGGTTGTATCAGGAGACGAGGTTCAAGGAATATCAAAGCTCTCTGTTGCGGCGTTATGTGGAAAACAGTTCTCCCAAGGCTGCACTGCCGCGTTTTCTGCTCAATGACATCATTCGTTATTACCGCACCATCACAACGGATTTTGAACATAAAATCTCGGAAAGTGGTAAAGCCTGGGGACTCAGGAACATTAAATTGAGATTTTCCAGGAAGTTGCTGTACTTTGGCGGCATCCTGGTCGTGGCTGAGATGGCCGAAGCAGGGTATGACAAATGGGAACCACGGGCCCTGGAGCTCTTCTCAATTCCGGTACTACGACGTATTGAGCATCTCATCAAGGATGGATGTGGCGAGAAGGTGCTGATGATTTATGACCGCTTTATCGCGGGAATAACCGACAAGGCAACCAGGGAGGCACTTAGCCGGGTAACCAAGGAGGATCGCACGGGGAGCACGGAGTACCAGGGGCTTCGGGTGCTCAGCGACGAATTCTCCGCCGCGCTTTCGGAATGCCTGAAAAGCCGATATAAGCCGGAACACCCCATTCATCACGCACTGATGTTCTAGCCACTGATGTAAGGGCGGTGCCCGGATTCGCCACATCGCCACTGTGGGAGCTAGCTTGCTGGCGGACCCACGCTTCCCGGAGGTGGCATCGGCCATGATCAAGGCCTGGGAAGATGCATTGAAACAAATCGCAACCTGGTTATAACCCCGAAAAAAATAATTACCCGTAGGGTGGGAAGAGCAAAGCGAATCCCACCACACCACCCCAGGCATGTACCCCTCGGCTCCATGGAACAATGACTCAAATGACTCCACCCAAAAAAATCATGTGCGTCTTCGGCACCCGCCCCGAGGCCATCAAGATGGCCCCGGTGGTCAAGGCCCTGGACGCCGCAGAAGGCATCGACTCCCGCGTCTGCGTCACCGCCCAGCACCGCGAAATGCTGGACCAGGTACTGCACCTGTTCGATATCGTGCCGCACCATGACCTGAACATCATGGCACCAGGCCAGGACCTCTACGACATCACCACCCGGATACTGCTCGGCCTGCGCGACGTGCTCCGCGAAGAAAAGCCCGACATGATCCTGGTGCATGGCGACACCACCACCACCTTCGCCGCGTCCCTGGCCGCCTTCTACGAGAAAGTGCCCATTGGCCACGTCGAGGCCGGCCTGCGCTCCGGCAACCTGCAATCGCCCTGGCCTGAAGAAGCGAATCGCAAGCTGACGGGGGTACTGGCCAACCTGCACTTTGCGCCCACCGAAACGGCCAAAAATGACCTGCTGCGAGAAGGTGTGCCTGCTGACCGCATCCTGGTCACGGGCAACACCGTCATCGACGCGCTACTGTGGGTCAAGGCCCGCATCGACCAGGATGCAGCGCTGCGCGACCAGCTCGCCACACAGCTCCCTTACGGCACACAACACCCGATGGTGCTGATCACCGGCCACCGGCGCGAAAGCTTCGGCGGTGGCTTTGAGCGCATTTGCCAGGCCATTGCACAGCTCGCCACGGCGCACCCCGATCATGACTTTGTGTATCCGGTGCATCTCAACCCCAACGTGCAGCAACCTGTTAACCGCCTGCTGAGCGGCCTGAACAATGTGCATCTCATCGCGCCGCAGGATTACCTGCCATTTGTGTGGCTGATGATGAACGCCAGGCTGATCCTTACGGATTCGGGCGGGATTCAGGAAGAGGCGCCGTCGCTGGGCAAGCCGGTGCTGGTGATGCGTGATACGACAGAGCGGCCGGATGCTGTGACTGCCGGTACGGTGAAACTGGTTGGTACAGAAACTGAAGTGATTTATGAGGCTGCGAATCAGTTGCTGACTGATGAGGCGGCCTGGGAGGCCATGAGCCGGGCGCATAATCCTTACGGGGATGGCTGTGCAGCCCAACAAATAGCCAACATATTGCAGAAAGATGATTTTTATTATTGATGCCTAAATATAGCAGCGCCGTAAAATAAAAGAGCAAGACGCATCGCACCATTGGCCTTGAAGTGTGCTGTGCTTCTGAAGAAACGACGGGGCTCGTTTAAACGCTAAAGTCTGGCTGAACATGGAGTTCAGGCTTTCGGAGCCTGATGCGGGAATATCTAACACGTGATCATAGGGAATACAGATGACTGATTTGGGCAACATCAAGATTGCAGTAATTGGTCTGGGCTATGTGGGATTGCCCCTAGCGGTAGAGTTTGGCAAGTGCTATGAAGTAGTTGGATTTGATATTAACCAGAAGCGCATTGATGAGCTGCGTGCTGGAATTGATGTCACAAAGGAAGTGGAAGCAGGGGAAATCGAGCTGGCTGAAAAACTGGGTTTTAGCTCGGATTTAAATGACCTGGAAAGTTGCAATATCTATATTGTCACTGTGCCTACGCCTATTGATGAGCATAAACGTCCTGATTTGAAGCCGCTTATCAGGGCATCTGAGACAGTCGGACAGGTGCTCAAGCAGGGCGATATTGTGATATATGAGTCCACGGTATATCCCGGTGCGACAGAAGAGGATTGCGTACCTGTATTGGAAAAGGTGTCTGGCCTCAAGTTCAACCAAGACTTCTTTGCCGGCTACAGCCCAGAGCGAATTAACCCTGGCGACAAAGAGCATCGAGTGACCACTATAAAGAAGGTGACTTCCGGCTCGACCCCGGAAGTTGCCGACAAAGTAGACATGCTCTACAGCAGTATTATCACGGCCGGGACTTATAAAGCGACGAGTATAAAAGTTGCGGAAGCAGCAAAAGTGATAGAGAACACGCAGAGAGACTTGAACATTTCCTTGATAAACGAGTTGGCTATCATATTCAACAAGCTGAAAATCGATACTCAAGAAGTACTGGAAGCTGCCGGAACAAAGTGGAACTTTTTACCCTTCCGCCCCGGCCTGGTAGGTGGGCATTGTATTGGGGTTGATCCTTACTACTTGACGCACAAGGCCATTGAAATAGGGTACCACCCCGAGGTGATCCTGGCAGGTCGCCGCACCAATGCAGCTATGGGTAAATACGTAGCCAGTCAACTGATTAAGGCAATGCTCCACAAATCCATCCAGGTAAAGGGCAGTCGGGTACTGGTGATGGGATTGGCTTTCAAGGAAAACTGCCCCGACATCCGGAATACGCGCGTAACCGATGTAATCAACGATCTGCAAGAATACTCAGTACAGGTTGATGTGTACGATCCATGGGTGGACGTTGAAGAGGCAACGCGTGAGTACGGCGTAACGATGGTAGGTACACCAGCCCCGTCCACATATGATGCGATTCTTTTGGCAGTATCACATCAGCAGTTTCGGGCGATGGGTTCAGAAAAAATAAGATCTCTTGGAAAGAAAACCAGCGTGCTTTATGACCTGAAGTACGTTGTAGGGAAAGAAAGCGCTGATCTTCGTTTATGAATTACCAGATCGTATTGAGGTGCCATCAGATATATTCATTCCGGTTATTATTCTATAAGTGAAAAGCATTCTTCAGGGATATTTATGTTTTCCCAGGCACTATCAAAGATCATCAATAATCAGAAGTACATTTACATGCTGGTGGTACAGCTGGCTGCGCCAATAGCTCCTTTGCTATTTGTTTTCTTGGGGGGGAGAGTAATTGGTGATAATTATGTTGGCGACATAATAGCTCTGATTGCGAAGCAATACATCATTTCGTATCTTTTGTTTTTTGGATCAGAAAAAATTTTAATGAGAGAGGCTGCAAGAAGAGGAGCAACGAAAACAATAAGTTATGCAAATGGAATACTGATGAAGGCCGTAATGTTGGGTCTGTTTGTCAATATGTTGTTATCGATATGGGAAGGTAAGCCGGGCCTTCTTTTCATAAATTGCTCGATTTATACGGCTATATGCGGATTTATCGTGCTCTCTTCCGTTTTGATCGGAGGGGGCTATGCAAAGCTGGGGGTACTGGTAAAGCAAAGCTTTATATACTTGCTTGCTTTGGGCGCTCTATGCTTTGAAGATTTCCTGAGCATATTTTCTTTTGCAGCAGCCTTGGTAGCGGTGTGCTTGCTTCTGGCAATGTATATAAATTCCAAAGCATACGATCAGGCTGAAAATATGGATGAGAGCGAGAAGTCTTGGTTCTATGGAGAATCAGTTCTTATCGCTGCGCAGAGCTACGCAGTCCCATATACAATGTCTTTTTTCCTGAGTGGAGAATACGTTACGGCTTTCTTCGCCTATACAAGAATTTCCAACATAGTTGCTTTCTCTGGATCTGCGTTAGTTAACTTATTCTATAAAGATGCTGTTTTCTTGAGAAAAAAGAATATAGCTGTATGGAAGGAAAGGGTCGCCGAATCCAGAAGAATTATGGCTAAGATAGGGGCTCTGATGTTCATATTAGGGCTTGCTGCATCGTATCTTTTATTCGGCTATTTCTCCAGCACGGAATTTCAAGTGCAGTTTGCGTTGATAATCCTGGGTGCTCAACTGGTAAATATGGCAGTTGGTCCGACGGGCCTGGTAATGATCGCCGCAAATAAGCAGAAATTGAAATTTTTGATGAGCCTTTGCGGAATCATAGGGATGGGGTTTGTTATCACATTCAGCGTAATGCTAAGTGGCGCTCTGAGTTTGCTCACGTTTATCGTGGCGTATTGCTTATCCATTTTAATCCCCGCTATCTGGGGAGGTTGGGTCCTCCAAAATGAAATTCGTTGATAAATTGAAATGGAAGTTCCATAGATTGGTTGAGGAGTTGCTGCAGTTCCGTGCAATGATTTCTGCAGAGACGCTTTTGCTTGGCGATTCCCACGCGGCAGTGTTCAAGAAACCACTATTACAAAGATGTAGAGGCGGCATTAGAGTAATAAGTGTATCCGGGGCAACCGCATCCGGGATGAAGAATCCGAATTCCAGCACTAATGCTCTTAAAATATTCAAGAGCCAGATAGAAAGAAAAAAATGGAAAAGAATTATTTTCTATCTTGGTGAAGTAGATGTTGGGTTTGTGATATGGTTCCGGGCGGAAAAATACGGGCTATCTATAGAAAAGAGCGCGCAAGAAGCACTGGAAAGCTACCTCTCGGTTATTTCACATGCAAAATTGGCCTCGAATGCAGAAATAGCAGTTCTATCTGTTCCATGGCCGACCATTCGTGACGGACATCAAATGGGTGAGGTCGCCAATTTAAGGTCAAAAATCAAGGCGTCATACAGTGAAAGAAAGAACTTAACGCTGAACTTTAATGCCGATTTAAAGAGTAACAGTGTGCCACGGGAATTTACGTATATAGATTTTGATCCATGCGTATGTGATGAGAGTGGCGAGCTTTCAGTGGGGCTTTACAATAGGAATCCGGCCGACCACCACTATGACTATGATGTTTTTTCATTGATCTTATTCAATAACGCTGCGCTTAGGGAATTTATTGCAGGTGGAAATGTTTGATGAACCCAAATCTATTTATCTTAGGCTTTCCTAAATGTGGAACGACATCATTGGCAGCGATGCTGAAAGACGTTGACTACATATATACGCCGGTCAATAAAGAGCCTCACATATTCAACCAAACCTTGAGCGAAGCGAAGGCAAGGCTTGGGCTTTATACGAAGGGCGCGAAGTCTGGATGCCTGTACTATTTAGATGCTACCCCTAACTACATCAAAAATATTGACGGTTTCTTCGAGGTTGCGGCTAACCTGGGGGTTCCTTTAAGTCAGGCCAAGTTTTTAGTCTGTGTAAGGGATCCGGCAGAAAGATATGTTTCTCACTATAAACATAATTTCAATAGAGGGACAGAGCCAAGACCTATGGATAAAGTACTGGATCAGGAAGTTGATTTATATAGAAAAGGAATGCTCCACGAGGCACAGTATTTGGACTATTCATTCTACAAGGAAAAAATAGAATGCCTTGTTCAAAAAGTGGGGGGGGGCAATGTGGCGATAATTGATATCTCGGATTTGAACTCGCCGAGCCTTTTGGCTATGAAGCTGCAGCCTTTTCTTGGATTGAATCGGCAAATTGAGCTAACCAGTGCACGAGCCAATGAGGCATATAACCCTAATTCCAAGTTGTTGAACAAGATTCTTTTCTCGCAGAATCGAGTATTTTCCATTATGAGAAAGATTGTTCCAAAAAAATACTCTCAGGCAATCAAAGCGTTTTTCATGAGAATCAATAATTCGTCCAAAATGATAGTTCCTAAAGAAGATATAGGTGTTGAGACGCTGAAGACAGTATTGAAAAATGAGATGGAATTTTATGAAAGCATTGCGAAGTAACGGCCTCTCCTATGCAAGGCAGCTGATCGCATTGGGGATGGAGATTTTGCCTCTATTGAGATTGAATAGATTCAAAGTATTTCTTCTATCTCGTGCTGGTGTATCGATTAGTCCGGATACTGTCATATCAAGTACATTCAAAGTGGTTGGGTGTGGCAGGGTAAAGGTAGGTGGGCCAAGTTTTATTGGGCACAGAGTAACTTTCTATACATCGTCTGCAGATATTTCAGTAGGGCGGGGTGTTGATATCGGCCCGGAAGTAAGCATTATTACTGGCGGTCATGAAATCGGCAATGAAACGCGGCGGGCAGGGAAAGGAAGTAATGAACCAGTCACTATTAGTGATGGGTGCTGGATTGGGGCCCGTGTGTTAATTCTCGGCGGAGTCACCATAGGTGCCGGAACGGTTGTTGCGGCAGGTGCGGTGGTTACAGATAATTTAGATGGTGGGTCACTATACGCCGGTGTGCCAGCCAGGAAAGTAAAGTCTCTTGATGGAAACTATTAAATCTCATCTCCGAAATATTCTGTTTTTAATACTCTCTACCATCTCTGGTGGAAGTTCGGCATTATACCTTTCCATACCATGCTGGATACTTTCAGGACGAATATTCTTGTTATACTCGTTCTTGTTGGGAGGCTGGTTTTCATCATTTGTCAACCCTGCCATTTCGAAAGATATTGATTTAGACGCGCTAACAAAGTGGCTTCCAACATTTGCTCTGTTTTTCTTTGCTATTTATATAGCTTTGAAAAACAAAAGTGTGCCTCGCTCTGTGCTATGGATATCGGCCTTCTTTGGTTGGGGGCTATTGGCGTCATCTTTTTCTAGTGAAAGTTTCTTGATCTCGGCTTTTAAGATATTCTCTTTCTATGCCTTTATATCATCATCAATAATCATTTTCTCAAAGCCGGGCACTGACTGGACATCTGAGCGCTTCCAATTTTTGTTGGATTCATTCTATAAATTCCTAATTATAACTTCCTTGATTGCACTATTCAGTGGAATAGGATATGAGAGAAATGGTCATGGCTTTCAGGGTATCACTCAACACCCGCAAGCTTTTGGAATTGTCCTTTCTCCACTAGTCGTTGCTATGATAGCTATGAATTTTGACGAGCTTCGCAAAGCCAACCCCAGGATTATCGGCTGGGTGGGGATTGGTTGCCTTTTTATCATCATGACTGAGTCACGAACAGCGATGTTGTCGTTAGGCTTGGGCTTGGTATCTCTGATATTCCTATTCTTTAAAAATAATATAAAACGAGGTTTCGTTTATACGGCTATATTCGCTCCCGTTTTCCTCGCTGGTTTCTCCTTGGTGCAGCTGGATGAAAGCAGAAGCGCCAGATTTAGCGAGGGAATGGAAGCAATAGTATTCAAAGGATACGATGCCGTAAGCTTGGGAGAAGGCTTTTACCTGAGCAGAGGTTACATACTCGATAAATCATTTGATAATATCAGTGAAAACTGGTTGCTAGGTATAGGTTTTGGCATTCCTAGTGACAAAGACCTGAGTGGCGCTGTTTATGATCCGCTCTTTGGCCTACCGATCTCTCTTACGGTCGAAAAGGGTGTGGCTTTCATTGCGCTTTTGGAAGAAGTCGGTTTTCCAGGACTCCTGTTGTTCTGCTTTTTCTTAATATCGTTACTTCGTGCTATGCGCAGGTCGGTTAATTACTTCTTTGCCATCCCTGTCTTTGTTTCCATTCTTTCCGTAAATATTGGTGAGGCGGTGTTATTTTCTATGGGGGGGGTGGGATTCTTCCATTGGTTGATAGTGTCAGGCTTGCTTCTCAATGACGAGACAAAAAGTGAGAAGCTATGAGCCCCATTTACTTTTGGCAAAATACCTTATCAATTCACCAATCCGATCTTTTGGAAGCATTGGCCAGCAAATCTGACGTTTGTCTTATTGTCAGGGACAGTAAGATCAGTGCTAGAGTCGACGAGGGATGGTTGCCCCCGCAATTGAACAGTGTGACGGTGATCTCGTTCGATCGCATTGACGAAGAAAGTCTGGATTGGTCAGGAATTCACGTGGTATCGGGCCTGGGTGTATATCGCGATTTTGATAACGTGATGAAAAAAGTAAGCGCCGCAAAGGGAAAGCTGTATCTACTTACTGAAAAACCGAACTTAAACGGGCTGAAGGGATTTCTGAGAAATATCAAGTACTCTTTCTGGTTGAAATATAGATCCAGTATTATAGATGGTATATTTTGCATAGGTGAGAATACAAAAAAATGGGTGGAGGCTTTATCTTCTGGAGCGTACCCGGTTTATGAGTTCCTATATGCCGGGCCGACGGGAATAGAGAAGAAGAATAGCGATACGGTAGCTTTAAGGAAATTCGTTTATATTGGCCGAGTGGAGAGCCAGAAAGGTATAGATATATATCTGCAAGCAGCCAGCAATTATCCGCGTTACGAGTTTAGTGTGATTGGAAGGTGTATGGAACCAAAGTTGGCAGAAAAAATGGGCCAACTGGCGAATATAAACTACTTGGGCGTTGTGGATAATCAGGAGTTAAAGAGGCGTTTCAAGGACTATGACTGCTTGATTCTTCCATCTAGACATGATGGCTGGGGATATGTAGTCAATGAATGCTTGGCCGCAGGCATCCCTTGTCTGGTCAGCGACGCGTGCGGCGCTAAATCTGTTATTAGAAGTGGGCTAAATGGAGAAGTTTTTTCTTCCGGCAGTTATGAGGATCTTGCATCTTCCATGGAAAAGATGTTGAACATGGAGTTTCACCCATCTCAAATCATATCCTTCTTTGAACGCGCTATTTCTGCAGATGCTATCGCTGAATACTTCCTGGAATGCATCGTTTCTGATGCAGCAATCCCTCCCACAGTACCCTGGCGTCGATGAAAAGCATGCAAAAAGTTATAATGCTTGCCCCATATTTCTATCCTGCTTTTAAGGCTGGAGGGCCCGCAGTTACTTGTACATCATTGGCTCTATGCTTATCGCCGAGTATGGACGTCTCTGTCATTACGAGCAAGCGCGATATAGATAGAACACGGCTCTATTTTAACAAGAGTGACCTCGCTCCTGCCGATCTTACGTATATTTCCTGTGGGAAGTTTTCTGTTCCTTTTGTTTTGCTTTTTGAACTAATAAAGGCTAGGGGAAAGGCTACTATATCAATAAACGCATTTTATGATCCATTTTCTTCATTGATCCCGCTCCTGCTGTGTCTGTTTTTTCCCAGAGCGAAGTTGATTGTATCTATTAGAGGTCAATTATTTGAGGCGGCGGTATCAAACAAGAAAAAAACCAAGAAGATTTATATGAATGTGTTTAGGTTCTTCCTGTTCTTGATTAGAAAGCGATCCATTCTTCACCTCACAAGTGTTCATGAAGAAAATCGTGTTCGCGCTTTGTTCGGCGAAGAATTTCAATATATGGTAGTGCCGAATTTACCTGACTTTCGCTTGCTCCAGGAGAGGGATGTGTTGCCATCTGGAGAACGCGAAAGCAGAACCGTAAAAAGAGTGCTAAGTGTGGGAAGAGTCTCTCCTATAAAAAATTATGAGTTATTGCTTCATGCCGCGCAGCACTTCAAGGGTATTGCTGACTTTATCGTTGTTGGCCCGATAGAAAACAAGCAGTATTACAGCCAGCTTATGGAAATAATGTGCAGGCTGGACATTGATAATGTACAGTTTGTCGGTGAAAAGGATAGAGAGTCTTTATTGTTGTACTATTGTGGTGCAGATATCTACTTTCATCCTGCGTTGTCTGAAAATTTCTGCCATTCAGCTGTTGAAGCAATGCTTAACGGTTTGCCCATTGTCATGTCATCGGGACTTCCGTGGTTGGGCGTTTCCGATTTTGGTGGCCAGGTGGTGGACCCGGAAAATTTGGAAGAAGCCGTAGCTGCATTATCGGCTCTTTTGTGTAAGAAGAATAAAGAGCTAACTGCTATCGGTGTTAGATGCAGAGATTACATTCTTTCCGAGCTGGATCTGGATTCCTCAAGGAAAGCATACATAGGATTATTTTCTAGTTAGTCAGGTTTTTTGCTTCGGTATAATCCATGGAGTTTAATTTGTCCTGTGGCTGCCATAATTGCGTTATGGAGCGATAGGCGGGAGCGGATGATGATTTTTGATGGAAAAAAGCTTCTCATAACTGGTGGGACAGGATCGTTTGGTAACGCTGTTTTGCGCAGGTTTTTATCTTCCAGTATTGAAGAAGTAAGGATATTCAGTCGGGATGAGAAAAAGCAAGATGACATGCGGAAGCGGTATGTATCCGATAAGTTGAAGTTCTATATTGGTGATGTGCGTGATTATCAAAGCATATTAAACGCTACGCGTGGTGTGGACTACATATTCCATGCTGCGGCGCTTAAGCAGGTTCCATCCTGCGAGTTTCATCCGATGGAAGCAGTCAAAACAAACGTAATCGGCACCGAGAACGTGTTGGAGGCTGCTATTCAGAACAGTGTGAAGCGAGTGGTATGCCTGAGTACCGACAAGGCCGTATACCCTATTAACGCCATGGGAATTTCCAAAGCCATGATGGAAAAAGTCATGGTGGCTAAATCACGTAACCTCGAAGGGTTCGGCACGGTAATTTGTGGTACGCGGTATGGCAACGTTATGGCATCCAGAGGATCTGTCATTCCGTTGTTTGTTGAACAAATACGTGCAGGTAAGCCGCTGACGATTACCGACCCCACCATGACGCGTTTCATGATGACGCTCGCTGATGCTGTGGATTTGGTGCTTTACGCTTTTGAGCACGGTAATAACGGGGATATATTTGTCCAGAAGGCGCCGGCGGCAACGATTGATGTCCTGGCCAGCGCACTTACTGATCTGCTGGGGCGGCCTGATTATCCGATACAGGTGATTGGTACTCGTCACGGTGAAAAGGCCTTCGAGGCTCTGCTGAGCAGGGAGGAAATGGCTTGCGCCGAAGACATGGGCAGCTACTTCCGAGTGCCGCCGGATCTGCGTGATTTAAACTACGCCAAGTTCGTAGAGCAGGGGGAAGAAAAAATTTCCCGAAGCGAAGATTACAATTCACACAATACACAGAGACTTGATGTAGCTGGCATGCAGGAATTGTTGCTGAAGCTGGACTTTATCCGGGCAATTCAGCGCGGCGAGCATGCCACCCCCGAAGAATGAGTGCAATGGAGTGCATCCAGTGAAGATTCTGATAACCGGCTCAGAAGGTTTTCTAGGCAAGAATCTGTCCGTCTATCTTTCAGAACGAAAAGATATAGAAATTCTCACCTTTAACCGCAACTCTTCGCCGGCAGACCTGCCTGGCCTGGTGGCGCAGGCAGAATTTGTTTTTCATTTGGCTGGTGTCAACCGCCCTCCGCAGGAGGAAGGCTTTCAGGAGAATTTTGACATCACTGCGTCACTGGCTCGGGCGCTGGAAAGCGCCGGGCGTAAGGTGCCAGTGCTTTATACCTCCTCAACACAGGCGGCACAGGACAACCCTTATGGCCATAGCAAGCGTGCCGCAGAAGAGGCCTTGCTGGCCTTGCGCCAGGACGGTTTTCCGGTACACATCTATCGTCTGCCGAATGTGTTTGGAAAATGGGCAAGGCCGAACTATAACTCGGCGGTAGCCACTTTCTGTCATAATATCGCTCGTGATTTGCCTATCCGTATCAATAATGCCGAAGCACAGATTACCTTGGTTTACGTTGATGACGTTGTGGATGATTTTGTGGCGGTAATGGAAGGTAAGAAATCCGGCACTCCTTTTGCGGAAATTTCTCCTCAGTATCGTATCACCGTGGGCGAACTGGCGGCGCAATTGGAAAAATTCCGGGATAGCCGGCATAGCTTGACTACTGAGCCGGTTGGCTCTGGCTTGGTTCGAGCACTATATTCAACCTATGTCAGTTATCTTCCACCGGAAAAATTTGACTACCAGGTACCGAGACATGCGGATCAGCGTGGTGTGTTCGTTGAAATGCTAAAAACCTGGGATTCAGGTCAGTTCTCATTTTTTACTGCGCACCCCGGTATTACGCGTGGGGGCCACTACCACCATTCCAAGACCGAGAAGTTTCTGGTAATCAAAGGGAAGGCATGCTTCCGTTTCCGCCATATTCTGTCCGGTGAGTTTTATGAACTGTTTGTCTCCGGTGAAGAGTCCAGAATTGTAGAGACGGTCCCTGGATGGACACACGATATTACCAATGTCGGCGATGATGAGATGGTTGTCATGCTGTGGGCCAACGAAATCTTTGACCGGGAGAAGCCAGATACCTACGCCTTGCCGGTGGGTACGGCACCCTGAGGAGCTTTACGTGAAAAAGATGAAGGTAATGACCGTGGTTGGGACGAGGCCGGAGATTATCCGGCTTTCTCGTGTCATGGCTGCTTTGGATAGGTATTGTGAACACATCGTGGTTCATACCGGACAGAATTATGACTATGAATTGAATCAGATTTTTTTTGATGATCTTGGCATACGAAAGCCTGACTACTTCCTCAACGCAGCCGGAGCTAGCGGGGCTGAGACCATCGGCAACGTTATTATTGCGGTGGACCGCGTGTTGGCGGATGTTTCGCCGGAAGCTCTTTTGGTTCTGGGGGATACCAACAGCTGTATGGCTGCTATTCCTGCGAAACGTCGCAAGGTTCCTATCTTCCACATGGAGGCTGGGAATCGTTGCTTTGATATGAGAGTTCCCGAGGAAATTAACCGCCGCATAGTCGACCATACCGCCGATATCAATTTGACTTATAGCACCATTGCCAAAGACTACCTCCTGCGTGAAGGTTTGCCTCCGGACCAGGTCATCAAAACCGGCAGCCCAATGTTCGAGGTGCTGAATCATTATCGTGACCGGATAACCCAGTCAGATATACTGACGCGCCTGGAGTTGGAAGAAGGGCGTTACTTCCTGGTGAGTGCTCACCGGGAAGAAAATGTGGATTCAGACAGAAACTTTACTGGATTAATAGAAACACTAAATGCTGTCGCAAAGACATACGGGTTTCCTGTCATTGTTTCAACACATCCGCGAACGCAAAAACGTATAGATGCGATAGGGGTGGATTTCCATCCTCTTATTCGCCTGCTCAAACCCCTAGGTTTCACTGATTATAATCGCCTCCAAATAGCTGCTAAGGCGGTGTTGTCCGATAGCGGCACGATAAACGAGGAGTCTTCCATTCTTAATTTCCCAGCTTTGAATCTGCGGGAGGCGCACGAGCGCCCGGAAGGTATGGAGGAAGCCGCGGTCATGATGACCGGGCTTGGGGCAGAGAGAGTATTGCAGGCTCTGCAGATACTGGAACACCAGAAAAGTGGCGATCATAGGACCTTGCGCATCGTGGGAGACTACAGCATGCCCAATGTCAGTGAAAAGGTTGTCCGTATCATATTGAGCTATACGGATTACGTGCGGCGTGTGGTGTGGAAAGAGTTTTGAAGATACTTCTGATTACACAATGGTATGACCCGGAGCCAACCTTTAAAGGGCAGGCATTCGCTCGGGAGTTGGTCAGACAGGGGCATGAGGTCCAGGTTATTACTGGATTCCCTAATTACCCTGGAGGGTCGCTTTATCCAGGTTACAGAATGCGCGTGTTACAGCGACAGTGCATTGAAGGTGTGGATATTTGTCGTGTTCCGCTTTATCCAAGCCATGACGGTTCTGCTGTTCGGCGTGCCTTGAATTATATAAGTTTCGCCATTTCATCATTGGTATTTGGTATTTTCGGGACACGTAAGGCAGACGTCATATACGCATATCATCCGCCTTTGACAGTCGGCATGTCAGCGGCGTTGGTCGGATTCTTCCGTCGAACACCGATTGTTTACGACATCCAGGACATGTGGCCGGATACGCTGAAAGCGACCGGTATGCTTAATAACCAGCGGGCGCTGTCGGTTATTGGCTGGATCTGTAAATGGGTGTATCGACGCGCAGCTGCTCTGGTTGTGCTCTCTCCAGGTTTTAAACGGCTCCTTGTGGACCGGGGAGTTCCAGAGGAAAAAATTCACGTTGTGCATAACTGGTGTGACGGGGGGGCTTTGTCACTCCCTGATGCCCCCGAATTCCCGGCGTCTCTCGTAGGCCGGTTTAATATTATCTTCGCTGGTACTATGGGAAAGGCGCAAGGACTGGAATCCGTTATCGAAGCCGCAGCGCGTGTCGCGACGATTCAGCCGGAAATTCAGTTTGTTTTCGTGGGCGGCGGAATTGAGGTCGAAAGGCTGAAGGATGTCGCTGCCCGGGTGTCTCCTTCAAATATCCTATTTTTGCCGAGAATGCCTATGAATCAGGTAGGCAATGTCCTGGCGGCAGCAGATGTACTGCTTGTTCATTTGCGGGACGACCCGCTTTTCAGAATCACTGTACCCTCAAAAACCCAGGCATATATGGCTATTGGAAAGCCTTTGCTTATGGCGGTCCGTGGTGATGCGGCGGATCTTGTTGTTCAGTCGGGTTGTGGCGAGGTGGCAGAGCCGGAAGATGCGGTATCAATTGCGGATACGGCATTGCGCTTCTATCGCGTTCCCCCTGAGGAACGTGCTGCAATGGGACGCCGTGGAATGGATTGGTATAAAAATAACCTGGCTTGCGAAGTGGGGGTGAGACGTTTTGTTGAAATTTTTGAAACTGTTGCTAAAAGTAGATGACTTGCTCTGAACCTCTATCGGAGCATATAGCCTGTCTATCGATAAAGTCCTGAATCGGATTCGGCCTGATGGGAGTATCGCATGAAGAGCCTTGCATTGCTTGGTGCAAGCGGTCACGGCAAGGTTGTTGCTGATATGGCAGAACTTTTGGGGTTCCGTGTGTCATTCTTCGACAATATCTGGCCCGGTATCACCCAAAGCAGCCATTGGCCCATTGAAGGCAGCCTGGACGAGTTGAACCATCGCCTGGATGAGTTCGATGGCATCGTCGTGGCCATCGGCAACAACCAGGTCCGCGCCGAGCGGCTGCTTGAACTCGAGGCCAGGGGCGCCAAGCTTGCTACACTGATCCATCCCTCCGCACAGATCAGCCGTTATGCCACGTTGGGTCCGGGTACGGTTGTCTTTGCCAACGTGGTGATCAATGTGGATGCCACTCTTGGCAAAGGGGTGATCATCAATACCGGCGCCACGGTGGACCATGATTGTCGGCTGGATGACTTTGTGCATATCAGCCCTGGTGCTAACCTAGCGGGCAATGTGTCTGTGGGAACTCATTCTTGGGTGGGGATAGGCGCAGTGGTACGGCAAGGGACTGTCATTGGTAGTGACGTTACAGTGGGCGCTTGTGCGGCGGTGGTATCGGATATACCGCCAGGTTCCTGTGTGGTGGGTGTGCCAGCTAGGCCAAGGGCTCGCGGATAGATTATCTCTCTCTTTAAGGGTTACCAGAAGTGAAACGGATTTTTGACGTTGCTCTTATTCTTCTTTCTGCGCCGTTGATCATGCCCGCCGGTTTGCTCATTGCGTTGTGCGTTGCCTTGAAACTTGGCCGCCCAGTCCTGTTCATCCAGACCCGTCCTGGGCTGAATGGCAAACCCTTCCGCATGTACAAATTCCGCACCATGACGGACGAGCGCGACGCCAATGGCCAGTTGCTACCCGACCACGTACGGCTAACCCGCTTTGGCCGTCTCCTGCGCTCCACCTCCCTGGATGAACTGCCCGAACTGCTCAACGTCCTGCGCGGTGAAATGAGCCTGGTCGGCCCGCGTCCGCTACTGATGCAATATCTTCCCCTCTACAACGACCACCAGCGCCGCCGCCACGAAGTCCGCCCCGGCATCACCGGCTGGGCGCAGATCAACGGCCGCAACGCCATAAGCTGGGAACAAAAGTTTGACCTAGATGTGTGGTATGTCGACAACCGTTCGCTGTGGCTGGATATCCGCATTTTATTTCTGACGATCTGGAAAGTCTTCAAACGAGATGGCATCAGCCAGGAAGGGGAGGCGACCGTCGCGCCGTTCGGGGGGAGCGACAGAGGGCGTGGCAAACGGGATTGATGGGTTGGGTTGGTGCCGGCCTCCGCTCTGGTCGGCCTGCGATTGCACTGCGTTTCCTTGTTTGTAAAAGGGGGTGCATAGGGGCCAGGCAGATGCTGATTTACATGGTTTCTTGTCATACTTCTTCGTGAGGCTGCATATGACAATAAATAAATGCCTTGTGTGCGATAGCGATCAGCTCGTCGAAGTGGTGGAGGATGTGGCGCTCAAGGCGGGCGAATTTATGAGGACGCTGCCGATTCGTGCTACAGAGTGCGCATCGTGCGGGTGCAGTTTCCATACCCCCGAGCAAGAGCGCGACAACAAGCGACAGCGCTTGGCCTTTCGCAAGATGGCGGAAGGCTTATTGACAGGCGCCGAGATCAGGGCCATACGCGAGCGGCACGGGCTGAGCCAAAAGCGGGCCGCCGAGGTTTTCGGCGGCGGACCAGTGGCTTTCGCGAAGTACGAAGCGGACGATGTGGCTCAGTCACAGGCGATGGATCGTTTGTTGCGTGTGTTTGATGCGGTACCTGAGGCGAGGGTAGTTCTGTCGGGAGAGACACCTGAGCTAGTGCTGACTGAGAGCGTTTCCAAGCCGGACATCGCGATACTTGACTCGCTTGGGAAAGATCTGGTGTTTTATGTGTCCATGTTGGACGGTTTCACTGCCTTCAGGCGACATATGAATGAAGAAGAGGAGGTGAGCGAACGCCTTGTTGCCATGTTGAGGCGTATCGGGGAGCCACCCCGAGCGACGCGTGCCGTAGAGTGGCGACCGGTTGAGTGTAGCGCGCCGGAGTGGAGGCACTGATGCAACTGAAACTCGTGGATATCGCTCTTCGTGGGCATGTCCTGGCCATGAAAGATGATTTTTTCCCGGTAGTAGCTGATTGGTCAGAATACAGGATTGAGATGAAAGCAGGGGTCAGATCCTGCACTTTGTTGCCTAAGGAAAACGACCGCACGCTCGTCCGCTATATAGTGAGTACAGGGCTCAGATGGACCCTTGCTTCAGACGAGAAGAATGTAGCGGCTAGTGTCGAGGCAGACTACGGGTTGGTTTTTGTGGCACCAGAGAGTTTTGATATTGAGGCTCAAGGGGCTGAGACCCTGCGCCAGGTTGTGTTGACTGCCTGGCCTTACTGGCGACAGGATTTCTTGCAGATGGCCACCAAGGCCTCCCTGCCGCAGGTTGCCATTCCGACTCGTCCTGATTTCGAGAGCGAAATCTTCTGACGTGTGTTCCAGGCAAGCAGCGGCGCTACGAAACCTTTTTTTCAAGCTGGTGATCACTTTTTATGCTAATTGGAGTTTTGACAGAAATTTCCTGCTCCGTATTTATTTTACCAACCCAACGGGCTCACAACCTTTCATAGGTCGCGCGCCTGATGTGATGGTATATTTTGCCTGATACCTCCGAAAGTTCGACATAAGGGCCGTTTCTGTTAATTATGCGTAGATAGTCGGATATTTTCCGATTAACTATGCCTATATGAGCTGCCTGAGTGTTTCTCTTGTGGGCGCGGCGCACTACTGTCCTTGCTGGCTGCGCATCGGCGGCCGCATGGCAAGTGTAGCGCGTGCTTCTATCAGGAGGGTTTGATACTAAATTCAGCAAGGTCAGCAAGGCCTGTATCGGGTGGGCATCTTTTGTGGGGGAGCCGGTCTGCTGCCGATTGGTCAGAATTCGAATGGCGCTTGTATTCCAGCAGCCGGGGGGGCTGGTTAGGTCCACTGAGTATGCGGTAAGATTCAGGTATGCTTGTGTGATATAAGGGATATCCTATGGAAATTCAATCTCTTACAGTGTCTGAACGAATTCTGCTCGCGGAGGCTTTGTGGGATAGCGTCGTTGCGGAAAATGCAGATATCCCTCTCTCTGAGGCTCAGAGGGAAGAGCTTGATCGTCGGCTCTCCGAGTTCGGAATAGACCAGGACGAAGGCGATTCATGGTCGGAGGTCAAGGCCCGGATATTGTCAAAGAAATGATGTACAGGCTCACTTTCCGGAAAGAGGCAGAGTTTGATATTGACGCATGTTTCGATTACTACGAGGAAAAAAGAGAAGGTCTTGGTCACGATTTCCTGCTTTGCCTCGAAGAGGCGCTGGGTAAACTGAGAAGAAACCCACTGATATATCAACCGATTCATAAAGAAATAAGGCGTATTCCAATCAGGCGCTTTCCTTATCGGCTATTTTATCTGGTTAAACATGATCGTGTGATTATTGCCGCAGTTTTTCATGCCAGAAAGGACCCGCAAGCATGGCGTAAACGTTCTGGCTAACCTCGATGCTTCCCAAACAGAATGTCCTGCCGCATTAAACGAAAGACCGTGCTGTGCCAAGCGGCGACTATGCAGCATGTATGGTTTTGGAGTCGAAGTGACGCAGTAACGTTTTCAGCAATGAGTATTCTTAAAAGCTGACCGAGAGATTCTTGTTTTACTACCCGATACCTGACGGATTCCACCATGCTCAACACCCCATTCTCTCCCTGGCCTTCCTTCACTCAGGAAGAAGCCGACGCGGTATCCCGTGTCCTGCTCTCGAATAAAGTCAATTACTGGACCGGTCAGGAATGCCGTACCTTTGAAAAGGAGTTTGCGGCGTTCGCGGAAACCGAGTACGCGATAGCGCTGGCCAACGGCACCGTGGCGCTGGATGTGGCACTGCAAGCATTGGGCATCGGGGAAGGGGACGAGGTGATCGTCACGCCCCGGACCTTCCTCGCTTCAGTGTCTTCCGTGGTCAACGCAGGCGCCGTGCCGGTGTTTGCAGAGGTGGACCGCGATTCCCAGAACATTTCCCCGGACACCATCAAGGCCGTGCTCTCGCCCCGGACACGGGCCGTCATTTGTGTGCACCTGGCCGGCATGCCCTGCGACATGGACCCGATCATGGCGCTGGCCAGTGAACATGATTTCAAGGTCATCGAAGACTGCGCCCAGGCCCATGGCGCGCGTTACAAGGGGCGCGCCGTCGGGAGTATCGGCCATATCGGCGCCTGGTCGTTTTGCCAGGACAAGATCATGACGACCGGCGGGGAAGGGGGCATGGTCACCACCAATGACCGGGCGCTCTGGTCGCGCATGTGGAGTTTCAAGGACCACGGCAAAAGCTGGGAGGCGGTGTATGAGCGTGAGCACCCGCCGGGCTTCCGCTGGTTGCATGAAAGCTTCGGCACGAACTGGCGCATGCTGGAAATGCAGGCGGTGATCGGGCGCATTCAGTTGCAGCGTATGCCGGCCTGGCAGGCGCAACGCGCCGCGAACGCAGAGCGCATCTGGACAACTGCCCGGGCGCTTGCAGGCCTGCGAGTGCCTGCCGTGGCGGATGACATCGTTCATGCTGCGTATAAGTGCTATGTGTTTGTGGAGCCCGACCAGCTCAAGCCGGGCTGGGACCGCGACCGCATCATCGCCGAGATCGTGGCCCGTGGCGTGCCCTGTTATTCAGGCTCCTGTTCAGAGGTCTATCTCGAAAAGGCGTTCGATGGCACGCCCTGGCGGCCAGCGGAGCGGCTGCCGGTGGCGCGTGAGCTGGGGGAAACCAGTCTGATGTTTCTGGTGCATCCCACGCTTACAGAAGCCGAGATTGCCAGGACCTGTGACGTGTTACGCGCTGTCATGGCTCTTGCGGTATGACCGGGCCGGGCCTGCATGACGTTTGATATCGCAGTTTCCCTGCTGAGCGTACTGGGTGTGCTGGCCTTGCTGGCCACCAATCGCCTCCCCGCCGACCTGATCATGATGGCTGCACTGGCCATGTTGTTGCTCACAGGCGTGGTATCACCCGCGCAGGCATTGTCGGGCTTTGCCAATCCGGGCCTGATGACGGTCGCGGCGCTGTATGTGGTGGCAGCGGCCCTGCGTGACACTGGCGCGATCTATTGGCTGGCCCATCGGTTGCTGGGCCAACCCTCGACGCTCGGGCGTGCGTTAGGGCGCGTGGTGATGCCGACGGCGTTACTCAGTGCGTTCCTGAATAACACCACCGTCGTGGCGATGATGATTCCCGCAGTGCAGGAATGGGCGCAACGTTTGAAGCTGTCGCCGTCACGTCTACTTCTGCCGTTGAGTTATGCCGCGATCCTCGGGGGCACCTGTACGCTGATTGGCACAAGTACCAACCTGGTGGTGGATGGCCTGGTACAGAAAAACGGGCTGCCAGCGTTTGGTATCTTTGATATTGCCTGGGTGGGTGTGCCGTTGTTGCTGGTCTGTGGCGCTTATCTGGTGTTGATCGGCCATCGTATGCTGCCGGCCCGTGACGGCCTGATGGAGCAATTGGAAAACGCGCGCGAATACCGTGTTGAAATGAATGTGGCGCCCAAAAGCCCACTGGCGGGGCGGAGCATCCGTGAGGCCGGGCTGCGTAATCTGGCCCATGGCTACCTGACGGAGGTTGAGCGCGGTGAGCATCTTTATACGGCGGTGTCGCCGGATATGTCGTTGGCGGAAGGGGATCGGCTGGTCTTTATCGGTGCGCCGGAGTGTGCACGAGAGCTGCAGCGCATCAATGGCCTGGTGCCGGCCGGTGGTGTGCACAAGCTGAAGCTGCGCAATCACCAGCGCTGTCTGGTGGAGGTGGTGCTGGGCCGTGAATTTCCCGGAGTAGGTAAAACCGTGCGTGACAGCGCCTTCCGCACGCATTACCAGGCGGCCATCCTGAGTGTAAACCGCCATGGTGAGCGGCTCAGCGGCAAGGTCGGCGACATTGTATTGCGGGTGGGTGACACATTGCTGCTGGAAACCGGTCAGGCGTTTGTCGAACAGTACCGTTATCGACGGGATTTCATGCTGGTGAGCCCGTTGCATGATTCGGCGCCGCCGGATTTCCGCAAGGCACCGCTGGCCGTGTCCATTCTGGTCGGCATGGTATTGCTTAACGTGCTGGGCTGGGTATCGGTGCTGGAGTCGGTATTGATTGCCTGTGGCCTGTTGCTCGGGACGCGCTGTGTGACGGCGAACCGGGCGCGCATGATGGTCAGTGTGAATTTGCCGGTGCTGGTGGTGATTGGCGCGTCGTTTGCGCTGGGCGAGGGGATGAGCAGCAGCGGCGCTGCGCAGTGGCTGGTGGGTGGCGTGTTCAGCCAGCTTGATGCGTCGCCCTGGTTGGCGCTGGTCCTGGTGTATCTGATTACAGTGCTGGTGACGGAGCTGGTCACCAACAACGCCGCAGCAGTATTGATCTTTCCCCTGGCGCTCAGTATTGCCGAGATGGCAGGGGTTAGCCCATTGCCATTTATTGTCGCGGTGATGTTTGCGGCCTCGGCGAGCTTCATGACGCCACTGGGGTACCAGACCAACATGATGGTAATGGGGCCAGGTGGATATCGACTGGCTGATTACCTGCGCCTCGGCATCCCCATGAGCGTGTTGGCCGCGTTGGTGTCGCTGAGCATTATTCCCCTGATCTGGCCTTTTAACCCCTGAGTTCAGCTTTTGTACGCGTTATGGCAGTATGCCCGCGCCCAGACAAAGGACTTGTGTGATGAAAACCCCATATGAACAGCGTGATAACGACAGCCCGGCAGAGGTGGTTTGGCACCAGGGTAGCGTCTCCCGCGAGGATCGTGACCGCCTTAAAGGCCAGCGCGGCTGCTGCCTCTGGCTGACCGGCCTGTCCGGCTCCGGCAAGTCCACCCTGGCCAACGCGCTGGAAGTGGCCCTGTTTGAACAGGGGCGCCACACCTACCTGCTGGACGGCGACAATGTGCGCCACGGCCTGAACAAGGACCTCGGCATGTCCGATGCCGACCGCACGGAAAATATCCGCCGCGTCGGTGAGCTGTCGCGGCTGATGGTGGATGCCGGGTTGATCGTGATCAGCGCTTTCATTTCGCCGTTCCGTGCAGACCGCGATGCAGCGCGTGCATTGTTCGCTGAAGGCGAGTTCATCGAGGTGTATGTCAACGCCTCACTCGGCAAGTGCGAACAGCGCGACCCCAAGGGGCTGTACAGCAAGGCGCGGGCGGGGCTCATCCGCGACTTCACCGGTATCGACAGCCCGTACGAGGCCCCCGAGCGCCCGGAGATCAATGTCTGCACCGACAGCGCGACGGTGGAAGCCTGCGTCGCGCAGATCCTGGAATACCTCACCGCCCGTCAGCGCCTGATGCCCGACGCCTGACCCTGCCGCTAAACTTCTTCTCTTTATCCTTCCTCTCTGGCTGACCTGAATCAGCGCCGATGGCTTACACCGCTGTCGGCGTTGGCTGACAGCTACGCCGTCCCCTCCTGGTCATACTCTCTGCTCACGTACAGGAGCGGCGGAGCGATCATGGATGATCACGACACCAGCTATCGATTGTTGTTCTCGCACCCGGAAATGGTGCGTGACCTGTTGCTTGGGTTTGTGCCGGGTGAGTGGGTCAGGGAGCTGGATTTCGATTCGCTGGAAAAAATGAACGGCAGTTATGTCACCGATGACCTGCGCAGCCGGCATGCGGATACCATCTGGCGGGTCCGCTGGGGCAGCGACTGGCTTTATATCTATCTGCTGCTGGAGTTCCAGTCGACAGTGGATCGCTATATGCCGGTGCGGATACTGTCGTATACCAGCCTGCTGTATCAGGATCTGATCAAGCAGAAGGCGCTGGGCGAGGAGGGCAGGCTGCCGCCAGTGTTGCCGATAGTGCTGTATAACGGCGAGGCCCGTTGGCGGGCGCCCACCCGGCTGGCTGATCTGGTCCAGGGCTGCCCGGCAGGGCTGGAGGGTTTTCAGCCGGACCAGGCGTTCCTGCTGCTGGATGAAGGGGCCTTTGATCCTGATGCCCTGAGCCCTCTGCATAACCTGGTGGCTGCGCTGTTCCGGCTGGAGCACCGACGCTCGCTGGACGAAGTGACAGAGGTCCTGGCGCTTCTCTAGGGCCTGTTGATACTCAATCCATCGGCCCTGTTGAGCCTGAAAACGCGCCGATCAAGGCGCAAGGAAGCGAGTTTGGTGGCGCCAAACGACTGACGAGCAACGCGGAGCGGCGCGTTTTCAGGCTCAACCCGAAGGGCTGGCCCTGTTTTGCCGCCCCTCTGCGTTAGCCTCTGCTAATGTGGGCCCACCACACTACGCATCGGCTGCCTTGATGGGCGTCAAAACAGGGCCAGCAGGGCCGATGGATTGAGTGTCAGCAGGCCCTGGACTGGCTGGCTGCACCGGAACAGGACGGCCTCCGGCGAGGTTTTGTCGAATGGTTGCGCAGACGGCTGCATCATTGGGTACCGGACACCGTGCTGCCGGCAATGCATGATTTGCAAGAGGTGCATGATATGACCCAGAACATGGCAGAGATCTGGAAAGAGCAGTACCGACAGCGTTTTCTGCAGGAAGGCCGGCAGGAAGGCCTCAGGGAGGGAGTTCAAAAAGGAGAATTCGATCTGCTTTCCCGTCAGCTGACCCGCCGCTTTGGCGAGTTGCCTGAGGCGGTCGTGACGCGCTTGAAAAGCGCTGATTCAGAACTGCTGGCATTATGGGGCGAGCGGGTGCTGGAGGCGTCGTCGCTGGATGAGGTGTTTCGCTGAGCCAGGTCGACAGGTGGGTCTTTCACCGGTGACCGGCCCATCCTGGCAGTGGCCCCGCCGCTTTTGCGCAGCAGGGCGGACAGCAACGCGCTTTTCCTCAGAAGAAATACTTCACTCTCGCCAGATATGTCCGGCCTTCTTCACGCAGCACGCCGCTGAAGGAGCCGGGTGAATAAATCTCCTCATCGGTGACATTGTTGGCCAGCAGGTCCAGCTGCAGGTTGTTGTTGATCACGTAGTAGGCTGCCAGGTCGAAGCGGGTATAGCTCGGCAGGTCGAAGCTGTGGGTGGGGTCACCAGCGCGTTCACCGGCGTATACCAGGGTGCCGCCGAGGCTGACGCCCGGCAGGGTAGCCAGGTGGTAACGGGTTTGCAGTGACGCGGTGTGCAGCGGGACGTTGGCGAACGGATTTCCCTCCACAGCGGCATTGTCGCTGCGCAGTACTTCGGTGTCGGTATAGCCGTAGCCGAGGCTGAGGAACAGGTCCTGTGACACATATCCGCTGAGCGTCAACTCGCCCCCCCTGGAACGCGCCTTGCCCTGGGCCAGCACCGAGCCCGGATTGGCCGGGTCGCTGATGGCAGTGTTGTCCTTGGTGATCACGAAGCCCGCAGCGTCCAGCTGCATGCGACCCATAGCGACACGGACTCCGGTTTCATACTGCACGCTTTCTTCCGCTTCCACCGGCTTCAGGCCGGAGGTGGTGCCGGATTGGGGCACGAAGGAATCGACGCGGCTGACGTAGACGGAAGCGCTGTCGTTGAGGTCGCGTACCAGGCCCAGTTGATAGGTCCAGGCCGTCTCGTCCAGGGAGGCCGGCGTGGTGGTGCCCGCGAGCAGATCGCGGTTGACCTGGGATTGTTCGGAATCGGTGTAGCGGACCCCGGTCAGCAGGTGCCAGCGTTCCTTGAAGGTCATGCGGTTCTGGGCAAAGCCGGCCAGCACTTTGCTGTCCTGATCAAAATCACGGTCGCGCAGCAGATTGCCCGGGCTGAGATCCATGCCGTTGTTGACCGGCACATAAATATCCACCGGATCGGCGCCGTACAACAGGGTGGGGCGTGCCAGGTTGCTGTCGCGGTAGTTCACGCCGGCGACGAATTTGTGCGACACAGCGCCGGTGGTGAGCTGGCCACTGAGATCGGCGATGATCTCATGGTCCGTCTGGCTGGTGTCGTCGCCGACAAAAATGGCGCGGTTGAGCGTGCGCTGGTCAGCAGCCAGCCCCAGCGGCGCGTATTCCTGCCAGTCACCTTCGTTGCGTGTGTAGGCATAGCTGAGCCGTGCATCGATGTGCTCGGTCAGGGTATGGGTGAGGCGGGTGTTGATGTAAGCGGAGTTGCGTTCGGTGGTGGCGTCCCGCCAGGCGCTGTTGAAGCTGGCGCGATAGTCGCCGTTCGGGTTCGGCAGCAGCGCTCCCTCCAGCGGTGCGCCGCCGGGGAGGGCGGTCCATTCGTTGCCGGAATAGACGGCTTCCACCGTCAGGTTGGTGCGCTCGGTGAGATCCATGGTGACGGTGGGGGCCACCAGGACGCGGTTGTATTCCCAGTAGTCCAGCGAGGCCTTGCTGTCCTGGTAGGCCAGGTTCAGGCGTGCCCGGACTCTGTCATTGAGCGGGCCGGTTACGTCCAGGGTGGTGCGGTGATGGTCGTAATGGCCGTACTCGGCCGTGGCTTCAGCCTGGTAGTAGTCCAGCGGTTGCTTGGTCACGACGTTGATGGTGCCGCCGGGCTCCATTTCGCCGTACAGCACCGATGCCGGCCCCTTGAGCACTTCCAGGCGCTCCACGTTAGCCAGATCGGAAGGGTGCTGGCTGCGCTGAAAACCAAGCCCATTGACCGCCTGCTGTGCATCGAAGCCGCGTATCAGGTAGCTGTCCGAGAACATATCACGGCCCGAACCTGAGCGGCTTGCGCCGGGCGTCAGCTGCAGCACGTCGCCTACTGTTGTCGCAGCGGTGAGGCCGAAACTTTCCTGATCATAGACATTCACGCTTTGCGGGATGGCCTGGACGCTGTCTTCGGCATGGCGTCCGTAGACGGTGATGGCAGTCAGGGTGGCGGTGCCGCTTTGCGGCGCTTCGTTGTCCTGGCGGGTGTCGTCTTCCGGGGGCGGTGCAGATTGCGCGTGTGCGGTCGCGATGGAGCATGCCAGCAGGCTTGCGAAGAACAGGCGGTGTTGAGTGGTCATTGAGTCCTTCCCGATGGTCTGTGGGGGCCGGTATCGTCCCTGCCGCCCGGGTGTGTCATGCGCAGCGGGAGGCTCAGGCGGGTTGGCCGGCTCAGGCGCCGCAGAGTATTATTTATTGAACCTGAAAGCGCAAATCATTCCCATTTATCATTGCGAAGTCCCGCCGGGCGGCAAGGTACTCTCTATGGCCGGGGTGCCCAGGCTATGGCCAGGTGTCCAGGCGGGCGGACTATCGCGCTGGCCTGGTTTGTCGTCAGCCCGTTATCGCTGTCATGGCTGGGGCCGTGATGATGGGATATTTCCAGCGCCTTTTCTTCCGGCCCACCGTGCGCTGGAGTAAGGGGCGGGCATGTAGTGTGGAGGGCGCTGCACCGTACCGCTGGTGCATGGTCGGGATGGGTACGACAGCGGCGGTGGAACTTCTGCCGACAGTGACAGCATTGATGATGCGATTACATTCTGGGGATTTCGCGGGCTTGCCATCGAATGTTACTGCCGCTTTTTCTTCGGGGTCGACACGCCTGTCTTGCAGCCAAAGGCTTATCTCGCAAGGCGCCAATCGCTTACAGCACCGTCGGTGCTGACTGACAGCCAGCACCTGTCCTTCATGGCCATAATGCCTGCTTGCCGACAGGAGGCAGTGGACAGGTCATGGATGATCACGATGCCAGTTATCGATTGCTGTTTTCGCATCCGCAGATGGTGCGGGACTTGCTGCTCGGCTTTGTGCCGGGCGACTGGGTCAGAACGCTCGATTTTGATTCGCTGGAAAAAATGAACGGTAGCTATGTCACTGACGACTTGCGTAGCCGGCACGCAGATACAATCTGGCGTATCCGATGGGGTGGCGACTGGCTTTATATCTACCTGCTGCTGGAATTCCAGTCGACGGTGGATCGCTTTATGCCGGTGCGGATACTGTCGTATACCAGCTTGCTGTATCAGGATCTGATCAAACAGCGGGCGCTGGGTAAGGATGGCAGGTTGCCGCCGGTACTGCCGATTGTGTTATATAACGGCGAACCTCGATGGCACGCGCCCACGCGGCTGGCTGACCTGGTTCAGCGCTGCCCGGCCGGGCTGGAGGGCTTTCAGCCGAACCAGGCGTTCCTGCTGCTGGATGAAGGGGCCTTTGATCTTGATGCCCTGAGCCCGTTGCATAATCTGGTGGCAGCGCTGTTCCGGCTGGAGCATCGGCGCTCGCTGGACGAAGTGACAGAGGTCCTGGCGCTTCTGATAGACTGGCTGGGTGCGCCGGAACAGGACGGTCTCCGGCGCGGCTTTGTGGAATGGTTGCGCAGACGGCTGCGTCACTGGGTGCCGGATGTCGTGCTCCCGGAAATGCATGATCTGCAAGAGGTGCATGATATGGCCCAGAACATGGCAGAAATCTGGAAAGAGCAATATCGGCAGCGGTTTCTTCAGGAAGGCCGCTTGGAGGGCCGCCAGGAAGGTCGTCAGGAAGGAGAATTCGGCATGCTTTCCCGTCTGTTGACGCGCCGCTTTGGTGCGCTGCCCGAGGCAGTCGTGGCGCGCATGCGGAGTGCCGATTCGGAACAGCTGGAATTGTGGGGCGAGCGAGTGCTGGACGCCTCTTCGCTTGACGACGTGTTTCGCTGAGGCGGGTGCGTCCAGGGTGCCGGCGCCCAGGCACCGCACTGATCGCTCGCAAACCTGATGCCGCCGTCGCACGCCTGGCTGAAGCGCCTCTGGTGCGGCATAAAATACACCGCCCGAGCCGGTTTAAACGAAGCGAGGCCGGGTTCAGAACATTCTATGCGGTGGGCTGGGCACGACAGCGAAGACGACGCAGCGCTGCTTCGACCACCAGCACCACCGCCAGGCTTGCCCCCGCCAACGGAAACAAGACCAGCATCCCTGCCGTCATGCCCACCAGCAACCGCTTGCGCGGCGGCGCCAGTGCACGCGGCGCGCCCAGGCCGGTGTGCGGTCTGCGGCGCCACCACATGATCAGCCCGGTAATCACCAGTGCGATGATGGCCAGGCAAGTGAACAGCATGATTATCTGATTCAGCCTGCCGAAGTAATTGCCCATATGAATCGCCACACCCCATTCAACGGCCTTTGCGATGGCGCCGTAGTCTGCGAAACGGACGTCGCCCAGCACTTCGCCGCTATAGCGGTCCAGATGAATGGTGTGTTGTCCCTCCGGCTGCGCCGGGTAGGTGTAGGCACTGTAGACGTCGTTGCCGTCTTGCGGCAGTGACAGGCGATAGGCGCTGTCCATGCCATGCGTGGCAAGCAGCGCGGCGGCGGCATCGACGCCGATGTCTTCGCCGGTGCTGTGGTGATGGGGAGCATGGTCGCCAGAGTGGGGCAGGGGCGCCTGCTCCAGTGCCCAGGGCGCTTCACCGAGTGTGTCGACCAGGGTTTTCTGGTGGCTGCTGTCGTTATGGTGCCGCAGGTGGACGGGGTAGCCGAGCCCGAGCGCATTGCTCACCGGTTGCAGGACCTGGCCGCCCCAGACCGAGGCCCAGGGCAGGCCGCTGAGAATCAGAAATACGATCAGCAGTGCGGTATAGAGCCCCGTAAAGCGATGGATGTCGCGCCAGAATTTGCGGCCGCGCAGCGCCAGCTTCGGTGCCCAGCGTTGCTGGTTGCCCCGTGGCCACCATAGGTACAAGCCGGTGGCGATCAGGATCAATCCCCAGCAGGCGGCGATCTCGACAATGGCATCGCCCACGTCGCCCAGCATCAGCGAGCCATGGAACACATCCGCGAATCCCACCAGCGTGCGCGTGTAGACGAAACTGCCGAGCACCCGGGCCGTGCCCGGATCAACAAAAGCCCGTAGTGGCGCGCCTTCAGCGGGCGTGACATACAGCATTGCGCTGCGCCCCGGTGCGGTCGGCATATCGACGCGTGTGACAGTGCCGCCGGGCCATGCGGCGTCGGCGGCGGCGATCCAGTGCGAGGGAGGCAATGCCGGGGCATCGCTCTGCGCAAACCGCAGCCCAGGATAAATCAGGTCGTTCAATTCGTCGTTGAACAGGTAGATGGCGCCGGTGACCGACAGGATCAGCAGAAACGGGGCCGTGAACAATCCGGCATAGAAATGCCAGCGCCAGAGGGTGTTGTACAGCGGGCCGCTGCGTGATGTGTCGGCCATGGTCAGAAGCGGCCTGTCCAGCCGAGTTCCACTGTGCGCGGTGCGCCGATGTAGACCTGCGTGGCGCTGTAGCCTGACCAGTCGGCATAGAATTCATCGGTCAGGTTGCGGCCGCGCAGGGTCAGTGTGCCGCCGGCCAGCGGGTAGCCGACCCAGGCGTCAAGCAGGGTACGGTCCTGTACACGGTACTGGTTGCTGTCGCTGGTGTAGAAATCCCCCGTGTGCTGTACCGCTGCGCCGAGTGTCAGCGGGACCTGGACCAGCCGGTATTGGCTGCTCAGTTGCCAGAGAACGTCCGGCACATTGGTGGGCCGGTTGCCCGAGAGGTCATTGCCGGCGCCATCGGTGAGGCGGGTGTATTCGGCTCTGGCCAGCATGCCGTTGGCGTTGACTTGCCACTGCGGCGTCAGTTGCAGCTGCAGGTCCAGTTCCACGCCCCGGGTTTCGCGGGTGCCGCCCTGCACGGTGAGTGACGGGTCATTGACGTCGCGGGTAAGGATGTCGTCCTGCCGGATGCGGAATGCCGAGGCGGTGAGGGTGGCCTTGTCCTGCCACAGGGTGCTGCGCAGGCCGGCTTCCATGGCGCGTCCGGTGGACAGATCAAACCCGGCACGGGCCATGTTGCTGAGCAGGAATTGCGTGATCGGTGAGCTGGCGCGATTGTACTGGGCAAACAGCTGCGTGCTGTTGCTGAGGTCGTACACGGCGCCGACACGCCAGGCGAGATCCTCAAAGCGGCGACCAAAGCGGTCTGCCGGTGCGCCGAGCGGATATTCCACCGTGCGGTCGAGATCAATGTAGTCGTAGCGCAGGCCGGTGATCAGCAGCAGGCGCGGTGTCAGGTTCAGTGCATCTTCGATGAACAGGGCACGGCTCTGCACCTGGCTGTCGAAATCCTGTTGGGTGGGATAGTTGGCCGCCGTGACGGCAGGCAGGCGGCCGCGTGCCGGGTTGAACGGGTCCACCGAGGTCGTGCTGCCAAAGCGGCGCTCGCTGGCAAAATCACTGAACTGATATTCCACGCCGACGCTGGCGCGGTGTTGCAGGCCGAACACCTGCCCGGTGTGGCTGGCGTAGGCACGCTCGGAGATGAACTGATGATTGTGGCTGATCAGGGTCGTGCCGCGATCAAGCAGGCCGGAGACGCTGTTGTAGGTGAAGTCCTCGGCATTTTCCCAATCGCGTTTTGCGTTGTAGAACCCCAACTCGTTGATCAATTGCCACTGCTCATTGAGCTGGTACACCGCACGCGTGCGCAGCCACTGGCTGTCGGCTTTCATGACGCCGTTGTCGACGTTGTAGTTATTGTCACGAAGGCGCTCGTCCAGTACCAGACCGTTGCGGCTGTGCACCACCCGGCTCGGGTCGCGTGCCACGCTTGCCGGCAGTAACGGGGTGCCCTGGTACGGCGTCTTGAAGCGGTCGCTGTACACATCAAGGGCGGTGGTCAGGCTCAGCCGGTCGCTGGCGCGCCACAGCAGGCTGGTGGTCAGCGCAGTGGCGGTGGATTCGGTGTCATCGACATAGCCGTTGCTGCGGGCATGGCTGATATCTGTGCGCAGTGCAGTATCAGGGCCGAGCACCTGGTTGGTGCCGAGGCCGATGCGGGTGCTGTCATGGCTGCCCAGGCTCAGTGCGGCGTCGTAGCGGGCGCCGTCGAGGCTGGGCTGGCGTGGTACGAGATTGATGGTGCCACCCAGGGCGCCGGTGCCCTGGATCACGGAGGCAGGGCCTTTCAGGATTTCCACCCGTTCGAAGTTCCAGGTGTCCAGATTGCGGGAGATCAGTGCCGGGTCTGCCGCGCGTACGCCGTCGAACAGGTAGCCCACATCACTGAAACCGCGCATCGCCACGGACGCGGGGGAGCCGGGAATATTGCCGGCGGTGACGCCGGGTGCGCTGCGGTACACCTCGATCAGATTGCGCAGACCGAGCATCTCGATGGTGTCGCGGTCAATCACCTCGACGGTGGCCGGCAGCTCGCGCTTACTCAGCCCGAGCCGGCTGGCCGCAGGTGGCGTCGGGTGTTCGGCGGCAGCGCTGGCGCTGATGGACACTGCATCCAGTCGGGCGGTGTCAGCGTATGCGAAGGAAACGCCGAGCAGGGCGAACGTCAGCATAGAGACAATCGACGCGGGCCGAAGGGCATCGGACATCAGGCTCTCCGTAGCAGGACAGGAGGAGGATTCGAACGCCGGTATTGTAGGGGTATGGGCGTCACGATACCTGCGGCATAATGTCGCAGGGGCGCGGGTCTGCGCTGGTTGTGATGCAGAGCACCAACGTTCAGTATGCGCACGATTGTTTTACTTTCTTTGACCGGAGTCAGACGGGCGCTTTGCATACTGTATAAGGGCATGCACAGGCGCGGCGGCGCGCTGCGGAAGTTATTGGACAACCGTTGCGCGGGCATGCGCGGACAAATGAGCGTGATGTCGGCTCGACAAGACCGTCAGGCATGCATTTACTTGGCGCAGGTGATGCTTCTACGCTACGGATACTGCGCACAGCCACAGGGACAAGAGCCAGGATGATGGTACGCAAGGCAATTATGCCGGTGGCGGGGCTGGGCACCCGCTTTCTGCCGGCCAGCAAGGCAATTCCGAAAGAGATGATCACCGTGGTGGATCGCCCGGTGATCCAGTACGTGGTCGCCGAGGCGGTGGCCGCCGGGATTCGCGAGATTGTGCTGGTCAATCATGCGGCCAAGGCCGCCATCGAAAATCACTTTGATGTGCACTACGAACTGGAGGCCGAGCTGGCCCGCAAGGGCAAGGAGGCGTTGCTCAGGGTGCTGCGCGATATTGTGCCGACGGAGGTGCGTGTGATCAGCGTACGCCAGGGCCGCCCGCTCGGTCTGGGGCACGCGGTGCTGTGCGCCCGTGAAGTGATCGGCGATGAGCCGTTTGCCGTGATGCTGCCGGATGTGCTGGTGGATGCGGTGCCCGCAGGTGCTGCGGTCGAAGCAGAAAATGACCTGGCACGCATGCTGGCGCGTTTCGCCGAGGGAGGTCACAGCCAGGTGATGGTCGAGGCGGTACCCCGCGAGCGGGTCGACCAGTACGGTATTGTCGACCTCGCCGGCGCGGAGCCGGCCGCAGGTGAAAGCACGCCGATGCAGGGCGTTGTCGAGAAGCCGTCTCCAGAACAGGCACCCTCGCAATTGTCAGTGGTCGGACGCTATGTGTTGCCGCCGCGCCTGTTTGCGCTGCTGGCGGAAACCGCACCGGGGGCCGGCGGTGAAATCCAGTTGACCGATGCGATTGCCGCCCTGATGCAGGAGCAGCCGGTGGCGGCCTATCGCATGCTGGGCAAGACGTATGATTGTGGCAGCAAACTCGGTTATCTGGAGGCGACGCTCGCCTACGGCCTGAGACACCCCGAACTGGGCGAGGGCTTTCGTGATCTGGCGCGCCAGGCCCTGGCGCGCTGATCGTCATCGTATCGGAACAAGCGAATCCTATGCATATCGACGTTTATGGCAGCACGCTCTGTGCTTTGGTGACCGCAGGCACGCTGGCGTCCACTGGTCACCAGGTGACGCTGCGAGTCCCCGAAGGCGACGTGGCCGGGCAGCTCGAACGGAACGAATGTCCGTTTCGCGAGCCGGGATTGCCGGAGCTGCTGTCGGAGCAGCGTGCCGCAAAGCGGCTGAAAGTGGGGCGTCTGGTGGACGTGCCGGCGACGGCCGTGTCGACGGTGTTCCTGGCGCTGGAACTGGACGACGTTGAACTGGCGCACGATATCGTCGCGCGGCTGGCTGATCTCAAGCGCCAGTTCTGGTTGCTGGTCAATCAGTCCTCTTTCCCGGTGGGCACCACTGACAAACTGCAGCAGACACTGGGTGATGTGGGTGCCGTGGTCAGCCTGCCGGATCTGTTGCAGGAGGGGGTTGCGGTGCAGAGCTTCATGCGGCCGCCGCAGTTGCTGCTGGGCAGTAACGATCCCTACGCAGAATCCCTGGTGCGCGAAATCCTGCGTCCGGTCAGCCGCCTGCGCGACCAGTTCCTGGTGATGACGCCGAAGCAGGCGGAATTCTCGAAGTTTGCGGTCATGGGCATGCTCGCCACGCGGGTAAGTTTTATGAACGACATGGCCAGCCTGGCCGATGCGCTGGAGGTGGACATCGAGCCGGTGCGTCAGGCGGTAGGCGCGGACCCCCGTATCGGCCAGGCCTATCTGTATCCGGGCTGCGGTTTTGGTGGTCCGAGCCTGTCGCGCAACGTCATGGACCTGGCCAGCACGCTGGCGTCCAGTGGTGTCGGTTCGGAACTGCTGGATCAGGTGCTGCGCATCAATGAGCGCCAGAAGGAAGTGATGTTCCGCAAACTCTGGCGCCACTACCACACCCGCCTGGAAGGCAAGGTGGTGGCTATCTGGGGCGCAGCGTTCAAACCCGGCACCGGGCGCATCGACAATGCGCCGGTGCTGCGGCTGCTGGAAGCGCTGTGGGCGCAGGAGGTCGCGGTCCGGGTACATGATCCGCAGGCGCTGCCGGTGCTGCATCAGCATTACGGTACCCGGGATGACCTGGTGTTGTGCGAGGACGCCTACGACGCCGCGCGCGACGCGGACGCCCTGATACTCGTCACGGAATGGAAGCAGTACTGGAACCCGGACCTGGTGCGTCTGAAGACGCTGATGCGGGCGCCGGTACTGCTGGACGGACGCAATATCTATGACCCGCAGTTCGTGCGCCGCCATGGCTTTGCCTATTACGGTGTCGGGCGTTGAACGGGCGGTGGACACAGGACGAGACGGTATGATCTGGGACAACCTGCAACAGCACGCCGATACACTGCGCGGCCGCCATCTGGCCGATCTGTTTGCAGACGACCCGCTGCGTTTTCATAGCCTGCACCGGCAGGTGGGGCCATTGCTGTTCGATTTCAGCAAACAGCGGCTGACCACCGAGACGCTGGCACTGCTGGCGGAGTTTGCCGATGCTCGCGATCTGCGCGGCTGGATCGACCGGCTGTTTGCGGGCGAAAAAGTCAACGGCACGGAAAACCGCGCGGCAATGCACTGGGCGCTGCGTGCCCGTGCAGAGGGCCATATTCCGGAGCCGGTGGCCGGTCTGTTTGGCGAGGTGGCGGATCAGCTCCAGCGCATGGAACGTATCGTCAACAAGCTGCATGCGGGGCAATGGCGTGGTGTAACCGGTGAAGTGATTACCGATGTAGTGAACATCGGGGTGGGCGGGTCCGATCTCGGGCCATTGATGGTGAGCCGGGCACTGGAAGATTATCAGGTCAGCACGGCACAGCCGCTCAACCTGCACTTTGTGTCGTCCATGGACGGCAGCCAGTTGTCACACCTGCTGCGCATGCTGCGGCCACAGAACACGCTGTTCATCATTTCATCAAAATCCTTCACCACGGTGGACACGCTGTACAACGCCAACACCGCACGCAGCTGGCTGCGCGATGCGCTGGGGCGAGACCCGGCGGTCGTCGACTGTCACTTTCTTGGTGTCTCCGCCAGTGACACCAAAATGGCCGAGTGGGGCATTCATGAGGACAACCGCCTGCGTTTCTGGGAGTGGGTAGGGGGCCGTTTTTCGGTCTGGTCCGCCATCGGCCTGCCGGTGGCCCTGAGTATTGGCATGGGCGCCTTTCGCGACTTTCTGGCCGGTGGTCATTTCATGGACACGCATTTTCGCAATGCGGCCTGGCTGGATAACGTGCCGGTACTGATGGCGCTGACCGGCCTGTGGAATACCAATCTGCTCGGGATCAGCGCCCAGGCCATCCTGCCGTATGACGCACGGCTGAAGTACCTGCCGTCGTATCTTGAACAACTGGAAATGGAATCCAACGGCAAGTCGGTCACGCGTGATGGCGAGCCGGTGGATTACAGCACCAGCCCGGTGATCTGGGGTGAAGTCGGCCCGAATGCCCAGCACGCGTTCTATCAGTTGTTGCACCAGGGCACCCAGGTGGTGACCTGTGATTTTGTCGTCCCGGCGATGCGCTATCACGAGACGGACCGTGCCCAGGTGACCGGCACACTGAGCGGCCAGCATGAACTGGCGCTGGCCAACTGCCTCGCGCAATCGCGCTTGCTGGCGCTCGGAGAAGCCGCCTTGCCACAGCGCGAACAGATGCCGTTCTACAAACGCTACAAGGGCAATCAGCCCAGTTCGACGCTGATGCTGGACGAGCTGACGCCGTTCGGGCTGGGCGCGTTGCTGGCGGCCTATGAGCACAAGGTCTTTACCCAGGCCGTGCTCTGGCAGATCAATCCGTTTGACCAGTGGGGCGTGGAACTGGGCAAGAAGATCGCGCTGGAAACACTGTCGCTGATCCATTCCCGCGAAGACAGTGACGACATCAGCGAGCAGATGCTGGCGACCCGGTCCGCTGCCCTGCGTGACAGCATGGATGGCTCGACCGTCGGCCTGCTCGATTTTATCAAACAACAGCGACGTGGTTTCTGATCCGCGTCCGCAAGAGGGCATGCTGAAATGGACGTGACGATTTCACCGCTGATTTTTCGCGCTTACGACATTCGCGGCATTGTCGGCGAGACACTGAATGAAGGCATCACCACGTTGATTGGCCGCGCAATCGCCGCCGAAGCCCGTGATGCCGGTGAAACGCGCATCGCAGTGGCCCGGGATGGCCGTCTGTCCGGGCCGGTGATCAGTGCTGCGCTGATCGATGGGCTGCGCCAGGGCGGGCTGGACGTGGTGGACATCGGTATGGTGCCGACACCGGTGCTGTACTTTGCCACCTGTCACGTGGACGGTGTGCGCTCCGGCGTGATGGTGACCGGCAGCCACAATCCACCGGACTATAACGGCTTCAAGATTGTCATTGGTGGCCAGACGCTGTCCGGTGAGCGCATCAGTGCGCTGCACACGCGCATTCGCGAAGGCCGCCTCAGCGAAGGGCAGGGGCGGCTGAGCCAGCTGGACCTGCGCGAGGCGTATCTGGAACGGATTGTTTCCGACGTAAAGCTGGCGCGGCCGATGAAGGTGGTGGTGGATACCGGCAACGGGGTCGGCGGTGAACTGGCGCCGGAACTGATGCGGCGGCTGGGTTGCGAGACCATTCCGCTGTTCACCGAGATCGACGGTCGTTTTCCCAATCACCATCCCGATCCGGGTGACCCGGAAAACCTGCATGAACTGATCCGTACCGTGACGGCGGAAAAAGCCGATCTGGGATTGGGTTTTGACGGTGATGCGGACCGCGTCGGCGTGGTCACACCCAGTGGTGAACTGATCTACCCCGACCGGCTGATGATGGCCTACGCCGAGGATGTCCTGTCACGGGTGCCGGGCGGGCGGATCATTTTCGACGTGAAGTGTTCCGGCAATCTGGCCCGGGTGATCAGCGACCTGGGCGGCGAGCCGGAGATGTGGCGCACCGGGCATTCACTCATCAAGGCGCGCATGAAAGAGACGGGCGCGCCGCTGGCTGGCGAGATGAGCGGGCATATCTTTTTCCAGGAGCGCTGGTTCGGTTTCGACGATGGCCTGTATGCCGCCGCCCGGCTGCTGGAAATCCTGTCACACACGGCGCTGGATGCGGACTGTTTCTTCGCCCGTTACCCGCAATTTCCCAGCACGCCGGAGATTAATATCGCCGTGCCCGAGGAAGACAAGTTCGCGGTGGTGGAGCGGCTTATCCGGGATGGCGACTTTGGTGAAGGGCGCCGCAGCACCATTGATGGCATCCGGGTGGATTATGACGATGGCTGGGGGCTATGCCGGGTGTCGAATACCTCGCCGAAGCTGGTAACCCGCTACGAAGGGGTGACCGAGGCAGTTCGGGACCGGATCCGCGCCCTGTTCGAGGCAAATATCCAGCGGGCTATCCAGGGGCGCTGAGGCGACCAGGGGAAACGTAAAATATGCCAATGTGCCTGGTGCCCACTTGGATAAGCACGCAATCTGATGACATAATGCCATCATTCTGTGACGAAAGTCACATATTGCAGATACATAAGTTATCAGATTGTTTATCCACTGCGGCGGGAAGGTATGACGGATTACGACGATCTTGCCCGGTTCCGGAGCAAGTCAGGCAATGCCCACTTCGAACTGCGTCCGGTGCCGTCGTTGGCGTCTGGACAGACGGGCAAGGGGAGTGTCTGTCCAGCCAGGATTACTATTCCGCGTCGCTGACCATGCTGGCCCGTCAGGCGATGCGGGAACGGTCCATCGGCAGCGGCCGGCTGCTGGCTTGCCATACCGTTCCCTGAACCCGGGGTGTCTCCCGCTGCGCCTTGCTGTATCATCCCGGCCCTGAATTCCGTTCCCCAGGGGTGCAGGGTTTCCCGACACTCTCCCGGACAGGCCCGACCGGCCGGGAGACCGTCGCGACAGACCCTTCCCGTAACGCCTGTAACGAAAGAAACGACACTATGGTGCTTCCAGAACATCGCATGACCCACCTCCAGGAACTGGAGGCCGAGTCCATTCACATCATTCGTGAAGTGGCTGCCGAGTTTGATAACCCGGTGATGCTGTACTCGATCGGCAAGGATTCCTCGGTGATGCTGCATCTGGCCCGCAAGGCGTTCGCGCCGGGCAAGCCGCCGTTCCCGTTGCTGCACGTGGACACCACCTGGAAATTCCGCGAGATGATCGCCTTCCGTAACCGCATGGCCAAAGAAGCGGGCATGGAACTGCTGGTGCACACCAACCAGGACGGCGTGGCGGCGAACATCAACCCGTTCGACCACGGCAGCGCCAAATACACTGACATCATGAAGACCCAGGCGCTGAAACAGGCGCTGGATCTGTACGGTTTCGATGCCGCCTTCGGTGGCGCCCGCCGTGACGAGGAAAAATCGCGTGCCAAGGAACGCGTCTATTCCTTCCGTGACCGCTTCCATCGCTGGGACCCGAAGAACCAGCGCCCGGAACTGTGGAACCTGTACAACGGCCGTATCAACAAAGGTGAGTCGATCCGCGTGTTCCCGCTCTCCAACTGGACCGAGCTGGATATCTGGCAATACATCTACCTGCAGAACATCGAGATCGTGCCGCTGTATTACGCCGACGAACGTCCGGTGGTGGAACGCGACGGCATGCTGATCATGGTCGACGACGAGCGCCTGCCGCTGGCGGAGGGTGAAGTGCCGCAGCAGCAGAGCGTGCGCTTCCGCACCCTGGGTTGTTATCCGCTCACCGGCGCTGTGCCGTCGAAGGCGAGAACCCTGCCGGAAATCATTCAGGAAATGCTGGTGGCCCGCACTTCCGAACGCTCCGGCCGCGCCATTGATCACGATGAATCCGGCTCCATGGAAAAGAAAAAGCGCGAAGGCTATTTCTGATCTTCCTGACAGACTGCCGGACGCCTGCTGGCCAGGCACAGTTCAACGAGTTGAAAGGATGGCGGCGCCAGTGACGCCCCATCGGAGAGACGGGAAATGTCTTACGAAGCACCGGAAATCGACAACATTGAAGACTATCTGCGACAGCATGAAACCAAGGACATGCTGCGCTTCATCACCTGCGGCAGCGTGGACGACGGCAAGTCAACCCTGATCGGCCGCCTGCTGCACGACAGCAAGGTGATTTTCGAAGACCAGCTGGCCGCCATTACCAAAGACAGCACGCGCCATGGCACCACCGGCGAGGCTGTTGACCTGGCGCTGCTGGTGGATGGCCTGCAGTCGGAACGCGAGCAGGGCATCACCATTGATGTGGCCTACCGTTTCTTCGCCACCGACCACCGCAAATACATCATCGCCGACACGCCGGGGCACGAGCAGTACACCCGCAACATGGCCACCGGCGCGTCCACCGCGCAGGTCGCCATCTTGCTGATCGACGCCCGCTACGGTGTGCAGGTACAGACGCGCCGTCACAGCTTCATCTGTTCGCTGCTCGGCATTCGCCACTTCATCATCGCCATCAACAAGATGGATCTGGTCGAGTACAGCCAGGCGCGCTACGACGAAATCCGCGAGGAATACGCCAGCTTTGTGGCGGCACTGAATGTGCCGGATGTGCGCTACGTGCCGATGTCCGCGCTGACCGGCGACAACGTGGTGCATGCCAGCACCCACATGCCCTGGTTCCAGGGCGAGCCGCTGCTGACGCTGCTGGATCACATGCCGGTACAGCGTGATGCGAAGCTGGACACGCTGCGGTTGCCCGTGCAGTACGTCAACCGGCCCAATCTGGATTTTCGCGGTTATTGCGGCACGCTGGCGGCGGGCGTGGTGAAGCCGGGCATGCCGGTGCGCGCGCTGCCGTCCGGCAAGACCTCGACGGTCAAGGCCATCGTCACCTGGGAAGGAGAACAGCCGGAAGCCCTTGCCGGGCAGGCGATCACCCTGACCCTGAACGACGAGATCGATATTTCCCGTGGTGACATGCTGGTCGCGGCGGATGACGCGGTCACGCTCGGCCATGCTTTCATGGCCCACGTGGTGTGGATGCACGATCAGCCGCTGCAGACCGGCAAGACGTATGACTTCAAGCTGGGCACCACCTTTACCAGCGGCCAGGTGACAGAGATCGTGCACCAGATCGACGTCAACACACTGGCGCAGCACGCCGCCGAAGACCTGCCGTTGAACGGCATTGCCCTGTGCCGGGTGCAACTGACCCGTGCCGTGGCATTCGATCCGTATGACGTCTGCAAGGCGACCGGCAGCCTGATCGTCGTCGACCGCCTGAGCAACGTGACGGTCGGTGCGGGCATGGTCGTGTCCGAAGCCGAGCCTGTAAAAGGCGGTAAAAGCTTACCGCCGGTCACCGCGGAATCACGTGCCCGTCGCCTGGGTCAGCAGGCCGCGCGCCTGGTGGTCAGCGGGCCTGATCAGCAGTTGCTGGCCGGGCAACTGGAGCGCGTGCTGTTCGCTGCCGGTGCTTTGCCGGTGGTGGTGGGCGGCGATGAAGACGTCCTGGCCGAACGCCTGCAGGCCGCAGGATTGCTGGTGATCCAGCCGGGCGAGGCAGATGGTGCCCGTCGTCTCCAGATTCTTTGTGGCGCGCGTGACATCGCATTGTCATCGCTGGAAGCGGAGAATGGGGCGGCAGCGGAAACCGTGCTGGCCGCGCTGCGGGAGCACCATATCCTGGGCTGACGTGCCACAGGCGTCGCTGCTGCCGGACGCCGGGTGCGGGTTGCAAAGTGCCATTATCTGCTGGACACTTTTCGTCCGCTGAGTATGATGACCCGGTGTTTTCCCCGGCGACAGCCCGGAAGCATGGCAGATCCACTGCTCCAGGGATGGGGTGGCAGGCCGGTTCAACCGTACCAAAATCTGGTCAGCAGGTGCCTGTAAGGACCGCACGGAGGCGAGTGAGACTGATGGAGCAGTTCGAGCGTTATCACCACTGGTTGCTGGGCCTGCCACGTTCCACCAAACAACTGATTCTTCTGCTGGGCGATCTGCTCGCGCTTTCTCTGGTGTTTGTGCTGGCTTACGCGGTGCGTGTTGGCTCCCCCTTCCCGAACATTACCCAACCCTGGCTGATCCTGGCTGCGCCGCTGCTGACCGCGCCGTGCCTGTACCTGCTGGGTTTCTATCGCGGCATGGTGCGCCATCTCGGCGGCGATGCAGTGTTGTCGCTGGCGGCTGCCATGAGCGTCGGGGCGATTGCGCTGGCCGGTGCGGCCTACATGCTCAACGCCTACGGCACGCCGCGCTCGGTGTTCATCATCTATTGGGCGCTTGGCATTCTGTATCTTGGCGGCAGCCGCTTTATCCTGCGCCGCTATCTGTTCTGGGCGGTGCATGGCCGTCATCACCGTGTGCCGGTGGCGATCTACGGTGCCGGCAGTTCCGGTATCCAGCTTGCCACGGCGCTGAAAAACGGTAACCAGTTTCAGCCGCTGGCGTTTGTCGATGACCGGGTGGCGGTGCAGGGCACCACCATCGAGGGTTTGCCGGTACTCAGCCGTGAGGGCCTGACCCGTTACGTGCGCCGGGGGCGGCTGGCCACGGTGCTGCTGGCGATGCCGTCGGCGTCGCGGTCGCAGCGGCTGCGGGTGATCACCTATCTGGAAAAACTGCCGGTGCAGGTCAAGTCAGTACCTGCCATGGGGGATATCGTGGCGGGGCTCGCCCGCATCGAAGAAGTGCGCGATGTGGCGATCGAGGATCTGCTCGGCCGTGAACCGGTGCCGCCACGGGAAGACCTGCTGCACGCCTGTATTACTGGCAAGAACGTGCTGGTGACCGGTGCCGGCGGCTCTATTGGCAGCGAACTGTGCCGGCAGATCGTGCGCCTGAAGCCGACCCGGCTGGTGTTGGTGGAGCACAACGAGTTCGGGCTTTACAGCATGGAGAAAGAACTGCGCGAGCTGGCGCAGGACGAGTCACTGGAGATCGTTTCGGTGCTGGGGTCAGTGGTGAACCGTGGCCTGCTTGAGTCTGTCTGCCGTCGTTACGATGTGCACACCTTCTACCATGCTGCGGCGTACAAGCACGTGCCCATCGTGGAACTGAATCCCTCCGCCGGCGTGCGCAACAATATTCTCGGTACACTCACCGCCGCCCAGGCAGCGGAGACGGTGGGGGTCGAACGCTTTATTCTGATTTCCACTGACAAGGCGGTGCGGCCGACCAACGTCATGGGCGCCACCAAGCGTTTTGCAGAACTGATTTTGCAGGCGCTTTCCGAGCGTGGCGGCAAGACTGTGTTTTCGATGGTGCGCTTCGGCAATGTGCTGGGTTCATCCGGCTCCGTGGTGCCGCTGTTCCGCGAACAGATCCGTTGCGGTGGTCCGGTGACGGTGACGCACCCGGAAGTGACCCGTTACTTCATGACGATCCCGGAAGCCGCGCAGCTGGTCATCCAGGCGGGTTCCATGGCACGTGGTGGCGAAGTATTCGTGCTGGATATGGGCGAGCCGGTACGTATTTATGACCTGGCCTGCGCCATGATTCATCTGATGGGTTACTCGGTGCGCGATGAACTGCACCCGGACGGTGATATCGATATCAACTACACCGGCCTGCGCCCGGGCGAAAAGCTCTATGAAGAACTGCTGTTCAGTGACGATGGCTTGGGAACAGACCATCCGATGATCATGCAGGCTCGTGAAGACTGCCTGGCGTGGTCACAGCTGGAAAGTGCGGTGGAATCGTTCCGCTACGCGCTGGAAGATGGTGACGAGGAAGCCATGTGCGCGCTGCTGCGCCGTTATGTGGCGGGTTATGTACCGAACGAGCAGGATGCACTGTCGGTGATTGACGCGCAGAAATCGCAAAAAGAAGGCGCCGTACTGCATTGAGAGGTTTGCCGTGCGTGATGTCGATGACATCACGTGGGGCCTCGCCAATACGGCAACACATAAACAAAAAGCCCGGTGTTCGATGAACACCGGGCTTTTTGCTGTTTGGCTCCGCCTGCTGGGCTCGAACCAGCGACCCACTGATTAACAGTCAGTTGCTCTACCGACTGAGCTAAGGCGGAATGTATGCAACGGCGCGTATAGTAGTGAGGCCCTCAGGGTCGGTCAATACCCTGAGGGCGCGTTTGCTGCTTATTTGGTCAGTGCCGCCTCAATTCGCTGCACCGCAGCTTTCAGCGTGTCCAGACTCACGGCGAAAGACAGGCGCAGACAGCCTTCGGCACCGAAGGCAGAGCCGGGCACCAGCGCCACACCGGCTTCCAGCAGCTTGTCGGCCAGCGCCAGGTCGTTCTCGAAGCCGCCGGCCTTGATGGCACCGCTGAAATCCGGGAAGGCATAGAAAGTGCCATCACCGGCCAGGCAGGTCACGCCCGGCAGGGCGTTGAGCGCTTCCACCAGCCAGTCGTGGCGTGCCTTGAACGCCTTGACCATCTCGGCCACGCATTCCTGCGGGCCGTCCAGGGCCGCCTGGGCGGCTTCCTGGCTGATCGAGGCCGGGTTCGAGGTGCTCTGGCTCTGCACTTTCTTCATGGCGCCGATCAGCTTGGCCGGGCCGGCGGCATAGCCGATCCGCCAGCCGGTCATGCTGTAGGCCTTGGAGACACCGTTGAGCACCACCGTGCGGTCGTACAGGTCCGGGTTGGCGTTGACGATGTTCACGAACGGCTTGCCGGTCCAGAGGATGTGCTCGTACATGTCATCCGTGGCCACCAGCACGTTCGGGTGCTTGCGCAGCACATCGCCGAGGGCTTTCAGCTCTTCCTCGGTGTAGGCCACACCGGACGGGTTGGACGGGCTGTTGATCACGAACAGGCGGGTCTTCGGCGTGATCGCGGCTTCCAGCTGGGCCGGGGTGATCTTGAAGCGGCTGTCCACAGTGGTGTTGAGGATCACCGGCTCACCGCCGGCCACCAGCACCATGTCCGGGTAGGACACCCAGTAGGGCGCCGGGATGATCACTTCGTCACCGTCGTTGAGCAGCGCCAGGGCCATGTTGAAGAAGCTCTGCTTGCCGCCGCTGCTGACCAGGATCTGGTTCGCTTCGTAATTCAGGCCGTTTTCACGTTTGAATTTCTCGATGATGGCTTTTTTCAGGCCAGGAGTGCCGTCCACAGCGGTATAGCGGGTCTTGCCGGCCTTGATCGCTTCAATGGCGGCATCTTTGATATGATCCGGCGTGTCGAAATCAGGCTCGCCGGCCCCCAGGCCGATAATGTCCTTGCCCTGGGCACGCAGTTCAGCGGCACGGGAAGTGACGGCCAGGGTGGGGGAGGGCTTGATGCGTTGTACGCGGTCGGAAAGCTGCAGTTCGGACATGCACTCCTCGTTCATTCGAGTGGTGGGTTAAGGGCGCGCTTTTGGCGCACGCGGGCGGCCAATACTACCTGATCCGGGGACCCGGCGGAATGGCATCAGCTTCTTCACGCGACTCATCTGGCACCACCTCTGGCCCCTCCGGCAAGGACGAAGGCTTCCGTATCCATGCCGGTTATGCGCCCGCTGGCGACCAGCCTGCGGCCATCGCCGGGCTGGTCGAAGGCATTGAGGATGGCCTGTCGCACCAGACCCTGCTCGGCGTAACCGGCTCGGGCAAGACCTTCACCATCGCCAACGTCATCCAGGCGGTACAGCGGCCGACCATCGTCATGGCGCCGAACAAGACCCTGGCGGCGCAGCTGTACAGCGAATTCCGCGAGTTCTTCCCGGAAAACTCGGTGGAATACTTCGTCTCCTACTACGACTACTACCAGCCGGAAGCCTACGTGCCGTCGTCGGACACCTTCATCGAAAAGGATTCCGCCATCAATGAGCACATCGAGCAGATGCGGCTGTCAGCCACCAAGGCGCTGATGGAACGCCGCGACACCATCATCGTGGCCTCGGTGTCCGCGATCTACGGCCTGGGTGATCCGAACAGCTATATGTCGATGCTGCTGCACGTGGTGCGCGGCGACCGGATTGACCAGCGCGCCGTGCTGCGCCGCCTGGCGGAGCTGCAGTATACCCGCAACGAGATGGACTTCCGTCGCGCTACTTACCGGGTGCGTGGCGATGTGATCGATATTTTCCCGGCTGATGAAGACCGTGAAGCGGTGCGCCTGGAGCTGTTCGATGACGAAGTCGAGAACATCAGCATCTTCGACCCGCTGACCGGCGAGATCCTGCGCAAGGTGTCGCGCATTTCCATCTATCCCAAGAGCCACTATGTGACCCCCCGCGAAGTCGTGCTGGAGGCGATCGAGAAGATCAAGGACGAACTGCGCGAGCGCCTGGAGCAGTTGCGCAACGCCAACAAGCTGGTCGAAGCGCAGCGGCTGGAACAGCGCACCCGCTTCGATATCGAGATGCTGCAGGAGCTGGGCTATTGCAACGGCGTGGAAAACTACTCGCGCCTGTTCTCCGGCCGCGCACCGGGCGAAGCGCCGCCGACCCTGTTCGACTACCTGCCGGACGACGCGCTGCTGGTGATGGACGAATCCCACGTGACCGTGCCGCAGATCGGCGGCATGTACAAAGGCGACCGCTCGCGCAAGGAAACACTGGTTGAATACGGCTTCCGCCTGCCCTCGGCGCTGGATAACCGGCCTCTGAAATTCGAGGAATGGGAAGGGCTGGCGCCGCAGACCATCTTCGTCTCCGCGACGCCCGGCCCGTATGAACAGAAGCACGCCGGCCAGGTGGTGGAACAGGTGGTGCGCCCCACCGGGCTGGTGGACCCGGTCATCGAAGTGCGGCCGGCGCTCAGCCAGGTGGACGATGTGCTCGGCGAAATTCGCGAAGCGGTACAGCGCGACGAGCGGGTGTTGATCACGGTATTGACCAAACGCATGGCGGAAGACCTGACCGAGTTCCTGCAGGAGCATGACGTGCGTGTGCGCTATCTGCACTCGGACGTGGATACCGTCGAACGGGTAGAGCTGATCCGCGACCTGCGGCTGGGCAAGTTCGACGTGCTGGTGGGCATCAACCTGCTGCGCGAAGGCCTGGACATGCCGGAGGTGGCGCTGGTGGCCATCTTCGATGCCGACAAGGAAGGCTTCCTGCGTTCCGACCGCTCGCTGATCCAGACCATCGGCCGCGCGGCACGGAACCTCAAGGGCCGCGCCATCATGTACGCCGACAAGATCACCGGCTCCATGCAGCGCGCTATCGAAGAGACGGATCGCCGGCGCGAAAAACAGATCGCCTTCAACACCGAGCACGGCATCACGCCGACGGCCCTGAACAAGCGCATCCGCGACATTCTGGAAGACACCTATTCCACGGGCGTGGGCGGCAAGCACGGCAAGAGCCGCAAAAAAGGCGTGGGCGAGGACAGCGGCGAGTATGCCGTGCCGGCGTCGCCAGCAGAGGCCACCCGCGAGATCGCGGCGCTGGAAGCAAAAATGCTCGAGCATGCCCGCAACCTGGAGTTCGAGCAGGCAGCCCGCCTGCGCGACCAGATACAGAAAATCCGCGAGAACAGCTTTCTCGCCGGCTGACTGCGTACCTGACCCAGCGGCGCGGGCAGCCGTCTGCACAGGCAAGGATGCGTGATATACGTGCGTGCACAATCGTGCCAGCATCAGGGGACATAGCGGCCCTATATCAGACAGGGAGGTTTGCCATGCGGAGATTCTGGCTGTGGAGTGCGGTGCTGCTGTCCTGTCTGCACAGTGCCCAGGCACAACAGGCCGTGCCGGATGCCGTGATGGAGCGGGCCTGGCGCCCGCCCGTGATCCTGGCCGGCAACGGTGACCCGCAGGTGGCAGTGGCGCGCATGTACGACTATGCCGCCTTGCGCGACCTGCTGGTGCATCACATCGAATATCACGATGACACCCGCGATTTCCTTGACCAGTTGCGTGCCTCGCTGGAGCGCTTTGATCTGCGCGGCTTTCATCGCCTGCTGCCGGAAAAGCGGTCAGGTGATGAGCGCGAACTGTTGTTGCACAACGTGGCGGCCGGGGATCACTACTACGTTGGGCCGCCCCGAAAACAGCCGGCGCCCGGACTGGCTGGCGGTGCCACCTTTCCCCTGGGAGATATGCTGCTGCGGGTCCGCTCGCGGGAAATGAGCGATCAACCCCACGGTACCCACTATCTGCTGCGCGGAGAGGCCCGCCTGGGCCTGGGCCCCATGCGCTGGTCCTCCGTGCTGGCTGCCAGCCAGGACGTGTTGCGGTTGATGGGCGGTGGAGACGCCGACTTCGAGCGCGCCCTGCCGGAAGGGGAATACCGTGCCCGCGTCTGGGGAATGAGCCCCACATTGGGAGCCCATGAAGTGGATGCGCTGGCACCGCTCTGGGCAGCCTATCCGGCCATCTGGGAACTGGCGGCCGGGTTGGGTGAGATCGAGCGGCTGGTGGTGGCAGGCCAGCCGGGTGACCCTGACCGGCAGGTGGATGCCTCGGTGCGGGTCAATGGCCAGCGCATGGCGCGTCATTACCCGGCACTGCGCGCCTACCTGGACCGGCTTGGCACCATCCTCAGACTTGATATCAGCATCGGCGATGAATACGGCGAAGTGGCCCGCATCCTGGTGAACTCCGCCACCCAGCGCGCCGAACTGACCATGCTGCTGCGCGACGGCCAGCCGGTCGCGACCCTGAACGGCAAGCCGGTGGCGGGGGCTCGCCCGCACCTGGACGGCAGCGCGCGGCGCCTGCGGGTGGATGTGGATGCCTGGATCGAGATCTACGGCATCCTGGCCGAAGTCACCGGCCTGCGAGGCGATATTGCCTACCAGCCGACCCCTGACGGTGCCCTGATAACCGGCCAGTTGACGGATATCCCGGCGGTGCGGACCAGCGGCAAGGCGCTGGGCATCATGCCGGCCGGGGTGATCAACTTCGTGCTGCCGCGCTCCATCGATCAGCTCGCCATCGATTTCCTGACTGTGGCAGCGCAAGGCAACGAGGGTGAGGGCATCAGCGGCAAGGCGCGCTTCCGTCAGCCCGGGCCGGGGGAGCTGGCGGAGCTCCAGGCCAGTGGCGCTTTCGAGGCGCTGGACAACTTCATGGTGCGGCTCGGCATGCGCATCGTCAGCGACCGCCTGATTCCGGACGAGGCTGGCATGGCTGACCTGACCAGGCTGATCAGCGACGTGCAGGCCGCGTTCATTCGCGACCTGGACCGTTTTGCTGCCCGCGTACCGGGGCGGTAAATCACGTCAAATCAGGTGGTTGAAATCGTTTGACAGCCCGCTGCCCGGCTGTAGAATAGCGCCCTCGTAACAGGCACGTAGCTCAGTTGGTTAGAGCACCACCTTGACATGGTGGGGGTCGGTGGTTCGAGTCCACTCGTGCCTACCAGTTTTCACAGTACGTCCTTCCGCAGTCCCTTCCCGCTGATTCTGGCGCTGGCGTAGCGCCATCGCAAAGCTCGTAAAAACAAGTGATTAGCGGTTGTCTGGGGCTTGTCTCGCGGCAGGGTGCTCTATACAATTCGCGGTCAGCCGAAAATGGCTGAAGGGTCGGTGCCACGAGCGCTGCAGGCAGCAGGGCTTGCGCCGACGAAGAAAGATGAACCGGAGGTAGCCACCATTAAAAGTGCTGGCAAGGGCGGTGATAAACGCGCCCGCATTAACGACCAGATCCAACTGGAGAACGTTCGCCTGATCGATGAAAACGGTGATCAGGTGGGTGTGGTGAGTCTGGAGGAGGCGCTGGCGGCAGCCCAGTCCAAAGATCTCGACCTGGTGGAAATTTCGCCCGACGCGGAGCCACCGGTCTGCCGAATCATGGATTACGGCAAACACCTGTTCGACCTGAAACAAAAGGCGAAAGAAGGGCGCAAGAAGCAGCGCCAGACCCAGGTGAAGGAAATGAAATTCCGCCCCGGCACCGACCAAGGCGACTACCAGGTGAAACTTCGCAACCTGGTGCGCTTTCTCGAGGCAGGGGACAAGGCCAAGGTAACCGTACGGTTCCGTGGCCGCGAGATGGCGCACCAGGAACTGGGGCTGCAACTGCTCCAGCGCGTGGAAGCGGATCTCGCCGAGTGGGGTAATGTCGAGCAGCGTCCGAACATGGAAGGCCGACAGATGATCATGGTTATCGCGCCCCAGCGGAAAAACAAGTGACCGAATTCCCGGTTGCTTGAGCCAACGTAACGCAGCTTAAGAGAACTGAACAATGCCGAAGATCAAATCAAACCGCGGGGCAGCCAAGCGTTTCAAGAAAACCGCCTCCGGTTTCAAGCGCAAGCAGGCTTTCAAAAACCACATCCTGACGAAGAAATCCGCCAAGCGGATTCGTCAGCTCCGGCCGAAGACCGAAGTGCATGCTTCGGATATCGCGCTGGTGAAGCGCATGCTGCCGGGCGTCTGAGCCCTGCATTCCTAACGCTGGATAACTGAAACGGTTTTTGGAGAACTGAAATGGCTCGAGTAAAGCGTGGTGTGCAGGCCCGTCGCCGGCACAAGAAAATCCTCAAGCAGGCCAAGGGCTATTATGGCGCCCGCAGCCGTGTCTATCGTGTAGCTATCCAGGCGGTCATCAAGGCCGGCCAGTATGCCTACCGTGACCGCAAGGCGCGCAAGCGTCAGTTCCGTCGCCTGTGGATCGTGCGTATCAACGCCGGTGCACGTGCCAACGGTCTGTCCTACAGCCGCCTGATCGACGGCCTGAAGAAAGCGGCCATCGACATCGACCGCAAAGTGCTGGCCGATCTGGCCGTGCGCGATGCCGTGGCGTTTGGTGCGCTGGCCGAAAAGGCCAAAGCGAGCCTCGCCGCCTGATCGTCTGCGCATGAGTGCATGACACGTCGCCGGGTTTGCCCGGCGACCCAAAACGGGGGAAGAGCTCGCGCTCTTCCCCCGTTTTTTTATTTGTGCAATGCGGCCTTCACTCCGTCACCGGCCGCGTGCAGTATTGATGCCCTATTCAAGCCCGTTAGCGGGGGAGTGCCTGATCAGGCCGGAGAACACGCATGGAAAACCTGGAGACATTGACCCGCGCCGCGCTGGACGCGGTGGACGCTGCCGCAGACCTGCGCGCGCTGGATGAAGTGCGGGTCAATTATCTCGGCAAGAAGGGCGAGATCAGCCAGTTGCTGAAAGGCCTGGGCAAGTTGTCTGCCGAAGAGCGCCCACAGGCCGGTGCATTGATCAATGAAGCGCGTGATGCCGTGCAGCAGGCACTGGAGAATCGTCGCGAGGCGATGGAGCAGGCAGCGCTGAACGCGCAACTGGCGGGCGAGCGCGTGGACGTGACGCTGCCGGGCCGTGGCGAACTGCCCGGCAATTTGCACCCGGTCACCCGTACACGTCGTCGCATCGAGGACTTCTTTGCCGGCCTCGGCTACGACGTCGCCGAAGGCCCGGAAGTGGAAGACGACTTCCACAACTTCGAAGCCTTGAATATTCCCGGCCACCACCCCGCGCGCGCCATGCACGACACCTTCTATTTCGGTGACGGCCGTCTGCTGCGCACGCACACCTCGCCGGTGCAGATTCGTGTGATGGAAAACGGCAAGCCGCCGTTCCGCATCATCGCACCGGGCCGGGTGTACCGCTGCGACTCCGACCTGACCCACACCCCCATGTTCCACCAAGTGGAAGGGCTGCTGGTGGATCAGAACATTACCTTTGCCGATCTGCGCGGCACAGTGGCGGCGTTTTTGCGCGCCTTCTTTGAAGTGGACGATCTGGCGGTGCGTTTCCGTCCGTCCTATTTCCCGTTCACCGAGCCGTCCGCCGAAGTGGATATCGGCTGCACGCATTGCGGCGGCAATGGTTGCCGTGTGTGCAAGCAGACTGGCTGGCTGGAGGTGATGGGCTGCGGCATGGTGCACCCGACAGTGCTGCGCCACGGCGGGGTCGATCCGGAGCAGTACAGTGGCTTCGCCTTCGGCATGGGCATTGAGCGTCTTGCCATGCTGCGTTATGGCGTCAATGACCTGCGCATGTTCTTCGAGAACGACGTCCGCTTCCTCAGCCAGTTTGCCTGAGACGATCAAGCGGCTTTTTTAGCACGCCGTCCCAGGGCGGTGGAGATAAATGACAGCGGCGCATCCGTGCGCGCTGCGGAACAGGGATCGAGGTAGCAATGCGTTTCAATGAATCCTGGCTGAGAGAGTGGGCCAATCCGGCACTGGACACCGGGGCGCTGATGCATCAGCTCACCATGGCCGGCCTGGAAGTGGACGGTGTCGAACCGGCAGCGGCGCCCTTTACCGGCGTGGTGGTGGCCGAGGTGCGCGAGACCGCACCGCACCCGGATGCCGACAAGCTGACCCTGTGCCAGGTGTTTGATGGCAGCGGCACCTTCCCGGTGGTCTGCGGCGCGCCGAATGTGCGCCCCGGCCTGCGTGTGCCGTTCGCCCGCGTCGGCGCCGTGCTGCCAGGTGATTTCCGCATCAAGTCCGCCAAACTGCGTGGCCAGCCGTCCGAAGGCATGCTCTGCGGTGCCTCCGAACTGGGTCTGGAAGACCTGATCGACGGCTTGCTGGAACTGCCGGCCGACGCGCCGGTGGGCACGGATATTCGCGAGTACCTGAGCCTGGATGACAACATCATCGAGGTGGACCTGACCCCGAACCGCGCCGACTGCCTCAGCGTGCGTGGCATCGCGCGCGAGGTCAGCGTGCTGAACCGCGTGCCGTTCAACGAGCCGGCCATTGCGCCGGTGCCGCCGACTCTGGACGACACCTTCCCGGTCACCGTGTCCGCGCCGGAGGCGTGCCCGCGCTACCTGGGGCGTGTCATCCGGGGTATCAACCCTGCTGCGCAAACACCGCTGTGGATGGTCGAGCGGCTGCGCCGGGCCGGCTTGCGTCCGATTGATCCGGTGGTGGACGTCACCAACTATGTGCTGCTGGAACTCGGCCAGCCGATGCACGCCTTCGACCTGGGCAAATTGAACGGTGCTGTTGATGTGCGCCTGTCCCGCGAAGGAGAAAAACTGGCGCTGCTCGACGGCCAGGAAATCACCCTGCGCGACGGCAGCCTGCTGATCACCGATGCCTCTGGCCCCATTGCCATGGCCGGTGTCATGGGCGGTGCCGGCAGCAGCGTCACCGACGCCACCCGCGACCTGTTCCTGGAGGCTGCGTTTTTCGCTCCGCTGGCCATTGCCGGCAAGGCGCGCAGCTATGGCCTGCACACGGATTCCTCACACCGCTTCGAGCGGGGCGTCGACCCGGCATTGCAGGCGCTGGCGATGGAGCGTGCCACGGCGTTGATCCTGGACATTGCCGGCGGTCAGGCCGGGCCGGTCACCGAAGTGGCTTCCGGGGCACACCTGCCGCAACCGGCGGAGATCGCCCTGAGTGCCGGGCGCGTGGAGGCACTGCTGGGCATAGCCCTGCCGGTGAGCGATATCGCCGATATCCTTGAGCGCCTGGGCATGCATATCAACGAGACCGGGGCAGGGCAGTGGACTGTGCGGGCGCCAAGCTGGCGCTTCGACATGGCCATCGAGCAGGACCTCGTGGAAGATCTCGCGCGCGTATACGGCTACGACCGTCTGCCCAGCCGGTTGCCCGCCATTCAGGGCGGCGGCGCAGCGCAGACCGAAACACTGCTGTCGGCCCGCCACCTGTCAGACCTGATGTGCGCCCGGGGCTATCTGGAAGCCATCACCTATACCTTCGTCGACCCGGCCATGCAGCAGGCCCTGGCGCCGTCATTGCCGCCGTTGGCGCTGGCCAACCCGATCTCCAGCGAGCTGGCGGTGATGCGCACCACGCTGTGGGCCGGCTTGCTGACCACGGCCCAGCGCAACCTGAACCGCCAGGTGGCGCGCCTGCGCCTGTTCGAACAGGGGCTGCGCTTCGTGCCACAGGGCGGTGATGCGCTGCTGCAGGAGCCGATGCTGGCCGGTCTGGTATACGGCAATGCCCGTCCGCAACATTTCGACGACAAGGCCCGCAAGGCCGACTTTTTCGACGTCAAGGCAGATGTGGAAGCGCTGCTGGCCGCCGGTGGCCGCACAGGCTTCCGCTTTGAAGCGGCCGACAACGACGTGCTGCACCCTGGCCAGAGCGCCCGCATCAGCCTTGATGGCGAAGAGGCCGGCTGGCTCGGGCGGCTGCATCCGGCGCTGGCCGCGAAGCTTGACCTGCCGAAGGATATCTATCTGTTCGAGCTGCGAAAGGCGGCGATTGAGCAGGCAAAAGTGCCGAAGTTCTCCGAACTGTCCGATCAGCCGGCAGTGCGTCGTGACCTGGCCTTTGTGGTGCCGGAAGAGGTGCCTGCCGGTGCCTTGCTGGAGGCGGTACGCAATGCCTGTGACGCGCGCCTGCGCGAGGTCCGGCTTTTCGACGTATATCAAGGGGATGGAATTGAAAAAGGCCGTAAGAGCCTGGCCCTGGGCTTGACCTTCCAGGAGCGTTCGCGCACCCTTAGGGAGGCTGAAATCAGCGACCTTATAGCGGGGGTAGTATCCCAGCTAAAACAAGAATTTAACGCGTCTTTAAGAGAATGATTCGAGGGATTGTCGATGGCGGCGCTGACCAAGGCAGATATGGCTGAAAGGCTGTTCGAGGAACTGGGCCTGAACAAGCGGGAAGCCAAGGAAATGGTGGAAATGTTCTTCGAGGAAATCCGCCGTGCCCTGGAAAATAACATCCAGGTGAAGCTTTCCGGTTTCGGCAATTTCGATCTGCGCGACAAGAGTGAGCGGCCGGGCCGCAACCCCAAGACAGGCGAGGAAATCCCCATCACTGCGCGTCGCGTCGTGACCTTCCGTCCGGGGCAGAAACTAAAACAACGAGTTGAAGCTTATGCTGGAACCAAGCAATAACGACCAGCTCCCTGCGATTCCCGGCAAGCGCTACTTCACCATCGGCGAAGTCAGCGACCTGTGCGATGTGAAGCCGCATGTGCTGCGTTACTGGGAACAGGAATTCCCGCAACTCAAGCCCGTGAAGCGGCGTGGCAACCGCCGCTACTACCAGCGCCAGGACGTGCTGATGATCCGCCAGATCCGCAGCCTGCTGTACGACCAGGGCTACACCATCGGCGGTGCGCGCCAGCAGCTCACCGAAGGTGCCAACGGCGAGCAGGCCACCCATTATCACCAGCTGATCCGGCAGATGATCGTCGAGTTGGAAGATGTGCTCGACGTCCTGCGTGCCTGAACACATCATTTCGTTATTGTTTTCATACCGGCAGGAATCCGTTATGATTCCCGCCGCTTCGAGCCTGGCTCGAAGCAGATTTTCGGGGCGTAGCGCAGCCTGGTAGCGCACTTGCATGGGGTGCAAGGGGTCGAAGGTTCAAATCCTTCCGTCCCGACCAGTTTGATATCCAGAACATGAAGGCCGGTCAGCGATGACCGGCCTTTTTGTTTTTCCGCCGTGGCCTGGCCTGCCGTTAGGGGTGTGGGCCGCATTGGGTTAAAATGTGCGCATCTTGTTGCACTGCGACGGCCGTGTGTTCCGGCCCGACACTTCCGGACAGTTCATGAAAGACGATCTCTACGCCCAGGCCCGCGATGAAGTTGCCCGTTTCTGTTTTGACGAACAGGTCGCGCGCGTCTTCCCCGACATGATTCGCCGTTCGGTGCCGGGTTACGGCACCATGATCGACATGATAGGGGTGTTTGCCGCGCGCTATGCCAGGCCTGGCACACGCCTGTATGACCTGGGCAGTTCGCTGGGCGCGGCGACGCTGGCCATGGCGAAGCTGGTGCCGCACCGGGATTGCGAGATCATCGCCGTGGACAATTCGCCGGCCATGGTGGAGCAGGCTGCCACGATTCTGGCCTCGGAAGTGCCTCTCGTACCGGTCACACAGCGCTGCGAGGACGTGCGCACCACGGTATTGGAGAACGCCTCCGTGGTGGTGCTCAACTTCACTTTGCAGTTTGTACCCCTGGAAGATCGCGACGCGCTCATTCAGCGTATCGCCGATGCACTCAGCCCCGGTGATATTCTGGTACTGTCGGAAAAAATCCGCTTCCCCGATGACGAGGAAGACGCCCTGCAACAGGCGCTGCACCATGCTTTCAAGCGCAACAATGGCTACAGCGATCTGGAAATCAGCCAGAAGCGCACGGCGATCGAAAACGTGCTGATTCCGGAAACGCTCGCGGCCCATGAAGCGCGCCTGACACAGGCCGGCTTCAGCCGTGTGCATGTCTGGTTTCGTTGCTTCAATTTCCTGTCGCTGGTGGCGATTCGCTGATGCACGCCTACGTTGACGCCTTGCAGGCCGCGCTGGCGGCTGCCGCTCTTTCTCCCTGGGATACCGAAAGTGGTGTGCTGGCCCGGCAACGGCTGGTCGAGGCACCGCACGGCGACCTGCCAGCCTGGCAGTCATCGCTGGCACGCCTGCCTCCTGGCCCGGCGCCGGTCGAGTTGAAGACTGATACGCTGCAAATTGGTGAGCCTGGCAGCCTGCCGGCCACGGGGATGGTGGAGCTGGAAACGGCACTGGCTGGCCTGATGCCCTGGCGCAAGGGGCCGTTTTCGTTCTTCGGCCTGCATATTGACACCGAATGGCGTTCGGACTGGAAATGGCAGCGTGTGCTGCCGCACCTGGCACCGCTGGCCGGCCGGCGTGTGCTGGATGTGGGCTGTGGTTCGGGTTATCACTGCTGGCGCATGCGGGGCGAGGGCGCATCGTTTGTGCTGGGCATCGACCCGACGCTGCTGTTCCTGATGCAGTTCCTGGCGGTGCGCCGCTATCTGCCGGAGGCGCCGGTATGGTTGTCGCCGGTGCGGCTGGAAGAACTCTCGCCGGGCGTGGAAGCCTTTGATACCGTGTTTTCCATGGGGGTTCTGTACCACCGCCGCTCGCCGCTGGACCACCTGCTGGAACTGAAATCGGCGTTGCGCCCCGGCGGTGAACTGGTGCTGGAAACACTGGTGGTTGAGGGTGACGCGCAGCGTGTACTGATGCCTGCGGACCGCTACGCCGCCATGCGTAATGTGTATTTTCTGCCCAGCGCTGCCATGCTGGTGCTGTGGCTGACCCGCTGTGGTTTTCGCGATGTGCGGGTGGTGGACGAGGCGGTGACCACGCTGGAGGAACAGCGCGCCACGCCCTGGATGCGTTTTCAGTCCCTGGCGGATTTTCTTGACCCGCAGGACAGCACCCTGACCCGCGAGGGCTATCCGGCGCCGCGCCGCGCCGTCGTGATCGCGGAAAAACCCTGACCCCCGGGAGGAAACCATGAAAGCCGTTGGATACCGGAAATCACTGCCGATCGATGACCCGTCCTCATTGCAGGACATCACGCTTGATGTGCCGCAACCCGGCCCGCGAGACCTGTTGGTGAAAGTGAGTGCCATCGCGGTGAACCCGGTGGACACCAAGATACGCCTGAACACCGCCCCCGAGGCTGGTGACTTCAAGGTGCTTGGCTGGGATGCCGCCGGCGTGGTGGAAGCCGTGGGCCGCGACGTGAGTCTGTTTCGTCCCGGCGACAAGGTCTGGTATGCCGGCGATGTGACCCGGCCGGGCACCAATGCCGAATACCAGTGCGTGGACGAACGCATTGTCGGGCGCGCGCCGGACAACCTGAGCATGGCCGAGGCGGCCGCCATGCCGTTGACTACCGTCACGGCCTGGGAATTGCTGTTTGACCGGCTCGGTGTGCAGCAGGGCAAGGGCCACGGCAGGACATTGCTGGTGGTCGGTGCCAGTGGGGGTGTTGGCTCGGTGCTGGTGCAATTGGCACGACAGCTTACCGAACTGACAGTGATTGGCACCGCGTCACGCGATGCCACCCGTGACTGGGTGCTCAGCCTCGGCGCACACAAGGTCATTGATCACAGCAAGCCGCTGACCGAGGGCCTGTCGCAGATCGGTGTCAGTGACGTGGACTATGTCGCCAGCCTGACGCACACCGATGAGCATATCGACCAGATTGTCGACGCACTGCGACCGCAGGGAAAGCTGGCGCTGATCGATGATCCGCTGCAACTGGATGTGCGCAAGCTCAAGCGCAAGAGCCTGTCGCTGCACTGGGAATTCATGTACACGCGCTCGTTGTTCCAGACCGATGATCAGATCGAGCAGCACCGTATCCTGATGAAAGTGGCGGAACTGGTGGAGCAGGGTGTGCTGCGCACCACCGTGGCGGATCACTATGGTGTCATCAATGCCGAAAATCTGCGCCGTGCCCATGCGGTGATGGAAGCGCATCAGGCACGCGGCAAGATTGTGCTGGAAGGTTTTTGATTCTGCACAAGTGCTACCTGAAAGACTGCTCGGCGGGGTGGGTGTCGCATTCGTTCTGCTCACCCTGCGACCCCGGGATTTTTTCCTCTCATTCGGGCCTCCTGCGAGGCCCGTCGCCGTCAGGCCCGTGTCGACGCCAATAACAGTTCGTCCACCAGGCTCAGGCGTTGTTGTTCGCTCAGGCGACGCATCATGGCGCGCAATTGCCGGGTATCGGGTGCACCGTCCGGGTTGGTTGCCGGCACCGGCGCATCGTAGGTCGCGTCGGGTTGACCGAGGGCTTGCTGCATCGCGGCACTGAGGTTGACCGGCTCGGCGCCGTGGCAGGCTGTGTGCAGTGTGCGCATGATCAGTTTGCGGCTGTCCTGGCGCAGGTCTGCGTCACGCTGCGGGGCCACACTGTGCAGGCCAAGGCGTACCGTAAAGCGCAGCGTGTCGCCGTTGTAGCGGAAACTGTGCTGGCCCAGTTGCTGCGCCAGCCGTTGGGCGAGATGGCGCGTGCCGCGTGCGGAAGTGTCCGGCAGCGAGAACACCATGCGCCCGTCACCCCAGGCGCATTGCCAGTCTTCTGCACGTTTCAGTCGATCAATTTCCTGTGTCAGGCGTTGCTGCATGCGACGGGTCAGTGCGTGGCCATAGACATTGGCAAGCACTGGAAAATTGGTCAGTTCAATGGCGAGCAGGTGCAGCGGCAGGCCGCGCCGCAGGCAAAAGGCGATCTGCCGGGTCAGTGCCTGATCGAACATGCGCAGGCGTGTGCCCGACGGAATGGATGTGCTCATTCTGAGGCCTTTTCATCAGACCGTGAGTGATGATTTCTTCGCCCCATGAATGGGCAGCCTCAGAGGATAATCAGCGCTGGCCCCGGCAACCAGAGGCGGTTTCAGCTCTTAACAAAGCAACAGCATGCGGTAACGATCCGCGCGTCAGCGCAACCGGGATTGGCACCACAAACCGATATACGGTTGCCCATCAGCCATTGGCGGCTGGCAGGCTTGTGCGCATAATGCGCCGCCATATCCGGCAGGTGTTTTTTGCACGGTCAGTGATGCTTGTCCTGTAGGGCCGGTGCCCTGTATCAATGATGGTGTGGCACGCGGTGAGCTCTGGGAGATGACGTAATGAACTGGCTGATGGTGGCGGTGACCGCAGTAATGTCGTCCATGTGTACGCTGCTGGCGGTGGCACTATGGATGAATCTGCACGTGCGGCCCAGGGTGGCGCAGGATCTGGAAACGCTGTTGCGTGAACAGGCAGAGCAGGCGGCGGACCTGATGGCGGCCAAGGTTGAAGAAGCGGTGCGGCGCGGGATCGTGGACGGCGTGACCTCGCTGCCGACCCGCGAAGTGCTGCAGGGCACCACGCGCAACATTGCCCGCACCAGTGTCGAGATTGTTGAAGATCGTCTCGGGCAACTGTTCGGCCGTCGCCGGCCGAAGGAGTGAGACAGGCGCCTGGTCAGTGTGACAGGAGCCTGGAAACCAGCAGGGTCAGCCCCAGGCTGCCCAGCAGCAGGGCCTGCGTGGTCGCGCTGATTGCGGTAGCGACCGGCAGCAGGCTGGTCAGTGTGGCGAGCGCCGCGAGCAGCAACAGCAGCCCTGTGACGATGCAGGTGGCGTCCAGGCGCCGGGCGCGTCGCATCTCATGCCGCAACTGGTGCAGTTCGCTGAGAATGTCTTCCTGCAGCAACCGCTGGCGCGCCAGCTCAATGGCCAGGCCGTCCATCTTTTCCGGCAGGCCCTGCAGGCGGCTCAGCCATTGCGGATCTTCGCGCCGCAGCAGGGTCAGCAGATCGTTGAGGCGAACGTGATCATCCAGCCAGTTGCGGACCACGCCCCACAGACTGAATTCGCTGATGGCGGCATTGAGCAGGGCGATACGGTCCTCGGGGCCCAGGATGCGGATACGGTCTTCTTCCGGCAGCGGTGCGTTGGGAGACAGGACCCATTGCAATACGGCACCGAGCGTGCCGCGGACACGCACATGCACATAGCCCTCGAAGTCCGGCAGCACTTCCACGCCGTCTTCGTAGACCAGCACGTAAAGCACCATGTGCGGGCGCTCGGTGCGAACTCTGATGGCGGTGCCGTGCAGGCGCTGCAACCGGTCCCGGGCACGCGGTTCGTGCTCGATCGCCTGGTTGATCAGGGTTTCCAGGGCGCCAAGCACCAGGAACCGGGTAACGGATGATGAATGTTGTTCCATGGTTATCTGCCGGGAGCCCCCCGAGGCTTCAGTGCATCAGGCTTCATTGTACACACAGCTTGTCGGATCAACCCACAGATGGCGCAAAATCCGGCGCCGATGCCTTAACTTGGGAGTCCATGCAGCTATACTACGTGCAGTCCCGGCCGGGTCATTGGCCGGAGTCACCGGCGCCAACGCCGCAAATGCTGCCGGGGGAAGCGGGCGATGAGAGTCGGCGCCGCCTGCACGGCAGACAGGATGCCCGCGCCGGTCTGTCCGGTTTGTGTCCTCGGGAAGGGGAGCCTGTTTAGGTATGCTGGAATCGATGTTTTCGCATCCCGACTTCTGGAAGTATGTCAGTATCCCTGTGCTTGCCGGTGTCATTGGTTGGGTCACCAACTGGATGGCCGTGCAAATGACCTTCTATCCGTTGCAGTTCATCGGTATCCGTCCGTTTTTCGGCTGGCAGGGGATTATCCCGTCCAAGGCCGAGAAGATGTCCGGCATCCTGGTCGACCAGACGCTCTCCAAGATCGGCAGTATCGATGAGTTCTTCCAGCAGATGGAGCCGGAAAAGATCGCCGCCCATCTGACCCGCAGTGTGCAGAGCCGCATCGAGGAATACACCGATGAGGTCATGACCGAGCGCAACGCAGTGCTGTGGGAAAACCTGCCGCTGCTGGTGCGTCGCCGGGTCTACAACCGGGCCCGCCGTGTGGTGCCCGAGGTGATGGACAACATCGTCGATGACATCAGCAAGAACGTCGAAGAGCTGGTCGATCTCAAGTACATGATCGGCTCACAGATGCGAGAAGACCGCGCATTGATGGTGAAGATGTTCCGTGAAGTCGGTGATCCGGAGTTCCGCTTCGTGATCAATTCCGGCTTCTATTTCGGCTTCCTGTTCGGTCTGCTGCAGATTCCATTCGTGCTGTACCTGCCGGGTAACTGGGTCATGCCGGTGTTCGGTTTCATCATTGGTATCGCCACCAACTGGGTGGCACTGAACGTGATTTTCCGGCCATTGAACCCAGTCAGGGTAGGGCCTTTCCGGGTGCAGGGCCTGTTCCTGAAGCGGCAGAAGGATGTGGCAGAGAGTTTCGCCCGCCTGACCACCACGGAAGTGGTGACGCTGCGCAACATCATGTATCAGGTGATCAATGGACCGCGTGCCGACCGGACCAAGGCGCTGATCAAACGGCACATGCGGCCGTTGCTGGAAGGCGGGGTGGTGCGCACGGCAGCCCAGCTGACAGTCGGGCCGGGAGGCTATGCCGACCTGAAAAAGGCGGTGGAAGAAAAGGCCGTCGACCTGGCGGTGCTGCCTTTCGAGGACCCGCAGTTCAACCGTGAACGCGGGGCCATCGTCGAGCGCATCATGCGTGAGCGCATGTGCGAGCTGTCCTCGGAAGAGTTCCAGGCCCTGTTGCGGCCTGCATTCCAGGAAGACGAGTGGATTCTGATTCTGGTCGGTGGTGTGCTTGGCATGGCTGCCGGCTTCATCCAGTTGTTCCTGGTTTTCGGGATGAGCTGATGGATACGCAGACGCTGTTCTGGTGGATGCTCGGGGCGGCGCTGCTGTCCTCTGCGATTACCCTGACGGTGGTGTTCCTGGTCGTGCATTTCTATTCTGCCCCCCGGCTGGAGCAGAAGGTGGATGACCGGCTGCAGCAGGGAGCTGCCGACCTGGAAGAGAGGCTGCGCCGGCGGGTGCTGAATCTGGTGACCGGCGGCAAGGCGGTAAAGGACCTTGCCCGGGGAATCGGCCTGTTTGGCGCCCGCCAGAATGGCCGGGATCTCCCTGATGATGATGACCTGCCCCCACGTTGATACCGTTTATGACATTGGCGGGTGTCAGTGTCGTATTGTAGGACAACATTCCGCGTGATTTCTCTTGCCCGCTCCTATACTGTGCTCACTTTGATATTGCGCTGATCCACTGTTGTTGTACTTGTTTGATTTTGTTTTCTGTTTTCCGCACTGCGTTGGCTTGTGGAATTGCATCCTGGAGATAAGTGATGTCAGACCGCAAGCAAGATGATCTGCAGAAAGAGGACAAGAGCAAATCCATCCGCTTGGGTGGGGGCTCCCTTGATCTGCGAAAGTACACGCACCAGATATGGCTGGCCGGTCTGGGCGCCTTCGCCAAGGCGGAGGAAGAAGGTGGCCGATTTTTTGATGCCCTGGTCGATACCGGGCGTGACCTTGAATCCAAGACCCGTGATAAATCCGAATCGCGGGTCGAGGAGATCAAGGAGCGCGTCCGCAACCGTACCGGGGAGACCATGGAAAAGATGGAAAAGGCGTTCGACGAGCGATTGAACAAGGCCTTGTCGCGTCTCGGAATTCCCAACAAGCGCGAAGTGGAAGCGCTGCAGCAGCGAGTTCAGGAACTCACCGCTGCGCTGGATGAAATGTCCAACTCCACGCCTGCGGAGCCTGGCAAGGGCAAAACCAAGGGCAAAGGGTAACGATGTTGTAGCGCACACCGCTATCCCCTTAGTGGTGTATTTTCCGGGCCTCACCCTCTGAGGCCCTTTTTTTTTGGAACAACGACGCGCTGCAAAAAAAAAACCGCTCCCAAAGAGCGGTTTTTATTTGCTTGTAGCGCACAAGCTGTCCCGGAGGCTGGGCCTCTCTTGTGGGTTGCCATGCTATGGCAATGGTGCATTTTCCGGGCCCCATGTGTTCGCCCGACGGGCGATGCCATTTTGGCACTGAGGTCTTATGCGAAAGTGATACTACCGTGTTTATTCACGCCTGCAAACCAGTCGACAAAGTGCGTATTTTCGTTTCCTTCCAGACGGTTTGTGGTGTGGCCAGGGAATGGGTTCATTTTGCGATCAAAAAAACGTCAAGGGGGGAGGGGGCCTGTTTAATCATGGTTCCACGGCTTTAGGCATCGCTTTTCAACAAAGTTGTCCACAGAATCTGTGGAAAAGAATTGCAGCGAAGCCCCCTTTTTGTGCACTTGTGCACAGCGGTCTGTTTCGAGGCAGGTGAACGAAGGTTAGGGCGCCAACCTGATCTACTGCCTGCATATGTGCATATAACTCTATGAAAAATATGAGTTGACCATTGGCGGGGTTGACAGTGTCACTTTTCGTGACAGTGACAGGTAGCAGTTACGAAATCCTTTTGCAGTAACTATGCACAAAGTTATCCACAGGATATGTGGCAGAGGTGTTACGCTCTGACAGGTTTTATCCAGTAGTTGTCGGGATTGTGTACGTGAGTCCCTGTCATGCAGGGGCGTGATACTGCAATGGGGGCATTCTGAAGGCATCTGTGACGGGGGCAAAACGCAAAAGCCCTCCGCAGGGGAGGGCTCTTGTGTGCCTGGGCGGGATCAGAAGCGGTACTGGCCGCCGTCGATGCCTTGCTGGATCTCGGTGGTCAGGCGCTGGTAACAGCGCTCACCTGGCAGCAGGACATAGACAGGATCTTCATGCTTGCCCAGATCGTACTTCTCTTCTTTCAGCTTGTTCTTCTGGTGCTTGAAGGTGCCGGTGGTGTCCACCGGATGGTTGGCGATGCGCAGGAAGACCGGGATCGCGTACGGTGGCAGCTCGCGCTGCAGGTAGTCGCACAGGGCCTGGAAGTCGAACTGCTCGTGCCCGGTATCCAGGCGTATCTCGGCCATGCCGGCACGGCCATTGGTGTTCGGGATTTCCACCCCGTACACGACGGTTTCGACCACACCTTCGGCGCCGTCAAGAATCTGTTCCACTTCCGTGGTGGAGACGTTCTCGCCTTTCCAGCGGAAGGTGTCGCCGAGACGATCAACGAACTGGGCGTGCTTGAAGCCGATGTCACGCATCATGTCGCCGGTGTCGAAATAGGCATCGCCCTTGACGAACACGTTGCGCAGGATCGATTTCTCTGTCTTTTCCTTGTCGGTGTAGCCGTCAAACGGCGTCTTGTCGGTGATTTCGCCGATCAGCAGGCCGGCTTCACCTTTGCCGACCTTGATCAGGAAGCCATCGTTGCCGCGAATGGGCTCTTCGCGTTCCTTGTCGTACTTCACGATGGCATAGCTGACCGGGGAGAAACCCACCGTGTTGTCGAAGTTGAACACGTTGGTGAAGGCGACGTTGCCTTCAGAGGAGGCGTACAGTTCGACGACACGCTCGATACCGAAGCGGTCCTTGAACTGTTTCCAGATGCTTGGCCGCAGGCCGTTGCCGACGATCACATGGACACGGTTGTCACGGTCATTCGGTTTGCCCGGCTGCTCGTTCAGGTAGCGGCACAGCTCGCCTACGTAGGCGAACGCGGTGCAGTCGTATTTGCGCACGTCTTCCCAGAAGCGGCTGGCCGAGAATTTGCGCGCCAGCACCAGGCCAGCGCCTGCGGCGATGGCCGAGGCCCAGCTGATCACCATGCCGGTAGCATGATAGAACGGCAGGGTGGAGTACATGCGGTCATGCTTGTTCAGGCGCACTGCGGCGAAGCCGAATGCACCGTAGGCTTTCTGCCAGCGGCCGTGGTTGAACACAACCGCTTTCGGCAGGCCGGTGGTGCCTGAGGTATAGATGTAGAACAACGGATCTTTCAGGAAGATATGGCTGGCCTGTTCCGGGTTTTCCGAAGAGCAGTCGCGGATCGCCTCGGCGATGTTGCGGTAGCCTTCCGGTACGCTGCCGGCATCTTCCAGGGTGTCCTGGTCGGCCCAGCAGTAGAAGCGGTCAGCGGCCAGTTCAAGCTGGTCGCGCACTTCATCAATAGCGTCGGTGAGTTCGGCACCGATCAGGGCTGCTTTCGGCTGTACCAGGTTGAAGCTGTGAACCAGCACCTTGCCGCGCTGGGAAGTATTGATCAGCGCCGAGCAGACACCGATCTTGGCAGCGCCGACGACCGTGGCCAGAAGCTCCGGGCGGTTCTCGATATCCACCGCGATGGAGTCGCCTTTTTTCAGGCCGATGGAGGACAGATAGTCTGCAATCCGGTTGGCCCAGGCATTGAACTGGCGGTAGGTCAGTTGGGTGTCCTGGTAGATCACGGCAACGCCGTTGGGGTTCATCTCGGTGGCCCGCTGGATGGCCAGGCCCAGGCCGATAGGTTTGTCCGGGTCGGAAAACTTGCCCATCTTGGACCCTTTGACGAGGCCGGGCAGGTTTGCAAACACCATGGGCAAGCGGGCAAGCAGCTTGGGCAACGTAATGACGTCGGCGTTGCTCATAGGATCTCCGTTATTCTAGGTACTGAAATCGTGCACGCCCGGAGAGGTGACTTCCATTTCTCCGGGCACCAGAAAAGAGACAAAACCGGGCAGTCACTGACTTGCCCGTGCCACGGCGCCGGAGTGCCGTGGCAGGCTCCACCGGTCTGCCGGTGGATGCCCTGGCCACCATTGCCAACGATTGCCGGCAAGGGTGGGAGAAGAATCCCGCCAGGAATTCTCCAGTGCCTGATTGTGTGGGCTGCTAACCTTAACTGCACGGCTCAGCCGGAGCAAGTTCAGGCCTGTGTTTCGGCTTCTTCTGTCGCTATCGAAAGCAGTATCTGTTTACTTTTTACCTGATCGCCAGCGCTGACACTGACCGTCGCGACAGTGCCGTCGGTATCGGCCTTGAGGCTGTGTTCGATTTTCATGGCCTCGAGCAACACCAGCACCTGGCCTTTGCGCACAAGGTCACCTTCCGCGCAGCGCACTTCCAGCACGGCGCCGTCCATGGGCGCACGGATCTTGCCGCTGCCGGCGCCGCCGGCGGATTCCGGCAATGCATGCGTGCGATCGGTGAAACACCAGAGCTGACCGTGACTGGCCAGCCACATTGTTTCACCGTCGTGATGTGCGACAAGCGGATAGCGCACACCGTCCACATCGATACGCCCGTCCCTGGCCGGGTAGATGATCTGATGGGTGTGCTCGCCGACCTGGACGGCCAGCTGGTGGCCATGGCGTGCGCCCAGCAGTACGTCCTGCTTTTGTTCGCCTTGCTGCAACAGCAGGCGCTGCTGCGCCGGACCGGCACTGCGCCAGCCGGGTGCGGTATGCGTGCCGCTATAGGCGTGACTGATCAGTGTTGCTGCGACTGCCCAGTCGCGACTTGTCGGATGGGCGGTTTGCAGGCTGTTGTCCGCCGCGAACTCGTCACCGATAAAGGCGGTGGTGGCGTCGCCAGCGGCAAAAGCCGGGTGGCGCAATATGGCGGCCAGAAAGCGGCGGTTGTCCTGTACACCAAGCAGGCAGGTGTCCTCCACCGCGCGGATCAGGCGGCGACGCGCGTCCTCGCGGGTGGGGCCCCAGGCGATGATCTTGGCCAGCATGGGGTCGTAGTGGCTGCCGACACGGTAGCCTTCGCGCAGGCCATGGTCGATCCGTACACCCTCGCCAGTGGCCGGTGCCCAGCGCAATACCGGACCGGTTTGCGGCAGAAAGCCGGCGGCCGGGTCTTCGGCGTACAGGCGCACCTCCATGGCATGGCCATCGAGCGTGACCTGCTCCTGTGTCAGCGGCAGGGTTTCACCGCGCGCGACGCGAAGCTGCCAGGCGACCAGATCCTGCCCGGTGATCAGTTCGGTGACCGGATGCTCTACCTGCAGGCGGGTATTCATTTCCAGGAAAAAGAAATCGCCGTTGTCGGCGAGCAGGAACTCCACCGTGCCGGCACCGACGTACCGGCAGGCTTTTGCTGCCTGTACGGCGGCCGCCCCCATGCGTTCGCGCAGGGCGGCATCGACGGCGGGCGAGGGTGCCTCCTCGACCACTTTCTGGTGGCGGCGCTGCACGGAACAGTCACGTTCGCCGAGGTGAATGACATTGCCGTGATGATCACCGAAGACCTGAATTTCAACATGGCGTGGACGCATCACCGCGCGCTCGAGAATCAGCTCGTCGCTGCCGAAGGCGTTGCGCGCCTCCGAGCGTGCACTGCGCAGTTGCTCGGGAAGGTCGGCCGCATCGGTGACCACGCGCATGCCGCGGCCGCCGCCGCCGGCGGAGGCTTTGACCATCAACGGCAGGCCGATGCGTTCCGCTTCGCGCAGCAGTGTGGCGTCATCCTGCTCAGCGCCTTCGTAACCCGGAATGCAGGGCACGCCAGCGTCCTGCATGGCGATTTTTGACAGGCGTTTGGAGCCCATCAGGTGAATGGCGTCCACCGGCGGGCCGATAAAGACAATGTCCGCCGCCGCGCAGGTGCGGGCGAAGTCGGCATTTTCGGACAGGAATCCGTAACCGGGATGCACGGCGTTGGCGCCGGTCTTGCGCGCGGCGTCGAGAATCGCGTCGATGTTCAGATACGACTGGCTGACGGTGGCGGGGCCGATACAAACCGCTTCGTCAGCCAGCTGTACATGCAGGGCGTCGCGGTCCGCGTCGGAAAAAACCGCCACGGTACGGTAACCCATGGCGCGCGCGGTACGGATCACGCGGCAGGCAATCTCGCCGCGATTGGCGATCAGGATCTTTTCAAAAGCAACGGTGACGGAAGTGCTGTCGGCCATGTGTGTGCCCACTGTTATTCAGCCCATTGGGGGAGTCGTTTCTGTACAAACGCCATGGTGCCTTCGGCACCTTCGGCGCTGGCCACGGCGCTGGCGAAGTCGTGTGCGGCCTGGTCCAGTACGTCACTCAGTGGTTGGCTCAGGGTGTTGAGCACCAGCTGTTTGGTGACGCGGTTGGCATGCGGTGCGCAGCGGCGGATCTGCTTGAGCGTGTCCGCCAGGCGGGTGTCGATGTCGGTGGCGGGTACGGCTTCATGGGCGATGCCGAGACGGGCGGCTTCGACGCCGTTGAAGCGCGCGCCGGTCAGCGCCAGCCGGCGCGCCTGGGTGAGCCCGATGCGCTGCACCACGAACGGCGCAATCTGCGCGGGAATCACGCCGAGGCCGGTTTCCGGCAGGCCGAACTGCGCATCGTCGGCGGCGATGGCTACATCCGATACACAGGCCAGGCCGAAGCCGCCACCGAGCACGGCACCTTCCAGCACAGCGACGATGACCTGTGGCTGCACGTTGGCGCGGGTAATCATCTCGCCGAAGCGGCGGTTCAATGCATAAAAGGCATCGGCATCGCCGCCGGCCGCGCGAGCGCGGGCGCCGGCCATGTCCTTGATGTCACCGCCGGCACAGAAATGCCCGCCGGTGCCGCGCAATACTATGGCGCGTACCGTGTCATCGTCCGCGACGGCATCGAACACTGCCATCAGTTCGTTGACCATGCCCAGGCTCATTGCGTTGCGGCTTTCCGGACGATTCAGCGTCACATGCAACACTGGCCCGTCCTGCTCCAGCAACAATGTTTCGGTCTCTGGCAATGCCATTTTTCTCTCCTCGTGTCCCGGAGCTTGCCGCTCGCCGCTGCCCTTATTTCTTTTTCTTGCCCGGCAGGATATCCATGGTCTTGCAGATAATGCCGAGCATGATTTCGTCGGCACCGCCGCCGATGGAACCCAGGCGGCAGTCACGGTAGCCACGGGCCACCATGGAATCCCACATGAAGCCCTGGCCGCCCCAGTATTGCAGGCAGCTATCGTAGACTTCGCGCGCCAGCCGGCCGGCCTTGAGTTTGGCAATGGAGGCTTTTTGCAGCACGTCCTTGCCGTTGACGTATTCTTCGCTGGCCTGGTAGATCAGTGCGCGCAGCAGTTCGACTTCGGATTTCAGCTCGGCCAGACGGAAGTGCACCACCTGGTTGTCGATCAGGGGCATGTCGAACACCTGGCGGGTGCGGCAGTAGTCGATCGTTTCGGCAATCGCCACGTCCATGCCGCGCAGGCTGTTGGCGGCAGCGAACAGGCGCTCTTCCTGGAACTGCATCATCTGCATCATGAAGCCCATGCCTTCCTGGCCAATGCAGTAGCGTTGCGGTACGCGCACGTCGTCAAAAAATACCTGTGCGGTATCCGAGGAGCGCATGCCCAGCTTGTTCAGCGGTTCGGAGACTGAAATGCCCGGCGTTTTCTTCGGTACGACGATCAGCGATTTGTTCATGTGTTTCGGACCGTCGCCGGTATTCGCCAGCAAACAGAAGAAATCGTTCTGGGTCGAGTTGGTGATCCACATCTTGGTGCCGTTGATGACGTAGTCATCGCCGTCCTTGCGGGCGGTGGTCTTGATGTTGGCCACGTCGGAGCCGGCGTGGGGTTCGCTCACGGCAATGGAGGCCACCATGTCGCCGGCGATGGCCGGGGCCAGGAACTCGCGGCGCAGTTCGTCTGAGCCGAAGCGTGCCAGCGCCGGGGTGGCCATGTCGGTCTGCACGCCGATGGCCATCGGCACACCGCCGCAGCGGATGCCACCGAATTCTTCCGAGGCCACGATGGAATAGGTGTAATCCAGGCCCATGCCGCCGTATTCCACCGGCTTGCTGATGCCGAGCAGGCCCAGGTTGCCGAGTTTCTTGAACAGCTCATGGGCAGGGAAGGGCGGGCTGTTTTCCCACTCGTCCACATACGGATTGATTTCTTTCTCGACGAAGTTGCGGACCGTACGGCGCAGTTCTTCATGTTCTTGTGTAAACAGCATGACGATTCTCCTGAGAGTCAGAGGCGGGCGACGCCGAAGGTATTGGTATTGAGCGGGCGGCGTTGCGCCTCGCGGCAGATATCGAGCACGAATGCCACGACCTTGCGCGTATCGCGCGGGTCGATGATGCCGTCGTCCCACATGTGGGCGGTGCCGTACAGTGCAGTGGACTGGCTGTCGAGCTTTTGCGCGGTGCTCTGCTGCAGCAGCTCAAGTACTTTTTCATCCGGCTCCATGCCCATGGCGCGCTGTTTCTGCTCGGCCACGATGCGCAGCACCATGCCGGCCTGCTGGCCGCCCATCACCGCCACCTTGCTGTTCGGCCAGGCAAAGATGAAGCGCGGGTCCAGGCCCCGGCCGCACATGGCGTAGTTGCCGGCGCCGTAGGAGCCGCCGATGACAATGCTGATCTTCGGTACGCGGGCATTGGCCACCGCCTGGATCATCTTGGAGCCATGCTTGATGATGCCGCCCTGTTCCGGCTCGGTGCCGACCAGGAAGCCGGTGGTGTTATGCAGGAACAGCAGCGGGCGATTGGTCTGGTCGCACAACTGGATGAACTGCGCAGCCTTGGCGGCGCCCTGGTGGGTGATGGGGCCGTTGTTGCCGATCACGCCCACCGGATAGCCTTCCATGTGAATCCAGCCACACACGGTGGCGCCGTCCCAGTCGTTCTTGAAGTCCAGGAAGTCGGAGTTGTCGGCGATGCGGGCAATGATCTCGCGTACATCGTAGGGCTTGCGCGGGTCCGCTGGCACCACGCCGGGCAGTTCTTCTGCATCGTACCGCGGGGGCAGGAAGTCCTTTTTCGGCGCCGGCGTGATCTGGTCCTGCCAGCCCAGGCTGGCCATGATTTCCCGGGCAATACGAATGCCGTCGGCGTCGTTTTCCGCCACATATTCCGCCGTGCCCGCGACCGTGGCGTGCATCTCTGCACCACCCAGCTCTTCATCGGTGGCGACCTCGCCGGTGGCGGCTTTCAGCAGCGGCGGGCCGGCCAGAAACATCTTCGCCTGGCCGCGCACCATGATGCAGTAATCGGACAGACCGGGCTGGTAGGCCCCCCCTGCGGTGGCATTGCCGTGCACCACGGTGATTTGTGGAATGCCCATGGCGGAAAGCCGTGCCTGGTTGGCGAAAGTACGTGCGCCCTCGACAAAAATCTCAGCGGCATAGTTCAGGTTGGCGCCGCCGGATTCTGACAGGGAAATGATCGGCAGTTTGTTCTCACGCGCGATCTCCTGCAGCCGCAGGCTTTTGCGCAGGCCGGCCGGGGTGATGGTGCCGCCCTTGATGGCCGAGTTGCTGGCCGCCAGCAGCACACGTGCACCGGATACATAGCCGATGCCGGCGATGCTGGCGCCGCCGGCCTCGGTGCCGTCGCGGTCGTCATGCATCATGTAGCCGGCCAGCGGTTGCAGGGCCAGGAAGGGGGAGCCGGGGTCCAGCAGGCGGGCCACGCGCTCATGGGGCAGCAGCTTGCCTCTTTTCTCGAATTTCTCCCGCTGGCTTTCGGATTTCTCCACTACTTTGTTTTCAATGGCACGGCATTCCGCGACGGCCTCCAGCACGGCCGCATGGTTCTGGCGGAATTCCTCGCTCTGGGTATCGAGCTGGGACTCAATGACTGGCATCGTCGCTGTCCTCGTTGAACAGGGCCGGCTTCACCGCGCGGTGGAAGCCGTCGAAGGGTTTGCTGTGCTGGTGATCCGGCAGCGGGAAGATGGCGATATTGCCCTGGGAGGCCGCGCCGTCGATACGCAGGGTGTCGCCGCTGATAAAGGCCGCTGCATCGGACAACAGAAAACAGATCGCGGCGGATACCTCGGCTTCCTCGCCCATGCGTTTCAGCGGGACGGCGGCGCGCAGGGTGCGGATGGTGGATTTGAAGCTTTCCGGGTAGGTGTCCATGCCGCTGGAGGCAATCCAGCCTGGCGCTACCGCGTTGACGCGTACGCCGGTGCAGCCCCACTCAAACGCAGCGGTCTTGGTGAAGTTGTCCATGCCGGCCCGTGCCGCGCCGGAGTGCCCCATGCCGGGCATGCCGCCCCACATGTCGGCAATGATATTGACGATGCTGCCGCCATTCCGGTTCATGCCCTGCATGAACACTTCGCGCGCCATCAGAAAGCCGCCCGTCAGGTTGGTGCGTACCACGGTTTCCCAGCCCTTCTGGCTGATCAGCGCGAGCGGGGAGGGGAACTGCCCGCCGGCATTATTGACCAGGCCGTGTACCACTTCGACCGCCTTGTAGACGTCCGCGACGGTATTTTTTACGGCTTCTTCTTCGCGGATATCACAGGTGAACCAGATGGCCTGGCCCCCGTCTTCGGTTATTTCTGCCGCGACGTTTTTCAGTTTGTCTTCCTTGCGGCCAATCAGCACGACGCGTGCACCGAGGCTGGCGAGTTCGTGCGCGGTGCAACGGCCGATGCCACTGCCGCCGCCGGTCACGATGATGTTGCGTCCGGCAAACAGGTCAGGACGAAATACGGAGCGATAACCCATCGGTAACTGGCCTCTTCTTTATTTGTTCAGAGTGTTGTACAGGGTGTCGGATACCGGCACCGGAAAATCCAGCAGCTGCTGGGCGAAGGCTTTGCCCTGTGGATCAATGCGCACGGAAGCGATGCCGCCACCGCCGAGGGCATTCTTCAGCAGGAAATTGAATGCGTTGAAGCCGGGCATGAACCAGCGCTGCACGCTGCCATGTTCCGGGTCCAGCGTGTGGCGCATATAGTCGGCCACAGCGTTTTCAGTCAATGCGGCGCTGAGATAAGGCAGGTAGGCCGGGTCGCGGGCGATCACGCCAATATTGGCGTGGTTGCCCTTGTCGCCGCTGCGGGCCCAGGCGAGACGGATCAGTGGCACTGTGTGGGTACCGGCATCCTGCGCCGGTGCAGGCGGGTGGTCCACCGGCAGGCGAGTGCTGTCGAACGGTTCGCCGGACGGGATCGGCACCTCTGTTTTTTCACCCCCCATATCCACCTGACAGGTGAGAGCCTGCTTGCTCACCAGCGTGGAGAACAGGCGGATACGCGGCATCGGCTTGGGCCGGCCGCCAACGATGCCGGTCAGACCGGGCGCCATGCCGGTCGCTGCCTGGGCAATTTCGCGGCCAAAAATGCCAAGTGCCTTTTTGTCGTTGTGGACGGCACCGATTTTGACCACCACTTCGCGAGTGTCGCCGCGCCGCGCCTGGGCGCCATAGGTGGCTTCGGTGCCGAGCAGTTCCACCGAGACTTCGCGGAAGTCCTCCATCTTTAATTGCTGGAAAATGCCGCGTACTTTCTTCAGGATGGCATCCGCCACAGCCTGGCCTTTGCGGGCCGCGTCGATACCACCGATCAAAAAACTGGCGGTGATGCGCTGGCCGTCTGGCCAGGTGGCGGAGACCTTGTACTGGTCGGTGGGTGGCAGGCCGCGAGCGCCGGTGACGCGGACACGGTTGTCGCCGACCTGCTCCAGTTGTACGCCGGTGAAATCACAGACGACATCCGGCAACAGATAGGCGCGCGGGTCACCGATTTCATAGACGATCTGTTCGCCGACCGTGGCGGTCGTCACCAGCCCGCCGGTGTGCTCGGGCTTGCTGATAACGAAACTGCCGTCGGGTTCGCACTCGGCAACCGGGAAGCCCATGTTGAAGTAATCGGGCACCTGTTCCCAGTCGGTGAAATTGCCACCGGTGCACTGCGCGCCGCATTCGATCACGTGGCCGGCCAGCGAGCCTTGTGCCAGTTTGTCGTAGTCGGTTTCCGACCAGTTGAATTCGTGCATCAGCGGGCCGAGCGCCAGCGCCGAGTCGGCAATGCGGCCGGTCAGCACGATGTCGGCACCGGCATCCAGCGCGGCCTTGATTGGCAGCGCGCCGAGGTAGGCATTCATGGTCACGGTAAAGGGCGGTAGCGGGGCGCCGGTTTCCATTTCACGGGCGTCCTGGAACTCACCGCGCCGGCTGTTGAGGTCGTCGCCTTCCACCAGCGCGATCTTCATGTCCACGCCTGCGGCGGCAAATGCCTCTTCCAGTGCCTTGCGGCATGCCTGCGGATTGACGCCGCCGGCATTGCTGATCACACGGATGCCCTGTTGCTTGATCTCTTTTGCCAGCGGGGCCATTACCTGGGTGACGAAATCGTGGGCGTAGCCCATGCCCGGGTCTTTCATGCGTGCGCCGGCCATGATGGACAGGGTGACTTCGGCGAGATAATCGAACACGAGGTAATCAAGGCGGGCCTGGCGCACCAGCTGGAAGGCGGCGGTATTGGTGTCGCCCCAGAACCCGGCGGCGCAGCCGATACGAATGGGTGCGGATGTCATAGCCTGCTCCTGTCGGCGGATCTGCGGAGCCTCGGCTTGTGCCGGCTCCTGATGCTTCGGTAAGCTACCAAGCAAGCGCTTGGTCTGTAAAGAGGTCGCCAGGGCGTCACACTGACCGGAAACACCGTGCTGAGCGAAACGGTCAGGTGCGCCAGACGATACTTGCAGCCAGCCAGGTGGCGCCGATAATGGCGCCTGCATTCGACGGCTTTACCAGGGTGGCGGGCATGACCCAGGCACAACGCATCAACGGGATGGACGATTCGCCACGCGGCAAGCTGCTCTCCGCGGCTGCACGTCTGTTTCGCGATAAGGGGTTTGACCGTACCACGGTGCGTGACATTGCCCGTGAGGTGGGCATTCAGAGTGGCAGCATCTTCCACCATTTCCCGACCAAGGAAGACATTCTGTTTGCCGTGATGGCAGAGGTGATCCGCTTCAATACAGAGCGCTTGCAGCGGGCGGTCGATGGGGTTGAGGCGCCGGTGGATCGCCTGCTGGCGCTGGTTCGGGGCGAGTTGCAGTCCATCATCGGTGATACCCGGGAAGCCATGAGCGTGCTGGTCTACGAGTGGCGCTGCCTGTCGCCGGCGAAGCAGGCCCAGGCGCTCGCGCTGCGTGACATTTACGAAGGGCTGTGGCTGGATGTGCTCAGGGACCTGCGTGCAGCGGGTTATTTCCACGACGACGAGTTCCTGATGCGGCGCCTGATCACCGGGATGGCGAGCTGGACCAATACCTGGTTTGACCAGCAGGGCAGCTTGCAACTGGAAGACCTGGCCCGGCTGATTGCACGCCGGGTAGTCGGTGAGGAAGCGGTGGCACTGGCCGGACAGGGAGCGCGCGGTGATCGGTAACGTATTCCCCTGGGGCAAGACCGGCTACACCATCCTGGAGGAGGGGGAGCTGGACCCGACCTCCCACAGCCTGCGCATACGGCACTATCTGGTGGCTGACAGACAGGGGGAGACGCTGCCGCAGCGGTTCCCCAGCCTGGACGTGGCCCGTGCCTATATAGAGGAACTGGAAGCCAGCGCAGCGCGCACCTGAAGGGCCTGATACAGGCCTTGATAGCGTGTCGTGGAAGCACAAAAAACAGGCAATTTGTTCATGTTTTGCGCGGACTTAGCGGCGTTGATGATTTAACAGGCAGTCCTCGCGGATTTTTTTTATTTTGGTCATAAAAAGCGTTGACAGCCCGGCCGAATTCCCTAGAATGGCGGCCTCTTTCGGGTGGTTAGCTCAGCTGGGAGAGCATCTGCCTTACAAGCAGAGGGTCGGCGGTTCGATCCCGTCACCACCCACCAGTTTTAACTGGCAGCCTGTTTCCCAACAGTCCGTCAGGAAAGGTTCAAGAGTGGAGCGGTAGTTCAGTTGGTTAGAATACCGGCCTGTCACGCCGGGGGTCGCGGGTTCGAGTCCCGTCCGCTCCGCCACTCTTGAAACTTTCATCCTCATCTTCCCGTGTTACCCCTGATACTTCCCGTTACACCCTTCCGCTTTACCTGTGCGGCGGAACTTCTGTATTCATTCTCCTGTCACAAAACGCAGTGCATGATGCAGGCGTACCGGTACCTGTGCCGGTCTGAACCCGAAACAACCTACAACAAGGAGAACACCAATGGACGAACTGATCGACGAGCGCCTCGAAGAGCGCCTGTGGCTGGAAAGCCTGGACGACCAGGACGACGACGGTGAAGACGACGGCTTCGAGCTGTAGTCTGCCCGTCTGCGTCCCGCAAGCCTCAGCTTCCTTCCGCATCACCCCGATTTCCCTTTCCGCAATACCGACTGTTCCCAACCGCTTTTCCGGCCAGGCCTGGTGCCTCCCGGGGCGGGTGAGGGCAGAGTGCCGTTACTCTCTGGTCTAACTTTTCTTTATCTGCAATCCAAGTCACACTCTTCAAAAAGTGGCCGACTATAATCGGCAGCCAGTGACAGGTCGTGTTGTGCCACCTGCCGTATGCGGTGGTGCAGGGTGCAGTGGGGAACGCAGTCGCCTCGCCTGGCCAATAATAAAGGACTCCATGATGAGCATGTCGTCAGTGACCTCCGAGGCCGTGTTGTTCTTTGATGAACGCGGCATCACCAAGAGTATGCTCTATTCCGATTTCGAGGCGATTCTCGACGGCATGGTCGGGGTGCCCGAATTCACCGATACGGAAGTGCGGGGTGCCTACGCGCTGGTGGACGCCCGCCTGCAGGTGATGGGCATCGTGCTGTTCCTGATCGATTTCGATGAAGACGGCATGGCCGATACCTCCTGGAACATTCCGCTGCGCCATCTGGTTGAGCACGCAGGCCCCGGGCCTGATATGGGCGCCGGGCCAATCCGCCTTGCCTGCCGCAGCCAGTGCCCGGTGGCCTGGCACCAGGAACAGCTCTGGGACCCGGGCATGAAGCCGGGTGCCAACGATTTCGTCTTTATCCGCGACACATTGCGCGAACGCGGCCGCAAGATGGGGCTGTTCGTGGACGAGTCTGCGCCGCCACCGGTGGTTGCGCCGGTACCCGCCGCCCCTGTGCCTGTCGTCGGTGAGCGCATTCCCACCGTCTCGGAAACCGCTGCTGCGGCATCCTCTGCACGTCATTCCGAGCAGGAGCGCATGCGCCTGGCGCGCGCCATCAAGGAACTGCGCCTGCGGGTGCAGACGATGGAAAGCAAGCACCGTGACGAAGTGGCGCAATTGCGTTATGCACACCAGCAGAAGGAAGAAATCCTCAGTACCCAGCTTGAAAAGGTGCTGATGCAGTTCAAGACGCTGAAATCACAGAACGCGGCGTTGAAAGAGCAGAATGTCTCGCTCAAGGAGCAGGTGGATTCACTGCACAGCAGCCTGGAAGACCAGGCTCGCCAGCATGCTTCCCAGGGCGGCGAAATCGAAATCCTCACCGAGCAGTACCGGCGCGCGCTGGCGCAACGCCTGGAAGAGGAGCGCGCCCGCCTGACCGAGCAGATGCACAGCAAGGAACTGGAAGTGCTGGACCGCGAGGAAAAGATCGCGACGCTGGAAGATGCACTGCAGGAAGCCCGGCGCGAGCAGATCAAGATGGCCAACAGTGGTGCGCAGAAACTGCTGGAGAAACTGCAGGCGCTGGGCCTGAACTTTATCGCTTTCCATCCGGGGGCGGGGCACGTCTCCATCAGTGCCCAGGAAATTTCCGATTACATGCAGAATCCCATCGCGTTCGCCGCGCGCAAGTGCCTGGTCACCGAAGAGCACTACCGCGCCTGGCTGCGTCACTACGAAAACCCGGTCTGCCAGGTGTCCACCGGCGAAGGTGCATCCTGCGGCAAGCGGGTCATCCGGGTCGATGTGCCGAACCAGTTCAAGCCCGGTGTCTCTGACCGCAACTCGAACCGGTGCCCGCACTGCCGTTCGGACGCCGCCATCGATAATGTGCTGAAGTTCAAATAATCGGACCAGGCCGGTGGCCAGGGCTGCCGGTTGGTACGTTTTCTGCTTTATACCTGTTCATAACGAGTTTGCTGGCCGGTAAATGCGGGGCGGGCGATGGCGCGCCTTGGGGAAAAGATGTGATGTATGGCCCGCCCCGCACCGGCCGAAGTAACGGACTGCAAGAAGGAGAACAACCGCATGTCCCAGGGCCAGTCGATAGATAAGCGCCTTTTACAGACGTTTGTGCCCGTGAATGCGCTCAGCAGCGAACACCTGGACCGCTTGCTCGATCTGCAGGAAGTGCGCAGTTATGCGCCGGGGGAACTGATTTTCGAGGCAGGGGAGCGTGACACTACCACCATTTACCTGCTCAGCGGCGAAGTGGCGCTGACCGGAAGTGACGGAGAATGTCAGTTGGTGGGTGCAGGAGGTGTCGAATCCTGGCACCCCCTGGACCATTTTCAACCCCGCCGCAGCCAGGCGCGGGCGGTGGGGGACGTGTCGGTAGTGTGTTTCGACAGCAGCCGGCTGGATGCCTTGCTGGCCTGGGACCAGTCCGTCAACTACGTCATGCTGGACATCAATGCCAACCCCGCCTACGAGAGTGATCGGGAATGGATGCTGCGGTTGCTGCGATCAAAGCTGTTCTATCGTGTGCCGCCGGGCAATATTTTCGAGATCTTCCGGCGCCTCAAGCAGCGCAAGCACAAGGCCGGGGATGTGATCATCCGCCAGGGGGATGACGCCGATTGCTGCTTCATCATCAAGGAAGGCATGTGCGAGGTGTCGGTCCAGGTGGCCGGTGCCTTTGAAAGCACGCCGGTGGCAATCCTGGAGACCGGCCAGTGGTTCGGCGAAGAGGCACTGTTGTCCGGGGCGCCGCGAAATGCCACCGTCAGCATGGCTACCGACGGTGTGCTGATGCGGCTGGACCGCCCGGATTTCGACCAGTTGCTGCGTGAGCCTTTGGTGGACCAGATCGACGTCAACGACGCGGTGCAGCGCGTCGCGTCCGGGGCCCGCTGGCTGGACGTGCGCACGCCGGACGAATATGAGCAGCAGCACCTGCCGGGGGCGCTGAACATGCCATTGAGTGTATTGCGCCTGAAAAGCCGGTTGCTGGACCCGTCGCGGCCCTATATTGCCTACTGTGATACCGGCCGCCGCAGTGTGTCGGCAGTGTTTCTGCTGCGCAATGCCGGCATTGAAGTGCAGGTCGTGGAGGGCGGCCTCCACGGCAACCCGGCATTGCTTGCCCACGCATCCTGAGCTTCATCCTGCCCGGGGCCGTCCTCGGCCCCCGGAGCATTGCTCCCCGAGGCATCGGCTCCCGGAGCATCGGCTCCCGGTACATTCACCCCTGTTCACTGGTATCATCTGGCGGCGAACGCCCGTTGCCCGGCCTGTGGCCGGCGTGGTGTCGTGTCTGCGCAAACCACATACAGAGGTACCCGGGTGGCACGCGAGATGTTTCGTAATATTGGTCTGGTGGCGCGTGCCGGCAGCGAGCAGGCCCTGTACTCCCTGCGGCAACTGGTGCATTTCCTGCAGCAGCGTGGTTGCCACATCATTGTCGAGAAGGCGCTGCTCAATGAGCTGGGCGATATGGGGCTGCAGGGCGGCACCCGCAAGCAGCTCGGCCAGTCCTGTGATCTGGTGATCGTGGTCGGCGGCGACGGGTCGCTGCTGGGTGCGGCGCGCACCTTTGCCGGATTCGACGTGCCACTGCTGGGCATCAACCGTGGCCGGCTCGGTTTTCTGACCGATATCCTGCCCTCCGAACTGGAAACCCGTGTCGGGCAGGTGCTCGACGGTGAATTCACCACCGAGTACCGCTTCCTGATGGATATGGAGGTACGGCGCGGTGGCGCGGCGATCGGGCATGGCAGCGCCCTCAATGACGTGGTGCTGCTGTCTGGTGACAGCGTGCACATGATCGAATTCGAGCTGTTCATCGACGGGCTGTTTGTCTACAAACAACGCTCCGATGGCCTGATCATTTCCACGCCGACCGGCTCCACCGCCTACGCGCTTTCCGGCGGCGGGCCGATCATGCACCCGCGTCTGGATGCCATTGTGCTGGTGCCGATGAATCCCCATACCCTGACCAGCCGTCCTCTGGTGGTGGATGGCAACAGCGATATCCGCATACGTGTCACCACCCACAAGCTGCATCCCCTGGTGAGTTGTGACGGCCAGGATGGCGTGCGTGTGCAGCTGGACGACGAAATACGCATCAGCAAGAAACCCCAGCGGCTGAAACTGCTGCACCCGCCGGGCCATGATTTCTACGAGGCCTGCCGTTCGAAACTGGGCTGGAGCAACCGCCTGGGTGACGGCTGACCGACGCATTCTGTCTGCGAGATGCCATTGATGACGCAAGAACATTCCCCGCAAAGTTTCGCTGCCATGATCGACGGCATGAGTATGGAGGTCTGGCACAACATGCGCCGGGCCGTGGAAACCGGCCGCTGGCCCGATGGCCGCCGGCTGACCCCGGAGCAGCGTGAACTGAGCCTTCAGGCGGTGCTGGCCTGGGAAATCCGCAACAATGTCCCCGAGCATGAGCGCACCGGCCATGTGCCGCAGCCGGATTGCGACAGCCATGACCACCCGGAACAGCCGGTCAGCCTGCGCCCGGCGAAAGGAGACGACCATGCGTGATGGACAACCGGGCACCCCGATCCGGCTGGTGGATTATCAGGTGCCGGCTTATCTGGTGGGCCAGGTGCACCTGGACGTGGACCTGTTTGATGAGCACACCCGGGTCAATGCCACGCTGGCGCTGCGCCGGCACCCGGATGCGCCGGCCGGTGCCGACTGCGTGCTCGACGGTGTCGGCCTGACGCTGGAAGCCCTGTCGGTGGACGGTGAGCCGCTGGCGGAAGAGGCCTGGCGCTATGACGGCGAGCAGCTGGTGCTGCGGGGCATGCCGGATACCTTCACGCTGGCCACGCAGGTCATCATCGAGCCGCAGCGCAACACAGCGCTGGAAGGGCTCTACGTGTCGCGTGGCATGTTCTGTACCCAGTGCGAAGCGGAAGGGTTTCGACGCATCACGTTCTTCCCGGATCGCCCGGACGTGCTGAGCCGCTTCAGTACCACCGTGCGTGCCGACAAGGTGCGTTTCCCGGTGCTGCTGTCGAATGGCAACCCGGTGGCGCGGGGCGAGGAGGGCGCCCGCCACTGGGTGACCTGGGAAGACCCGTTCCCGAAACCCTGTTACCTGTTTGCCCTGGTGGCCGGCGACCTGGCCTGCCTGGAAGAGCGTTACCGGACCGGCTCCGGCCGCGAGATTACCCTGCAGATCTATGCCGAAGAGCGCGATCTGGACAAGCTCGACCATGCCATGGCGTCGCTGAAGGCGGCGATGGCCTGGGATGAGCAGACCTACGGGCTGGAATACGACCTCGGCATCTACATGATCGTCGCCGTCAGCCACTTCAACATGGGCGCCATGGAAAACAAGGGCCTGAACATCTTCAACACCGCGTGCGTGCTGGCGCACCCGAAGACCACCACCGATGCCGGCTTCCAGCGCGTCGAGGCGGTGGTGGCACACGAATACTTCCACAACTGGTCCGGCAACCGGGTGACCTGCCGCGACTGGTTCCAGCTCAGCCTGAAAGAAGGCTTCACGGTGTTCCGCGACCAGAGTTTCTCTGCCGACATGAACTCCATCGCCGTGAAACGGGTGGAAGACGTGGACATGCTGCGCACGGTGCAGTTTCCTGAGGACCAGGGACCGATGGCGCACCCGGTGCGCCCGGCGGAATATCAGAAGATCGACAACTTCTACACCGTCACCATCTACGAGAAGGGCGCAGAACTGGTGCGCATGCAGCATGGCCTGCTGGGGCCGGAGCGCTTCCGTGCCGGGACCGACCTGTATTTCAGCCGCTTCGATGGCCAGGCGGTGACCACCGATGACTTTGTCGATTGCATGGCTGAAGCCGGCGGTATCGACCTGACGCAGTTCCGCCGCTGGTACAGCCAGGCCGGTACGCCCCGGCTGGAAGCCAGCGATACGTTTGCCGATGGCGAGTACCGGCTGACGCTGCGCCAGTCCACGCCACCGACGCCGGGCCAGCCGGACAAGCTGCCGCTGATGATTCCGGTCAAGCTGGCGCTGCTGGGCGCGGACGGCGCCGCCTTGCCGCTGGACGCCGACGGCAACACGGAAACCGTGCTGGTGCTGACCGAGGCCGAACAGACCTTCGCGTTCGCCGTGCCGGGCACGCAGGCGCCAGTGCCCTCCCTGCTGCGTGGATTCTCCGCGCCGGTGGAACTGCGCTACGACTTCTCGCCGGCACAGCTGCACTTCCTGCTGGCCCACGACAGCGACGGGTACTGCCGCTGGGATGCCGCGCAGCGGCTGTATCACGCTGCTGTGACGCGGCTGCTGGCCGATCCGTCCGCCGCAGAGGCGGAAGCGGCGGCGCTGCGGCCGGCGCTGGAGCAGGTGCTGGCGCGTGCCATGGATGACCCGGCCGAAGCGGCGCTGTTATTGACGCTGCCAGGCGAGGTTGCCATCGGTGACCGCCTGGATGTGCTGGAACCGGACCGGATACACGCTGCACGCGGTGCCTTGCAGGCTGAGCTGGGTCGGCAACTGGCAAGGCAGTGGTGGCAGGCAGGCCAGGCCTGCCTGACCCCCGGGCCATACCGGCCGAGCGCCGCCGATATTGGCAAGCGCAGCCTGCGACACCGGGCGCTGGCCTATCTGGCCGCTGCCGCCGATGAGCGGGTCGCCTCGCACCTGGAGGCGTTGTGCCGCGATGCGGACAACATGACCGATCAACTTGGCGCACTGCGGCTGCTGGTGCATTACCGCCTGCCGGGCGCCGCACAGGCGCTGGCTGACTTTGCTGCCCGGTGGCACGACGAGGCACTGGTGATGGACCAGTGGTTCGCGGTACAGGCCACTGTGCCCGGCGAACAGACCCTGGCACAGGTGCGTGCGCTGCTCGCGCACGCGGACTTTGACTGGCGTGTGCCGAACCGGGTGCGCGGGTTGCTGGGCAGTTTCGCCAACGGCAACCCGACGGCGTTCCATGCTGCCTCCGGCGAAGGTTACCGCCTGTATGCCGAGGCGCTGGCGCGCCTGGATGAGGTCAACCCGCAGATCGCCGCCCGCATGGCGGGGGCCTGCGCACGCCTGCCGCGCCTGCCGGATGCACGTCGCGAGGCCCTGGCCGCTGCGCTGCGGGATGTGCTGTCCCGTTCACGCTCGGCCAATCTGCGCGAGATGCTTGAGCGCATCCTCGCCAGCGCTGGCTGAAACGCTGCCTGCCCCGCATGGTCGCTGCCATGCGGGGCAGGGCGGTGCCGGCCATTCTCCTTGTTCCCCGGTGATGAACTCACCTGCCTGATCGGGGATCTCTTTTGCCCCCAGGCCGACCCGTCGACGCCATCCCTCAGCAAGCCAGACCCGAAGGTCACGTTTTACGGTGGCGTATCCGGCTGATTTGGTTTTGAATATACGAAAATACGCCTAGACAACCCCTGTGGTCAGTCTGGTACAAAGGGAGAGCTGCCTGGTGCCCACCGCCAGGTTGCAACAATAACAAAGCGCTAGCGCTACAAATTCGCAATCACGGAGTTGCGCAATGAAAAACAAGACCATGCTGAAGAAACGTCTGGCGGTGGCAGTCGCCAGTGCGTCGCTCGCCAGTGCACTGGGTTTACCGGCCCATGCCTTCGAACTGCAATTCGATAACCCCAATATCTCCGGTCGTCTCGATACCACGTTATCCGCAGGTGCGCTGTGGCGTACTGAAGGCCGTGATCGCATGCTGGCTGCGACCGACGACATCGTCTACATGTCCACGCGCGGCTACAGCACACAGATCAACAAGAACGACGCCAACAACAATTATGACACCGGTCTGGCGTCGCTGGTGGGCAAGGCGACGACGGAACTCGCGCTTGATTTCGGCAGCAGCTATGGCGTGTTCATGCGCGGCACGACCTTCTATGACCATGTCATCATGGACGAGGGCCATGATGGCGGTGCGCTGGTCAGCAGCGCGCCGTATCCGAGTGTCGGCGGCAGCAACCGTTACGCTTTGTATTCCGACTATGCCAACAATGGCACCGGCGACCGCTTCTCCCGTGCGGCACGACGCAACGCGGGGCAGCGCTCGCGGATGCTTGATGCTTATGTATGGGGCGAGTTCTTCGTCGCTGATCGCCCGCTGCTGGTACGCGCCGGCCGCCAGGTGATCAACTGGGGTGAAGCGCTGTTCATCCAGAACGGCATCAACTCTGCCAACTACATTGATCTGGCCGCGCTGCGTCAGCCGGGTGCGGAAATCAAGGAAGCACTGCTGCCGCTCGGCTCGGTGTATTTCTCCTACGGCCTGACCAATAACCTCACAACGGAAGCCTTCTACCAGTACGAGTGGAAGAACACCGAAGATGCGCCGGTGGGCACCTTTTACTCGACCCACGATGCGTTCCCGGGCAAAGGGGCCAACAACGTGATCGTGGATGGCCGCCTGATCGCCGCCTCCGCCGCTGTGCCGGCGATTGCCGATGGCTTCGCAGCCTACACCAATGCCACCTATGGCCCGGGCTATGAATACGAAGCCACCCAGGTAACGGTGAGCCGTGGCCGTGACATGGAAGCCGATGACCAGGGCCAGTTCGGTCTGGCGGCACGATACTTCGCGGATTCTCTCAACGGCACTGAGTTCGGTGTGTACTACACCCGCACGCATGCCAAGCTGCCGACCGTGGGTGCTCGCCTGAACATGCTGAGCGTGGGCGGCGGTGCAGTGGCTGCCGCAGCCATGATCGACAACACCGAGTACAACATGGTGTATGGCGAAGATATCGACATGTTCGGCCTGAGCTTCTCCTCGAACATCGGCACCATGGCGCTGTCCGGTGAAATTGCCTACCGGCCGAAGCAGCCGATCATCAACGAAGTGGGCGACAACCTGATCCAGAACCTGGCCGGCATTGCTGCGCAGGCGGGGCTCTCGGGTGTGGCGCCGACCGTCGGTGACTTCACCAATCACTGTGTACGAGCCAAGGTGGGAGGCAGCTGCCTGGACCCCAACAGTTCGGTGAATCCGGGCCAGTACTACTACTTCTATGACGAAGCGAAAATGACCAACGCCTCGCTGGTCAGCATTTTCAGCTTCGGCCCGATGTGGGGCACCGACGGCATGCTGTTCCTGCTGGAACTGGGTGCTGAACATGCCGGTGGCCTGAAAAGCCGCGACGCGAACGGCAACAAGCTGTACTACAACTCTACGGCGGCGATCCAGTATGGCGAGGCCGCTATCCAGAGCCCGGGTGATGTCTACAAAACCTATCTGGATGAATTCTCCTGGGGTTATCGTGCAGCCGTCCGTGCCAACTATAACGACATTTTTGCCGGGGTATCCTTTAACCCCAGCCTGACCATCGCCCACGATGTTGAAGGTAACTCCGTGATCGGTGGCAACTTCATGGAAGACCGCAAGGCGGCGACGCTGGGTCTGAACTTTGTCTACCAGAACAACCTGGAACTCGGCCTGCAGGCCACCAGTTTCTGGGGCGCGGGCTACAGCAACAAGCTGAACGACCGTGACAACGCTTCTGTATCCGTGAAGTACTCATTCTAAAAAGAATAAGCCGGGGGCAGCACTGCGCCCCGGCGACAGAATCCTGACGGAGAGTAAAAACATGCTGAAAAAACTCACTTTCATGGGAAGCGCTCTGGCTCTGACGCTGGCGGCGGCTTCGGTTTCCCATGCCTCTGTGTCGGCCCAGGAGGCCGCACAGCTGGGAAACAGCCTGACGCCTTTCGGGGCCGTCAAGCAGGGTAATGGCAAGGATCCGTCTTCGCCGGAAGGCATTCCCGCCTGGACCGGTTTCGACAAGAGCGACGTTCCTTCTTCCTACACCCGTCCCGGCCAGCATCACCCGGACCCGTTCGCCAGTGACAACGTGCTGCTGACCATCGATGCCAACAATGTCGGTCAGTACGCGGCCAAGCTGCCGACCGGTGTGAAGGCGATGATGGAAACCTATCCGGATACCTTCAAGGTCAATGTCTACCCGAGCCGCCGTACCACTTCTGCGCCGCAATGGGTGTATGACAACACCAAGAAGAACGCCACCAACGCCAACCTCGGCGCGACGGGCGTCACCGGTGCCTTCGGTGGCATTCCGTTCCCGATCCTCAGCGGCAACAACGAACAGAAGGCGATGCAGGCGATCTGGAACCACATCCTGCGCTGGCGCGGTATCTACGTGGTGCGTCGTGCTTCTGAAGTGGCGGTGCAGCGTAACGGCTCCTACTCGCTGGTGACGTCGCAGCAGGAAGTGTATTTCCGTTACTACGATCCGCAGCTGTCGGAAGAAAAGCTCGACAACATCATCTTCTACTATCTGTCCTTTACCATGGCGCCGGCACGTCTGGCCGGTGGCGCGGTGCTGGTCCACGAGACGCTTGACCAGCAGAAACTGCCGCGTCAGGCCTGGGGCTACAACGCCGGTACCCGTCGCGTACAGCGGTCGCCGAACCTGGCTTATGACACACCGATCGCCGCTTCGGACGGTCTGCGTACTGCCGATGATACCGACATGTACAACGGCTCGCCGGATCGCTACAACTGGCGCATGGTGAACGAGCAGCCGGTGGAAATGTACATTCCGTACAACAACTACCGTCTGGCCGACCCGAGCGTGAAATACAGCGACCTGCTGCTGCCGGGCCACCTCAACCCCGAGTACACCCGGTGGGAACTGCACCGCGTCTGGGTTGTGGAAGCCACATTGAAAGAAGGCCAGCGTCACATCTATGCGCGCCGTACCTTCTACATTGATGCGGACTCCTGGCAGATCGCGGCCATCGACCAGTACGACAGCCGTGGCGACCTGTGGCGTGTCAGCCTGGCGTACATCAAGAACTACTACGAGGTGCCGACTCAGTGGACCGCGCTGGATACATTCCACGACCTGCGCGCCCGTCGTTACCACGTGCAGTTGCTGTCTAACGAAGAGCCGTCCAGCCTCGATTTCACTCAGCCGGCACCGGGGGACCAGTATTTCCACCCCGCCGCGCTGCGACGTCGCGGCCGGTAATTGTCCCGACACGGATCGCGGGCACGTGTGAGCGTGCCCGTTTTGACAAGCCCCTGTTGTTTTCCTGTCCCGTTGCCGTAGCAGCTTCGGCTCAAGGAAGCAGCGGGGGTTTTCATTAAGGGTGAATTCAGGACTGGCAGCTTTAGCCGAGTAGGTTCCAATGAAAAAAACAGTTGCGCTTGGCCTGTTGGCCATCTCTGCAGTCGTGCAGGCAAACGGGGTGGTCCCCGCCACCGATCCGCTGCTGCGTGGCAGTATCTATGTGGATCTGGCCCGGGCAGGGGACAGGGTGGTTGCGGTCGGTGACCGTGGACACATTATTTATTCTGATGACGAAGGCCAGCACTGGCGGCAGGCGGAAACGCCCACCAGCGTGTTGCTGACCGCGGTCTGCTTCGCCGATGCGGAGCATGGCTGGGCAGTAGGGCATGATGCCGTTGTGCTGGGCACGCGCGATGGCGGCACCACCTGGACGCTCCAGTACAGCGACGCGCTGGATGACGGTGCCGAGGCGCTGGACGATGAAGCGCTCTCCGACGAAGAGCTGTACAACGACGATATCTACAGCGACGACCTCTACAGCGATGATCCGTACGCCGATGAAGGTGCTGCCATGGTCGATACCTCCGGTGCACCACTGCTCGATGTCTGGTGTGATTCCACCCGCCATGCCATCGCGGTCGGTGGTTACGGTTACATGGTCGAAACCCGTGATGGTGGCGATAGCTGGCAACAGGCGAACCGCGACATGGACAATGCCGACGGCTGGCATTTCTACTCCATCGCGCCGCTCAATGGCGAGCCGGACACGCTGTTCATTTCCGGAGAAAAAGGCACGCTGTATCGCTCCCGCGACCGGGGGGAGACCTGGACAAAACTGGATAGCCCTTACCACGGTACTTTCTTCGGTACGGTCAGTTCGGACGTGCGCACATTGCTGGCGCACGGCCTGCAGGGCAATGTCTGGCTCAGCCGTGACCGGGGTGAAACCTGGCAAAAAGTCAGCAGTGGCCTGCGCAGTGGTGTCAATGCCGGTACCGTCCTCAGCGATGGCACCCTGGTGATGGTGGGTAACGCTGGCGCGGTGCTGACCAGCCATGATCAGGGCAGCATGCTGTCGGTACAGTTCGTGCAGGGTCGGCAGACCATCTCGTCGGTATTGCCGCGCAAGGGCGGCGGTGTACTCACCGCAGGCGCCAGCGGCGTGCGTATTTTCGATAACATCCGATAACGGCGGGAGCGATCATCATGACAGGTAAATTTTCATCCGCCGTGGCCCGGGTCGTGTTTGGCGCGCGGCCAGTGCTGCTGCTGGTTTTCGTGGCGCTGACCGTGTTTCTGGGCATGCAGGCGCTCAATATCAAGCTCAATACCGATGTGCGCAAGATGGTGCCGATCAGCCATCCGTACATTCAGAACTTCCTGGAACACCGCAACGATGTCTCGCTTGGCAATGATGTGCGGGTGATCGTGGCCGATGTCACCCACGATGACATCTTCAACGAGACCTACATGCAGGCGCTCAGCGAGATCACGGATGAAGTGTTCTCCCTGGATGGCGTGGATCCGTCCAAGATCAGTTCGCTGTGGACGCCGAACGTCCGCTGGGCCGAGGTGACCGAGGACGGTTTCGAAGGTGGTGAGATCATTCCGCCGGCCTACGATGGTTCCGCCGAGAGCCTGGAAGACCTGCGCACCAACGTGCTGCGTTCCCGGCATGTTGGCAGCCTGGTGGCGGATGATTTCCGTTCTTCCATCGTGCACGCCAATCTGCTGGATGTGCTTTCGGAAGGGTCGACTGTCGATATCCCGCAGTTGTCCGCTGCGCTGGATGACATCCGTAGCCGCTACCAGGAAAAGTACCCGGACCTGCGTATCCATATTGTCGGCGCCGCCAAGATGGCCGGCGATGTGATGGCGGCGGCAGCCGAAGTCGCGATGTTCTTCTTCGTGACGCTGGGCCTGACAGCGCTGCTGCTGTTGATTGACACCCGCAGCCTGCGCAGTTCGCTGGTGGTGACGCTGTGTTCATTTGTCGCAGTGATCTGGCAACTGGGCGTTGTTTCCATGCTCGGTTTCACCATCGACCCTTATTCGATGCTGGTGCCGTTCCTGGTCTTCGCCATCGCGGTGAGCCATGGCGTCCAGATGGTCAATGCGCTGGCCAACAACGCCGCCGACGGGCTCGACAAGCTCAGCGCGGCAATGAAGACCTTCTCCGTGCTGGCAGTGCCCGGCGTCGTGGCGCTGGTCAGTGATGGGATTGGTTTCGTTACGCTGTACATCATCGATGTGGGCGTGATTCGTGAGCTGGCGATTGCTGCCAGTGTGGGCGTGGCGGTGATCATCCTCACCAACCTGGTGATCGTGCCGGTGCTGCTGTCATACACCGGCGTAGGCGAGTCTGCGATAGCGAAGATCCGCAAGAAGCGCGGCGGCTCGCATCCACTGGCGTCATTCTTCTCGCGCTTTGCCCGGCCGGGCTGGGCGGCTGCGTCGATCGTGGTGGCAGCGCTGGGCTACGCCGGCGGGCTGTGGGTCGCCAAGGATATCCAGGTCGGGGATCTGGACCGTGGTGCGCCTGAGCTGTGGCCAGACCCGTGTCAGGAGCAGGAGTGTCCGCGCGGTTATATTCCGGAGCGTCGTTATCAGTACAACCACGACATCAACATGCTGGTATCGAACTACAGCGTCAGTGCCGACGTGCTGGTGGTGATCGGCAAGACACCGCTGGAAGCCTGCAACAGCTATGACGCGATGCAGCAGATCGACAGCCTGTCGTGGGCACTGCTGAACGTGCCGGGCGTGCAGGACGTGGCATCCATCGCGTCCACTGCGAAACTGATCAGTGCCAATACCAACGAAGGCAACCTGAAGTGGGCGACCATATCCCGCGATCAGTACGCGCTGAACAACGCGATGATGTTCATGCCGGATTCGCTCTATAACCTGGACTGTTCAGTGACGCCGATCTATGTGTTCCTGGACGACCATCGCGCAGCGACGCTGAACAATGTCACAGACGCTGTGGCGAAGTACGCGCAAGCGCACAATAACCCGGACGTGATCGAATTCAAGCTGGCTTCCGGCAACGCCGGTATCGAAGCAGCGACCAACCAGACCATCAATGCCAGTCAGTACCCGATGCTGGCGCTGGTGTACGCCGTGGTGGCGGTGCTGTGTCTGATTGCCTTCCGCTCGATCCGGGCGGTGCTCTGTATCCTGATCCCGCTGGGCCTGACGTCAGTGCTGTGCCAGGCGCTGATGACCTGGATGGGCATCGGCGTGAAAGTCGCGACATTGCCGGTCATCGCGCTGGGTGTCGGCATTGGTGTGGATTACGGCATCTATATCTACAGCAAGCTGGAAGAGTATCTGAAGGCGGGTCTGCCGCTGGAAGAAGCCTATTCCGAAACGCTGAAAACCACCGGCAAGGCCGTTGCATTCACTGGCCTGGCATTGGCGGTGGGTGTGGTGTTCTGGGTGTTCTCGTCGATCAAGTTCCAGGCCGACATGGGCATTCTGCTCACCTTCATGTTCCTCTGGAACATGATCGGTGCGCTCTGGCTGCTGCCGGCACTGGCCCGCTTCCTGCTCAAACACGAGCAAAAGGCCAGCTAACCGCTCCGCACCCCACAGAAGGGCCGGCTCATGCCGGCCCTTCTGCTTTCTCCTGCCCGCAATGCCTCGCCACCCGCAGCTACGGCGCCCCGGCGCGCCGTTGTATATAATGCGCGCCATTCGCCACCACGGAGCCTCTCATGCTGTACCAGATCGCCCGCCCGTTGCTGTTTTCCCTGCCCGAAGAGACTGTGCACGAACTGACGCTGGCGATGCTGCGCAAGGGGCTGGGCCGATTATACCCGGTCAGCGTGCCGGCGATGCCGGTGGAGGTGATGGGGCTGCGGTTTCCGAATCCGGTGGGGCTTGCGGCGGGCCTGGACAAGAACGGTGACTGCGTGGACGGCCTGGCCAGCCTGGGCTTCGGGTTTGTCGAAGTGGGCACGGTGACGCCGCGTCCGCAACCGGGCAATCCCAAACCACGCATGTTCCGGCTGCCGGCGGCCTCGGCCCTGATCAACCGCATGGGGTTCAACAACCGGGGTGTGGACTATCTGGTCAAGGCCGTCGCCACGCGCCGCTTCGAGGGTGTCCTGGGTATCAATATCGGCAAGAACGCCAGCACGCCGGTAGAACAGGCGGTGGATGACTACCTGTACTGCCTGGACCGGGTGCATACCGAGGCCAGCTATGTGGTGGTGAACGTGTCCTCGCCGAACACGCCGGGCCTGCGTACGCTGCAGCACGGTGACGCGCTGGAGTCGTTGCTGGGCACCCTGCGTGAACGCCAGACCGCACTGGACCAGCGTGCCGGCCGCCGGGTGCCGCTGGTGATCAAGATCGCACCGGACAACGATGCCGAGGCGATGGGCGTGATGGCGGAAGCCCTGGTACGCCATGGCATTGATGGCGTCACGGTGGGCAATACCACGATCACGCGCCCGCACGTGGAAGCGCTGCCGCACGGCACCGAACAGGGCGGCCTCAGCGGGCAGCCGCTGAAGCCCCTGGCGGATCAGGCGCTGTCGAGCATGGTGAAGGCACTGGACGGGCGCATGCCGGTCATCGGGGTGGGTGGCATCCTGACCGGCGAGGACGCGGCAGACAAACAGCGTCTGGGTGCCCCGCTGGTACAGGTCTACACCGGCCTGATCTACCGTGGGCCGGCGCTGGTGGCGGAATCGGTCCGGGCGATGCAGAAGGTGGCTTGAAGAGGTTCGTTTTTCAGCATCGCATTAAAAAGGGCCCTGGAGGGGCCCTGGAGAGCGCTTGACGCGCGTCGTGGTGAACAGGTTGTGGAGCCAAAAAATCGTACCGGGCGGGGAATCAGCCCAGGTTCTTCAGATTCTGCACGCTGGCCACACCCACGTAGCCGTTGATATGGTCGGTACGGCCTTCGCGCCAGCCGTTGATCCAGCTTGAGCGGGACATGAGGGCATCGAATGGGCAGAGATCCTGGGATTTGCCATGTAAGCCGGCATGGTAGCCTCGAGAATAAGCGCGGTTGGTCCGATCGCGTTTCTGTCTTTTCATCTACTGTTCCCCTTTCCTGGTAGCAGTAATCCAAGTGAAAGCTGAGGCGCATGAAGGCTTGCCCGGAGAGGCCGGGCGGGAGGCCGTCATGGCGATGTGTGCGATTCCAGTATGGGAACGCAGCACGGGCAGGTCGAATATCGAGTTGTCATATGCCGGTGCGTGGTTAGGCATATGCTGAATAACCGGTGTTCACTCAAGATTGATTGAAGCGCTATTCAACTACTTGCAGCGGATTTGTTATGGAATTTGTCATTACCTGCATGCCTGGCCTGGCGCCATTGCTGCAACGCGAACTGACCGGCCTCGGCCTGGCGACGACGGAGCAGGGCGGCGCTGCGGTACGGCTGGAGGGCGGGGTACAGGCCGCGATGCGTGTATGCCTCTGGTCCCGCGTGGCCGAGCGTGTACTGCTGCCCGTGGCGCGGCACGAGGGGGCTCCGGAGCAGGCCGCTGATGTACTGGCGCAGGTGTTTGACTGGGCCACGCATACGCGGGATGTACGGCGTCTCCATGTACGGGTGGACCACGAACGTGGTGTGCGTGGGGATAACCGTGTCACCCGCAGCCGTTTTTTGCGTCAGGCACCGACCGCCATGGCGCCGTCGGACCAGGCTGCCGGTGCGCTCTGCCTGCGCATGAGCGTGGGCGAGACGCACAGCGAGCTGTTCGTGGATTTCAGTGGCGAATCCCTGCAGCGGCGCGGCTACCGTCTTGAGGGAGGCCTGGCGCCGCTGCGCGAGACGCTGGCAGCGGCGATGCTGATCGCTGCAGGCTGGCCCGGTGACGGTACCCCGGTACTGCTGGACCCTTTCTGTGGCAGCGGCACGCTGCTGGTGGAAGCGGCCGGCATGCTGTTACAGCATGCCCCCGGATTGCTGCGGGATGAATATGGCTTGCTGCACTGGCCGGGCACCGACCTCAGCGTGTGGCGAGAACTGCGCGATGAAGCACAGGCGGCCAGGCGTGAACCGCCGCCGGGCCTGTCGTTGAAGGGTTTTGATGCTGACGCATCCGTCCTGCATCAGGCGCGTGCCAATGCCGAGCGCGCTGGCGTCGGCGCGCTGATTCATCTGGAACGTCGAGAACTCGGTGCGCTGCGTGCACGGGATTTTGCCGGTGATAAAGGCCTGGTCGTGACCAATCCGCCCTGGGGCGAGCGGCTGGAGGAACAGCAGCGTGCCGGCTGGCTGTATTATGCGCTCGGCCAGGTGCTGGGACGTCTGGCGCCGCACTGGCACGCGCTGGTGGTGGCGAGCCAGGTCGAAGCGCTGGACCGCAGCGGGATGCAGATGCTGGAAAGCTGGCGCGTGCGCAACGGCCCGATGCAGGTCTACCTGCGGCGCATGACGCCGCAGCGCAAAGTGCCGCCACCGCCATTGCAGGTAGTTGGCGAAGCGGCCTTTGATGTGCCGGAACCGGCCCAGGCGCTGGTGAACCGGCTGCGCAAGAACAGCAGGCAGTTGCGGCGCTGGCTGGACCAGTCCGGCGTACAGGCCTATCGGCTGTATGACCGTGATCTGCCGGAGTTCAATTTCTCCATTGATATTTACGGCGACAAGGCACTGGTGCAGGAATACGCGCCGCCGAAGACCATCGACGAACAGGCCGCCGCACAGCGGCGCACGCTGGCGGTGAGCGCGGTACGCGCGGCGTTGGGGGTACACCGCGAACAGGTATTCCTGCGCACCCGCAGCCAGCAGAAAGGCAAGGGCCAGTACCAGAAGCTGGATCAGGGTAGTGACTATCATGTGGTCACGGAAGGCGAAGCACGGCTGCTGATCAACCTGCGCGATTACCTCGACAGCGGGTTGTTCCTGGACCATCGCCCGATGCGCCTGCGGCTGGGTGAGGAAGCGCGCGGCAAACGGTTTCTCAACCTGTTCGGCTACACCGGTGCGGCGTCTGTGCATGCGGCACTGGGAGGCGCCTCGCGCACAGTGACTGTGGATGCATCACGTCGCTACCTGGACTGGGCCGGCTGCAATCTGGCCGCGAACGGGTTTGGCATGCGGCAGCATGAACTGGTGCGTGCCGATGTCCGGCAGTGGGTGGAGGACACGCCGCAGCAATTTGACCTGATTTTTTGTGACCCGCCGACGTTCTCGAACAACAAGAGCCGGGATGATTTTGTCGTCCAGCGCGACCACGGTGATCTGATCCGTGCCTTGATGAAGCGGCTGGAGCCCGGCGGCACGCTCTATTTTTCCTGTAATTTCCGTCGCTTTGAGCTGGAGGAAAATATTCGCCGCTGGTATGTGGTGGAAGATATTACGCGCTGGAGCATTCCGCCGGATTTCAGTCGCAACGAGCGCATTCACCATTGCTACAGGATTACCCACGGCCATGAAGATTGAGCTGCTGACCACGCTCGGTTGCCATCTGTGCGAGCAGGCAGAAGCCCTGCTGCGGCAGGCACTGCCGATGGCGCAGATCGAGAAGATTGATATTGCCGAGGAGGATGCGCTGATCGAAGCGTACGGTGAACGCATCCCGGTGGTGCGCTATGCCGGGCGTGAACTGGACTGGCCGTTCGGATTGCTGGATGTGAGGGAGCGGTTGGTGCGCGAGTAATGCACCGGCGTGATGGAGCGGGATCCACCTACAATGCAACCCCGAACATCCGGCAGCTGTTCCGGTAAGTGGCGTCGGCCACCTGCTGCACGTCCTCTCCCCGGCATTCGGCGAGCCGCTTCACAATCCACGGTAGCAGCGACGGTTCATTGCGTCCTTTGACGGGCGGTTTTTCCGGCAGGTCACGGGGCAACAGATACGGGCCGTCGGTTTCCACCAGCAGGCGATCTGCGGGGATGTTATGCACCAGCGCCTGCAGCGTACCGCCGCGCCGTTCATCGCATAACCAGCCGGTGATGCCGATGTGGCAATCCATGTCCAGATAATCGAACAGTTCCCGTTGCGTGCCGGTAAAACAGTGCACCACGGCATCGGGGAGCTGATCGCGCTGTTCACGCAGAATAGGCAGAAAGCGCGCATGCGCATCGCGCTGGTGCAGAAAAACCGGCTTCTGTTGTGTGACGGCGAGTGCCAGTTGCGCGGCGAAGGCCTTTTCCTGCATGGCGCGGGGAGAAAAATCGCGATTGAAATCGAGCCCGGTTTCGCCAATGGCCCGTACCTGTTCAGCGCGGGTGAGGGCGTCGAGTTCACTGAGCAGGGCCGGCGTGAACGCGCTGGCCTGATGAGGGTGCAGGCCAGCGGTGCAGAACAGCGTGTCATGTTGCCGTGCCAGTTCCAGCGCCTGCCGGCTGCTGTCCGCGTCGGTCCCTGTGATCAGTTGCCAGCGCACACCCACCGCGCGGGCGCGTTCAAGCACGTCATCCAGATCAGGGCGAAAGCGTTTGTCGGTGAGGTTGATACCGATATCGGCGAGCGGGTGTGTCATGGGGCGTGTGTGGGTCCGGTCTGTGTGTGCAGGGCGTCGTGCAGGGCGTCACGCAGGGTATCACGCAGGGTGTCACGCAGAGTATCGACCCGGCGTCGATTGGTGCCGAAGTCGTAATATCCCACACGCGAGGCCGAGCGTACCTCAACCCGGCCATCGTCGTGCAGATAAAAGTCCACGTCATCGGTAAAGCGCAGCAGGCGGGTCGTGAATGTCGCGTGCAGCCTGCGTTCATCCGGCTGTGTCCAGGTGACGCGGGGCAGGTTGTCCAGCATGGTGACCAGTGCTGTTCTGGCGCTTTCCATGGTGTCGCCGGCCTGCAGGGCAGGCACAGCATGCCGCGCATTGTCGGCGAGGCTGGACACACAATTGGGGGACTCAGGGCAGGGTGGGAGCAGCGGCTCTGCCACGGCCTTCGCTAACGAGGCCGTGCAGAGCAGAAGGACAGCCAGCCGTGCCTTACACCGCATCGCGGATCAGGCCGACGAACACGCCCTCGATGACCAGTTGATCCGGTGACACACGAATCGGCGTGTAGTCCTCGTTGGCGGGCATCAGGGTGGCGCCCTGCGGGCTCAGCTTGAGGGTTTTCACGGTCACGTCGTCGTCCAGCCGGGCGACCACGATCTGGCCAGACCGGGCGACGCTGGTCTTGCGCACGGCAATCAGGTCACCGTCAAAAATGCCGGCATCCTTCATGCTGTCGCCCTGGACGCGCAGCAGATAGGTGGGGCGCTGCCGGAACAGGCCCTGCGGTACCGGCACGCTGCGTTCGACGTTTTCCACTGCCTCGATCGGCACCCCGGCGGCGACGCGGCCGATCACCGGCAGTTCATCATCCGGCCACAGGGCGGCGTTCAGCAGCTGGATGCCGCGCGAGCGATCATTGTGCAGCCGGACACAGCCCTTGCGCTCCAGTGCACGCAGGTGGTCCGATGCGGCGTTCTTGGACTGGAACCCCATCAGCTCGGCCAGCTCGGCCCGGGTCGGTGCCATGCCGGTGTCGTTCTGGAACTGACGGATGCAGTCGAGTACCTGTTGCTGACGAACTGTAAGCTTCTCGCTCATAAGCCTGTCCTCATGCGTTGACTGGATGCTAGCACAGCCACTGTCGAAATGAACAGTGCCTTTTGATCAGCCCCGAGGCGGAACGCACCGGTCATCAGGAGAGGATGGATGGCGTTGAACAGGCCTGCCGCAGGTCATAGGATTTGCCCCCGGATCAGTGGCAGACTTGTCGGGTGTGCACGCGTGTACGAATGTCTCGCTGTGATTCCGGCCGGCTCCGATATAAGTAATCCTAATCAACGGGTTAGCTTATAAAGATTGCGCCGGGCCACGCCACGTGGGGCGGGGCAGTGTGATCCGGTTCGCAGAGTGATCTGTGATGTACGCAGCATGCCGGCTGTGCGACGCATTGGGGTTGTGGCGGAACAGCGTGGTGTGCCAGCGGTGATTGCCGTCACTTGGTCAGGTGGCGGTCCTGAAAACCCGGGGGGGTTGAACACAGTGGTAATGAAAGCAGTGGAACGTGCCATCTACACGCCGGATCGCATCCGGCGTCTGGTGTCTGGCGTGCCGTTCTTCAATGAAATACTGCGGCAGGATGCGGCCCAGTTCGATGTGCTGCTGGAACGTTGCGAATTGCTCGAGGCGGGCAGCGGCGATGTGGTGATTCGCCAGGGGGGCAGCGACAGCGGCCTGTACTTTCTGTTGCGTGGCCAGCTTGCGGTGCTCGCCGACGCATCGCCCGGGCCGGGCACAGCGCCGAAAGTGCTCAATCATATTTCTCCCGGCGAAGTGTTCGGCACCTTGTCGATGCTGCGTGATACGCCGCGCACTGCAACGATCTGTGTCGATGCGGCGACACGCGAAGCGGTGCTGGCGCGGATCGATTTTGTCTTCTTCAGCAACATCACGGATTTTTCCGTGTTCACGCTGCCGACCAAGCTGGCCTTCTATCACATGGTGGTGCACAACATCCGCTGGACGCTGGAAGTGAACCGCATGCAGGAGCCTCACCACGAGGTGGTGTCGCTGCTGCGCAAGGTGCCGGTCTTCAGCGGCGAACGGGGATCGCAGGCGGAACTGGTGGCGCTGCATCAGCAGGCGCACATACTGGCCGATCTGCTGTGCCGCTGGAACGGTACGCCGGCATCGACCGGCGCGCTGGGGTAGGCCGGGCCGGACGCGCTGCAACAGGCTGGCCTCAGCTGCGCCGGATTTTCACCGCCAGGACATCACAGTGCGCACCGGGCACCACGCCTCGGGCGGTGGAGCCGAGCAGCAGGGCCAGGCCGCTGCGGGTGTGGCTGCCGATCACGATCAGGTCGGCGCACAGCACATCGGCCTTTTCCTGAATGGTCTTTTCGATGGACCCGAGTTCCACATGGACCCTGTCCGGGGGAATGGAGAATTCGGTCGCATAGCGGTTCACGTTCTCCCGTGCCTGGTCCATCAGGCTGCTTTGCAGTTCGGTGACGTCCATCGGCACGTCGGCGCCATACGCCAGCGCCAGCGGCTCGATCACGTGCAGCAGGTGCAGACGGCCGCCGCCGGTGCAGGCGATGGAGAGTGCGCGGGTCAGGATATGCCGCGATTCCTCGCTGCCATCGATGGCGACCAGTACATCCCGGTAACTCTCACTCATCTGATGTCTCCCGCCGGCCTTTGCCCGGCATCAGGCCTGTCTCCACGACGTTTTCATCGGCTCCGCCATCATCTCAGTGAACGATTCCGCCTGTCCACATCCACGGAAGCTTGCCGTCCGGGGTGGCTGCGGTGGTATAAAGCAGCCGCGAGAGCACGCGGCATCGGCCGTGGCGGGGCCGCAAAGGCTGCCCGGCAGGTGCTGGCGAGGTGGTGCCTGGACAGGCTCGCCTTGACCTCGGCGGTGGCCGCTTGCGTAAATAGGCGGCCGCCGGACAGGAGCCGGCGGGTCGCGCCAGGGCAAATACCGGGCGCATAACCGAGAGCTGAGTGCAGAAAACTGATGGCCAAATCGCTTGTGATTGTTGAGTCGCCGGCCAAGGCGAAGACCATTAACCGCTATCTGGGCGACGATTTCATCGTCAAGTCCAGCGTGGGCCACGTGCGTGACCTGCCGGTGAGTGGCGGCGCCAAGAGCAGCCCCAGTGAGCGGGCCAAAGAGGCGGCCTACACCCGCTCGCTGCCGCCAGAGGAGCGCGAGCGCTACAAGAAAAAGAAGGCCCGTGACCAGTTGATCAACCGTATGGGTGTCGACCCGGAGCGGCAATGGGCGGCGCAGTACGAGATCCTGCCTGGCAAGGAAAAGGTGATCGACGAGCTCAAGCGTCTGGCGGCAAAAGCCGACCGCATCTATCTCGCCACCGACTTGGATCGGGAGGGGGAAGCCATTGCCTGGCACCTGCGCGAGGTGATCGGTGGTGACGACACGCGGTTTGATCGCGTGGTGTTCAACGAAATTACCCGCAAGGCCATTCAGGAAGCCTTCAAGCAACCCGGCAAGCTGGACATGCCGCGCGTGGAAGCACAGCAGGCGCGCCGCTTCCTCGACCGGGTGGTGGGCTTCATGGTGTCACCGCTGCTGTGGGACAAGATTGCCCGGGGCCTGTCCGCCGGCCGGGTGCAGTCGGTGGCCGTGGAGCTGGTGGTCGAGCGCGAGCGTGAAATCCGCGCCTTCCAGCCGGAAGAATACTGGGAACTGCATACCGACACGAAAGCACCGAAAGGCGAGCAGGTGCGACTGGAGCTGGCGCGTTACGCCGGCGAGCATTTCCGCCCGAACAACGAAACCGATGCGCGGCGTCACGAAAAGGCACTGCGCGATGCCGGCAAGCTGGAAGTGGTGGCGCGCGAAGACCGCCCGACCCGTTCCAAACCGTCGGCGCCGTTTATTACCTCCACACTGCAACAGGCGGCCAGTACGCGCCTGGGCTTCAGTGTGAAGAAAACCATGACCATGGCGCAGCGTCTGTACGAAGCCGGTCATATCTCCTATATGCGGACCGATTCCACCAACCTCTCTGCCGATGCCGTGGCGGCGTGCCGTGACTGGATCAAGGCCGAGCTGGGTGAGCGCTACCTGCCGGAAGCGCCGATCAGCTACTCCAGCCGTGATGGCGCGCAGGAAGCGCACGAGGCGATCCGCCCGTCGGAAGTGGGCCGCACGCCGGATTCACTCAGCGACATGGAGCGCGATGCGCGGCGCCTGTACGAACTGATCCGCAACCAGTTCATCGCCTGCCAGATGCCGCCGGCGGAATACCTCAGCAGCACCATCACGGCCACGCACGGCGATTACGAGCTGAAAGCCAAGGGCCGTATCCTCAAGTTCGATGGCTGGACCCGCATGCTGCCGCCGATGGCGCGCAACAAGGGCCAGGAAGACGTGGTCCTGCCGGCGCTGGAACGTGGCGATCTGCTGAACATTACCCGCATCGACACCACCCAGCACTTCACCAAGCCGCCGGCACGCTATACCGAGGCCAGCCTGGTGAAAGAACTGGAGAAGCGCGGCATCGGCCGGCCGTCCACGTACGCGGCGATCATTTCGACCATTCAGGAACGCGGTTATGTGCGGCAGCAGAACCGCCGCTTCTACGCAGAAAAAATGGGCGATATCGTCACCGACCGTCTGGTGGAGAATTTCCCCAATCTGCTGGACTACGGCTTCACCGCACGCATGGAGGAAACGCTCGACCGCATCGCCTCCGGTGACCTGAAATGGCGCGACGTGCTGGATGAGTTCTATGCCGATTTCAGTGCCAAACTGGAAGCGGCCCAGGGCGACGGTGCCGGCAAGCAGGCGCAGGGTGGCATGCGTGCCAACCTGCCCACGGACACCGACATTGCCTGTCCGACCTGCGGCCGGCCGATGCAGATTCGCACCGGCTCCACCGGCGTGTTCCTCGGTTGCTCCGGCTACAGCCTGCCGCCGAAGGAGCGCTGCACCGCGACGCTGAATCTGCTGCCGGGCGAGGAAGCCGTCAGCGCCGATGACGACGAAGCCGAGGCGCTGGAGCAGCGGCGCAAGAAGCGTTGCCCGATCTGTGGCACGGCCATGGACAGTTATCTGCTGGACGAAAAACGCAAGCTGCACATCTGTGGCAACAATCCTGACTGCGCCGGTTACCTGGTGGAGCAGGGCGAGTTCCGCATCAAGGGCTACGACGGCCCGGTGCTGGAGTGCGAAAAGTGCGGCAGTGAAATGCAACTGCGCACGGGCCGCTTCGGAAAGTTCTTCAAGTGCACCAACGAGGCATGCGGTAACACCCGCAAACTGCTGCGTAACGGGGAGCCGGCGCCACCGCGTGCTGACCCGATCCCGATGAAGCACCTGAAGTGCGAAAAAGTGGACGACTATTACCTGCTGCGCGATGGGGCGTCCGGTTTGTTCCTGGCAGCCAGCCAGTTCCCGCGCAACCGCGAGACGCGTGCACCGCTGGTGGAGGAAGTCCAGTCGGTGAAAGAACAGCTTGATCCGAAGCATCGTTATCTCGCCGATGCGCCGGCCACCGACAGCCAGGGCAACAAGGCGGTGCTGCGTTTCAGCCGCAAGACCCGCGAGCAGTACGTGATGACCGAGGTGGATGGCAAGCCCACTGGCTGGTCGGCGTTCTATCGCGATGGCGCCTGGGTGATCGACGAAAAAGCCGCCGCGGCGAAAAAACCGGCGGCGAAGAAAAAGGCGGCAGCCAAAAAGTCGACGGTGAAGAAAAAGGCCCCGGCGAAAAAGAAAGCTGCGGCGAAGAAGGACTGACGCATGTCGCGCATGGTACGGGACAGTGAAACCAGCGGACTGCGCGAGCGGCTGTTCTTCGCGCAGGACATGCTGCGGCTGCTGCAACAGCAGCGCGAGCTGGGCGCCGCACGCGGCCGCCTGCTGGCGCTGCGCGGTGCGGTAGTCAGTCACGGTTACAGTGTCCTGGTGGGGCTGGTGCGCCAGGCCGCGAAAAGTTATCAGGTGCCCGATTACGCCAGCCGGGTGTCACTGGCGACGCTGGAGCAGGCCTTTGCCGACGCGGGTGTCGAGGCGCCGGAGATGGCGCTGGTGGCGCGCGCACGGCGTGATCGGGCGGACCTGATCTGCTGGCTGGACCAGGAAATGATGGCGTTGTTTGGTGCCGCTGGCCTGGCGCGCCGACCGTCGCCGCGTAACGAGACCAATCTGCTGGCCGTGGCGGCGGAAGACCCTTATGCAGTGCTGGAAGATGGCGATCTGCAGCGTCTCACGGCCATGCTCGATCGTGTCGGCACCCTGCTGGAAGACTGCGCCCCCTATGCGCAGGAGTGGTGACACGACAGCGGTATTCCGGCGAGGCCCGCCGTGTTGAGGACAGGACATGGATGCAGTACGGATAAGGGAAGCCTGGCGCATATTGCGTATCCAGGCGGAGCTGGTGGACGGCATCGACAAGCTGGCCACGATTGGCCCGTCGGTGACGATCTTCGGCAGCGCGCGGCTGGGTGAGCAATCGGACTACTACAAGAAAGCAGAAGAGCTGGCCGCGAAATTTTCCGAGGCCGGCCTGAATGTGCTGACCGGCGGTGGCCCCGGCATCATGGAGGGCGCCAACCGGGGTGCGCATGGCAAGGGTGCCTGTTCCATCGGTCTGAACATCAGCCTGCCGTTTGAGGAAAGCGCCAACCGCTACCAGGACCTGAGCATCAATTTCCGCTACTTCTTCGTGCGCAAGCTGATGTTCGTCAAGCATGCCGTGGGTTTCGTGGTATTCCCCGGCGGTTTCGGCACCATGGACGAGTTGTTCGAGGCGTTGACGCTGGTGCAGACTGGCAAGATTGCTTCGTTCCCCATTGTCCTGTTCGGTGAGTCCTACTGGTCCGGTCTGGTGGACTGGCTCGGCCAGCGGATGCTGGAGGAGGGCTGTATCGGCCCGGCTGACATGAAGCTGATCCAGGTCACTGATTCCGTCGATCAGGCGTTCCGCACTGTAGTGCGCTCCTACCGCAAGCAGCCGGACGACCGGCGCGACAACCTGCCCGACAACGACTGACCGGGCTGCCACGGCGGCACTCGCCTTGACAGTGTGGCCACGCAAACATATGTTTCAAACGTGTGTTTTGTTGGCAGGACCGGCGGAGATTTCCTTCATGGCAGTGCAGGCGGGTACGGTTGAACGCATCCTCGATACGGCCGAGGTGCTGTTCGCACAGAAAGGGTTTGCCGAAACCAGCCTGCGGGCCATTACCAGCAAGGCCGGCGTCAATCTGGCGGCGGTCAACTATCACTTCGGTTCCAAGGAAGCGCTGATACAGGCCGTGTTCGAACGTTTCCTGGCACCATTCTGCACCGCACTGGGCGCGGAGCTGGACCGGCTGGGTGATGCGGACGATACGCCGCTGACGCTGGATCAACTGCTGATGCTGGTGTCGGGCATCGCCCTCACGTCCCAGGCGCAAAACCCGCACCGGGTGGCGCTGTTCTTCCGCCTGTGCGGCCTCGCCTACACCCAGGCCCAGGGGCATCTGCGCAAATACCTGCGCGAACATTACGGCGCGGTCTTCAAACGCTTCCTGCGCCTGCTCAACGCGGCCGCGCCGGATGTGCCGCCGATGGAGCTGTTCTGGCGGGTACACTTCGGGCTGGGCGCCACCGTGTTTGCGATGTCGGGTATGGATTCGCTGCGCGCGATCTGCAAGAGCGATTTCGGCGAGGAGCTGTCCGTGGCAGATGTAAACCAGCGCCTGCTGCCGTTTATCGTGGGTGGCATTCGCGCTGACAATGCCGCATCCTGATCAGCGCCGCAGGCTGTCTACTTGATACCGGTATGCTGATCCACATTTCCTTTGCCGAGCAATTGCTGACGTTCCGGGACACCCGCGGGCGCGTGCACGAGTATCCGGTGTCGACGGCAGCCAACGGGCCGGGCGAACAGCAGGGTAGCGGATGCACTCCGCGTGGCCGACATATCGTGCGTGCCCGCATTGGCGACGGCGCGCCGCTGAACGCGGTGTTTATCGGCCGCCGGCCGACGGGCGAGATCTGGACGCCGGCACTTGCTGCGGAACATCCGCAACGCGACTGGATTCTCACCCGTATCCTGTGGCTGTCCGGCTGTGAGCCGGGCGTCAACCGGCTGGGCCGCGTGGATTCCATGCGGCGCTTCATTTATATTCACGGCACGCCGGATACCGAGCCGATGGGCTTGCCGCGTTCGCACGGCTGTGTGCGCATGCGTAACCAGGATGTGCTGGATCTGTTTGACCGGGTGCCTGCAGGCTGCCCGGTTGTACTTGAGTGACCGCGTGCCGGTCGTCCTTTCCCGTGTCAACGTTCAGGAAGCCCCATGACCGCTCCCGTTGTGATGCTTGATATTGCCGGTACCGCGCTGGATGCCTCGGATCGCGAGTGGCTGGCGCACCCGGCAGTGGGCGGGCTGATCCTGTTTGCACGCAATTTTGAAGACCGCGAGCAGTTGCGTGCGCTGACGGCGTCGATTCGCGCCGTGCGGCCGGACATACTGATCGCGGTGGATCAGGAGGGCGGCCGGGTGCAGCGCTTCCGGCGTGATTTTGTCCGCCTGCCGCCAATGGCGGCGCTGGGCCGTCGCTATGAAACAGCCCCGGACGCGGCGCTGGCCGAGGCACGCTTGCTGGGCCGGCTGATGGCGGATGAACTGGTGTGCTGCGACGTGGACATCAGTTTCGCGCCGGTGCTGGATCTGGATTACGGCGTCAGCAGCGTGATCGGTGACCGGAGTTTCCATTCGGATGCCGGCACCCTGACCACACTGGCCACCGCCTGGATCGACGGCATGGCCGAGGCGGGCATGGCGGCCACCGGCAAGCATTTTCCCGGCCATGGCTTTGTGACGGCCGATTCACACCTGGAACTGCCGCGCGATGAGCGTGACCTGGACACGATCCGCGCTGCCGACCTGAAACCGTTCGCCGCACTGGCACCCAGGCTGGCCGGTATCATGCCGGCGCATGTGGTGTATCCGGCGGTGGCGCCGGAGCCGGCCGGCTTTTCGCCGTTCTGGCTGCAACAGGTGCTGCGCGGGGAACTGGGCTTCCGTGGTGTGATTTTCAGTGACGACCTCACCATGCAGGGGGCTGCCGCCACCGGCGATTATGCTGCGCGGACCCATGCGGCACTCTCTGCCGGCTGCGATATGGTGCTGGTCTGCAACGACCGACATGCTGCCGCTCAGGTGGTGGAGGCGGTCACCGCCTACGCAGAAGACCGCGTGCGCGTGCCTGCCAGCGGGCTGCGTGCCCGGCCCACTGCCCCGATGCCGGCGGCACTCAAGGCACAGGCCGCGACGGTGGCGGCGTCCCTGTGCCGTGATGCAGAGGAGCTTTGATGAACGGCGATGAACTGGCGCTGCTGCTGGAACCCTCCACGGAAACACGTATCTGGCTGACGCAGGTCTTTCTGGTGGTGCTGGCCACCGTCACGGTGAATTTCATCCTGATGCGGATCATTGACCTGATCGAGCGTCTGGCAGGCAAGACGGAAAACCTCTGGGACGACGCGCTGCTGGAAGCCGCGCGCGTACCGATCAGGCTGGTGCTCTGGGTGGTGGGTGTTTCCATCGCCATCGAGATCATGGAAGCCGCTGCGCCATCGGCGATCTTCGAGTATCTGCCGGAGGCGCGGCGCGTGGCGTTTGTGTTTATCCTGGCGCTGTTGTGTACACGCATTATTCGCAACGTCGAACATAATGTGGTGGACCCGTCGCGCATGCGCAAGCCGATGGACCAGACCACCGCAAGGGCTATCGGCAAGCTGCTGCGGCTGTCGGTGATCATCACCGCCACGCTGGTACTGATGCAGACGCTGGGTTATTCCGTCTCCGGCGTGCTGGCGTTCGGCGGGGTGGGCGGTATCGCCATCGGTTTTGCTGCCAAGGACCTGCTGGCCAATTTCTTTGGCGGCATGATGATCTATCTCGACAAGCCGTTCGTCGTGGGAGACTGGGTCCGCTCGCCGGACCGCCAGATCGAAGGCACAGTAGAGGACATCGGCTGGCGCCTGACGCGCATCCGTACCTTCGACAAGCGGCCGCTGTATATTCCCAATTCGATGTTTGCCTCGATTGTGGTGGAGAACCCGTCGCGCATGCTCAATCGCCGTATCAACGAGACGCTCGGCATTCGCTATGACGACTGGGACAAGATGGAGGCCATCTGCCGTGACGTGCGCGAGATGCTCGAACAGCACGAGGAGATCGACACCCGGCAGACGCTGATGGTGAACTTCGACAGCTACGGCGATTCCGCGCTGCAATTCTTTATCTACACGTTCACCAAGACCACCGAGTGGGTGCGTTATCACCAGATCAAGCAGGATGTGCTGCTGAAGATCATGGCCATCGTGGATGGGCATGGGGCCGAGTTCGCATTCCCGACGCGGACGCTGCACCTGCAATCGGCGGTGGCACAGATGACCCCCGAACAGCATGCCGCACCGGAGGAACGCCCCGCATGAGCCTGGACCGAGAGCACCTGCTGCGGGTGCGTGACAGCGCCCGGCAACTGTACGACATGGCACAGATCGACGCTGCCGTGACCCGCGTCGCCGACGCCATGACAGCGCGCTACAACGACAGCAACCCGTTGCTGCTGACAGTGATGAACGGTGGCGTGGTGTTTGCCGGCCGGCTGCTGACCGAGCTGTCCTTTCCACTGGAAATCGATTACCTGCACGCCACACGCTATACCGGCGAGACATCGGGCAACGACGAGATCCAGTGGATTGTCACACCGGGCATCAATCTGGCCGGTCGCGACGTGGTGATCCTCGACGATATTCTCGACGTCGGCACCACGCTGCTGGCAATCGTTGAAGCCTGCAAGGCCCAGGGCGCGGCATCGGTTGCCACTGCCGTGCTGGTGGACAAGGTGCACGATCGCAAGGCACAGCCGGGCCTGAAGGCCGACTTTACCGGCGTCGAGGCAGAAGACGCCTACCTGTTCGGGTGTGGCATGGATTACAAGGGCTTCTGGCGCAACGCGCCGGGCATCTACGCGGTGGAAGGCTGACATGACCCTGGCGTTTATCGGTGGCACCGGCCTGACCCGGATGGACAATCTGGACATCACCGGACGGCAGGCGATCAGCACGCGCTGGGGCGAGCCGTCGGCGCCGGTGGTGAGCGGCCGCCTGGCCGGGCAACCGGTGCTGTTCCTCGCACGCCACGGCGACCCGCATGTGTTGCTGCCACACCAGGTGAACTACCGCGCCAATCTGGCCGCGCTGAAACAGGCAGGGGCCAGCGCGGTAATCGCGGTCAATGCCGTGGGTGGCATCACGTCCGCCGCGCAGAGTGGGGTGATCGTATGTCCCGACCAGATCATCGACTATACCCATGGCCGTGAAACCACCTATTTCGATGAGCGCGACGGGCCGGTAACACATGTGGATTTTTCCTGGCCGTTCGATGCTGTGCTGCGTGAAAGACTCTGCCGTGCACTGGCGGCCTGTGACGCCAGCCGGGTCGACAGTGGCTGCTACGGCGCCACCCAGGGACCCCGCCTGGAAACCGCTGCGGAGATCGCGCGCATGGAGCGTGATGGTTGCGACATCGTCGGCATGACCGGCATGCCGGAGGCGGTGCTCGCACGGGAGTTGCAATTGCCCTACGCGATGCTGTCACTGGTGGTGAACCCGGCGGCAGGCAAGAGCGACACGGAGATCACCATGGCCGAGATCGAGGCGGTCATCCACGCGGGCATGGGCAAGGTCTGTGAGGTGCTCTCGGCGCTGGTGGCTGACGGCTGAGGCCGCACCATGTTGCAGATGCTGGTCGCGGTGGTGCTGTTCACGCTGCTGGCGCTGGTGGTGGCGCCGCTGTGGTGGCGCAGTCGTCGTATCTCCGGCCTGCCCGGTGCGCATTATCTTGAACAAAAATGCCAGAGCCTCGCCGAAGAGGCCTGGCGTGACTTCCGCATCCGCGACGAACACTATGCCGCCCGCCGTACCGACCCGGATTACCTGGGGCGGCGGCTGGCGGAATTCACCCGGGTCTTCCGCCACATGATCGACAACGGCTACGACAACGAAGTGCGCCTGTGGCTCGCCGATCTGTGCGAGCGCGAAGGCCGCGAAGCGGCCGACCGTGCCATTCTCGCCCCGGTGCTGGCCTGTGAATGCGCGCCGGGACGGCGCCCGCCGCCCGGGCTGGCAGCGCAGGCGCTGCTCAATGCGCTGAGACAACTGGCATGATCGCTACCGTCGATGTGGTGGTGATCGGCGCGGGGGCCGCCGGGCTGATGTGTGCCGCGACGGCAGGTTACCGGGGGCGCAGCGTGCGGGTGATCGATCACGCCAATATGCCGGGCAAGAAAATTCTCATGTCCGGTGGCGGGCGCTGCAATTTCACCAATCTGAACACCACGCCACAGCATTTTCTGTCCGCCAACCCCGCGTTCTGCATTTCCGCACTGAAGCGTTATACCGCCCATGATTTTTTCGAGCTGGTGGAACGTCACGGCGTTGACTGGTGTGAAAAAGCGCCGGGGCAGTTGTTCTGCACCGACAGCAGCCGGCCGATACTGGACCTGCTGCTGACCGAGTGCGAGTGGGCCGGTGTTGATATCCATCTCAAGACCGCAGTGCAGCGCATCAGCCGGCGGGGCGATGGCTTTGAGCTGGAGACCAGCGGCGGGCGCGTCCAGTGTGCCTCGGTGGTGATCGCCTCGGGCGGCCTGTCAATTCCGACCCTGGGCGCGAGCGGTTTCGGTTATCGCATTGCCGAACAGTTCGGCCTGCCGGTGTTGCCGACGCGCGCGGGGCTGGTGCCCTTTACCTTGCAGCCGGATCTCAAGACCCGGCTGGCCCCCTTGTCGGGGATCAGTTGTCCGGTCAGTGTGCGTTGCGGTGATCAGCGTTTCAGTGAACCCATGCTGATCACCCATCGTGGCCTGAGCGGGCCGGCGATGTTGCAGATTTCCAGTTACTGGCAGCCTGGGGACACGCTGCATGTGGACCTGCTGCCGCAGCAGACCGCGTCGCCCTGGCGCCCATTGCGTGAGCGCAGGCCGTCCAGCACCGTGGAGCAGCACCTGAATGACCTGTTGCCACGCCGGTTGGCGCAAACCCTCAGCGAGTGGCACGGCTGGCAGCAGCCGCTGCAATCCTTCAGCAATGCGGCGCTGGACGAACTGGATGCGCAGCTGCGCGACTGGCAGGTGAAACCCGGCGGGACGGAAGGCTACCGTACGGCGGAAGTCACCCTGGGCGGGGTGGATACGCGGGCCATTTCCTCGCGGACTTTCGCCGCCAACGAAGTGCCGGGATTGTTCTTCATCGGAGAGGTGCTGGACATGACCGGGCAGCTTGGCGGGCACAATTTCCAGTGGGCCTGGTCATCGGGCTACTGCGCCGGTCAGGTTGTTTAAGCGCCGCTGTGAGCGGCGAGCTTCGGGCTGCGAGTCATGGGGTGACGCGGATCAGTACGCCGAGACGGGGGCTGTCCAGGTAATGCAGTTCCCCTTCACCCAGCCGCCGGCTCTCGCGCATCGGGCTGAAATAGCGCATGCCTTCGCTGTTGGTGCCGGCCAGCCACAGGTCGGTATCCACTTGCAGCGAGCGTGACAGGCTCAGTTGCAGCGTGCCCTGCAATTCCGGTTCGGTAGCGGGGTGTGGAGCGTCATCAGGCAGCAGGTCGCCGTTCAGCACCACAGGGACGGGCGTCGGCTCGCCGCCTTCCAGGTACACCGGGACGGCCATCGCGCCGTCATCCACCGGCTGCCGCCAGCGCTGGTGGAACAGCACGCGGTACTTGCTGCTCTCCGTCATGCGCCGGCCCATCTCGGTCAGTGTCAGGGCGTCCGTGCCGGCCTGCCAGCCGCCGTTGGCGACGGCGTCCTGCAGGGCGGTGCTGGCCTGCTCGGGCAGATGGGGTGCCTCGGCGATGCCCAGCAATACGGCGTCGGCGGGATAGTCAGGGTAGGGCAGCTCGCGGCTGGATTCGCCGGTGGCGGTGCTGTTGTGAGCGATGATCATCACTTCGACCTGGTACCAGCCGGCGAATGCCTGTGCACTGAGGCCCAGTGCAAGCACGGCCAGCGCCAGCCGCCGCAGCGGTGTAGCGCGGAAATTCATGGTATTCCCCCAAAAAAGTCTGCGGTTCAGGCCAGCTTGTCGAGCAGGGCTTCCACTTCTGCGAACCGTTCTTCGCCGGTTTCGGCATCCACGCTGAAGCGCAGGGCGCTGGCACCTTGTAATTTATAACGATTAGGCCCGGATTGGACCAGCTTGACCAGCCTCAGTGGATCAATGGCGGTGCGTTCTGAGAACTCGAGCCGGCCCTGCTCGGCCCCTGCATCGATGCGGCTGACACCCAGCGCCTGGGCGCGCTGGCGCAGGGCGGTGACGCGGAACAGGTTCTTCACCTGCGGTGGCAGCAGGCCGAAGCGGTCGATCATCTCCACTTTCAGCTCGTCCAGTTGCTCGCCGGTGTCGCAACTGGCAATGCGCTTGTACAGCGTCAGGCGGCTGAACACATCGGGCAGGTAATCATCAGGGATCAGTGCCGGTACGCGCAGATTGATCTCCGGACCACCGGACAGCGGCTTGCGGGTGTCCGGCTGTTCGCCACGCTTGAGGGCTTCTACCGCCTGTTCGAGCATTTCCATGTACAGCGAGAAGCCGATCGATTCGATATGGCCGTGCTGTTCTTCGCCGAGCAGTTCGCCGGCACCGCGAATTTCCAGATCGTGGCTGGCGAGCATGAAGCCGGCGCCGAGGTCAGAGGCCTGCTCGATGGCTTCCAGCCGTTTCACCGCATCCTTGGTCATGGCTTTCGGGGGAGGGGTGAGCAGGAACGCATAGGCCTGGTGGTGCGAACGGCCGACGCGGCCGCGCAACTGGTGCAACTGCGCCAGACCGAACTTGTCGGCGCGCTCGATGATGATGGTGTTGGCCGACGGCACGTCGATGCCGGTTTCAATAATGGTGGTGCACAGCAGCACGTTGAAACGGCGGTGGTAGAAATCCGACATCACCTGTTCCAGGTCACGCTCGCGCATCTGGCCATGGGCAATGCCGATGCGTGCATCCGGCACCAGCTCACGCAGGGTCTCGGCGGTGCGCGCCATGCTGTCGATGTCGTTGTGCAGGTAGTAGAGCTGGCCGCCGCGCAGCAGCTCGCGCAGGATCGCTTCCTTGATGGCCGTGTCGTTCTTCTGCTGCACGAAGGTTTTCACCGACAGCCGTTTTTCCGGCGGCGTGGCGATGATGGAGATATCGCGCATGCCGGACATGGCCATGTTCAGCGTGCGCGGGATCGGCGTGGCGGTGAGCGTGAGGATATCGGCTTCTGCCCGCATTTCTTTCAGGCGTTCCTTGTGGCGCACACCGAAGCGGTGTTCCTCGTCCACCACCACCAGACCCAGGTCACGAAACTGCACGCTTTCCTGCAGCAGCTGATGTGTGCCGACAACGATATCTACCTTGCCAGCCTTGAGGCGCGCCAGCACATCGGTTTTTTCCTTCTGGCTGCGGAAGCGGCTCAGCACTTCGATGGTCACGGGCCAGTCGGCGAAACGGTCGGAAAAGGATTCGAAATGCTGCTGGGCGAGCAGGGTGGTCGGCACCAGCACCGCCACCTGGGTATTGTTCTGCACTGCCACAAAGGTGGCGCGCATGGCCACCTCGGTCTTGCCAAAGCCGACATCACCGCAGACCAGCCGGTCCATGGGCCGGTTGGCCTGCAAGTCCCGCAACACCGCAGCGATGGCGGCCTGCTGGTCGGCCGTTTCCTCGAACGGAAATGCGCTGGCGAAGCGCGCATAGTCGTCTTCCGGCAACTGGAAGGCGCGGCCCTGCCGGGCTTCGCGGCGGGCATAGGTGTTGAGCAGTTCGGCGGCGACGTCGTGGATCTTTTCTGCGGCTTTTTGCCGCGCACGTTGCCACTGGTCCGAGCCCAGGCGGGTCAATGGCGCATGTTCCGGATCACCGCCGCCGTAACGGCTGATCAGGTGCAATGACGACACCGGCAGATAGATCTTGTCGCCGCCGGCATATTCCAGCAGCAGGAATTCATGCTGCTGGCCATCGACGGTCATGTGCGTCAGGCCCTGGTAGCGGCCGACGCCGTGATCGATATGCACCACCGGCGAGCCGGGCACCAGTTCGCCCAGCGAGCGGAACGCCTGGTCGGCGGAGGTTTCCTGGCCGGTCTTGCGGCGCCGGCGCTGCATGATGCGCTCGCCGTAGAGCTGGCTTTCGGCTACCACCAGCAAACCGTGCTGCGGCGCCCAGAACCCCTGTTCCAGTTCACCCACGGTAAGTTGCCAGTCGCCCTGGCCGGCCAGGAACGCCTGCCAGCCATCGACCAGCGTCGGCTGGATGCCCTGTTTCTGCATCAGTTCCAGCAAGGCTTCGCGGCGGCCGGCGGTCTCCGCGCACACCAGCACACGCAACGGCGCATGCTCCATCACCAGCGTCTGCAGGGGCGCGAACGGATTGCCGCTGCGTTGTGGCGCGGCAGGGGGCAGGGCGCGGAAATCGAACGGCACACCCTTGTCACTCTTTTCATTACTCTCCCGCATGCCGGGCTGCACGCGCGCGCGCGGGTGCTGGCGCAGATGACGGTTCAGTTCTTCCACCGGCAGGAATAATTCTGCCGGGGACAGGATCGGGCGGCGGATGTCGTGGCGGCGGTCCTCGAAACGTTCGCCGACGTCATGCCAGAAATGGCTGGCCGCGTCCTCGGTGCCGGCCAGTTGCACCAGATGCACGTCGTCGGGCAGATAGTCGAACAGGCTGGCGAGCTGGTCGAAGAACAGCGGCAGATAATATTCCAGCCCGGGGCTGGCCATGCCATCGGAGACATCGGTGTACAGGCTGCACTGGCGATGATCGACATCGAAGCGTTCGCGGAAACGGTTGCGGAAGCTGCTGATGCCGTCGCTGCTGAGGGAAAATTCTGCCGCCGGCAGCAGGGCGATTTCCTGGACCTGGCCGGTGGAGCGCTGTGTGTCCGGGTCGAACAGCCGCAGGGAGTCGATGTCTTCATCGAACAGCTCAATGCGGAAGGGCTGTTCGGCGCCCATCGGGAAGATATCCATGATGGCGCCCCGCACGGCGAATTCGCCGTGTTCATACACGTTGTCGCGCTGGCGGTAGCCGCTGGCCACCAGCTGCCGCCGGGTGGTTTCCATGTCGAAGCGTTCGCCGACGCGAAGCTGGAAACTGTTGCCGTTGATGTGCGACAGCGGCGCCAGCCGCTGCATCAGGGTGTTCACCGGCGCAATGAGAATGCCGCGCCGGGTGTGCGGCAGCCGGTGCAGGACTTCGATGCGCTCGCTGATGATGTCCTGATGCGGGGAGAACAGGTCGTAGGGCAGGGTCTCCCAGTCCGGGAACAGCAGCACCGGGGTGTCGTCCTGGCTGGCCAGGTAGAACGTCAGGCTGTCGGCCAGTTGCTGTGCCTGGCTGGAATTCGGCGTGACCACCAGCAACAGGTGCGGCGTGCGAGCCGCCACTTCGGCCAGCACCACGGCGAGGCTGCCGGCGTCCAGCCCGCTCCAGTCGCGGAAATGTTCCGCGCCGGTGGGAAACAGCGAGTTCGCGGGCAGTAACGTCATGGCGTGGTCGCCTTCGGCTTTTCGGGCGCAGCATTGTAGCGGTGCACTGGCTGGTCTGCGAGCAGCAAACCCTTGATTGGCGGCTGGCGCCGGGGCGCTGCTATCATCGCCGCATCCTACACCCCGGGACCTGACATGATGAAAGAAGTTGTCAACGATCTGCTTGAGGTGATTCGCCTTGAGCAACTGGAACAGAACCTGTTTCGTGGCGCCAGCCGCAACACCCGCCAGCGGGGCATCTTTGGTGGCCTGGTGGCCGGCCAGGCGCTGATGGCAGCGGGACGCACGGTGGATGCCGAGCGCCCCGCGCATTCCCTGCATGCCTACTTCCTGCGTCCTGGCGACTACAGTGTGCCGATCATCTACGACGTTGATCGCATCCGCGACGGCAACAGTTTCGCGACCCGCCGGGTCACCGCGATCCAGCACGGGCGGCCGATCTTCTGCCTGGAGGCCTCGTTCCAGGTCGAGGAGGAGGGGATCGAGCACCAGACCGATCTGCCCGACGTGCCGATGCCGGACGAACTGGAGGATGACGAGACGCTGCGCGAGCGTCTCGTTGGCAAGGTGCCCGAGAGCGTGCGTGAAGCCTTCATGCAGCCGCGTCCGGTGGAGTTCCGGCCAGTGAACCCGTCCAATCCCTTCGACACCTCGCCGCAAGCGCCGATCCGGCGCACCTGGTTCCGCATCCCCGGGGACTTCGACGTGGATGTGGCGACGCACCGGGCACTGCTGGCCTATTGTTCGGATTACGGCCTGCTCGGCACAGCGATGCTGCCGCACGGGGTCAGCTTCTTCCAGCCGAACGTGATGTCGGCCAGCATCGACCACGCCATGTGGTTCCACCGGCCATTCAAGGTCAATGAATGGCTGCTGTACGACATGGACAGCCCGTCCGCCTCTGGCGCCCGGGGCTTCAACCGGGGCTCGATCTACCGCGCCGACGGCGTGCTGGTGGCCAGTGTGGCGCAGGAAGGGCTGATCCGCGTCAACCCGCCTGCTGCGCCGATCTGAGACGATGGCCCGGCCGCGCCTGATCCGTCTGCTGGAGGAGGTCCGCGCCTGCCGGCTGTGCGAGGACGTGCTGCCGCTGGGCCCGCGTCCGGTGATCCGGGCGGCGCGCAGCGCGCGGATACTGATTATTGGCCAGGCACCCGGCACGCGGGTGCACGCCACCGGCATCCCCTGGAATGACCCCTCCGGCGACCGCCTGCGGGAGTGGCTGGCGATGGATGCGGAGACGTTCTATGACGAACGTCGTATTGCGATCATGCCGATGGGATTGTGTTATCCCGGCCGCGGCCGCAGCGGTGATCTGCCGCCCAGGCCGGAATGCGCGCCGACGTGGCATGAGCGGGTGAGGGCGGAACTGCCCGCGCTGCGCCTGACGTTGCTGATCGGGCAGTACGCCCAGCGTTACTATCTGGCGCCCTCCGGTGCCTGGCGTGGCTCGCTGACGGAGAACGTGCGGCACTATGCCGCAGTGCTGCCGGGCTACTTTCCGCTGCCGCATCCGAGCCCGCGTAACCGGCTCTGGCTGCGCCAGCGGCCCTGGTTCGAGGCCGAGGTGGTGCCGGCCCTGCGGGAGGCAGTGCGCGAGGCGTTGTCGGCGGCGCCAAGTGCCTGAGTCAAAAGCCGGAAAAGGGGCCGAAAGACCCTGGTCAGCCGGTGGATAAACGGGCATTTAAGCGCTAGAATGCGCGCCCGAAACACCTGCCATCACCAAGCCACCCCAGAGGGCCTTACCCCGTGAACAAACAGGAAGACCACTTCGGACGCTGGAAAAACCGCGAAGAGATTGCCGAGTCGATGATCCCGATGCTCGGCAAGCTGTACCGTGAGAAGAATGTCACTACCACGGTCTACAGCCGCTCGCTGGTCAACAAGTCTGTAATCCAGATTCTCAAGACCCACCGCTTCGTCAAGCAGGTGGAGGATGCTGAGCTGTCTGTGGTGGATACTTTCCCGATCCTGCAGGAAGTGGTGAAGCTGGATCTCGGCCCCTGCCGCGTGGATATCGGCAAGCTGGCGGTCAACTACAAGAAGGACAGCCGCGGCCAGTCCATTGAAGAATACGTCCGTGACGAGCTGGCCGGGGCCATCTCCGACAAGGACATCCAGCCGCAGCCCACCGATGTGGTGCTGTACGGCTTTGGCCGTATCGGCCGCATCCTGGCCCGCCTGCTGATCGAGAAGGCCGGCAGTGGCAACGGCCTGCGCCTGCGGGCCGTGGTGGTACGTGAATCGGGCAAGGGCGACCTGCAGAAGCGCGCCAGCCTGCTGCGCCGTGATTCGGTACACGGCCCGTTCTCCGGCACCATTGCGGTGGACGAGGAAGAAAGCGCCATCATCGCCAACGGCAACTATATCCGTGTGATCTACTCCGGCGATCCCGCGAGCGTGGATTACACCCAGTACGGCATCAAGGATGCGGTACTGATCGACAACACCGGCAAGTGGCGTGACCGTGAAGGTCTCGGCCAGCACCTCAAGTGCCCGGGTATCAAGCGGGTGATCCTGACTGCACCGGGCAAGGGTGACCTCAAGAATATCGTGCACGGGGTGAACAACGCCCTGATCGAAGACAGCGACACCATCATCTCTGCGGCCAGCTGCACCACCAATGCGATCGTGCCGCCGCTGAAGGCGCTGAACGACAAGTTCGGCATTGCCGTCGGTCACGTGGAAACAGTGCACTCCTACACCAACGACCAGAACCTGCTGGACAACTTCCACAAGGGCCCGCGCCGTGGCCGTGCCGCCCCGCTGAACATGGTGATTACCGAAACCGGCGCCGCCACCGCAGCCGCCAAGGCGCTGCCGGAACTGGCCGGCAAGCTGACCGGTAATTCCATTCGCGTGCCGACACCGAACGTGTCGCTGGCGATCCTGAATATCACGCTGGAAAAAGACACCACGCTGGATGAACTCAACAGCTACCTGCGTTGGGTTTCCCTGCATTCACCGCTGCAACGTCAGATCGACTTCATCAGCTCACCGGACGCGGTGTCCACCGACTTTGTCGGCTCGCGCCATGCCTCGGTGATTGATGCGGAAGCCACCATCGTCAACGGCAAGCATTGCGTGCTCTATGTCTGGTACGACAACGAGTTCGGCTATAGCTGCCAGGTGTTGCGCATCCTGCAGCAGATTTCCGGTGTGGAATTCCCGGCCTATCCGAAGGATTGATCATCAGGCCCGCTCTGCGGGCCTTTTGTTGCGTGAAGGGGCCGCAGGGGTGCGGCTGGTACGGGTTCCGGGTGGTCTTTATAATGGCGCGCGCCAGCAGACCGTCCGGCCTTTATTTGCGCAAGTGCCGGTTTTCAAGGTGTCGGCTGGAGCGATTCCAGTCTCCCGGACGCAGCGGTCGCCCGGGAGCACCTTCCAGAGTTTCTGAACGTGGGCGAGAGACTATGATCAAAATCAAACGGGGACTCGACCTGCCGATCACCGGCGCACCGCGCCAGTCGATCGAGGATGGGCCGCGCGTACGCACCGTCGCCATACTCGGCGGTGACTATGTGGGCATGAAGCCCACCATGGAAATCAAAGAAGGGGATCAGGTCCGCAAGGGCCAGTTGATATTCTCCGACAAGAAGACCGAAGGGGTGAAATACACCGCACCGGCTTCCGGGGTGATCAAGGCGATCAACCGGGGTAACAAGCGGGTGCTGCAATCAGTGGTCATCGAGCTCAGTGGCGATGATGACCAACTGACCTTCGCTGCCCACAACGAAGGCAGCCTCGGCGGCCTGTCCCGCGCAGCGGTACAGGAGCAGCTGGTGGAATCCGGCGTCTGGACGGTGCTGCGCACGCGCCCGTTCGGCAAGGTGCCGGCGCCGGGCTCGACACCGAACTCGATCTTCGTCACCGCGATCGACACCAACCCGCTGGCGGCCAACCCTGACCTGATCATCAAGGAGCAGGAGCAGGCGTTCCGCAACGGCCTGACCGTGCTGACCCGTCTCACCGACGGCCCGGTCTGGGTGTGCAGGGCGGCCGACGCCGGGCAGCCGTCCTTCGCGGGTGGCCAGGTGCGCGAGGAGCAGTTCGCCGGCCCGCATCCGGCCGGTAACGCCGGGACCCACATTCATCATCTGGACCCGGTCAGCATGAACAAGACCGTCTGGAGTGTGAATTACCAGGACGTGATCGCCATCGGCCATCTGTTCACCAGCGGCAAGATCTACACGGACCGCGTGATCGCTCTGTCCGGCCCGCAAGTGGAAAACCCGCGCCTGCTGCGTACCCGTGTGGGTGCCTGCACCGATGACCTGGTGGAAGGCCAGCTCAAGGCGGGCGACAACCGCGTCATTTCCGGTTCCGTGTTCAATGGCCACATCGCCCGTGGTCCGCTGGGCTATCTGGGCCGTACAACGAACCAGATCACGGTGCTGCTTGAAGGCCGTGAACGCCAGCTGCTGGGGTATATCTCGCCGGGCATCAACAAGCACTCGGTGATGAACATCTATCTGTCGAAGCTGATGCCGGGCAAGAAATTCAGTTTCACCACCACCACCAACGGCAGTGAGCGCGCCATGGTGCCGATCGGCAATTACGAGACCGTGATGCCGCTCGACATTCTGCCGACGCAACTGCTGCGTGCGCTGGTCGTCGGCGACACCGACACGGCCCAGGCGCTGGGTGCGCTGGAACTGGTGGAAGAGGACCTGGCGCTGTGCTCCTACGTCTGCGTAGGCAAGTACGAGTACGGCCCCATCCTGCGTGACAACCTCACCCGCATTGAGCTGGAGGGCTGACCATGGGCCTGAGACATTATCTGGACAGCAAGGTCGCCCCGCATTTTCACGAGGGTGGCAAACTCGAAAAGTACTACGTCTTCTACGAGATGTTCGACACCATGCTGTACTCGCCGCCGGATACCACCCGGACGGCCTCGCACGTGCGTGACGGCATCGACCTGAAGCGGGTGATGATGACGGTCTGGTTCGCGACGTTCCCGGCGATCCTGTTCGGTCTGTACAACACCGGCTACCAGGCCAACCTGCAGATCACCGAATTCGGCTACAGCCCGATCGAAGGCTGGCGTACCGACCTGGTGGCACTGTTGGCCGGCTTCGACTACACCAGCCTGTGGGCGAACATGCTGCACGGTGCGGTGTACTACATTCCGATCATGATCACCGTGTATGTCGGCGGTTTTATCTGGGAAGGGTTGTTCGCCTGGAAACGCGGCCATGAAGTGAACGAAGGTTTCTTCGTCACCGGTATCCTGTTCACCCTGATCCTGCCGCCGGCGATTCCGCTGTGGCAGGTGTTCCTGGGTATTTCCTTCGGTGTCGTGATCGGCAAGGAAGTGTTCGGTGGCACCGGCAAGAACTTCCTCAACCCGGCGCTGGTCGGCCGTGCCTTCCTGTTCTTTGCCTACCCGGCACAGATGTCCGGTGATGCGGTCTGGACGGCGGTAGACAACTTCAGTGGCGCCACGCCGCTGTCACTGGCGGCCTCCGGTGACCTGGACTTTGCCGCTGGCCTGACCGGCAATGCGCTGGCAGGGCAGGGCATGGACCTGAGCTGGATGCAGACTTTCCTGGGCGGCATCCAGGGCTCCATTGGCGAGACCTCAACCCTGGCGATCCTGTTCGGTGCCGCACTGCTGCTGATTACCCGCATTGCGTCCTGGCGCATCATGGCCGGTGTGGTGGTCGGCGTGGTCGCACTGGCGAGCCTGCTGAACAGCGTTGGCAGCGACACCAACCCGATGTTCGCCATGCCGTGGTACTGGCACCTGACCCTGGGTGGCCTGGCGTTCGGTCTGGTATTCATGGCCACTGACCCGGTGTCTGCCGCCATGACCGACACGGGTAAATGGATCTTCGGCATCGTCATCGGCCTGATGGTGGTGATGATCCGGGTGCTGAACCCGGCCTTCCCGGAAGGCGTGATGCTGGCGATCCTGTTCGGCAACCTGTGCGCACCGTTGATTGATTTCTTTGTAGTCCAGGCGAACATTCGCCGGCGCCAGCGGCGCACGGCAGGAGGGGCGGCATAATGGCAGCGAACAAAGACAGTGTAACCAGAACCCTGCTCGTCGCGCTGATCCTGTGTCTGGTGTGCGCCGTGGTGGTGTCCACTGCGGCGGTGCAACTGCGTCCCAAGCAGCAGGCCAACCAGGTGCTCGACCGCCAGGTGAATATCCTGCGCGCCGCCGGCATGTACGAACCGGGCATGGACGTGCAGGCCGAGTTCGAGAAGATGGAGCGTCGCTTTGTCGAGCTGTCCACCGGCGAATACGTGGACATGCCGGCCAGCTATGACCAGCGTGCCGCATCGCGTGATCCGGAGCAGAGCATTCGCCTTGACGGCGAGACCGACATCGCCAGCATTCGCCGTCAGGCGAAAGTGGCCGAGGTGTACCTGTCGCGGGATGACAGCGGCGACCTGACCAGCATCATCCTGCCGGTGCACGGTTACGGCCTGTGGTCGACCCTGTACGGCTTCCTGTCGCTGGAGCCGGACGCCGAAACCGTGAAAGGGCTGGTGTTCTACGAGCACGCCGAGACCCCGGGCCTGGGCGGCGAAGTGGATAACCCGCGCTGGCGCGGCATCTGGGAAGGCAAGCAACTGTTCGATGAGCAGGGCAATGTCACCATCCAGGTCATCAAGGGCAGTGTTGACGGCAGTACGCCGGATGCCGAACACAAGGTGGATGGCCTGTCCGGCGCTACACTGACCAGCAAAGGGGTCAGCAATCTGGTGCGTTTCTGGGTCGGCGAGAACGGTTTCGGCCCGTACCTGGAACGTGTGCGTCGCGGCGACGCAGCGCAGAACTGAGGAGACAGTCATGGCCGAATTGAAGAAAAAGGACATCCTGTTCCAGCCGATCTTCGACAACAACCCGATCGCGCTGCAGATTCTGGGCATCTGTTCCGCCCTGGCGGTGACCACCCAGCTCTCCACCACGTTGACCATGTGCGTGGCGCTGACGCTGGTGACCGCCTTCTCGAGCTTCTTCGTGAGCGCGATCCGGAACCAGATTCCCTCCAGCATCCGCATCATCGTGCAGATGACCATCATCGCCTCCCTGGTGATTGTGGTAGACCAGTTCCTGCGTGCCTACGCCTATGACATCAGCCGTCAGATGTCCGTGTTTGTCGGCCTGATCATCACCAACTGTATCGTGATGGGGCGCGCCGAAGCGTTCGCCATGAAGAACCCGCCGGTGGTGTCCTGGGTGGACGGCTTCGCCAATGGCCTGGGCTACAGCGTCGTGCTGCTGAGTGTGGGTGTGGTGCGTGAGCTGCTGGGCTCCGGCAGCCTGTTCGGTTTTGAAATCCTGCCGCTGGTCACCAACGGTGGCTGGTACGTCAGCAACGGCCTGTTGCTGCTGCCGCCGAGTGCTTTCTTCCTGATCGGTTTGTTCATCTGGGCGCTGCGCAGCTGGAAACCGGAACAGGTGGAAGAAGACCAGTTCAAGATCGCACCTAACTCGCGCCGCGTCAGCGACGCGTTCTAAAGGGGAGAGATAGCCGTGTTTGAACATTATCTGAGCCTCTTTGTCCGGGCTGTATTCGTCGAGAATATGGCGCTGGCGTTCTTCCTGGGCATGTGCACCTTCATCGCCGTATCGAAGAAGGTGCAGACCGCCATTGGTCTTGGTGTGGCCGTGGTCGTGGTGCTGGCCATCACGGTGCCGGTGAACAACCTGCTGCTGAACTACCTGCTCGCCGAAGGCGCGCTGGAGTGGACCGGCATCCCTGAACTGGCGGCGCTGGACCTGCGCTTCCTCGGCCTGCTGAGCTACATCGGTGTAATCGCGGCACTGGTGCAGGTGCTGGAGATGCTGCTGGATAAATACGTGCCGGCGCTCTACAACGCACTGGGCATTTTCCTGCCACTGATCACCGTAAACTGTGCCATTCTCGGCGCCAGCCTGTTCATGGTGGAGCGTGACTACGCCTTTGGTGAAAGCGCGGTCTATGGTCTGGGTGCAGGGGTGGGCTGGGCACTGGCCATCACGCTGCTCGCGGCGATCCGTGAAAAGCTGAAGTACAGCGACGTGCCGAACGGCCTCAAGGGCCTGGGCATCACCTTTATCACCGTAGGGCTGATGTCGCTTGGCTTCATGTCCTTCTCCGGCGTTCAGCTGTAACCGACACAGGGCGAGAGAGGCGTACTGATGAATATCGAAATCCTGTTCGGGGTCACCATGTTCACCGCCATCGTGCTGGTGCTGGTGGCATTCATTCTGGCGGCACGCTCACGGCTGGTGTCCAGTGGTGACGTGCACATCAATATCAATGGCGATGAGTCAAAGAGCATCGACGTGCCGGCGGGCGGCAAGCTGCTGAATACGCTGGCTGACAAGGGCATTTTCCTGTCGTCCGCCTGTGGCGGCGGCGGTACCTGCGCGCAGTGCAAGTGCGTGGTGCTGGAAGGTGGTGGTGACATCCTGCCGACCGAGGAAGGCCACTTCACCAAGTCGCAGATTCGCGAAGGCTATCGTCTGTCCTGCCAGGTCAACGTCAAGCAGGACATGAAGATTGAAGTGCCGGAAGAATTCTTCGGTGTGAAGAAGTGGGAGTGCGAAGTCATCTCCAATGACAACGTGGCCACCTTCATCAAGGAACTGGTGCTGAAGCTGCCGGAAGGCGAGGAAGTGGATTTCCGCGCTGGTGGTTATGTGCAGCTCGAATGCCCGCCTTACGAGATCAAGTTCTCCGACTTTGATATCGCTGACGAATATCGCGGTGACTGGGAGCGCTTCAAATTCTTCGACCTGACGGCGAAGAATGATGAAGACGTGATCCGTGCCTATTCGATGGCGAACTATCCGGACGAGCGTGGCATTCTGAAATTCAACATCCGCATTGCCACACCGCCGCCGGGCAGCAAGGACATCCAGCCGGGCAAGATGTCCAGCTTCGTGTTCAATCTCAAGCCGGGTGACAAGATCACGGTGTTCGGTCCGTTCGGGGAATTCTTTGCCAAGGACACCGATGCCGAGATGGTGTTCATCGGCGGTGGTGCCGGCATGGCGCCGATGCGGTCGCACATCTTTGACCAGCTCAAGCGCCTGGGCTCCAAGCGCAAGATCAGCTTCTGGTACGGTGCGCGCTCCATGCGCGAGGCGTTCTATACCGAGGAATATGATCAGCTTGCCGAAGAGAACGACAACTTCAAATGGCATCTGGCGCTGTCTGATCCGCAACCGGAAGACAACTGGACCGGCCTGACCGGCTTCATTCACCAGGTGCTGTTTGACAACTACCTGAAAGACCACCCGGCGCCGGAGGACTGCGAGTTCTACATGTGCGGCCCGCCGATGATGAACGCTGCGGTGATCAAGATGCTGGAAGACCTGGGCGTAGAGCGGGACAACATCCTGCTGGACGACTTCGGTGGCTGAGGCCATGCACCTTCCGCATACCGGTAAACCAGGACAGGGCCTCAGGGCCCTGTTCCTGTTGGTGCTGAGCCTGTGGCTGGCGAGCTGCTCACAGAGTGCGCAAGTGTATTCCTTTGGTGGTCCGACCATGGGCACCACCTGGGAAGTGACACTCGCGGAATTGCCCGCCGGCGTACGTGTGAAACAGCTGCGCACCGATATCGAGGTGCTGCTGACGACCATCAATCAGCAGATGAGCACCTACATCGAAGACTCCGACATCTCCCGTTTCAATCAGGCCGATGCCGGCACCTGGCATGAGGTGCCACCGGATTTTGCCCGCGTACTGGAGGCGGCCCTGGCATTGTCGCAGCGCAGCGATGGCGCGTTCGACCCGACCATCGGTCCGCTGGTCAATCTGTGGGGGTTCGGCCCCACTGGGCATCGTGATCAGGCGCCAGCCACAGAAGAGCGTGACGCGGCCCGGAGCCGGGTAGGCTGGCAGCGATTGCAGTGGGACGCGGCGAACCGGCGTCTGTGGCAGCCAGGCGGCATCTACCTGGACTTTTCCGCGATCGCCAAAGGCTACGCCGTGGACCGGGTCGGGGAATATCTGAGCGGGCAGGGCATTGAGGCCTGGCTGGTGGACATCGGCGGTGAAGTCCGGACCCGCGGCAACAAAGCGGATGGCCAGCCGTGGCGCATCGCCGTGGAACGGCCCGTGGCCGGTACGCGTGAAATCAACACCGTGGTGCGGCCTGGCGACATGGCGATGGCTACATCCGGTGATTACCGCAATTTCTTTGAAGACAACGGCCACAGCTTTTCCCACACCATCGACCCGCGCACTGCCGAGCCGGTGAACCATCGCCTGGCGTCGGTCACCGTGCTGCACCCGAGCTGCATGCAGGCCGACGGGCTGGCTACGCTGCTTACGGTACTCGGGCCGGAGGAAGGGATGGCATTTGCGAGCCGCCACGACCTGGCGGTACTCTTGATCGTGCGTGAGGAAGACGGTTTCCGTGAACTGATGACGGACAGCTTCCGCCGCTATATGGAGGAGACAGACTGATGCTGATGACCCTGATTGCCGCCATCGTACTGATCGGCCTGCTGTTCACCGGCATGGCGATTGGCGTGATCGTGGCCAACAAGCCGGTAAAAGGCTCCTGTGGCGGCCTCAGTGCAGTGGGCCTGGACGGTGAATGCGAGATCTGCGGGCGCAATCCGTCCGACTGCGACAATCCTGATACGCGTGTTCAGGCAGAACGTGCTGCCGCACTGGCCGTCGACGCCAATCGTCGCGATTGATCTGAGCCATTCTTGAACCTGGGGGCGGGTATGATCGGCGCGTTACGGCGCAAGGAAGAACCCGTGGCCCGTACCGGCCTGATCCTCTCCGGTGGTGGCGCCCGCGCCGCCTACCAGGTGGGTGTGCTGATGGCGCTGGCCGAACTGGTGCCACGTGGCAGCCCCAACCCTTTCCCGATCATCTGTGGGACTTCTGCCGGCGCCATCAATGCTGCGGCGCTGGCGGTGCATGCCAGCAACTTCCGCATGGCGGTGCGTGGCCTGGAGCGGGTCTGGAGCAATCTGACCGCCGAGCAGGTCTACCGCACGGAAGTCTGGTCCTTCGTCAAATCATTATTGCGCTGGGCGTTGCCGGCTTATCTGACTGGCGCCACACCGGTGAACAGCGCGTTGCTGGACAGCCGGCCGCTGGAGCGGCTGTTGTCGCTGGTGATCAATTTCCAGCGCATTGAGCAATCCATCCGGCGCGGTGAACTGGACGCGCTGTCGATCACTGCGTCGTCCTACGCCAACGGTGAGTCGGTCGCTTTCTTCCAGGGGCGGGATGACCTGGAGGAATGGACGCGCGCACGTCGCAAAGGCAAGCGTACCCGGATTGCCTTACCGCACCTGCTGGCGTCCTCGGCGATCCCGATCCTGTTTCCCGCACAAAAAGTCGAGGACCACTATTACGGTGACGGCGCCGTGCGGCAACTGGCGCCGATCAGCCCGGCGCTGCACCTCGGGGCAACCCGGGTGCTGGTGATCGGTGTATCCGGCAATACCTCGGCCGGGCACCAGCGCCAGTTACAGGCCTATCCTTCGATGGCGCAGGTGCTGGGCCATGTACTCAACAGTGTGTTCGTGGACACGCTGGAAGGGGATGTGGAGCGGCTTGAGCGCATCAACGGTACTGTGGCGGCGATTCCGGAAGCCGTGCGCCAGCGCGAAGGCATCGGGCTGAAGCAGGTGGAGGTGCTGAAAATCTATCCGTCGGAGCCGATTGACGAGATCGCCGCTGCGCACCTGCACGAACTGCCGCGCGCGCTGCGCTTCATGCTGCGTGGGTCCGGCGGCACCCGGTCGCCGGGCGCAGCGGCGGTCAGTTACCTGCTGTTCCAGCCAGGATTCTGCCGGCGGCTGATCGAGCTGGGTTACCGCGATGCCACGGCCCGCGAGGCCGAGATTCGTGCCTTTCTGGCGCTGTCAAAGCAGGAACAACAGGCCTGATCCGGCGGTTCATTGCCGGGCGCGCCGGGCTTCGCGGCTGCTGAAATGGGCCATGAAACTGGTCGGGAAATCCGTGATGATGCTGTCCACGCCCAGTGAGGCCAGGCGTTCCGCTTCGTTCAGATCGTTCACCGTCCACACCGAGACATGCAGGCCGCGCCGGCGCGCACGCTCCATCAGCCGGGGGGTGACCAGGCTGTAGTGGGCGATCAGCCAGCGGCAACCCAGCGCCGCAGTGCGCCGGGTCGGTTGCAGGTAGCGGTACTCGCACACGTAGCCGCGCATCACGTCTGGCGCCTGGGTGCCCATCATGCGCAAAAAGCCGGTGTCACTGGACGTGACCACGACCCGGTCATGCATGCCCCGCTCGTGGATCAGCCGCCGCAGATTGTGGGCCAGGCGATTCTGATAGCGTCGGTCATCCCCACCTTTTACTTCGAACTGGAAACCCATCCAGTCCGGGCAATGGTCCACCACCTCGGCCAGCGTCGGGATGCCCACAGGGCTATGCCAGCCCGGCGTGTTGCGGCGCGCGTCCAGCAGGCCCAGCTCCGACTGGGTAAACTGCCGTGCCTTGCCGGAGTGCCAGGTGGTGCGGTCCACATGGGAATCATGCAGCACGATCAACTGACCGTCAGCAGACATGCGTACATCAAGTTCGATGGCCTTGACGCCGGCCTCGACGGCCAGCAGGAAGCCGGCCAGGGTGTTTTCAGGGGCCTCACCGCGAGCGCCGCGGTGGCCGACCATGGCCGGGACAGCAGAGGTAACAGAGGGCATAGGGATCGTCATCAGGGACAGTGTCAGGCGCTACTATGACGAGGGTGTGACATTCCGTCCAGAGGGCGCGTGGCGGCGTTACAAGCTACAAGCTACGAGAAGAAGAGAGTTGGGGCGGGTGTTTCAGGGAGAGGAGGTGGCCTTTTCGCCAGACGGCGCATTTTCCTGCTCCCAAAAAAAAGCCCGCCGGGGGGCGGGTCTGATGCAATGTAACATCAAATATCAGGAAAAGAGCAGCTTAGGCAGAAGTTGCAAAGCTATTCGGTGAAAACAGCCACCGGATGCCAGCCTTTAGGTCGCTTTGTATTGGACCGGTCGACAATGGCCATTTTGTAAATGCTATTTATTCTCAAATAATTCATCGTGTTCTTGTGCGTTGCTGCTGAATGCTTCTGTTATGTTGCCATTGTTCGCCATGTACCAGCGATGTTATCGGTAACGCATCAGGGCATTCACATTCATATTCAGAGCGCACTTTCATGAAGACATCATGGGGATGAATTTGCCGGAACAGGGTTCCGCATCCTGGATGTGCTTCTAATATGGCGCACCATTTTATCTGGCTATTTATCTCGCCATTTATCGCGCTATCCGGCTTTTTCCCGCTTTTTTGCCTTCACAGGCAAGTCGGGCGGGCTGCCTCTTGATCATCTCCGGGCCATTCTTCAGGCATGGTTTCCGATGTTGTGTGCTAGCGTCACCGGACGTTCCGCGATTGTTGTAGCGCAGTAAACCATACCGCAAATTTGTTTTGGCTTGTCATGTCCCGTGAACAAGTGCGCGCTAGATTAGCCAATCAGTGAACACATGAAAACAGAAATTCAAGAAAAGCTGTCTTTCGTCTCATGCCAAAAGATTAGCGTTTCATTGAATAAAAGCAATGGGCAACCGATGAAATAAAACGGGAGAAATTGTTTCATTTTGCCAGGTTGAGAACGAGGTCCCTGTTGCCGGATGAAAACAGATGCGCCGTTTTTGTTTTCCATTAATGTGTCATTCGCCGATGGCACATTAGCCAATAACAGCTCATGATGCGATGGGTGAGCCTGCAGGGAGGCCGGCGAAGGGTGGCAGATACACAGAAGGTCGGGCGGGGCCCGGAGGAAAGAGCGGCCTGTGTTGCGTGGCAGCGGCCACGCCACTCAGGCCTGATGAATACGTTCTTCGATGAACTTGACGAAGTTGCGGGTCTTGGCCGGGAGATTTTTGCGGCTGCCGTAGATGATGTAGAAATCCATGTTGGGTACGGTATAGCCCTCGAGCAACGTCACCAGCTTGCCGGTGCGCAGTTCGTTCTTGACGTCCCATTCGCTCTTGATGGCAATGCCGTAGCCGGACAGGACCCAGTTGCGCAGCGTCTCGCTGTTGTCCGTGATCAGGCTGCCCGTGACGCGCACCATTTCCCGGTGGTTCGGGCCGCACAGTGGCCAGAGATCACGAAACGAGCCATAGGAATCCAGGATCAGACACTCGTGCTTTTTCAGGTCGGACGGCTTGCGGATCGGCGAGCGGCCTTCCAGGTACTCTGGGGACGCGCAGACAAAGCAACGATTCTTCAGCAGCCGCTTGGCGATCATGGTGGAATCCGAGGGCTGGCCAATGGCGATGGCCACATCAAAGCCTTCACGGATGAAATCGATCTGCTTGTCGCCGAGATAGAGCTGCACCACCAGCTCAGGATTGTTGCGCGAAAATTCGGCGATCAGGGAAGCGATACGGCTTTTGCCCAGGCCAACGGTGGAGGCGACCTTCAATGTGCCTTTGGCGTTGTCACCGGCGCGCGAGACGGAGGAGGTGGCTTCTTCAAGATCGTCCAGAATCACCAGCAGCTTGTGATAGAGGATCTTGCCTTCTTCGGTCAGGCTCATCGCACGCGAACTGCGATTGAGCAGCCGTACCCCGATCTCTTCTTCGAGGCGGGCCAGGCGCTTGCTGATCGATGCCGGCGACAGTCCCAGGCGACGTCCCGCGCCGGAGATCGTGCCCGCTTTGACCACGCCCACAAATATGCTCAGGTCTGTAATTGAGTTCATGCGACCATGACCCTTATTTTGAAATGTAGCTTTTATTTATTCTGTGTTTTCAATTGTTCACTGACTCACCTGTTTTTACGCTGAACCGGACTGCACGTCCGTTATTCTGTTTTGACATCAGGTTCAGGGATGCGAGGTGAACACGCTGTTACCTTGAGTAATTATATAAACAGGCATTCATCAACTGTATAGCGGTACAGGTACTGCCGTCACGGACCGGCTGTCAGTAATACCCGTCCGTGGCAGTCTTGCCAAGGCAGGCAGACTGCCATCGGACCATGGCATATTGCCATTACATCTTGTTTTTGCACAGATATTTTTGGCGTATCTGGAACGTAAAAGGGGCCGCTGAGTATGTGTGAAACCGTTTTCAAAATAAAGGAAAAGCTACTTTTCCCATAATTTGCATAAACAACTCAGCCTGATTTCTGTTGCCTGATTGCGAGATGTTATTTGCGTCATGCGCCATCAGAAGTAAATGGGTTAAAACGGTCTTTTTGTGAAAAGCTGCTTTTCATATAACGAATGAATATGCCCTGGCTCGGCAAGCTGCAGTAATTTTACGCATGTTATTGCTATCGGCCAGCGGAGTCAGCTGTCAGCAAGCGATAAAATGATATCAATATGATATTTGGCGGAGAGGCACCCGGCATGCCAGGAAGGGTGGCATGCCGGTGGGGTTTTACTGGGAGGTCTGCTGCTTCGAGCGCCGCTTGATCATCTGGGTGAACTCAAGCACCAGCACACGGTCAGCCGGTTTGAGGTGTCGGAAGTGGCGTTGCATCTTGGCCAGATCGGCGGCCAGCGGTTCGTCGAGTTCCAGGATCCGGCTGCCGGCTTCCAGTTCTCGATAGATTTCGGACACGGAGGTGCCGAGTGCCTTGGCCAGGTTCTGCAGCAGCAGAACGGAGGGTTGTTGCATGCCCCGTTCGATACGGGAGAGATTGCTGGCGTCTGTATCCGCGCGATAGGCGACTTCTTCCAGTGTGTCACCGCGTGCTTCGCGTCGGCGCTTCAGGGCTTGACCGATATTCATGGAGATCCGTCTGTGTTATGTGCTGTGGCATTTGCGAATTGTCGCCATGCGTTATTGCTGCATTGGCGGATATAAAATGGCGCATGGCTCATGTGGATGCAAGTACGCCGGGATGGACGGTCGCTCCTTCGGGGTGTCGTCATGCGTTTTTCTGATGGCGTCTGTCCCGACGTTATACCAGTGTCGTAACAGCATTTCGCCAGTTGGCAAAAAACATCAAAAAGGAAGAAAAAATGACAAGTGCGGATGACGCCCTCAGCACACTGCATCAGGTGATGGAGCGCGTCCGGTCCGCAGGCGAGGGGGACAAGGTATCCGTGCAGGATATGCTGGATGCAGTCGGCACGCGTTCGTTCGGGCCGGTATTGCTGGTGCCGGCGATGATTATTCTTTCACCGGTCAGCGGTATTCCGACGGTGCCGACCATTGGCGCGATCATCATTTGCCTGATCGCGCTGCAATTGTTGTGCGGGCGTCGCAGCATCTGGTTGCCGCGCTGGCTGTTGAGGCTGAATCTGCGGCGTACAACGCTGGACCGTGCGGTACGATTTATCAGCCCGCTGGCGCGTGCCGTTGACCGGTTGCTCAAGCCACGCTGGTCGCTTTTTGTTCGCCGGCCCTTTTCCCAGGTGATTGCATTGCTCTGTATCCTGGTGGCGGCCACCATGCCGCTGCTGGAGCCGCTGCCCTTTATGGCGACGACCGCAGCGGCGGTGATCTGTGTCTACGCGCTGGCGCTGGTTGCGCATGATGGATTGCTGGCGCTGATTGCGTTGTTGCTGACCGGCGTTCTGGCCGGGCTGGGGGTGACATCAGTGGGCGGCTGAACGCCGCCCATGTTCCGTCAGTCGCGATAACGCTTGGTGAGATCGCCATAGGCGTCGATGCGGCGGTCACGCAGGTAGGGCCAGATGCGGCGTACCGTTTCGCTGCGCTGCAGGTCCACGTCGGCGATCAGGACAGTGTCATTGTCGGCGTCCGCCCGGGCGAGGAATTCACCCTGGGGGCCGGCGACGAAGCTGTTGCCCCAGAAGCGGATACCCTGGCCAGTGTTGTCGGGTGCCGCCTCGAAGCCGGTGCGGTTGGCGACCAGCACAGGCAGGCCGTTGGCGATGGCGTGCGCGCGCTGCACCGTGATCCAGGCATCGCATTGCCGTTGTTTCTCGGCGTCGTCATCAGCGGGGTCCCAGCCGATGGCTGTCGGGTAAAGCAGCAGGTCGGCACCGGCCAGCGCCATCAGACGCGCCGCTTCCGGATACCACTGATCCCAGCACACCAGCAGGCCGAGATTTCCCACCGAGGTGCGGATCGGTGAAAAGCCGCTGCGGCCGTCATTGAACTGTGCGTCACCCGGGGTAAAGAAAAATTTCTCGTAGAAGCCGGGGTCATCAGGAATGTGCATCTTGCGGTACACACCAGCCAGGCTGCCGTCCCGCTCGAGAACAACGGCCGTGTTGTGGTACAGGCCGGTGGCGCGTTTTTCAAACAGGCTGCCGACCAGCACGATGCCAAGTTCCTTGGCCAGTGCACCGAGCCGCTCTGTAGACGGGCCGGGAATGCTCTCGGCCAGATCGAAACACCGGGTGTCTTCGGTCTGGCAGAAATACAGGCTGCGATGCAACTCCTGCAACAGCACCAGTTCGGCTCCCTGGCGGGCGGCATCGCGTACCAGTGCCACGGAGTGTTCCAGGTTGGCTTGCAGATCGTCACTGTTGGTTTGCTGAATCACGGCAACGCGCATGGTCAGTCTCCGGTGAGCAGTCAGCGGACGCCTTCGGGCAACTGCATGGTGACACAATGCAGGCTGCCATGCTGGGCGATCAGGGGGCGGCAGTCGATGCCGATGATGTCGCGATCGGGGAAGGCGTCGGCCAATTGGTCCAGCGCCGAAGCGTCGGTGTCGCAGTCGTACACCGGCACCAGTACGGCACCGTTGATAATCAGAAAATTGGCATAGGTGGCCGGCAGGCGTTCGCCTGCTTCATCAAACTGTGCCGGCGGCATCGGCAGTGGCACCAGATCAATCTGCTCACGGCCGGCCAGGGCAAACAGTTCCTGCTCCATCGCATGCAGCGCCTCATAGTGGCTGTCACTGGCGTCGGTGCACTGTACATAGGCGATGGTGCGCGCGTTGCAGAAGCGTGCCAGGGTGTCGACGTGGGCGTCGGTGTCGTCACCTTCCAGGTGGCCGTTCTCCAGCCACCAGATATGCTTGACGCCGAGCAGTTCACGCAGCCGTGTTTCGATGGCGGCCTGGTCCAGCGACGGATTACGGTTCGGGTTCAGCAGGCAATGCCGTGTCGTCAGCAGATTGCCGTGACCATCCGTGTCAATGGAGCCGCCTTCCAGGACCAGGTCCACGGGCACTCGCGGTACCTGCCAGTCGAGCCGGCCATTGGCGGCGTTGTCGTCGTCTGCGGCGAACTTGCCCCCCCAGCCATTGAAGGTGAAGTCCAGCAGGTGGGTCGTGCCGGCACGGCTGATGGCGATGGGGCCGAAATCACGAGCCCAGGTGTCGTTGTAGGGCAGGGCACGCAGGTGCAGGCGCGCGACATTGGCGCCCTGTTCCACAAGGTGCTGCTTTATAGAGTCGCCATGCGCGGCATCCTTGCACAGCACCAGCAGGTGTTCACGGTCCAGTACCGCTTCGGCGATAGCGGTGTAGGTCGCCTCGGCTGCCGGCAGAATCCCTGCCCAGTCGGTATCGGCATGGGGCCAGGCGATCATCACGCCCCATTGCGGATGCCATTCGGGAAGCAGGTGCGGCTGTGCGGACATGATCAAACCTCAGTGTGACAGGGAGTTCGGGGCGAAAGGATAAGGCAAGCAGCCTGCTTGGCAAGCACGATTTTGACTCGTGCGTGGATTGCCTGCCGGCGTGTAAGCCGGGGCGGAGAATGGTGTAGGAAAAGGCTTAAAATCCGGTGCGTGAATGCGCACAGGGAAAAGGCCCGCCGACGGCGGGCCCGGTGATTACCACTGCATGCGGAAGCCGCCTGCGCTGTTGTCGTCAGCGGGTGCCTCCTGCGGTGCCGACGGGGTGTTCTCCTGCCCGTCCGTGGGTTCCACGGCTGTTTCGGCGGGCGGCGCTGCCGTGTCCGGGGTGGCAGCCGGCTCCGATTGTGCAGGCTCGGACGCTGCCGCTGGCGCGCCACCGGGGTTGGCGGTGGCTGGTGGCTGGCCGTCGTCCATGATGATGCGGCCGGAGGCCGGATCAAAACGGAAGCGGGCCGGGCGTTTGCCTTCGTCCTGCTCTGCCGGCCTGTCCGCATGCTCTTCCGGCGCCTCGGGTGCAGCCGGCGCAGGTTCTGCGGGGGCTGTCTGCGCGGGTGCGACGTCGGCGGGTTCGCTGACTGGTGCAGCCTGGGGCGCCGGCGGTGCTGCATCATCGCCCAGCGGGATGATCTGGCCGGTGGCCGGATCAAAGCGATATTCGGACCGGCTTTCGGCTGGCGATGCCTGTTCGGCTGGCGTGTCGGCTGAAGGGCCGCTGACGACCTCCGGTACGGCGGCCGGTGTTGGTGGCGGCTGGTGCGATACAGCGTGCAGCGTGTAGTCGCCTTCAAAATAGACAGTGAAATCGGGGTAGACCCAGCGGCTGATGGGGGGCTGGCCCACCGGTGCGCGTTTCTCTCCGGGAGCACCGAAAGCGCGCTCGACGGCGGACTTTGTCATGCCGCGTTCGGGCAGGTCGCCGCCATGGGCAGTGGTGGTGCAGGCAATCAAAACGAGGCCGGCTAGGCGGCGCAACACAGACAGCGCCGTGGCACGGCTTGTTCTTATAGGCATCCCGGTTCCCCCATGGGAGCTGTAAACTTTCGTGATATTAGAAAGTTAGATGTTGTTATTCAATCACTTTGGCAGTTCGGGAATAAGGACTTTCATCACAAAGCGACAGCCGGAACCCACGACGGCCATTCCGGTCACAGTGCCTGTTGTGGTGGTGCGGCCCGTGCGGCGGGTGGCTGTACCAATGTGGGTGGCAATCGACCGACCTGATTGCCGGGGCAGGATCAATAGTGATTAAATGCGCGCCATGTTCAGACCTTTCTCTCTTTTTGTTGGCGTGCGGTACACCGGTGCCCGGACGCGCAACAGCTTTATTTCCGTGATCACGCTGATTTCCGCGCTGGGGCTGATGCTCGGCGTGGCGGTGCTGATTACCGTCCTGTCGGTAATGAACGGCTTCGAGCGTGAATTGCAGACCCGCATTCTCGGTATGGTCACGCACCTGTCGGTGCACGGCCGCGAGCCGGTCGAGGACTGGCGTGCGCTGGCCGACCGTGTACTGCGCGAGCCAGGCGTCAAGGGCGCCGCGCCGTTCGTGGAATTGCAGGGCATGCTCACACACCGCGGCACGGTGGCCGGCCTGATGGTGAACGGGATCGAACCGGAGGCCGAGCGCAATGTCTCGATCGTTGGCGATTTCATGTGGGAAGGCGAACTCGACAGCCTCGTGCCCGGTGAATACAACATGGTGCTGGGCTATGGCCTGGCACGAAAACTCGGCGTGGAACTGGGCGACAAGGTCGTGCTGGTGCTGCCGGAGGCGAGCCTGTCGCCGGCCGGCGTGACACCGCGCTTTCGACGTTTCACCGTGACCGGTATTTTCCGCGTGCGGGCCGAGGTGGATTCCCTGCTGGCCTACGTGAGTGTCAGCGACGCTGCACGCATGGCCCGGCAGACCGACACCGTGGAAGGCGTACGGCTGCGGCTGGATGACCTGTTCCAGGCACCGCGTGTCGGCTGGACGCTGCAGCAAACGCTTGGCAACGGCTACTACACCACCGACTGGACACGCAGCCACGGCAATCTGTTTCAGGCCATCCGCATGGAAAAGACCATGATGACGCTGCTGCTGTCGTTCATTGTCGCCGTGGCGGCATTCAACATCATTTCCAGCCAGGTCATGCTGGTGACCGAGAAGCGCGCGAATATTGCCGTGTTGCGCACACTGGGGGCCACCCCGGGCATGATCATGCGGATTTTCATGGTGCAGGGGACGCTGATCGGCCTGGCCGGCACCGGGTTCGGTGTGCTGCTGGGCATATTGCTCGCGACCAATGTTTCCGATATCGGCCAATGGATTGAAAGCACCTTCAATGCGCACATGTTTGACGCTTATTTCGTCAATTATCTGCCTTCGGAGCTGCAATGGGGGGATGTCGGTGTGATCGCTGCCATCGCCATGCTGATCAGTTTCTCGGCCACGCTGTATCCGTCCTGGCGGGCCAGCCGCGTGCAACCGGCGGAGGCGCTGCGTTATGAATGATGTATCGGCGCCGGTGATCCAGGCGAGTGCTCTGGTCAAACGCTATGACGAGGGCGGCGGCAATGTGGAAGTGTTGCGCGGGCTTGATCTGCGCATGGAAGCGGGCGAGACCCTTTCGATTGTCGGCACTTCCGGTTCCGGCAAGTCCACGCTGTTGAATCTGCTGGGCGGCCTGGACCGGCCCACGGAAGGTGTGGTGTCCGTCTGTGGCCAGGACCTGGCCGGGATGACGGAAGCCCAGCGCGGTGTGCTGCGTAATCGCCGCATGGGGTTCATCTACCAGTTCCATCATCTGTTGCCGGAATTTACGGCGCTGGAAAACGTTGCCATGCCGTTGCTGATCCGTCAGGCAAGCCCGTCGGATGCGACGACCGCCGCGACGGACATGCTCAAGGCAGTGGGGCTGTCGCATCGGCTGCAGCACAAGCCGGCCGCGCTCAGTGGTGGCGAACGCCAGCGGGTGGCGATCGCGCGGGCGCTGGTGACCCGGCCTGCCATCGTGCTGGCCGATGAGCCCACCGGTAATCTGGACGAACGCACGGCGGTACAGGTGCAGGATCTGATGCTGGCGCTGAACCGCCAGTTCCAGACGGCACTGTTGATCGTCACGCATGACACCGGCTTTGCGACGCGCTGCGCACACCAGCTTGAACTGCATGACGGGCGCCTGCAGCCTTTCAGTGGTGCGCCGGTATCGGCTATTTCCTGACGTTCTGTTTTCTGATTTTCAGGCGGAGCTGGCGACGCTGTTTCCAGCTCCGTACCACCGCCAGCCGCCACAGCAGCCGTGTGATCACCATGCCGGCCAGTCCGAACAGTACACCACACAGCAACGACCCCACCCACAGCGGAATCATCTGCTCGGCCAGCCAGGCAAAGCTGACCGGGTGTGGTGGCGTGACCGGCATGTCCAGCAGACGCGCGCCGACACGGTAGGTGAAATAGAACACCGGCACATAGGTAAAGGGATTGGTCAGCCACACGATCGCCAGTGACAGCGGCAGATTGCACTTGAAATAGATCGCCAGCAGGGTCGCCGGCAGCATCTGGAAAGGCATCGGCAACAGCGCAGCCACCGTGCCGATGAAGACTGCACCGGACAACGAACGCCGGTTCAGATGCCAGAGCCCGGGATCGCCCAGTATCTCCCCGAACAGCCCCAGCGATTTGCTTTGCCGTATCCGGTCTGCAGAGGGCAGGTGTTTTCGGAACAGGTGCTTGGGCATGCCGGCGGGAGGGCTGTGAGTGTGGCGCGCATTATGCCCTGATCGGCGGCCAATGACATGCTCAAAGGGATTAGACGTTGGCCTGACGCATGCGTTTAGCCGTCACGGGCGCGTCGCCGGCGGCGTGCCTGCCAGCTGCGCACGATGGCCAGCCGCCACAGCAGCCGGATCGATATGAAGCCGGCCAGTCCGAACGCCAGTCCACACAGCAGTGATCCGAGCCAGAGCGGCAGTAATTGCTCGACGAACCAGGCCACCGTGACCTGCTCCGGCATGTGCCGGGGCATGTCCAGCAGCCAGGCACCGACCCGGTAGCTGAAATAGAACACCGGGACATAGGTGACCGGGTTGCTGATCCACACCAGCACCATCGACAACGGCAGGTTGCACTTGAAGCGCAGCGCCAGCAGGGCGGCCAGCACCATCTGCATGGGAATCGGCAGGAATGCACAGAATATGCCGACAAAGGCGGCGCCGGACAGCGAGCGCCGGTTCAGGTGCCACAGGTTCGGGTCGGCCAGTAATCCACTGCGACGTCCGAGTGCGCTGAAGCGGGTCAGGCGCTCAGGGCTGGGCAGGTATTTTCTGAACAGGCGTCTGGGCATGCATCCGGGGTACTGGCTGGGGGCGGCGGGCGCCATTATGCCTGTCGACCCGGGCTGATTGCACGCCGATACCGTACAACGCGACGCAAGCCTGTGATCCTGTGCTGCCTGGAGTGGCTGTGCGGGAGGGAAGCATGTCAGGGATGACGGCACTGGCAATCGGTATCGTGCTGGGCGTGTTTGTGGCACCTGGGCTGTGGTGGTGCGGCGGGGCTGTTCTGTTGATGAGGGCGCTCCTGTGGCGCTGGCCGTCGTGGCGGCTGCTGGCCCTGTGCCTGCTGGCCGGCGTGGCCTGGGGCAGTGTCGCTGTACAACAGGGCCTGGCCGGCTGGCTGCCTCCGGAACTGGCCGGCGCGGATATCACTGTCACGGGGACCATTCGTGACCTGCCCGAGCGCCAGGTGCTGGGGCCGGGGCGGGAGCGATGGCGGTTCGTGCTGAGGGTCGAGGCTTCGCCACACTGGCCCGGGCGGCATCTGGTGCGGCTCAACTGGTATGACGCACCACAGCCCCTGGCTGCCGGGGACCATTTGCAGCTGCGCGTGCGGTTGCAGGCACCGCGCGGGCGTGTGAATGAAGGATCGGCGGATGGCGCCCGGCTGGATATGGCGCGCGGGATAGATGCCTCCGGTACGGTCCGGGCACTGATCGCGCATCAGCCTGCCCGCGCCGGCGTGGCGCCCCTGCGCGAAGCGATCGGACAGGTGGTGGCCGGGACGCTGGGGCAGGCGCGACCGGCCGGCCGTGTGCTGCCCGCCTTGATCGCCGCTGACCGACGTGCGCTGACCGACGCCGACTGGCAGCTTTTGCAGCAGACAGGCACGGCGCACCTGATGGCCATTTCCGGGCTGCACATCACGCTGGTGGCGGGCATGATCTGGTGGCTGGTGCGGGCAGCGCTGACGCCGTGGGCGCGCGGCTGGCGGCTCACCCCGGCGCAATGGGCTGTCTGGCCGGCACTGCTGTCTGCCCTGGGTTATGCCGCGCTGGCCGGTTTTGCGCTGCCGACCCAGCGGGCCTGCCTGATGTCGCTGGTCGCACTGCTGGCGATCCGGTGGCGGCTGCGCTGGCGCACGGGAACGGCCCTGTTGTGTGCCGCGCTGGCGGTCCTGCTGCCGGACCCGCTGGCGGCGCTGGATAACGGCTTCTGGCTGTCGTTTGGTGCCGTTGCACTGTTGGTCTGGCTGGCGCGTGGTGGCGATACCTCACTGTGGCGGGTGCAGTGGCTGCTGTCCTTCGGGCTCGGTGCCTTTTCCGCCTGGCTGTTCAGTGCCTGGGGGCTGGCTGCGCCGCTGGCCAACCTGGTCGCCGTGCCGGTGTTCACGCTGGTCATCGTGCCGCTGGCGCTGGTTGGCGCGCTGCTCCCCGGCGCGCAGGGGGTGTGGTGGCTCGCGGCGCTGCTGGTGGATCTCTGCTGGCAGGGGTTGGAGCATCTGGCCGCCTGGCAGCCGCTGTTGCCGCCACCCGCGTCGCTGGCAGCCGCGCTGGCAGTATTGCTGGCCTGCCTGCTGGTGTGTCGCCCGCCGGGGCCGTGGCCACGCTGGTGGGTGCCGCTGCTGTTGCTGCCCTGGTGCTGGCCAGCCGGAGCGCCGCTGGCGGAAGGTGATTTCGACCTGGTGGTGTTTGATGTGGGGCAGGGGCAGGCGCTGGCGATCCGTACCCGCCGGCACCTGGTGCTGTACGATCTGGGGCCGGGCTGGGCCGGCGGTAACGCTGGCGAGCAGGTGCTGCGCCCCTGGCTGCTGAAACAGCGACGGCCGGTGACGCTGGCGTTCATCAGCCACGGCGACAGCGATCACGCGGGCGGGTTGCCCGGCCTTGACGGGCTGTTGCCGGCGCAGGGCCTTTACAGCAGCGATGAGCGTCCACCGTCCGGGACCCGCCGCTGCCTGCGCGGGCAGTACTGGTCGCTGGATGGTGTCAGCCTGGAGGTGCTCTGGCCGACGCCAGCGCTGCCGCTGGTGCAGCGCAACAACCGCAGCTGCGTCGTGCGTGTCCGGGGGCGAGGCGGGACAGTGCTGCTGACCGGCGACATTACCCGGCCCGTGGAATACAGGCTGGCGGCCTGGGGGGACCTGTCGCCCGTGACGGTGCTGCAGGTGCCGCATCATGGCAGTGCGACCAGTTCGTCCTATGCACTGTTGCGCGCGACGCAGCCGCGCTGGGCATTCGCCAGTGCAGGCCATGCGAACCGCTTCGGTCATCCGGCGCAGAACGTGCGCGCACGTTACGCCGCCCTGGGTGTCCCGCTGCTGGTCAGTTCTGAGACCGGCATGATTGTATTCAGCCTGCATGGCTCCCATAATCCGGCGCCATTGTTGTGGCGCGCGCGGTATCCGCGCCCGTGGCGGCCGCAGGCCGCGGCCACACAGCACACGCCGTGAGGCAAGCTGAATGAGCGTGACCGCAGAAGGGGAAAAGGCATGCTGGAGATAGTGCTGGCGGGGGGCTGGATGATGGTCCCGATTCTGTTGTGTTCTGCGGTGGCGCTGGCCATCGTGGTGGAGCGTTTCTGGAGCCTGCGCCCGTCGCGGCTGGCGCCGGCGGAGTTGCTCGGCCAGGTACGCGGCAGCTGGCAGAAGAACAAGGTCGACCGCAATTACCTGCAGGCGCTGCGCGGTAATTCTCCCCTGGGCCGCATCCTGGCTGCGGGGCTGGCCAGCGGGGCAGCCAGCCGTGATGTCAGCAAGGAGCGGATTGAAGAAGCCGCCAGCCAGGAAGTGCACGACATGGAGCGCTTCCTGAACACCCTGGGCACCATCGCGGCCATTGCGCCGTTGCTGGGCCTGCTGGGCACCGTGATCGGTATGATCGATGTGTTCTCGGTGATCATGGTGCAGGGCAGTGGTGATGCCGGCCGGCTGGCCGGAGGTATTTCCACGGCACTTATTACCACCGCTGCCGGTCTGAGCGTGGCGATCCCGGCATTGTTCTTCCATCGCTTCTTTGTTCGTCGGGTGGATGAAATCACCGTCGGTATGGAGCAGGCAGCGGTGCAGCTGCTCGACTGGATGCACGGCGCCGAGCAGGCACCGCGTGAAGGGAAGGCCGCATCGTGAAGTTCCGTCGCCAACGCCTGGATGAGGTGTCGGTGAACCTGACGCCGCTGATTGATGTGGTGTTTCTGCTGCTGATCTTCTTTATGGTGTCCACCACCTTCACCCGCGAAACGCGGCTGGGTGTGGTGCTGCCGGAAGCCAGCGGCCTGCCGCAGGCGGAGATGACGGATCAGGTCGAGGTCGTGATCAGCGCTGCCGGCGAGTATCGTATCAACGGCGAGCAACTGGTGCGTGCCGATGCAGACACACTGCGTTCGGCGCTGCTGGCGCTGTCCCGCGAGGGCACGGACCGGCCGCTGATGATTACCGCCGACGCCGACAGCTCCCACCAGTCGGTGGTGCGGGTGATGGACGTGGCCGGGCAGCTTGGTTTCGTCAATATCACCATCACGACGCAGGAACCCGCCGCCGACTGAACACGATGGGCGATATCTGAGTATGAGGAGTAACCCCCACCCATGAGCCAACCGCCGGATACCACCTGGCAAACCTACAAGCGGCTGTTGCAATACACCCGCCGTCACTGGTGGGTGCTCTCCGGGAGTGTGCTCGGATACCTGATCTATTCCGGCATGCAGCCGCTGATCGCGGAGATGATGCGCGTTATCACCGAAACGATCGAGAACCCGACACCGCACATGGTGCTGGTTATCTGCGTGGCACCCTTTGTGATCAATCTGGTCCAGGGCATTGGCCAGTTTCTCGGCGCCTATTGCATTACCTGGGTGGGCCAGCGCATCGTCTACGAACTGCGCAATGAAACCTTTACCCATGTGTTGCGCCTGCCTACGCGGGAATACCAGCAGAGCTCCTCCGGGCACCTGATGTCCAAGATCATCTACGACGCGCAACAGGTCACGGCGGCGGGCACCGATGCCGTGACGGTAATCCTGCGCGAGGGCCTTACTGTCGTCGGCCTGCTCGGGTACCTGCTGTACAGCAACTGGAAACTGACCATGATCCTGTTCACTGTCGGGCCGATCATTGCCCTGATGGTGAACTACATGAGCAAGCGCTTTCGCGTCATTAGCCGCCGTATCCAGGGCAGCATGGGCAGCATCACGCAATTCCTCGGTGAGGCCATCGAAGGCAACCAGCCGGTGAAGATTTTCTCCGGGCAGCAACTGGAAGAAGAACGCTTTGAAAAGGCCAGCCGCCGTTTCCAGAAACAGCATGTGAAAATGGAAGTGAGCAAGGTCACCAGCACGGTGACGGTGCAACTGGTGGTCGCCATCGGCGTCGGCGTCATTACCTATCTGTATATCCAGATCATGGGCGAGGCGATCACCGTGGGTGAATTCCTGGCCTTCATCGCCGCCGTGGGCCTGATCCAGAAGCCGATCAAGCAACTCACTGATGTGAACGTAAAAGTGCAGCGCGGTGTCACCGGTGCGGCGTCATTGTTTGAACTGATGGACCGTCCGCCGGAGCCCGACCACGGCACCGTGCCGCTGACCCGTGCCCGGGGCGAGCTGGAATTCCGTGATGTCAGCTTCGGCTATGTGCCGGATGCGCCGGTCGTGAAGCAGTTGTCGTTCCGCGTGAGTCCGGGCGAAACCGTGGCGCTGGTCGGTCGTTCCGGGGCAGGCAAGAGCACCATCGCCGCACTGGTGCCACGCTTCTACGAACCGGACCAGGGCAGCATCCTGCTTGATGGCAGGGTGATCACCGACTACCCGATGCTGGACCTGCGGCGCCAGATTGCCATGGTGACGCAGAAAGTCGTGCTGTTTAACGATTCCATACGCAACAACATTGCCTACGGCGAACTGCGTGACTGCACCGACGACGAGATCATCCGCGCGGCGAAGGACGCCTATGCCTGGGATTTCATCAGCAAACTGGAACGTGGCCTGGACACCGAAGTGGGCCAGGACGGTGTGCAGCTTTCCGGCGGGCAGCGACAGCGGCTGGCGATTGCCCGGGCACTGCTCAAGGACGCGCCGATCCTGATCCTCGACGAGGCGACGTCGGCACTGGACAACGAGTCTGAACATTTTATCCAGCAGGCACTGGAGCGTGTGATGAAGGGACGCACCACCATCGTGATTGCCCACCGGCTCTCTACCATCGAAAAAGCCGACCGTATTCTGGTGCTTGACCAGGGCCGGCTGATGGAAAGCGGCAGCCATGCGGAACTGATTGCGCAGAATGGCCTGTACAGCCAGCTGCACCAGATGAACTTCGCGGACAGCTGATCGCGTGAAGCGCTATCTGAGTGCGCTGGTCAATGCCGCCTGGTACGACAATGCACCGTGGCTGGCACCGCTGTGGCCGCTGGGGCGCCTGACAGGCTGGGTGTCCTCGCGCCGGCTGCGGCGTTTCCGGGAACGTCCCCCGGTTGCGCCAGTGCCGGTACTGGTCGTGGGCAACGTCACCGTTGGCGGCACCGGCAAGACACCGCTGGTGGCGGCGCTGTGCCAGGCGGCGGCGGACCTGGAGCTGTCAGTGGTGGTAATTTCACGCGGTTACGGCGCGCGGCCGCCTGCTTTCCCCTGGCGGGTGACGGCTGACCAGAGCGCCTCCTTGTGTGGCGACGAGCCGCTGCTGCTGGCGCGCCTGACGGGGGTGCCGGTCATCATTGATCCCCGCCGCCGCCGGGCGCTGGAGGCAGCGTTGGCACTGAAGCCTGACCTGGTGATCAGCGATGACGGCCTGCAACATTACGCGTTGCCGCGTACCGCTGAACTGGCGGTGCTGGATGGTGCACGCGGCCTCGGCAATGGCCGCTGCCTGCCGGCGGGCCCGATGCGCGAACCGGCCACGCGCTTGCGGCAGGTGGATTATGTGGTCATCAATGGCGAGCCGGCCCAGGCAGAAAACTGGCCTGGTGCGGTCAGCATGCAACTGGCGCCCGGGGCACTGGTCAATGCGGCGACAGGCCGGCAGTTGTCGCTGGAATCCTTCACCCGGCAATATGTGGCTGCGCACGCGGTGGCCGGCATCGGTCATCCCGAACGGTTCTTCAACACACTCACCCAGGCCGGCTTGCAGGTATCACCGCATGCCTTTCCCGATCACCACCAGTATCGTGCCGGCGACCTGGATTTCCCCGGGGACCTGCCGGTGGTCATGACGGAAAAGGACCTGGTGAAATGCAACGACCTGCTCAGCGAACGCCTGTGGGTGTTGCCGGTACGCGCGATACTGCCGCCGGGGTTTGCCGGCGAGGTGCTGCGCACTGCGATCGAGCGTCATACGACGCCGGACTGACTGTTTTTCGACGATCATTTCTCGACGAGTGCTGACATGAGTTTTCGCATCGTGATTCCCGCCCGCTTCGGCGCCAGCCGGTTGCCGGGCAAGCCACTGGCAGACATCGGCGGCAAGCCGATGGTGCTGCATGTGCGCGAGCGCTGCCTGGACAGCGGCGCGGATGAAGTCTGGGTGGCGACCGACGACGAGCGTGTCGCTGAAGCCGTGCGCGCGCAGGGTGGCGATGTGCTGATGACGCGGGCAGATCATCCCTCCGGCACAGACCGGCTGCAGGAAGTGGCGGCGCAATTGCGCCTGACCGATGATGACATCCTGGTCAATGTGCAGGGCGACGAGCCGCTGATTCCGCCGGCGGTGATTGACCAGGTGGCGGCGAATCTTGCCGCACATCCCGGTTTCGGTATTGCCACATTGTGCGAGCCGATCACCACCAGCGAAGACCTGTTCAATCCGAATATCGTCAAGACGGTGTTCGACGTACATGGCCGCGCGCTGTATTTCAGCCGGGCGCCAATGCCCTGGCACCGCGACGGTTTCGCTGGCGGTGACCAGCCCGACCCGCTGCCGGCCGGGCAGTGGTGGCGGCATATCGGTATCTACGCCTACCGTGTCAGTCTGCTGAACCGTTACGTGGGCTGGGAGCCGGCACCACTGGAACGTATCGAGTCGCTGGAACAGCTGCGCGCGATGTATCACGGTGTGCCGGTTCACGTGCAGCCCGCCTGCGAAGACGTGCCGGGAGGGGTCGATACACAGGCCGACCTGGAGCGGATGCGTGCGCTGCTGGGCGGTGCGGCATGACGGTATCGATCCTGTTTGTCTGCCTCGGCAATATCTGCCGTTCGCCCACGGCGGAAGCGGTGTTCCGGCAGCGCGCCGCAGCCGCCGGATTGCTCGAGCAGTTGCGCATCGACAGCGCCGGCACCGGTGACTGGCATATCGGCAAGGCGCCGGACCCGCGTTCAGGCGAGGCGGCTGGCCAGCGTGGTTATGACCTGTCCGCGCTGCGCGCGCGCCAGGTGGCGACGACGGACTTCCACCATTTCGACTACGTGCTGGCGATGGACCATGCCAACCTGCACGACCTGCAGGCCATGCGCCCGGACGGTTTCAGTGGTCACCTCGGCCTGTTCATGGCGTTTCATCCCGGCCCGGCCCCGACCGAAGTGCCGGATCCATACTATGGTGGCCGCGACGGGTTCAATACCGTGCTGGACCTGATCGAAGGTGCCTGCGATGGCCTGCTGGCGCACCTGCGTCGCGAACACGGGCTGGGCTGATGCAGGTCCGCCCCGGTTGCTCCCTCGATACCTTCAATACGCTACGGCTGCCGGCGCGCGCCGAATGGCTGGCGGAGCCGGCATCAGACGCGGCGCTGGTCGCCTTGCTGTGTGACACGCGGTGGGCCGGGTTGCCGCGCACTGTCATCGGGGGGGGCAGCAATCTGGTGCTGCGCGGCGATATCGATGGCCTGGTCATCCGGCCATGCCTGCGTGGCCTGGCGACGCTGTCCGATGACGGCCTGGTGGAAGTGGGTGCTGGTGAAGAGTGGGACAGTGTGGTGGCGCGCACGCTGGCCGCGGGCTGGCAGGGGCTGGAAAACCTGTCACTGATTCCCGGCAGCTGTGGCGCCGCGCCGGTGCAGAATATCGGCGCCTATGGCGTTGAACTGGGCGACGTGCTGGTGTCGCTGGATGCGGTGTCGCTGCGTGATGGCGAGGCCCGTCGTTTTACTGCGGCAGAGTGTGGCTTCGCTTATCGCGACAGTCGCTTCAAGAGTGCCGAAGCCGGGCAATGGCTGATCACCCGGCTACGTCTGCAGTTGCGGCGCGAGCCTGAACTGACGCTGGGCTATGCCGACCTCGCCGAACGCTTCGCCGCGTTGCCCGAAGCCGCGCGCAACGCGCAGGGGCTGCGCGAGATCGTCTGTGCATTGCGCCGCAGCAAGCTGCCTGATCCGGCCGAACTGCCAAACGCCGGCAGCTTTTTCAAGAACCCGGTGGTGGATGCCGCTACGTTGGCACGTTTGCGTTCCACTTGGCCTGACATCGTTGCCTACCCGCAACCGGATGGTCGCGCCAAGCTTGCAGCTGGCTGGCTGATTGAGCGGGCGGGCTGGAAAGGGCGCCGCGAGGGCGCCCTGGGCATGCACGCACAACAGGCGCTGGTGCTAGTGAATTACGGCGGGGCCACTGGTGCAGATGTGCTGGCTTTTGCGCAAGCTGTGCGGGACAGCGTGCAGGCGCTGTTCGGGGTTACGCTGGAACAGGAGCCGGTCATCCTCGGCCGGGCTACAGCCACTGCTTGAGCAGCTTGCTGATCGCGCTCCAGCGATTGATCAGCAGCGACAGAAAAATCATCCCGCAGCCGGCCAGCTGTGTGCCGGACATACTCTCGTCAAACCACAGCGCGGCAAACAGCGCTACCCAGATCGGTTCCAGCACCAGGATCACCACGCCGTGGCTGTGGCTGGACAGGCTCTGGGCATAGGTCTGCACGAAGAACCGCGCCGCCGTGGCAACCAGGGCGCTGGCCAGCAGCCAGCCGGCCAGGGCGCCGTGCAGATGCGTCAGGGTGGGGCGCCAGGGTTCGCGGACCAGCAGCGACAACAGCCCGGTCACCAGGCCGACGGTGATCAGCGCCAGGGCGGTGAGGCCGAGCACCGGGATTTTTTCCCGTTGCAGCACCCCGCGTGCGGTGGTGACGGTGTGCGAATTGGCGGCTCGCGTATTGAGTGTGAAATACAGCGCGAAGATCATCGCGGCTGCCAGGAAGAACAACTGCCCGGCTTCCGGCTGGAACTGCCCGCCATTGAGCGACAGCAACGCCAGCCCGCCGACCGCCACCGGCAGTGCCAGCCAGGTGGTCGGCGGCGGCACCTCGCCGAACACAACGCGGGCAATGATCGGCACCATCACCACGGCCAGGCTGGCCAGGAATGCGCCTTCGCCCAGATGCTTGCCGAAGTGCAGGCCCATCACCCAGCAACTCATGCCGAGCCCGAACACCAGCCCCACTCGCAGACTGCGCACTACCTGCTCGCCACTCATGCGGCGCAACTGGCGATGGCCGGCCAGCGCCAGCAGGCTGCCGGCCACCAGAAAACGCAGGCTCATAAACAGTAGCGGCGGCATCAGGCGCACCGCTTCCTGGGAGAACACCCAGCCGGCTGCCGCCAGCAGTGTCACCAGGACCAGCAGCAGATCGGATTTCGTGGCGTTGGACAGCGGCAAGACGCGTCTCGGTCTGGTCAGTGCGGACCGGGTGGTCCAGGGGATTCGGCATGGTAGCACAGAGGCCGGGGGGACGCGCTAAAGTGGCCGGATCAGTGACAGCGCATCGCGAAACGCGGGGTGTTCGCCGTGGCGTAGCCATTCGAAGCCGGCCATCTCGGTGCTGATCACGCGTGCGCCGTTGTCACGCAGGCGGGCCAGGGCCAGCTGATGGTCGCTGTCGCGGCGTGAGGCGCAGGCGTCGGCCACCACCCAGACCCCGTAGCCACGGGCGAGCAGGCCGCAGGCTGTCTGCAACAGGCAGACATGGGTTTCACACCCGGCCAGCACGATCTCGCTGCGGTGCGCGGGGAGGGTATCGACCAGACCGTCGGCACAGGCATCGAAATGCTGTTTGCTGAGCGTCCGTCCCGTCAATGCGGTGAGCGCGGCGGGATTGTCGCCCAGCTTGTGCGGGTATTGCGCGGTGGCAACGGCTGGCACGCCTGCCAGGCGCGCCAGCTGCGCCAGCCGCAGCGCCTGGTCGAGTGCCCGCTGGCCATGGTGCAGGGCCGGCAACAGCCGGGCCTGATAATCCACCAGCACCAGTGATGAGGTTTCGGCGTGCAGCAGCATGAGCCCCCCTATCCACAGCAGTGTTTGAATTTGCGCCCGCGGCCGCAGGGGCAGGGGCTATTGCGGCCGGGATCGAGCCGGCGCATTCCGGCATCGCCGTCACGATACAGCCAGTGCTGTCCGATGCGGGTGAAGCGTGACAGTTCGGTGAGCTGGTGCCATTGATTGCCCTGTTGCTGTGTGGCGACGAAACGCACCGTCCCTTCTGTCGCGGCCGCGCCAGCGGCAGGGGCGCCGAGAATCTCCAGCCGGCGCCAGCGTACCCCCGCGTCCAGCGTGAGCGTCTCCGGGCGGGTGTCGGGATGCCAGCTTTGCAGCAGATAGGCATTGTCGCCCAGCACAAAGGCACTGTAGCGCGAACGCATCAGTGCTTCCGGCGACGAGGCAGGCTGGCCGGCATGCAGTGGCGCGCAGCAGTTGCCGTACGACGTGCCGGAACAGCAGGGGCAGGGTGCAGCGTGAAGTGGGTCAGTCATGCGTCGCATTGTAACGGCAAGCTGTGATGGGCCGGCAACTGTTCGCGGCCTGCCATCAATTCGCCACGAGGTTTCCTGTGTTGCGTGAATGCTCTATAACAGGTCGTTGAACAACAGCCTGGGCAGACGGCTCACTGTTTGGGCCTGCGTCGCAAAGAGGGTTTGAAAAGGCCTCTTTGGGGCTTTTTCAACACCTGTAAAGGGTGTTCCCTGATGAACTGGAAACGGAGACAAGCTGTGTCGACCCTGTTACCCGCCGTCGATCCCGATGGCCTGCTGGAATACTCGGTGGTGTTCACCGACCGTGCGCTGAACCATATGTCGCAGTTGTTTCAACAGGTGATGCGGGACATTTCCTCGACACTGAAACAGGTCTACCAGGCGGAGGCTGTGGTAGTCGTGCCCGGTGGCGGCACCTTTGCCATGGAAGCGGTGGCGCGGCAATTCGCCACGGATCGCAAGTGCCTGGTGATACGCAACGGCTGGTTCAGTTTCCGCTGGAGCCAGATTTTCGAAATGGGTGATATCCCCGCCGAGGAAGTGGTGCTCAAGGCACGCCGTCTTGGCGACGCCGACGATGCTCCGTACGCGCCTGCACCCATTGATGAAGTGGTGGCCGCGATCCATGCCGGCAAGCCGGACCTGGTGTTTGCGCCGCATGTGGAAACGGCGTCAGGCATTCTGCTACCAGACGATTACCTGCAGCAGATGGCCGAGGCCGTGCACGCGCATGGTGGCATGCTGGTGCTGGATTGTGTCGCATCCGGCGCCTTGTGGGTGGACATGCGCAGGCTTGGTGTCGATGTGCTGATCAGTGCGCCGCAAAAAGGCTGGAGTGCGTCGCCCTGCAGTGGCCTGGTGATGCTGGGTGAGCGTGCGCTGGCGCGTATCGGTGAGACACAAAGCACCAGCTTTGCCTGCGACCTGCACAAGTGGCTGCAGATCATGCAGGCCTATGAAAACGGCGGCCATGCCTACCACGCAACGTTGCCGACCGACGCGCTGATGCGTTTTCGCGATGCCATGCGTGACACCGAAGCGTTTGGTTTTGAACGTGCGCGCGAGGCGCAGCTGGAACTGGGGCGGCGCGTGCGCGCCATGCTGGCCGGCCATGGCATGAAAAGCGTGGCGGCGGAAGGGTTCGAAGCACCGGGTGTGGTGGTCAGTTATACACAGGACGGCGGCATCCAGAACGGCAGCCGGTTTGTGGCGCAGGGTTTGCAGACGGCGGCCGGGGTGCCGTTGCAGTGTGACGAGCCGCCGTCGTTCAAGACGTTTCGTGTCGGGCTGTTCGGGCTGGACAAGCTGGAGGATATTGACCGCACGGTGGCACAGCTGGAGCAGGGACTGGAGCGTGTGCTGGCTGAGCTGGCGTGAACGTCGCTTGCCACCCTGTGGCATTCTGACGAAATAAAAAAACCCGGCGCGAAGCCGGGTTTTTTTATTGGCGTGACGGGTAAGACTCAGCTGGCTTGCGCCACCGGAATCTTCACACCGTCGGCCACTTTCTGGTACTCGGCGATCTGATCGAAATTCAGGTAGCGGTAGATTTCCGCTGACATGGAATCGATGTCCGCCGCGTAGACCATGTACTCCTCGACCGTCGGCAGTTTGCCGATCACAGCCGCCACGGCTGCCAGTTCGGCAGACGCCAGATACACATTGGCGCCCTGGCCCAGACGGTTCGGGAAGTTACGGGTGGAGGTGGATACAACCGTCGTGTTCGGCGCCACACGTGCCTGGTTGCCCATGCACAGCGAACAGCCCGGCATCTCGGTGCGCGCACCGGCGCGGCCGTAGATGTTGTAGTAGCCTTCGTCGGACAGCTGGTGCTGGTCCATCTTGGTCGGCGGGGCGATCCAGAGACGGGTGGTCAGCGAGCCGCTGGGGATTTTCTCCAGCAGTTTGCCGGCCGCACGGAAGTGGCCGATGTTGGTCATGCAGGAACCAATGAACACTTCGTCGATCTTGTCGCCGGCGACGTCGGACAGGGTCTTGGCATCGTCCGGGTCGTTCGGGCAGCACAGGATCGGCTCTTTGATCTGGTCCATGTCGATCTCGATCACCTGAGCATACTCGGCGTCTTTATCCGCACGCATCAGGCTCGGGTTGGCCAGCCATTCTTCCATCTTGGTGATGCGGCGCTCGATGGTGCGCGCATCGCCGTAGCCGTTGGCGATCATCCACTTCAGCAGGGTGATGTTCGACTTCAGGTACTCGGCCACGCTGTCTTCCGACAGCGTAATGGTGCAGCCGGCGGCAGACCGTTCAGCGGACGCATCGGACAGTTCAAATGCCTGCTCGACAGTCAGGTCTTCCAGGCCTTCGATTTCGAGAATGCGGCCGTTGAAGACGTTCTTCTTGCCTTTCTTCTCGACGGTCAGCAGGCCTTCTTTAATGGCCTGCAGCGGAATCGCATGCACCAGATCACGCAGGGTGATGCCGGGCTGGCGGTTGCCCTTGAAGCGCACCAGCACCGATTCCGGCATGTCCAGCGGCATGACGCCGGTGGCGGCGGCAAACGCCACCAGACCGGAGCCGGCCGGGAACGAAATACCCAGCGGGAAGCGGGTGTGGGAGTCACCGCCGGTGCCGACGGTGTCCGGCAGCAGCATGCGGTTCAGCCAGCTGTGGATGATGCCGTCGCCCGGGCGCAGCGAGACGCCGCCACGGTTCATGATGAAGTCGGGCAGGGTGTGGTGGGTTTCCACGTCGACCGGCTTCGGATAGGCCGCAGTGTGACAGAACGACTGCATCGTCAGGTCAGCGGAGAAGCCCAGACAGGCCAGGTCTTTCAGTTCGTCACGGGTCATCGGGCCGGTGGTGTCCTGGGAACCGACGGTGGTCATCTTCGGTTCGCAGTACATGCCCGGGCGCACGCCGTCGAGGCCACAGGCCTTGCCGACCATTTTCTGCGCCAGCGTGTAACCCTTGCCGGTATCAGCCGGTTGCTGCGGTGCACGGAACAGTTGCGTGGCGCCCAGGCCCAGTGCTTCGCGTGCCTTGGTGGTCAGGCCACGGCCGATGATCAGGTTGATCCGGCCGCCCGCGCGGACTTCGTCCAGCAGCACCTGGGATTTCAGTTCAAACGTGCTCAGTACCTTGTCGGTGCCGTGCGCGGTGATCTTGCCTTCGTACGGGTAGATGTCGATCACATCGCCCATGTTCAGGCCGGACACGTCGGCCTCGAACGGCAGCGCGCCGGAATCTTCCATGGTGTTGAAGAAGATCGGGGCAATCTTGCTGCCGATGCAGACGCCGCCCTGGCGCTTGTTCGGGACGAACGGAATGTCTTCGCCGGTGAACCACAGCACCGAGTTGGTGGCGGATTTACGGCTGGAACCGGTACCGACCACGTCACCCACATAGGCGACGGTGTGGCCTTTGGCTTTCAGGTCGTTGAGCTGGCCGATCGGGCCCAGCTCGCCGGGTTTTTCCGGCTTGATGCCGTCACGCTCGTTCTTGAGCATGGCGTTGGCGTGCAGCGGGATGTCCGGGCGGCTCCAGGCATCCTGGGCCGGGGACAGGTCGTCGGTGTTGGTTTCGCCGGTCACCTTGAACACGGTGACGGTCAGCTTGGCCGGGACTTCCGGCTTGCTGGTGAACCACTCGCCCTCGGCCCAGGAATTGAGCACGGCTTTAGCGTAGTCGTTGCCGGCCTTGGCTTTCTCTTCCACATCGTGGAAGGCATCGAATACCAGCAGGGTGTGCTTGAGGGCCTCGGCGGCAATCTCGGCCGTTTCGGCATCGTCGAGCTGGTCGATCAGCGGCTGCACGTTGTAACCGCCCTGCATGGTGCCAAGCAGTTTGGTGGCCAGTTTGCGGTCGATCAGCGGGGACTGGGCTGCGCCCTTGGCCAGGGCGGCCAGGAAGGCGGCCTTCACGTACGCGGCCTGGTCAACGCCCGGCGGTACGCGGTTGCTGAACAGGTCCAGCAGGAATTCTTCTTCGCCCTTGGGCGGGTTTTTCAGCAGTTCCACCAGTTCGGCGACCTGCTGTTCGTTCAGTGGTTTCGGCGGTACGCCTTCGGCGGCGCGTTCTTCCACGTGTTGGCGGTAGGCTTCAAGCACAGCGCATCCCTCGTTTCGTGATTGCCCGATTTCTTTTGGAAATCAAACGCTTGGGGTGTGTTTCGGGGTTGGTACGGCGCGCGGATTATATACTTTTGCGGGTCTGACCGGAAGAGGGGTGCCGACGCGCTCGTTTTCAGTACAGCTCCGGAGTGCCCTCCGGACGCCGGCGGAAGCGTTTGTAGCTCCACAGATACTGCTCCGGCATTTCAAGTATCAGCGATTCGATACTGCGGTTCAGTGCGGGCAGGGAAGCATCGAGATCGCTGTCATACAGCGCCGGGTCCGGTTCGCGCAGCACGATGCGATAGCCTTCGCTGTCGGGCAGCCGGCGCGCGCAGGCGACAAATACCCTGGCGCCGGTCTGCTGGATCAGTTTCGGGCTCAGCGTGGCGGTGTAGGCCGGCTCGCCGAAGAAGGGCGCAAAGCGGCCGCTGCGACGGTCCGGTACCTGGTCGGGCAGGATCGCGGTCAGCACGGCTTCCTTCTTCAGTGTCCGTACCAGGCTGGCGACACCGCGCGCGGTGGCGGGATACATCACGGTGCCGAAATGCTCGCGGCTGTCGCGCACCAGTTGATCCACCGCAGGCAGCCCGGATGGGTTGTACATGGCATGCAGGGAAAAGTGGTGGCTGAGCCAGAAGTTCAGCACTTCCCAGCAGCCCAGGTGCGGTACCAGCAGCAGCACTGGCCGGCCGCCGGCCAGCGTCTCGCGGAGCAGCGCGTCGCCCTCGGCACCCCGGATCAGGCTCAGGGCATAGTCCGGACGATGCCAGACCAGACCGATCTCGGTGCTGCCCTTGGCCGTCTCGATGAGTGAGGCGCGGACCAGTTGCCGTTGCTGGGCGGCCGGCATGGCCGGAAAGCAGCGGGCGATATTGACCTCACTGATGCGCCGCGCGTCGCTGCGCAACCACCAGAGCAGGCGGCCGATCAGGCTGCCCAGGGCGCGGTTCAGCGGCAACGGCAACCAGCTCATAAGGCGCAGGGCGCCAGTGGCCAGCCGGCCCTTGCGGGCCTGTGTTCGGGGACTGCTTTTTCTGCCCATTGAGACGGGATCACTTCTGCCGGGTCACGGGGAGCGCATTATGGCCACAAAGCATGACGGAAGTCAGGCGGCTGGCTGGCAGGGTGGGGTGTGGCTGCTATACTGCCGGCCCGTTCACCCCACAGACTGCCGCGCCATGCACGATATCACTGCCATCCGGGAATTCCTGGGCTGCCCGACTCCCGAGGCCTGGATCGGCTGGGCCCTGGAACACCCGGACGTCCTGCTGCTGGACCATGCCCACTGCGAGAAAAAGGCCGCTGCCACGGCGCTGAACCTGATGTTCCGCTACGTGGACCGGCCGGAACTGCTGGATGCCCTGAGCCGGCTGGCCCGTGAGGAATTACTGCATTTCGAGCAGGTGCTGGGCATGCTGCGCCAGCGCGGCCTGACCTACGGCCATCTGACCCCGTCCCGCTACGCCAGCGGCCTGCGCAGCCATGTGCGCACCAGCGAGCCGGGCCGGCTGGTGGACATTCTGGTGGTCGGTGCCTATATAGAAGCCCGCTCGTGCGAGCGTTTCGCCGCGCTGGCACCGCATGTGGACCAGGAACTGGGGCGCTACTACCGCTTTCTGCTGAAAAGCGAATCACGGCATTTCGAGGACTATCTGCGGCTGGCCCGGTTGTATGCCGGTGAGGATATCCAGGCCCGGATCGACACCTTCCGTACGCTCGAAGCCGGGCTGATCACCACTGAAGACGACTGCTTCCGCTTTCACTCCGGGGTTCCGGCGCAGGCCGCCTGAGAGATCGTTTCCCCGGCCGGCAAACCGGCATATTCCGTGACCTGACGGTCGGGCTGCATGGCTTGTTCGCCCGTACTGGCTGGGCTATTCTGCGGCAAATGGATGCGACTACAACTTTCTTACGATAACAATCCATTAAAAACCACGACAACAAAATCGATGCTCCCGGGAGAGTACATAATGAGAAAGGTAACCAAGGCTCTGGCAGTGCTGCCTTTGCTGCCGTTGGCGCTGGCCCTGCAGGGTTGTGGCAGCGACTCCAAGGTCCGCGTGACCCCACCCTCGAACGATCATTTGTTTTACGAGCCGGGCACTTACCCGCGCTTCGATCCCGGCGCCTCCGACCTGCCGTTCAACAACGACCTGATTTTCCTGACAGCGGCCAGCACGCTGGGCAGTGCCTTTGATGGCACCGCCAATATCGGTGCCGCCACAGATCCGGTGCGCGCGGCGCTGAATTCGCTGGACGGCTTCTCCACCAATGCACCGTTTGACATCCTGATCCAGGGCAGCCTTGATCCGGCCACCGTCATGGCCAACGTGAACGTGTTTCTGGTGCGCCTGCAGACCGCGCCAGGCGGTGAGCAACTGGATCCCGGCGATCTGGATCCTGCCAACCCTATTGCTGGCGCATTGGATCAGCCCTCTTTTAGCGCGCGGGTGATTTCTCTGGATGGCGGCACCAATAACGCCATTCGCATTACACCGCTGGCGCCGTTGGCGCCAAAGACCAAATACCTGGTGTTCCTGAACAACGCGATCAGCCCGATTCTCGATTCAGCTGGTGAGCCAGTCACGCGGTCCTGGGCCTACAATGCCCTGACGGGTACTTCCTTTAATGCAACAGGTTCCCTGGCTACCGTGCGCCAGCTGATCAATGGCTGGGAGCAACTGGCTGCCGGCTTCCTGCAAGTGGCCTCCATGGGGGCGGTGACGCCGGAAGCGGCGGACCAGAACATGACCGTCTCGTATTCGTTCACTACCACGGACCCGACGGCGCCACTGTTGGCGATGGCGGCGCCGCGCGCGGCACTGGTGCAGGCCATGGTGGGATTTGGTATCTCTCCGGGTGATGCAGTGGGCAACGTCACATTCCTGCAGTCGCAGGGCTATCTGAGCACGCCGATAGCACGTGACCTTGGCATTTCCGCTGCGACTGCCGCGGACCTGGGCGCGTTGACCGGCGGGCAACTGCCGGCGGGCGTGGGCAATCTCTATACGGGCTATATCAAACTCCCGTATTACCTGCGGGCCCCCCAGCAACCGGGCGACAATTCTTACACGCAAAGCGCCTGGCAGGCTGACCCGACGTTGGGTTCACTGCTGAGTGCCCAGCTGCCGGAGGGAACGGTATTGCCGCCCGTGGATGTGGATGGCATGACCTACAACGTGACTTACCGTTATCCGTTTGCGGGCAAACAGGGTGTTGAGTCCGTGCCGCTGCAGGTGACGCTGCCCGAGGCGGACCATGTGCCGGGCTACGCTGGCGCAGCTGACTGCGGGCAGATTTATGCGGCATCAGGTTATCCTGTCGCCGTGTACGTGCACGGTATTACCAGTGATCGCAGTTCAGTGATTGCCCTCGGTCACACGTTGGCCAGCAACTGCGTGGCCACCGTGGCAATCGATCTGCCGTTGCACGGTGTTGACGCGGACAGCGTGTTTTACAGCGGGCTGAACGTAGAGGCCAACCCGGCCTTCGCCGCACTCTATGGCGTTGATGCGCCGCGTGAGCGTTTCTTCAATGACGCCGGTGGTTCCGGTGCGCAGTTCATTAACCTGGCTGTGCTGACGAATACGCGGGACAACCTGCGGCAAGGCGTGATGGATCTGCTGAACCTGAATGCCAGCCTGCCCTCCCTCAGTGCGGAACTGAGTGGCCAGGGTCTGGGGGAGCTGGATACCTCACGCGTTTATATGGTGGGTGCTTCACTTGGCAGTATGGTGGGTTCGGTGGCTGCGACGGTGGGCAATTTGGCCATCGGTGCTGAGACGGCTATCGGCCAGGTCTCCAATATCACCCCTTACAGTGGCGTGGTGTTGTCGGTGGGCGGCACCCAGCTGACCCAGATATTGCTGAACTCGAACACGTTCGGCCCGGTTATTATCGGTGGTCTGGCGGCAGCAGGGGTGGAGCAGGGTACGACCAACTTTGAGCGCTTTATTTATGCCGCGCAAAGCACTGTGGATTCCGGTGACCCGGTTAGCTTCGCTGCGCAACTGGGCGAAATGGGCGTGCCGGTATTACTCCAGCAGGTGAACGGTGATGCCGTAGTACCCAATGCTGCCACCGATCTGCCGCTGGCAGGCACTGCGGGCCTGGCGACACTGACAGGGGCTGCCCAGATTGGAGCAGGTTCGAATGACCTGACCGCACAGCCGGGTATCGTGAAGCTGGAAGCGGGCTCCCACAGTTCGCTGCTGACACCGGATGCCAGTGCGCCACAGGTGACAGCGGAAATGCAGGCTCAAGTGGTGACCTTTATCCTGAACAACGGCACAGTGGCTGTCGGCTCTCAGGCTCCGGGGGACATTGAAGCGCCCTGACTTTCCGATCGTTACTGACAAAACAATAACCCCGCCATTTGGCGGGGTTATTGTTTTAGCGCTGAAAGAAGTTTTTTGTGAGAGATGAATTGGAACTCAGAGAGTAAAACTCTCAAGCCTCAGGCCTTTTTCCTGATCCGCAACAATCTGCCAGCCCAGCGCACCCCAGTCGCCCAATACCCAGCGTTTCCCCGAACCACCTTGCAACGACACATCATGCACGGCAGGGCGATGCGTATGACCGTGAATCAGATCCTTCACGCCCGCTTCGTCCATGACACGAATGACTTCATCCGGCGTCACATCCATGATGTTCTGCGCCTTGTTCTCATTGTTCTGTTTGCTTTGCAGGCGCAGCATCTGCGCGATCATGCGCCGCTGTGCCAGCGGCTTGGCGAGCATGTCCGCCTGCCAGGCCGGGTTGCGGACCTGGGCACGGAACGCCATGTATTTCTCGTCGCGGGTGCACAGGCTGTCGCCATGCATCAGCAGGGCGGGGGTGCCATACAGGTCGACGACCGTGCCTTCGTCCAGCAGGGTGCCGCCAGTGGCGGTGGTAAAGGCGTGACCGAGCAGGAAGTCGCGGTTGCCGTGCATAAAGAACAGGGCGCTGCCGGCGTCGCTGAATGAGCGAAATGCAGCGATGGCGTCCAGGTTGAACGGGCTGTCGTCGTCATCGCCAATCCAGGTTTCGAACAGATCGCCGAGCACGTACAGCGCATCACACTGGCCCGCATGGCGGGCCAGCAGTTGTTTCAGGGCATCGAGATGTTGCGGACGTTCGGCGTCCAGATGCAGGTCGGAAATGAACAGCGTATAGCTCATTGCGTGGTGTCTTTTTCCCTGGCCGTTTCGGGTGCGGCCTGCTCAGTGACGCGCCGTGCGCTGCGCATTTCCACCGGGCGGTTTGGCACATCGCCAGCCGGCATGCCGTTCAGGGTGCCACGGCCTGTGGGCAGGGCGCTGATGCGGTCGACCACATCCATGCCTTCGACGACTTTGCCGAACACGGCATAACCCCATCCGGCCGGATTCTTGCCGCGATGGTTCAGGTTGGTGTTGTTGACGGTGTTGATAAAGAACTGTGCGGTGGCGGAATGCGGATCGCTGGTGCGTGCCATGGCGAGGGTGCCGCGCTCATTGCGCAGGCCGTTGTCGGCTTCATTGGCTACCGGCGTGCGGGTTTCCTTCTGCCGGTACTCGCGGGTGAAGCCGCCGCCCTGGATCATGAAGCGCGGGATCACGCGATGAAAGACGGTGCCGTCATAGAAGCCGTCGTCGACATATTGCAGGAAGTTGGCCACCGTGGCCGGCGCCTTGTCCGGGTACAGTTCGATGACGATGGTGCCTTCCGTGGTGTCCAGTGCCACGCGCGGAGCGGTGTCGGCACTGGCGGCCAGCGGCAGCATCAGGGCCAGGGTCAGTAACAGGCGACGCATGCGGTGTTCTCCCTTGCAGAATTGTAAGCCGCGCGGGTCGCTGCGGGCGCCCGCGCGGCGGCGTGTTATTCTTCGATCAGCTCGGCACTTTCGATCAGCACCGTCTCGGTGGGCACGTCCTGGTGGAAACCCCGGTTGCCGGTGGTGACCGCCTTGATGCGGTTGATCACTTCCATGCCTTCCTCAACCTTGCCGAATACGCAGTAACCCCAGCCGTCCTGGGAACGTGACTTGTCCAGGAAATGGTTGTCTACCACGTTGATGAAGAACTGGGCTGTGGCAGAATGGGGGTCGGAGGTACGGGCCATGGCAACGGTGCCGGTCTCGTTGGAGAGGCCATTGGCGGATTCGTTGCGGATCGTTTCACGTGTGGGCTTCTGCTGCATGTCTTCGGTGAAGCCACCGCCCTGGATCATGAAATTGCCGATCACACGGTGAAAGATGGTCCCGTTGTAGAAGCCGTCCCTGACATACTGGGCGAAATTGGCCGCGGTTTCGGGGGCACGCTCGGTGTCGAGACTGATCACAATGGTGCCGTAGGTGGTGTTCAGTGCGGCTTTCATCAAACCGTCCTCCATGCTTTGACTGACAGGGGGCGCACTGTACACTAGCGCCCCCGTTGACCGGAACTGTCCGGGCCGCTGGCGGACCCGTTTTCCGTATGTGCATCCTGCCACAGGACTCCTGAGATCGCATGACAGATCGTGCCGAAATCCCGACCAATTTCATCCGTCAGATCATCGACCGCGACCTGGCCGAGGGCAAGAACGGCGGCAAGGTGGTGACCCGTTTCCCGCCGGAGCCGAACGGCTACCTGCACATCGGCCATGCAAAATCGATCTGCCTCAACTTCGGTATCGCCGAAAGCTATGGCGGGGCCTGCAACCTGCGTTTCGATGACACCAACCCGGAGAAAGAATCCGACGAGTACGTCGAGTCCATCAAGCGGGACCTGGAATGGCTGGGCTGGGCCTGGGATGGCGAGGTGCGTTTTGCCTCGGATTACTTCGAGCTGATCCACGATTGCGCCGTCGCCCTGATCAAGGCCGGCGTGGCCTACGTGGACACCCAGTCCCCGGAGGATATTGCCCGCCAGCGTGGCGATTTTACCCATCCGGGGCAGAACAGCCCGCACCGTGACCGTGCCGTGGATGAAAACCTGGCGCTGTTCGCGCGCATGCGTGCCGGCGATTTCAATGAAGGTGAGGCGGTGCTGCGCGCCCGTATCGACATGGCCTCTCCGAACATGAACCTGCGCGACCCGGTGCTCTACCGCATCCGCAAGGTCAGCCACCATCAGACCGGCGATACCTGGTGTATCTACCCGATGTACGACTTCACGCATCCGATTTCCGATGCCATCGAGGGGGTGACCCACAGCCTGTGCACGCTGGAATTCGAGGCACACCGGCCGCTGTACGACTGGACGCTGGACAACCTGGAAGGCTTCCTGGCAAGTCGTGACAGTCTGCCGGCACGCCCGCGCCAGTACGAGTTTGCCCGCCTGAACCTCAACTACACGGTGATGAGCAAGCGCAAGCTCAAGCAACTGGTCGACGAAGGCCACGTGAACGGCTGGCATGACCCGCGCATGCCGACCCTGTCCGGCCTGCGCCGGCGCGGCTACACGCCGGCAGCCATTCGCCGCTTCAGCGATATGGTCGGCGTGGCCCGGGCGGATTCCACGGTTGATACAGGCATGCTCGAAGCGGCCATCCGCGATGACCTGAACGTGAATGCGCCCCGTGCCATGTGTGTGCTGCGGCCATTGAAGCTGGTGATCGAGAACTGGCCGGCGGGGCAGGTGGAGCAACTCACGGCACCGCTGCATCCGCAGGACGAGGGCATGGGGACGCGCGAAGTGCCGATGACCCGCGAAGTGCTGATCGACCGGGAAGACTTCCTGGAAGAGGCCAACAAGAAGTTCAAGCGGCTGGTGCTGGGTGATGAAGTGCGTCTGCGTTACGGCTACGTGATCCGCGCCAACGAAGTGATCCGCGACGCCGCCGGCGACATCACTGAAATCCGCTGCACCTATGACCCGGACACCCTGGGCAAGAACCCGGAAGGCCGCAAGGTGCGGGGCGTGATCCACTGGGTTTCCGCAGAGCAGAGCGTGCCGTGCCAGGTGCGCCTGTACGACCGCCTGTTCACCGAAGCCAACCCGGATCGTGCCGAACAGGGTTTCCTGTCCGTGCTGAACCCGGCCTCGCTGACGGTGCTGGAAGGGTGCCGTGTGGAACCTGCTCTGGCTGGCGCGGCACCGGAAACCCGCTTCCAGTTCGAGCGTGAAGGCTACTTCTGCGTTGATGAGGACAGCAGGGCAGGGGAGCTGGTCTTTAACCTGACGGTGGGGCTGCGGGAATCTTTCTGAGATGCGCCGGGCGCGGCCTGCGGGCCGCGCCCGGTCTGATCAGGCGAGCGCTTTTTCGCCAGCTTCAAGTGTCTGAAAAATAAGCGTATTGATGGTCATCGGGCCCACGCCACCGGGCACCGGGGTCCAGGCGCTGACGCGCTCCTTCAGCGGTTCCAGCTCGATATCGCCGACACCACCCGGGTGATACCCGGCATCCACCACCACCGCGCCGTCCTTGATCCAGTCCGCCTTGATGAACTCCGGCCTGCCCACGGCGCCGACCACCAGGTCCGCGCGGCGGATATGCCCTTCAAGGTCCTGCGTGCGGGAGTGGCAGATGGTCACGGTGGCGTTGGCGCCCAGCAGCATCATCGCCATCGGCTTGCCCAGGATCGGGCTGCGGCCAACGACCACCGCGTGCTTGCCGGCCAGGGCAATACCATAGTGCTCCAGCAGGCGCATGATGCCCTTCGGGGTGGCGCAGCCGTAGGCGTGCTCGCCCATGCTCATGCGGCCGAAGCCCAGGCAGGTGACACCATCCACATCCTTCTCCAGGGCGATGGCATCAAAGCAGGCGCGTTCATCAATCTGGGGAGGGACGGGATGCTGCAGCAGGATGCCATGCACATCCGGGTTTTCATTCAGGGCCTGGATCTGTGCCAGCAGTTCGTCAGTGGTGGTGCTTTCCGGCAGCTCCACCTTCAGGGATTCCATGCCGACGCGCTCGCAGGCGTTGCCCTTCATCTTTACGTAAGTCGCCGAAGCAGGGTCGGCACCGACCAGGATGGTGGCGAGAATCGGCGTGCTGCCCTGCGCGCGTTCGCGCAGCCGTGCAACGCGCTCGCGCATTTCCGCTTCGAATTTCTGGGCCAGGGCCTTGCCATCGAGAACCAGGGCGCTCATCGGGTATCTATCTCCGGACAGGTCTGCGTAGGTCGCATGAATAAAGGTGGCAGGGTGCCAGTGTTGGGGCGCTTGCGCGGCGTGATTCTCGCATGTCCGGGCGATTGTGTGCAAAATGCGTTCAGGAGCGAGGCGCTTCGGGCATTTCGCGTTGACGCTCCCGGAGGCCGCGAGTATTATGCCGCCTCGCTCGAGCTGTACGTTCGGGGTGTAGCGCAGCCTGGTAGCGCGCCTGCTTTGGGAGCAGGATGTCGGGGGTTCAAATCCCTCCTCCCCGACCACTCTTTCCTTGGGGAAGTGGTGGCTCGCATGATGCGCCTGTAGCTCAATTGGATAGAGCAACGGCCTTCTAAGCCGTCGGTTGCAGGTTCGAGCCCTGCCAGGCGTACCACCTTCAGCGCCGGGCAGTGACAGATTCCGGTTCCGGGCCATGCCCGCAACTGAACAAGGTAAATGGTGGCTGTAGCTCAGTTGGTAGAGCCCTGGATTGTGACTCCAGTGGTCGCGGGTTCAAGTCCCGTCAGCCACCCCATCATCCCGACGAACCCGCCTCCAGGCGGGTTTTGTTTTTTGCGGCGGCCCCATGCCGGGTTCATCTGGCCCCTGCGCACCCCATCCGCTATAATCCGGCCCCTTTCCGGGGGCGCAGGCCGGTTATGGCGCGCTGTCCGTCACTGAATTGCCATACTTGTACAAGAGGAAGTTATGCAGGTTTCTGTTGAAGCGACGTCTGGTCTGGAACGACGCCTGACCACCGGTGTACCCGCCGAAAAACTGGAATCCGCCGTGGCGGCGCGCCTCCAGGATGCCAGCAAGAACCTGCGTCTGGACGGTTTCCGTCCCGGCAAGGTACCAATGGCCGAGATCAAGCGCCGTTTCGGCAAGGCCGTGCGCGCCGAGGTGCTGGATGAGCTGATGCGCGACAGCTTCATCAAGGCTGTCCAGGAGGAAAACATCGAGCCGGCGGGCATGCCCACCTTCGAGCCCACCGTCAACGAAAAGGGCAAGGACCTGGAGTTCGTCGCCACGTTTGAAGTGTACCCGGAAGTCAGCCTGGCGGCGTTCGACGCCATCGAAGTGGACAAGCCGGAAGCAGACATCACCGATGCCGACGTCGACAAGATGATCGAGAGCCTGCGCGAGCAGCGCTCCACCTGGGAAGACAGCGATGCCGCAGCAACCGAAGGCGACCGCGTGAACATCGATTTCGCTGGCACCCTTGACGGCGAAGCCTTCGACGGCGGTACCGCGCAGGGCCAGAATCTGGTGCTGGGCTCAGGCCAGATGATTCCGGGTTTTGAAGACGGTATTGCGGGCATGAAAGCCGGTGAAGCAAAAACCATCGACGTGACGTTCCCGGAAGACTATCAGGCCGAAAACCTGAAAGGGAAAGCCGCACAGTTTGCCATTACCGTAAACAAGGTAGAGCGCCGCAAACTGCCGGAAGTGAATGATGAATTCATGGCGTTGTTCGGTGTGAAAGACGGTGGTGTTGATGCGTTCCGCGCAGAAGTACGCAAGAACATGGAACGCGAACTGAAAAATGCAGTGAAAGGCAAAGTCAAAGAACAGGTCATGAGTGGCCTGGTCAAGCTGCACGAGTTTGACGTGCCGAAAGCGCTGGTGAACGGTGAAGTACAACGCATGCGTCAGCAGATGATGCAGCAGTTTGGTGGTGGCCAGCAGTTCGACGCCAGCATGTTGCCGGCGGAGCTGTTCAGCGAGCAGGCCGAGCGCAGCGTGCGCCTGGGGCTGGTGGTGCGCCAGATTCTCGAACAGCATGAACTGAAGGCCGATGCCGACCGTGTGCGCGCCCAGGTGGAAGAGATTGCCTCCCAGTACGAGCAACCGGAAGAAGTGATCAACTGGGTCTACGGCAACAAACAGCAGCTGCAGCAGATCGAAGGCGCAGTGCTGGAAGAGCAAGTGGTCGAACTGGTGCTTGGCAGCGCCAAGGTCAGCAGCAAGAAAGTGGGCTATGAGGAAGCGGTACGTCCGGCCCAGCAAGGTCAGGAAGACTGAGCGCAGTGCGCTGACAGGCCAAAAGACCTTACGAAAAACGGGGCCATTGGCCCCGTTTTTCGTTCTCTGTGCAAGTTTTGTGCAACCAGGCGGCGATTCACGTCCGGTTTATGGACGCGCTTCAGGTGCCGTCATAAGATGCAGAGAAGCATCTTTTTATGCAGGAACCCGCGAATGATCGATATGAGCGCTATTACATCCATGACCGGCACCCCCGCGCAGAACACCTCGGCGCTGGGTCTGGTCCCGATGGTGATCGAGCAGACCGCCCGTGGCGAGCGGTCTTTTGACATCTATTCCCGTCTGCTCAAGGAACGGGTGATTTTCCTGGTCGGCCAGGTGGAAGACCACATGGCCAACCTGATCGTGGCGCAGATGCTGTTCCTGGAATCGGAAAACCCGGACAAGGACATCCACCTGTATATCAATAGCCCGGGCGGTTCCGTGACTGCCGGGATGTCGATTTATGACACCATGCAGTTCATCAAGCCGGCAGTCTCGACCATGTGCATCGGCCAGGCGGCCAGCATGGGGGCCTTTTTGCTGGCAGCAGGCGAGCAGGGCAAGCGCTTTGCGCTGCCGAACTCGCGCATCATGATTCACCAGCCGCTGGGCGGTTTCCAGGGTCAGGCCTCGGATATCGAGATTCACGCCCGGGAGATCCTCAAGATCAAATCGCGGCTGAACGAGCTGTTGTCCCACCACACCGGCATGGATCTGGAGCGCGTGGAGCGTGATACGGACCGTGACAACTTCATGGACGCCGAGGCTGCCAAGGCCTATGGGCTTGTAGATCAGGTACTTACCAAACGGGCAGCCTGAACAGGGCCGGGATGTTCACTCAAAATGGTTGAAATTTAACCATTTGTCGTCCCGGTCGCAGGGGCAGCGGGCCTTGAAAATGCCCGCTGTTGCCTGCATCTTCAGTAACAAGCGCAGTGAGAGGCTATCCTGATGACCGACCATACCGGCGGAAAGAGCGAAGACGGCAAGCTGCTGTACTGCTCATTTTGCGGCAAAAGCCAGCATGAAGTGCGCAAGTTGATTGCCGGTCCTTCGGTGTTTATTTGTGATGAGTGTGTGGACCTGTGCAACGACATCATCCGTGAGGAAGTCAGCGAAGACACCGCGGAGGATGACGCGCAGCGTCTGCCGAAACCCCACGAGATCAAAGATACCCTCGACGATTACGTCATCGGTCAGGAACGGGCCAAGAAAGTGCTTTCCGTTGCGGTGTACAACCACTACAAGCGGTTGCGCAGCGGTGACAGCAAGACCGTCAAGGGCGGTGGCAAGAAAGGCGAGGAAATCGAGCTTGGCAAGAGCAACATCCTGCTGATCGGCCCGACCGGCAGTGGCAAGACGTTGCTGGCTGAAACGCTGGCGCGGCTGCTGAACGTGCCGTTCACCATTGCCGATGCCACCACGCTGACCGAAGCCGGTTATGTGGGCGAGGATGTCGAGAACATCATCCAGAAACTGCTGCAGAAGTGCGACTACGATGTCGAACGCGCGCAGATGGGCATCGTCTACATTGACGAGATCGACAAGATCTCGCGCAAGTCCGACAACCCGTCGATTACCCGTGACGTGTCCGGCGAAGGCGTCCAGCAGGCATTGCTGAAGCTGATCGAAGGCACGGTTGCTTCCGTGCCGCCGCAGGGCGGGCGCAAGCATCCGCAGCAGGAATTCCTGCAGGTGGACACCTCCAACATCCTGTTCATCTGTGGCGGCGCTTTTGCCGGCCTGGAGAAAATCATCCGTGACCGTTCCGAAAAGGGCGGTATCGGTTTCTCCGCAGAAGTGAAGAGCAAGGACAAAACCGTCAACGTTGGCCAGACCCTGGCCGATGTGGAGCCGGAGGACCTGATCAAGTTTGGTCTGATCCCCGAGTTCATTGGCCGTTTGCCGGTGATCGCGACGCTGGAAGAGCTCTCGGAAGAGGCGCTGATCCAGATCCTGACCGAGCCGCGCAATGCGCTGACCAAACAGTACGGACGCCTGTTTGACATGGAAGGGGTGGAACTGGACTTCCGCGAGGACGCACTGCGCGCCGTGGCCCACAAGGCCATGGAACGCAAGACCGGTGCGCGCGGGCTGCGTTCGATCCTTGAGAATGTGTTGCTGGACACCATGTACCAGGTGCCGTCCCAGGAAGGGGTGGCCAAGGTGGTGATCGATGCCGCAACCATCAAGGGCGAATCGGAGCCGCTGCTGATCTACGAGCGCAGCGAGCAGCCCTCCAAGGTGGCCCCGGATTAATCCCCGGGGCATTTCCGACACTTGGCTACGAGGCCTGTCGTGCTGAAAGATATTCCCCTGTTACCGCTGCGTGATGTAGTGGTGTATCCGCATATGGTGATCCCGCTGTTCGTGGGCCGCGCCAAATCCATTCGTGCGCTGGAAGTGGCCATGGCCGGCGACAAGCAGGTCCTGCTGGTCGCCCAGCGCAATGCGTCCGATGACGATCCGAACGAAACCGATCTGCATCGCGTCGGCACCGTATCCACCATTCTGCAAATGCTCCGTCTGCCCGACGGTACCGTGAAGGTGCTGGTGGAGGGCAGTGGCCGTGCGCATGTGGTGCGCGTCGAGTTCAACGAAGAGTGTGCGCTGGCCGACGCCCGCGAGCTGGGCGAGCGCCTGCCGCCGGAAAATGAATCCGAAGCGCTGGGCAAGAGCCTGATGGCGCAGTTCGAACAGTACGTCAAGCTGTCGAAAAAGGTGGCCCCGGAAATCGTCAGTTCGGTGTCGTCCATTGACGAGTTGAGCCGCCTGGCCGACACCATTGCCGCACACCTGCAACTGAAGCTGGAAGAAAAGCAGGAAGTGCTGGAAATGGCGGACACCCGCGAGCGGGTGGAACATCTGATTGCGCTGATGGAATCCGAAATCGACATCTTCAATGTCGAGAAGCGGATTCGCGGTCGTGTGAAGAAACAGATGGAAAAAAGCCAGCGCGAGTACTACCTGAATGAGCAGATGAAAGCCATTCAGAAAGAACTCGACGAGATGGATGAAGGCGGCAACGAGCTGGAAGAGCTGGAGAAGAAGATCCACGCAGCCGGCATGCCGAAGGATGCCCGTGACAAGGCTCTGGCGGAGCTGAGCAAGCTGCGCATGATGTCGCCGATGTCTGCAGAAGCCACTGTGGTACGCAGCTATCTGGACTGGATGGTCAGCGTGCCGTGGAAAAAACGCAGCAAGGTGCGCAATGATCTGAAGGCAGCGCAGGAAATTCTCGACCAGGATCATTACGGTCTGGAAGAAGTGAAAGACCGCATCCTTGAATTTCTCGCAGTGCAGAGTCGCGTCGGCAAGGTAAAAGGGCCTGTGCTGTGTCTGGTCGGCCCGCCGGGTGTCGGCAAGACCTCGCTGGGGCAGTCGATCGCCAAGGCCACCAACCGCAAGTTCGTGCGCATGGCGCTGGGCGGTGTGCGTGACGAGGCGGAAATTCGTGGTCACCGCCGTACCTACATCGGCTCACTGCCGGGCAAGGTGATGCAGAAGCTGTCCAAGGTCGGTGTACGCAATCCGCTGTTCCTGCTCGATGAAGTGGACAAGATGGGCATGGACATGCGTGGCGACCCGTCGTCCGCACTGCTGGAGGTGCTCGATCCGGAGCAGAACAATTCCTTCAATGATCATTATCTTGAAGTGGACTACGACCTGTCCGAGACCCTGTTCATCTGTACCTCGAACTCGATGAACATCCCGGCGCCGCTGCTGGACCGGATGGAAGTGATCCGCATCCCGGGCTACACCGAGGATGAGAAAATCAATATCGCGCGCCAGTATCTGGTGCCGAAACAGGCTGAAGCGAACGGCCTGAAGAAAGGCGAGCTCACTCTCGATGAAGACGCGTTGCAGCATATCGTGCGGCATTACACCCGCGAAGCGGGCGTGCGGGGGCTGGAGCGCGAGATCAGCAAGGTCTGCCGGAAGGTCGTGAAGGAGCATCTGCTGGCCTCCAGCACCGAGCCGGTGAAAGTCGGTGTGGATGATGTCGAGCATTACCTGGGTGTACGCAAGTACAGCTTCGGCCGTGCTGAAGAACAGGACCAGATCGGCCAGGTGACCGGGCTGGCCTGGACCTCGGTGGGCGGGGAGCTGCTGACCATCGAAGGCGTCTCCACGCCAGGCAAGGGCGTGGTCACCATGACCGGCTCGCTGGGTGATGTGATGCAGGAATCGATTCGCGCTGCCTATACGGTGGTGAAGAGCCGCGCCCGCACTCTCGGTATCCGTCGCAAGCAGCTTGAGCGCAATGACTTCCACATCCACGTACCGGAAGGGGCAACGCCGAAGGATGGTCCGAGCGCGGGTGTCGCCATGTGTACTTCGCTGGTGTCCGTCCTGACCGGTATTCCGGTGCGTGCGGAAGTGGCGATGACCGGCGAAATCACGTTGCGTGGCCAGGTGCTGCCGATTGGTGGTCTGAAGGAAAAACTGCTGGCCGCACACCGTGGCGGTATCAAGACCGTGCTGATTCCACAGGAAAACGAGCGGGATCTGAAAGAGATTCCGGAGAATATCAAGGCCGCGCTGGAGATCAGGCCGGTCAAGTGGATCGACCAGGTACTCGAGGTTGCGTTGCAGCATATGCCCACGCCGCTGAGTGAGGCGGAAGTGGAAGAGGAACTCGCCACCGCAGAGGATGGTAAAAAGTCGGATGCGGATCGGGTCAGTACCCATTGATAAACGCACATTTGTGCAGAAAGTCAGTGGGATGTGTTGCTGATTTGAAAAAGCTTGATCAGCAAATGTAAACGCTCGGCGGCGCTGCAGGTCGCTTCCTTGACGGGTTTCAGGCTCGTTGGTATAAAGGCGGCTTCCGTTGCAGGGACGCACCGAGCGCTCCAGTGGAAAACCGGAAATCAAAAAAGGGGATTTTTGTGAACAAATCAGAACTGATTGATGCTATTGCAGCTACAGCTGATATTTCCAAGGCTGATGCCGGTCGTGCACTGGATGCCACCATTGAAGCCGTTACCAAGGCTCTCAAGAGCGGTGACAGTGTCTCTCTGGTGGGTTTTGGCACCTTTACTGTGAAACAGCGCGCTGAGCGCGAAGGTCGCAACCCGCAAACCGGCCAGACCATCAAGATCGCTGCTGCCAATGTCCCGGGCTTCAAAGCCGGCAAGGCACTGAAAGACGCAGTGAACTGAGGCGTGTACCGGAGCGGTAGTTCAGTCGGTTAGAATACCGGCCTGTCACGCCGGGGGTCGCGGGTTCGAGTCCCGTCCGCTCCGCCATCAGGAAAGCGTATCCATCCGGATGCGCTTTTTTGTTTTGGGGCGTCAGGTATCGGGGGAACCTGCCGGATCAGCGTGGTCAGAGTGGGCAAAGGTGGTTTTCGACCGTCTTTTCCGGGGTCGGCTGTTGTCAGTCAGCCTCAGGTAGCCTATATATACGGACTTGCTTAAAACCCCGGCCCTTGCCGGGACAGTCAATCGAGAGGGGACTCCCACCAGACAGCCGCTGTGCGGCGCCTCGGGCAACCAGGGCGGGCCGTCGTGGTCGCATGAGCCGGTCGGGTGTTCCGTATACGGAGATAATAATGCAGGGGTTCAGAAACTTCTTGCGCGGGCCAGGGGGCAAGATTCTTCTGGCATTGATCATTCTGCCTTTCGTGATTTCCGCGTTCTACGGCTATTTCACCGGCGGTAGCGGCGGTGATGTGGTGGCTGAGGTCGAGGGCACCAGCATTTATCGCAATGTGGTGGAGCAACGGGTCCAGCAGACGCGGATGAACCTGCGCCAGCAATCACCGGATATCGATCCGCAATTGCTGGACAACTTCATCAACCCTGGCATGGTCCTGCAGGGGCTGGTCAATAACGCGCTGATCCTTCATGCCGCCAATGACGCCGGCATGAAAGTGTCCGAGGAACAGGCCGCTCGCTCGCTGATGCGCTTTGAGGAATTCCAGGACCAGAACGGTCGTTTTTCCCAGCAGATCTTTGACCGTCAGGTGCGCAACATGGGGTATACCCCGACCTCGTTCCTGGGGGTGCTGCGCGATGACATGCTCATGAACCAGATGCGCTCCGGTTTCGAGGACACCGACTTCGGCTTGCCCTATGAGCTGGCCGATCTGCGTCGCCTGGGCGAGCAGCGTCGCGACATCAGCTACATCCGTGTCAGCGCCGAGAGCCTGCTGAGTGATTTCGATATCAGCGATGAACAGGTGCAGGCGTTCTACGAAGACAACCAGCGTGAGTTCATGCGTCCGCAGGAGTTCCGCCTGCAGTACATCGAACTCGACCGTGGCGCGTACCTGGACGATATCCAGGTGACCGAGGCGCAGGTGCGCGAGGAATACCAGGCGCGTGAGGAAATGTTCAAGACGGTGGCCGCGCAACAGGAGCGCCGTCGTGTGTCGCACATCCTGGTCGCCGAGAAAGAGGGTGTCTCCGAAGCGGACGCGCTGGCCCGTGCTGCGGAACTGCGTGAACAGATCGAGGCCGGTGCCGATTTCGCTGACGTGGCGCAGGCAAGCTCCGATGACTCTGCCAGCGCCAGTGCCGGCGGTGCGCTGGGTGTGATTGGCCGTGGTGACCTGCCGGAAGCCATGGAAGCTGCCGTGTTTGCACTGGCCGAGGGCGAGGTGTCTGCGCCGGTGGTCAGTGATGCCGGGGTGCATCTGCTGACCGTCACGCAGATCAACCAGCGTTCGCTGCCATCCTTTGACGAACTGCGCGAGAGCATTGTCGATGAGCTGAAAACGGCCCAGGCAGAAAACCGCCTGGCCGATGACGTGGCCCGGCTGGAAGAGATGGCGTTTGAACATCCGGACCTGCAGGTGCCGGCCGAAACGCTCGGCGTGAGCTTGCAGCAGACCGGGTTTTTCCCGCTGAGCGCACCGGAAGGTATCGCGCAGGAGCAGGTTGTCATGCGGGAGCTGAACAATCAGGCCGTACGCGAGCAGGGCCAGAACAGCCCGCTGGTGGAACTGGCCGAAGGCCGCTATGTGGTGTTCCGCGTAGCGGAAACGCAGCCGGAAGAGCAGATTTCACTGGCCGAGGTGCGCGACACCATCGTTCGCCGTCTGCAATTGGCAGCTGCCCAGGAGCGTCTGGAAAGCATGGCCGCAGAAGGCGAGGCTGCCCTGGCTGACGGCCAGGATCTGGCGGCGCTGTCGGGGCTCTGGAGCCGCGATGTCAGCACGGCGGATGATCTGGAGCGTGGTGCCACACAACCGGATGCGGAACTGATCGAGCGGGCATTCCGCCTGCCGCGCCCTGCAGAAGGTGAGGCCGGCGCCGCACAAGTGATGCGTCTGGGCAATGGCGATCTGGTTGCCGTGATGCTGGACGCTGTCCGCGACGGCGACCCGGAAGGCCTCACCGAGACGCAGCAGCGCGCGGCCCTGGCACAGTTGGGTGAGCTTGAGGGTGCTGGCAGCTTCCGCAAGGTGGTGAGCTGGCTGCGTGAGAACGGCAAGGTGAAAATCTACAACGATCGTCTGGCGGGCACCGTGGAAGAATGATCTGTGCCGGCGCACTGCGAAAGCAGGGCGCCGGGCCCGACAGGCGCGCAACAGCGCCAACAAAAAACACCGCTGATCAGGCGGTGTTTTTTGTTGGGCTGGAGAAACCGGGGTGGTTATTCGCCGGCGCTGTCCATGGACATCGCGGATGTATTGGCGCCGGCGTCCACATACATGATTTCTGCGGTGATGCCGGAGGCCAGATCGGAACACAGGAACGCAGCGGCGTTGCCCACTTCCTCGATGGTCACGTTGCGACGCAGGGGCGCCTTGGACGCGTTCTGGTCCAGCATGCTGCGGAATTTCTTGATACCGGAAGCTGCCAGGGTACGGATCGGGCCAGCGGAGATTGCATTCACGCGAATGCCTTCCGGCCCCATGCTGGCCGCCAGGTAACGCACGCTGGCTTCCAGGCTGGCCTTGGCCATGCCCATGACGTTGTAGTTCGGCACGGTCTGTTGCGAGGCGTGGTACGTCAGCGTCAGCAGTGAACCGTTGCGGCCCTTCATCATGGCGTGCCCGGCCTTGGCCAGGGCAACGAAACTGTAGCTGGAGATTTCGTGCGCGATGCGGAAACCCTCACGGGTAGCGACGTCGACGAAGTTGCCATCCAGCTCATGGGCGGGCGCAAAACCGACCGCGTGGACAATACCATCCAGCCCGTCCCAGTGTTTGCCCAGGCTGCTGAAGACGGCGTCGATCTCGGTGTCGTTGGCCACATCGCAGGGGAAGCACAGTTCCTTGCGGCTGCCGAATTCCTCGGCGGCGCCTTCGACGCGGGATTTCAGTTTGTCGTTCTGATAAGTGAAGGCGAGTTCGGCGCCTTCGCGATGCATGGCTTCGGCAATACCCCAGGCGATGGAGCGTTGACTGGCGATACCCACGATCAGATAGCGTTTGCCGGCAAGAAAGCCCATGTGTAGTCCTCTCGATGCGAATCCGTAGTGTCCGGGATGTCAGGCGTGGTGCGTGACATCGGGTGGCGGCAAGTATAGCAGGCCGCCGGGAAAGCGCTTGCGAACTGACCGGGCAGTCGCGTGCTGCCTGCACGGTAGCGGAAAACCGCCCCGTGCCACACCGCTAAAATGCAACCTGGTATTTCCGTTCGGTGCTGAACGCAGCGTCGATCAGGCTGCGGGTGTAGTCGTGCTGCGGGGCGCGGAAGATGGCCTCGGTGGGGCCGCTTTCCAGCGCCTTGCCGTGACGCATCACGATCAGTTCGTGGCTGATGGCGCGTACCAGTTTCAGATCATGGCTGATAAACACATAGGACAGCGCATGGCGCGCCTGCAGGTCACGCAGCAGCTCCAGCACCTGATGCTGTACGCTGCGGTCCAGAGCCGAGGTGGGTTCATCCAGCACCAGCAGCGCCGGACGCAGGATCAGGGCCCGGGCAATGGCGATGCGCTGGCGCTGGCCGCCGGAAAATTCATGCGGGTAGCGATGCCGACATTCTGCCGGCAGGCCCACTTCGGTGAGCATGGTGGCCACGTTCTGTTCGCGTTGCGCCTGCGGCATCTGGCGCTGGTGTACCTTGAGGCCTTCCTCGATGATCTGGCCCACGGTCATGCGTGGGTTGAGGGTGCTCCAGGGGTCCTGGAAGACCACCTGCATGCGTGCCCGCCAGGGGCGCAACTGGCGGTTGCCACGCAGCGCGTCGAGCCGGGTGTCTTCCAGCCATATCTCGCCCCGGCTTTCCAGCAGCCGCAGGATCGCCAGCGCCAGCGTTGATTTGCCGCTGCCGCTTTCGCCGACCACGCCGAGCGTTTCGCCGCGCCGCAGTGTCAGGTCGACGCCGTCCACCGCGTGGAAATACTGTTTGCGCGCCAGCAGGCCGCTGCTGTTCTGCACGAAACGCACTTGCAGATCGCGGGTCTGCAGGTGCACGGGACGCCCCGGGTCCGGCACCGGCGGCTCGCCGCCGGGTTCGGCCGCCAGCAGGTGCCGCGTGTAGTCGTCCTGCGGTGCGGCCAGTACCTGTTCGGTGGCGCCGGTTTCCACGATGCGGCCATGGTGCATGACCGCGATATCCTCGGCGTAGCGGGCGACCACGCCGAGATCGTGGGTAATCAGCAGTACCGCCAGTCCCAGCTCCGCCTGCAATTGCTTGAGCAGGTCCAGAATGCCGGCCTGTACCGTCACATCCAGAGCAGTGGTGGGCTCGTCGGCGATCAGCACGCTGGGATTGTTGGCCAGTGCCAGGGCAATCATGACCCGCTGGCGCTGGCCGCCGGACAACTGATGCGGATAGCGCCCGAGCATGGTGTCCGGCTCCGGCAGGTGCACCTGCTCCAGCAATTCCAGCGTGCGCTGACGGGCGGCGTTGCGGGACAGCCCCTGGTGAATGGCCAGGCTTTCGTTGATCTGTTTTTCCACGGTGTGCAGTGGATTGAGTGCGCTCAGTGGTTCCTGGAACACCATGCCGATACGGCCGCCGCGCAGACCGCGCAGCGCGTTTTCCGGCAGATGCAGGATGTCTTCGTCGTTGAGGGTCATGGCCATGGCCTGGACGCTGGCCTGCGGGGGCAGCAGCCGCAAAATCGACAGCGCGGTGACGGATTTGCCGGAACCGGATTCACCGACCAGGGCCAGCATGCGGCCGGCCGTGAGACTCAGTGACACATCATCCACCACCGGTGGCTGGTCGGTGCCGAATCGGACACTCAGGTTGCGGATTTCCAGCCGGCTCATTGCAGGTACTTCCTCGGGTCGAAGGCATCGCGTACCGCTTCGCCAATGAAGATCAGCAGCGACAGGATCAGCGCCAGCGAGACAAAGGCGCTGATGCCGAGCCAGGGTGCATGCAGGTTGGCCTTGCCCTGGCCGAGCAGTTCGCCCAGCGAGGGGGAGCCCGGCGGCAGGCCAAAGCCGATGAAATCCAGCGTGGTCAGGGTGACGATGGCGCCGTTGAGGATGAAGGGCAGGAACGTCAGGGTGGCGACCATGGCATTGGGCAGCATGTGCCGGAACATGATCACCGGCGCCGAGACACCGAGCGCCCGTGCGGCCCGCACGTAATCCAGGTTCCGGCAGCGCAGGAATTCCGCCCGCACCAGATCCACCAGGGTCATCCAGGAAAACAGCAGCATGATCAACAGCAGCCACCAGAAATTCGGCACCACGAAGCTGGACAGGATGATGATCAGGTAGAGGATCGGCATGCTCGACCAGATTTCGATAAAGCGCTGCCCGGCCAGATCGGTCCAGCCGCCGTAGTAACCCTGCATGGCGCCGACGGCGATGCCGATGACACTGCTCGCCAGTGCCAGGATCAGGCCAAACAGTACCGAAATGCGAAAACCATAGAGAATGCGTGCCAGTACATCGCGGCCCTGATCGTCGGTACCCAGCCAGTTGTCAGAGGAGGGCGGGGCGGGCGAGGGGACGGTCAGATCGTAGTTGATGGTGTCATGGCTGAACGGAATGACCGGCCAGACGATCCAGCCGTCTTGCTCGATCAGTTCCTTCACGAACGGGTCGCGGTAATTGGCTTCGGTTTCGAACATGCCGCCAAAGGTGGTTTCCGGATAGACCTTGAGCACCGGGAAGTACAGTTCGCTCTGGTAGCTGAGCACCAGCGGCCTGTCGTTGGCAATCAGCTCGGCGCCCAGGCAGAGCACGAACAGGATGCTGAACAGCCACAGCGACCAGTAGCCGCGGCGGTTGCTGCGAAAGGTGTTCCACTGGCGCTGGAAGACGGGATTGCTGAACCGCATTACAGGTCTCTCCGGCCGAAATCGATGCGCGGATCGACCAGCATGTAGGTCAGGTCGCTGACCAGTTTCAGCAGCAGTCCGATCAGGGTGAAGATAAACAGCGTGCCGAACACCACCGGGTAGTCGCGGTTGATCACCGATTCAAAACCGAGCAGGCCCAGGCCATCCAACGAGAAAATGTACTCGATCAGCAGCACGCCGCTGAAGAACATGCTGATAAACGCCGCCGGAAAACCGGCAATGATGATCAGCATGGCATTGCGGAATACGTGCCGGTAGAGCACCTGATTTTCAGTCAGGCCCTTGGCGCGGGCGGTCTGCACATAGAGCTTGCTGATTTCATCGAGAAATGAGTTTTTGGTGAGCATGGTCAGGGTGGCGAAGTTGCCGATCACGATGGCGATGGTTGGCAGGGCGATATGCCAGAAATAGTCGACGACTTTGCCGGGCAGGCTGAGTTGGGCCCAGTTGTCGGAGGTCAGCCCGCGCAGCGGAAACCAGTCCAGGTAACTGCCGCCGGCAAACAGGACGATCAGCAGGATGGCGAACAGGAAGCTGGGTATGGCATAGCCGACAATCACCAGGCTGCTGCTCCAGACATCGAACGGTGTGCCGTGGCGCACTGCCTTGCGGATACCGAGGGGGATCGACACCAGATAGGTGATCAGCGTGCTCCACAGTCCGAGGGAAATGGACACCGGCAAGCGCTCGACGATCAGTTCGGTGACACTGCGGTCGCGGTAATAGGATTCACCGAAATCAAAGCTGAGGTAGTTACGTACCATCAGCCAGAAACGCTCATGGGCCGGTTTGTCGAAGCCGTACAGCTTTTCGATGCGTTCCAGCAGTTCCGGCGGCAGGCCCTGGGAGCCGCGATAGCTGCTGCCACCTCCGGTGTCGGTGGCGACAAAATCCGCCCGGCTCCCCGCGAACTGGCCACCGGCGCCTGCATCCATGCCACGCAACTGCGCGATCATGCGTTCGACCGGGCCACCGGGTGCGGCCTGCACGATGACAAAGTTCAACAGCAGGATGCCGAACAGCGTGGGAATGATCAGCAGCAGGCGCCGGAGAAAATAACCGCTCATTCAGCGTCCCGGGTTGAGCGCTTGTCCCACCAGGCATCCAGTGGCAGGCCGTAAGGCGCGTTCCGTGCCGGGTGTGCCAGATGCTTGCTGTAGGCGACGCGGAAATAATCCAGGTTCCAGTTCGGGATCACGTAGTAACCCCATTGCAGCGCACGGTCCAGTGCCCGCGTGCTGGTGATCAATGCCTCGCGGCTGCGGGCGCTGATTACTGCGTCCACCAGTGTGTCGATGGCCGGGTCCTGCAGGCCGATGATATTGCGCGAATCGGGGCGCCCGGCGGCGCTGGAATGCCAGAAATCGCGCTGCTCGTTGCCCGGTGAGTTGGATTGCGGGAACACGTTGACGACCATGTCGAAATCAAAATTGCGCATGCGCTCGACATATTGTGGCTGGTCAACGCGGCGTACTTCCGTGTGTACACCGATGGCGCGCAGATTGCGCGCAAACGGCATCGCGATACGCTCCCAGGTCGGGTTGTCGATCAGGATTTCAAAGCGCACGGGCTGGTTGTCCGGGGTGTAGAGCTGGTTGTCGCGGACGGTATAGCCAGCCTCCTGGAGCAGCTTCTGCGCGGTCAGCAGGTTCTGCCGGGGACGGCCGGAGCCATCGCTGCTGGGGGGCGCATAGGCTTGCGTGAACACTTCCGGCGGCAGCTTGTCACGCAGTGGTGTCAGCAGCTTCAGTTCGTCCTCGGATGGCAGGCCGGTGGCGGCCAGTTCGGAGTTCTGGAAGTAGCTGCGGGTGCGGCGGTACTGGCCGTGGAAGATGTTCTGGTTGGTCCACTCGAAATCCAGTGCGTAGGCCAGTGCCTTGCGCAGGGTGCGGTCCTGGAACAACGGCCGGCGCAGGTTATAGACAAAGCCCTGCATGCCGGTGGGCAGGCTGTGCTGAAACGTTTCCAGCACGTAGTCGCCGCGGTTGAGCGCCGGGCCCTGGTAGCCGGTGGCCCAGTTGGCGGCGATGTTTTCCAGCCGCATGTCATAGCGACCGGCCTTGAAGGCTTCCAGCGCCACGGTGTCATCGAGGAAATATTCCAGCGTGATGCGATCAAAATTGTACTGGCCGCGGTTCACCGGCAGGTTCTTGCCCCAGTAGTCGGCGCGGCGCTCATAGACCACGCGCTTGCCGGGTTCGGCGCTGCTGATGCGATAGGGGCCGCTGCCCAGCGGCGCTTCCAGGGAGCCACGGGAGAAGTCGCGGTCTTTCCAGTAATGTGCCGGCAGCACCTGCAACTGGCCGACGATCAGTGCCAGTTCGCGGTTGTCGCCCGGCTTGAAGGTGAATTTCACACGCTGCCTGTCCAGGGCTTCCACCTTCTCGACGTCGCCGTAATAAAAGCTGTAGAAAGGCGAGCCTTTCTCGACCAGCGTATTGAAGGAAAACACCACGTCGTCGGCGGTCACCGGCTCACCATCAGCGAAACGGGCCTCTTTGCGCAGGTGATAGATGACCCAGCTGCGGTCCTCCGGCATCTCGATGAATTCTGCCAGCAGGCCGTACTGGGTAAAGGGTTCGTCCTGGCTGGCCGTGGTGAGCGTGTCGTACAGGTACGCAATGCCGCCGGCCGGGGTGCCGCGTGGAATAAAAGGGTTGAGGCTGTCGAAGGTGCCGATGACGTGGCGGCGCAGGGTGCCGCCTTTGGGCGCGTCGGCGTTGACGTAATCGAAATGCGGGAACTCCGCCGGGTATTTGGGCGTGCCGTACATGGCAATGGCGTGGTATTTGGGGGCGGCCTGGGCGCTCACCGCAAACAGGCACAGCGCAATGCTGTAAAGCAGGGTTCTCATATCGTTCCTCGATATTGTTGTGTTGTCGCCGCCGGCGAGGGCTTCCTGTTCAGAGACAGCGTCTGTCGCTCAGGGTTTCCCTTTTGCCCACCAGGTCTCGGTGCCGAGGATATACGGCATCGGCGCGTCCGGCCGACCGAATTTATCCCACCAGGCCAGACGGTGATGGTCAATATACCAGTGCGGGACGCTGTAGTGTTGCCACAAGAGCACCCGGTCCAGCGCCTTGATGGCGGCATGATAGTCTGCTTCGGTGCTGGCGTTCATGCTGGCATCGACCAGCGCGTCGACCACCGGATCGCTGACGCGGGAATAATTGCGGCTGCCGGGTACGTCGGCGCTGCGGGAATGCAGGTAATCGACCAGCTCGGCGCCAGGGTAGGCGCGCTGCGGCAGCACGAAAATGGTGATGTCGTAGTCAAAGCGGTCGAGCCGCTCTTTGTAGGTGGCCAGGTCCACGGCACGGTAGCTGGCCTGGATGCCGATGCGCTCCAGGTTGCGCAGCCAGGGCTCCACCACGCGGGTCATGCCGGGAGTCTGGTAGTTGAGAATTTCCAGTTTCAGCGGTGCATCGGTGTCCTTGTGCCGCAAATACCGGCCGCGGGGTGCCCAGCCGGCCTCGTCCAGCAGCGCCAGCGCCTGCCGCATGCGGGCGCGGATATTGCCGCTGCCGTCGCTGACCGGGTGACGAAAGGGCTGGGTAAACAGCGCCGGTGGCAATTGTTCACGCCAGGGTTCGAGCAAGGCCAGTTCGCGCTCTGTGGGCAGCCCCTCGGCATGGTTGAGACTGTTCGGAAACCAGCTCTCGCTGCGCACATAGGCACCATTGAAAATGGTCTGGTTGGTCCACTCGAAATCGAACAGCAGATTCAGTGCCTCCCGGACGCGGCGGTCATCCAGGGGCGCACGGCGCTGGTTGATGAAGAAAGCCTGTGTCGGTTTCGGAATGCGGTGTGGAATTTCGGCCCGCAGGATGCGGCCATCACGTACAGCAGGCACGTCGTAGGCCGTGGCCCAGTGCTTGGCAACATAGTCCAGGTGCAGATCATAGCCGCCGCTCTTGAACGCCTCGAAGCCGACCTGCGCATCGCGGTAATAATCGATCACCACCCGATCGAAGTTGTAGCGCCCCCGGTTCACCGGCAGGTCACGGGCCCAGTAGTTATCGACACGCTCGAACACAATCTGGCGGCCGGGCCGCACCCGGCTGATGCGGTACGGGCTGCTGATCACGGGGGGCTCCAGGGTGCCGGCGAAGGCACGTTCGCGCCAGTAGTGGGCAGGTAGCACGGGCAGGTCGCCGATCACCAGTGGCAGGTCGCGCCGGCTGTCGCCGGTGAGGTGATAGCGCACGCTGTGCGCATCCAGCATCTCTGCGCTTTCCACATCTCGCAGCATCAGCTGATAGCGTGGATGGCCCTGTTCTCGCAGCAGGTTGAAGGAGAACACGGCATCCTCGGCAGTAATCGGGGTGCCGTCGCTGAAGCGGGCTTCGGGGCGTAGCCGGAAGATCACCCAGTCGAGGCTGGCCGGATATTCCACTGTCTTGGCGATCAGGCCGTAGGCGCTGCCGGGCTCGTCCCCGACGCGGTTGTGACTGCCGCTGCCCATGAGCAGCGTGTCGGTGGTTTCCAGAAAACCGAACACTGATGCGCCAGGCGTGCCCGCCGGGCTGGTGCCGCTGATGACATACGGGTTCAGGCTGTCGAAGCTGCCGAAGCCGAACAGGCGCAGGGTGCCGCCTTTGGGCGCGTCCGGGTTGACGTAATCGAAGTGGTGAAAATCCGCCGGGTATTTCAGCTCGCCGAACGGGCTGTAGCCATGGCTGATGATGATCTGTTCGGCGGCGGGTTGCGGCGTCGTGGTGTCGTCACCGCTGCCGGCGTCACCGGCGCGGACCAGTCCGGTGACGAGGCAGAGAAAGCTGGCCAGCAGCCAGCCGGGGCGGCGTCCTGCCGGGTTCGGGCGCTCAGGGTGCGTCGCGAATGTCCACATAGAGGGTCAGTTGCTGCCCGGGCTGGAGATAGCGCTGGCCATTGATCTTGTTCCAGGCACTGATCTGGTTGACTGACACATTGAAGCGGTTGGCAATGGCATACAGCGAATCCCCTCGTCGCACGGAATAATGGACCCGGCGCACCATGTCCGGCCTGCTGGCCGGGGCGGCAGTGGCCGATTGCTCGGTCCAGACCGCCAGTTGCTGGCCGACGCGCAACGTGTCGCCCGGCGCCATCTGGTTCCATGCTGCCAGTTCACGCACCCCGACGCGATAGCGGCGTGCGATTTCCCACAGGGTTTCGCCGCTGGCCACCTGATGGGCAAGCTGCCGGCGGCCGGAGATGGCGCGATTCTGGCGTGCGTCCAGGCGGGCGTCCGCGCTCAGGCTGTAGCTGCCGGGATCACGCGACGGCTGCGGGATCAGCAGCGTGCGGCCGGCGACAATGGTGTTGCCGCGCAGATGGTTGATCTCGCGCAGCACGGCCGGTGTGGTGTCGTGTGCACGGGCGATGGCAATCAGGTTGTCGCCGGGGCGGATGCTGTAGCGCTGCCAGCGCATGCGCTGCTCTGGTGGCAGTGCGCTGATGCGCTCGGCGAACCTGTCCGCATGGCTGACCGGGATCAGCAGGCGGTGTGGTCCGTTGGGCGAGGTGGCCCAGCGATTGAACGCGGGGTTGAGCAGGTACAGCTCTTCCAGAGAGATATCCGCCATCTCGGCCGCCTGGGCCAGGTCAATCTGGCCGCCGACGTCAATACTGGTGAAATACGGTTCGTCGGCAATGGCCGGGATGTCCAGGCCAAACTGCTCCGGGTCGCGCACGATCTGCGCCAGCGCCAGCAGTTTCGGCACGTAGGCCATGGTTTCCCGGGGCAGTTGCAGGCTCCAGTAATCGGTCGGCTTGCCGGCGTTGCGGTTGCGGGTGATCGCGCGCGACACATTGCCCGCGCCCGCATTGTACGAGGCCAGCGCCAGCAGCCAGTCGCCATCGAAGCGATTGGCCAGTTGCTGCAGATAGGTCAGGGCGGCTTCGGTGGAGGCGACGATGTCGCGGCGCTGATCCGCCCACCAGTCCTGTTCCAGGCCGAAATGCTTGCCGGTGGAGGGGATGAACTGCCAGGGGCCCGAGGCCCGGCCATGGGAGTAGGCGAACGGGTCGAAGGCGCTTTCCACGACCGGCAGCAGCACCAGCTCCAGTGGCATGCCGCGCGCTTCGGCCTGCTCGACGATATGGTGCAGATAGCGCTCGGCGCGCGAGGAAATACGAGTGAGGTAAGCCGGATGGCGGCTGTACCAGTTGCGCTGGGCAACGATGCGCGCGTTCTCCACCTCCAGGTCCAGCGCGAAGCCGTTGCGGACCCGGCCCCAGAGGTCCACATCGCTGACCGGGGGGGCTTCGGGTACCGATTCCGGATAACCGCTGATGATGATGGGGTCCGGTGTCAGCTCCGTCGCCGCCGGCATGGGGTCGAGGTCGTCGACCGCCGGTTTCAGTGCACAACCGCCCAATATTCCCGCTGTGAGAAGCCCCAGCAGGCCAACCCGAAAAATAGTGCTCATTGTTTCAACCAACTCCGTTGATCCCGTGCGGCCGCCTTGCCCGGCAATGGCGGCTCTTGTCTTGGGTATTGAGATGTATCTTCCCGGGCACACGGGATTGCCCCGGAAGAGTGCAATGACAACCGCTGCCGGGCTGTCATGGTGCCCGGCAGCGGCCGGGCAGTGTGTTCAGAACTGGTCTTTCCAGCGCCGGAGCGCGGCAAAAATCTCGGTGCGGTCTGTCAGTGCGGCCTGCTCGTGGGCGTTGACGGCCTCACGCAGGTTCTGGTCATCGACCCGCAGGAATGGATTGCTCTGACGTTCCTCGGCAAGGACCACCGGCACGGTGGGCTGCCCTGATGCGCGAGTATGCATCATTTGCGCCAGACGTTGATTCACCGAAGTGTCATCCGGTGTGACGGCTTGCGCAAAACGCAGATTATTCAGCGTGTATTCATGGGCGCAGCAGACCAGAGTCTGGTCCGGCAGCGCGCTGAGGCGGTCCAGCGACGTCAGCATCTGCGCGGGTGTGCCCTCGAACAGCCGGCCACAGCCGGCGGCGAACAGGGTGTCGCCGCAGAACAGCAGTGGCGGTGTGTGGTCACGGGTGAAAAAGGCGATATGACCGAGTGTGTGGCCGGGCACATGCAGCACCTCGAAACGCAGCGCGGGGGCCTCGATCTGCACGCTGTCACCGTCCGCCAGTGCATGGGTGCGGCCGGGAATCTGCTCACCGGCCGGGCCGTACACCGGCACATCATGCTCAGCCAGCAGGCGGGTCACGCCGCCCACATGGTCGGGATGATGATGGGTGATCAGGATGGCACGCAGCGTCAGCCGGCGTTCGGCCAGACAGGCGCTGACCGGTGCTGCGTCACCGGGGTCGACCACCAGCGCATTGCCGTTGTCGTCGGCCAGCAGCCAGATATAGTTGTCGCTGAAGGCCGGTATCGGGTGCAGAAGCATGGGAGCACCTTCGCTGTCTCGGGAATGAAAAAATGACCACCGTCATCCGGGCAGGTTCCGCGCCGGTGGCGATGACAGGCGTGTTGCCAGGCCCTAGACTCATCCAGAGCAGCAAGGCCCGTACCGTGTGCGGGCAGAACCTTACCACAGGGGGCGTTTGCCATGGCAATTCCGAGACTGATCCGGGCCCCGTTCCGCCGCCAGCCGCCGGATACCGGAGCGGCCTTTGCCGCCTGGCTGAAGACCCCGGCCGGCGAGCAGTTGCTGGCCGAAGAGCGCCGCGTGCTGGCGGAGGCCCTTCCGCGCCTGCCGGGCCTGCGTGCGTTGCAATGCTGCGCCGGGACACCGGAGTCCCTGCTTGAGTCCAGCGTGATGCCGTTGAAATGGACGCTGGGGACCCAGCCCGGTGTCGATATCATTGCCCGGCCGTCTCAATTGCCATTGCCACGGCAGTGTCTGGATCTGGTGCTGCTGCACCACAGCCTGGATTTCGAGGATGATCCGCACCTGGTGCTGGGGCAACTGGCACGTGCGCTGCAGCCGGGCGGCGCGCTGGTGGTGGTCGGCTTCCAGCCGCTGGGCCTGTGGGGGCTTTGGCGGCTGTTCCGGCTGCATTCCTCGAAAGTCCCCTGGATTGGCCGGTTTATCCGGCCGCATCGCGTCAGCGACTGGCTGCAGGTGCTGGCCTGTGAAGTGGAAGGCTTTGACTCCGGCTTGTACAACCTGCCGCTGGCAGGCAGCATGCGCCGGCGTTTTCGCTGGCTGGATACCCTGGGTGCCAGGTTCTGGTCCCAGCATGGCGCTTTCTATGTGCTGGTGGCGCGCAAGCGCGCCGCCGTAATGCGCCCGAGCAGGCCGCGTTTCTCGCTGCCGCAGGCCGCGCCGAATGTGGTGCCGGTCTCGATGGCCCGCTGGCGGCAGCGGCATGAACCGGACGCGACAGAATGACACGGGGAATCAGTGTTTGAAGCAGGTTGAGATGTATACCGACGGCGCCTGCCGGGGTAATCCGGGACCCGGCGGCTGGGGAGTGCTGCTGCGGTATGGCACGGTGCAGAAAACCCTGCACGGCGGCGAGCCACAGACCACCAATAACCAGATGGAACTGACGGCGGTGATCAAGGGGCTGGAAGCCCTGAAGCAACCCTGCCAGGTGGTGCTGTACACGGATTCGAAGTACGTGCTCGAAGGCATTACCAAATGGATTCACGGCTGGAAGCGCAACGGCTGGCGTACCGCCAGCAAGAGCCCGGTCAAGAACGGCGAATTGTGGCAGCGGCTGGATCAGGCGGCAGCCCGGCACAGCATTGAATGGCGCTGGGTCAAGGGCCACAGCGGCGATGCCGGCAATGAACGCGCCGACCAGCTCGCCAATCAGGGCATTGATGAATTGCAGCGCAGCACAGGAGCCACGACGTCATGAGCAGGCAGATCGTACTGGATACCGAGACCACCGGCCTGGAGCCGTCGGAAGGGCACCGGGTGATCGAGATCGGTTGCGTCGAGATGGTCGGCCGCCGGCTTACCGGCAACAACCTGCACCTGTACCTGAATCCGGAGCGGGATATTGACGAGGGCGCCTTGCAGGTGCACGGCATTACCCGTGAATTCCTGGCCGACAAGCCGGTGTTCAGTGCCGTGGCGGAGGATTTCCTGCGGTTTATCGATGGCGCGGAACTGGTCATTCACAACGCCGCCTTCGACGTCGGCTTCCTGAACCACGAACTGCGGCGGCTGGGGCAGGACAAGCCGATCGAACAGCGCTGCAAGATCCTGGACACCCTGCAACTGGCCCGCGCCAAGCATCCGGGGCAGAAGAACAACCTGGATGCGCTGTGTCGTCGCTATGGCATCGACAACTTCAACCGCGAATTGCACGGCGCGCTGCTGGATGCCCAGATTCTGGCCGAGGTCTATCTGATCATGACCGGCGGCCAGGCGCGCCTGTCGCTGGGTGGCCAGGACAGCAATAACAGCAGCGGGGAGGCCAGCGCCGAGCCGATCCGGCGGCTGGCACCGGATCGCCCGGCATTGAAGGTAATTCGCGCCAGCGGTGACGAACTGGCGGCACACGAGGCGAAGCTCGGCGGCATTGCCAGGGCGTCGGAACAGGGCGCACTGTGGCTCCAGCTGGAGCAGGACAGCGCAGCTGAACACTGATCCGGCGCTGTGTCATGGTTAACAAAATATCGTTAATTCAGTTGTTTAGGGTATAAAGTTGACGCATTGTTGAGGCGCGCGTGCGGCCGGGGACGGCCTTACAACGATTCTGCTACGGTTGTCGTGTGTCATGGCAGGTAAGGTTCCCGTTGCAGTGTTCTGAGCGCAGCCGGCAGGCTGCGGGGTAGACGGGACGGCCCGCCAGGGCCGGCCGCCGGTTGGGGGATGTGGTCCGGCGCGACAGGCGCCGGCGCAGCATGACCGGCCATAACAAACAAAGGTGTGTGGAGAGTCCATGGTCGCCATTACCAATACCACCTCTCTGACGTTCCTCAAGGACGAACTCGACGCCACGCTCAGCCAGGCCGAGAGCGCGCTGGAAGTGTTCTCCGAGGATACGTCTCGCAGCGGCGAGCTGAAGGTGTGCGCCGAGGCGTTTCACCAGGTGCGCGGCATCTGCCAGATACTGGAATTGCCGGCAGCGGCGCTGATGGCGGAGGAAATGGAACTGGTGGCCGAGGCCATTGGTCGCAGCGTCACGCCCGAGCGGATGGTGGGCACGCTGGGCAACGCCATCGTGCTGCTGGGCCGCTATCTCGAATATGTGCAGCTCAAGAACGCCGCCATGCCGGAACTGCTGGTGGGCGGGATCAATGAACTGCGACGCTCGGCGGGCAAACCGCTGATCGCCGAAAGTCACTTCTTCCGTGTCGATGTCACCCGTGAACGCCAGCCACCGGCCGCGCCTGCCAGTACTCCGCGCACCGACGTGACGCGTCTGTGCCGGCGCATGCGGCACATGTACCAGGTCGGGCTGCTGGGGGTGCTGCGCGGTGAGAGCCGTACCAGCCTGAAGCTGGTCAGCCGCGCGCTGGCGCGTATCGACCGGCTGTGTGGCGATGCGCCGATGGGACGCCTCTGGTGGGTGGCCCGTGCGGCGGTAGAGGCCCTGCTGGCGGATGAGATGCGCCTGACGCCGGCGCGCAAGCAACTGTTGTCGCAGTTCGACCGGCAGATCAAGCGGCTGGTCTACGAAGGTGAGCGGGCGCTGGAAAGCGACGCGCCCCTGTTGCTGGTAAAAGAGAGCGTCTATCTGGTGTCGCTGGCCACCCAGGACCAGGGGCTGATCGGGGAGGTGAAACGTGCCTTCTCGGTACGGCCGCGCTTCACCGACGGCGCCTTGCAGGAAGAGCTGTCGCTGATGAGCGGTGCCGGCGGCTCGGTGATCCGGACCGTGGCGACCGCGCTGAAAGAAGAACTGAACGACATCAAGTCCACGCTGGACATGGCGGCGCAGGGGGCGGCCGATACCGACTACGGCGATCTGGCGGATACGCTGGTGCGGCTTGCCGGCACGCTGGTGATGATCGGGCAGAGTCGCGAAGCCGCGCAGATTCGCGGCCGGGCGGACCAGGTGCGGCAGTGGCGCAATGGTGAAGTGGACCCCGAGGGCATGGACTTCCATGCGCTGGTGGATGACCTGCTGATGGTCGAGAATGCTGTCGCCACGCTGGAGCGCCGCTTTGCACCGGCGGACGATATCAACCGCGAGGTGCGCAACACCCGCATTTCCCTGTACCAGCTCGATGAAGCACGGATGACGGTGGTGGGGGAGTGCCGCGCAGGTATTTCCCTGACCAAACGCTCGCTGACGTCCTTTATCGACAGCCAGGGCGACCGCATGCACCTGAGCAACGTGCCGTCTGTGCTGGTGGGTGTGTCCGGCGGCCTGATGTTCCTGGAACTGGACCGCGCGCGGGCCATTCTTGAAGGCTGTCGCCAGTACATCGAACAATCGATGCTGACCGGCAGTGGTGCGCCGGTACGTGAGCAGATGGAAACCCTTGCCGACGCCATCACGAGCATTGATTACTATCTGGAAAGTATGGAAGAACATAAGCCCATTGGTGACGCAGTACTGGAAGTGGCGGAGGAAAGCCTGGCCGAACTGGGCTATCCGGTGATGCGCGCGCCGCAGCCTGCCTGAGGGCCGATGGGGAAGCGAGGTTGATGCGTGCATAGTGATCTGGAATTCCTGGCCAGCATGCCGGCGGCCCTGAATGGCCGCGCCCTGTGGTTCGTCTTCCACGACGGCCGGCTGATGGTCAGTGAGGACCCGTCGTTGCCGTTGCTGCCGGAAGGCGAAACGGTGGAAGAGATCGGCCTGCCGGGCGCCGAGCCGCTGTATCTGGGCCGGCTGCGCCAGCAGGACTGTTTTGCGGTGCCCCTGGACGACCCGGCGCAGGTGCCGCCCGGTTTCTATCTGTCGGAACTGCGCCGGTTGCTGGGTGAGCTGGACGAGCTGACCTTCGCCATGGCCGGCCGCGCCTCCCAGGTGGCCACCTGGTACTGCAATCACCAGTTCTGTTCCCGCTGCGGCACCCGTGCGGAAAGCCACCGCCATGACCGTGCCATGGCCTGCCCGAATTGCGGTTACACCCAGTACCCGCGCATTTCGCCCTGCGTGATCGCGCTGGTGACGCGCGGGGACGAGGTGTTGCTGGCGCGTGCGGCGCGGTTTCCGGCGCGGTTTTTCAGCTGCCTGGCCGGCTTTATCGAGGCGGGCGAGAGCGCCGAGCAGGCGGTGCACCGTGAAGTGTTCGAAGAGACCGGACTCAAGCTCGGCACATTGCACTACTACGCCAGCCAGTCCTGGCCGTTCCCCCACGCGCTGATGCTTGGTTTCCATGCCGACTACGCGGAAGGGGACATTAACGTGGACGGAGAGGAAATCGTCGAGGCGCACTGGTGGCACTACAGTGACCTGCCGCCGATTCCGCCCACCGGCAGCATTGCGCGGGCATTGATCGAGGACTGGGTCCAGCGCCGCAAGGCACTGGCGGAAGGGGGTAATGAATGAATTTCAGTGGCGTGCCGATCGTGCTGATCGGCCTGAGTCTGGTGCTGGTCGGTCTGGGCGCCTGGGTGCTGCTGCGTCAGCAATGGCTGCTGCAATGGCTCAAGGGCAGCGCCGGCCTGTTGCTGGTCGGGCTGGCGGTGTACAGCGCGTTGTATGCGATGAACCTGTACAGCTACAGCGAACTGAAGCCGGAAACACCGGTGGCGACGGTCAGCTTTCGCGAGTTGGGGCCCCAGAATTTTGTTGCCACGGTGGCGTTGCCGGACGGGCAAAGCCATGATTACGCCCTGCGCGGCGATCTCTGGCAGCTGGATGTGCGGGTGGTGTCCTGGAAAGGGCTGTTTGCCCTGTTCGGCGCCCGCCCGGGCTATCAGCTGGACAGTATCCAGGGGCGTTATCTGGCGCTGGAACACGAGCGTTCCCGCGAGCGTACCCGGCACAGCATCCATCGGGCGCCGGTAGTATTTGATATCCATGACGGCGAGGGCGGTCTGTTGCTGAATACCTCGGTCATGGGTGTGGCCTATCTGCCGATGGCAGATGGTGCTATTTTCCAGGTCGTTCCGTCGGCGGGCCAACTGGAAGGCCGGCCGCTGAACGGGGTCGCCGAAGCGGCGATGCTGGAGTGAATTCCCCGCGTGGCGCGGGGCAGGCGTGAAACGAGTCAGGAGCAGTGAGTGATAGCGTTTTTGAGTGAATACGGGTTGTTTCTCGCCAAGGTCGCTACCCTCGTGGTAGCGATTCTGTTTGTGGTGGGCGGTATCGTGTCCACCGCTGCGCGGCAGCGTGGGCAGGGCGGTGACCAGCACGGGGATATCCGGGTGCGGCACCTGAACGAAGAGTTCAATGAACTGCGCGACGGCATCCGCGAGGCGGTGCTGCCGGAGGGCGAGCGCAAGCAGGCCCGCAAACAGCAGCGTAAAGAGGAGAAGGCCAGGGCCAAGGCCGACAAGAAGGCCAATGCCGTACCCGGTGGCGCGCCCAGCAAGCCACGGGTCTTCGTGCTCGATTTTGACGGTGATGTGCAGGCCAGTGGAGTCGATGCATTGTCCAGAGAAATCAGTGCCTTGCTACAGGTTGCTGATAAACAGGATGAAGTCATGGTGCGGCTGGAAAGCCCGGGTGGCCTGGTGCATTCCTACGGCCTGGCGGCCTCTCAGCTCAAGCGCATCCGTAGCCAGGGCGTGCGGCTCACCGTGTGTGTGGACCGCGTTGCGGCCAGCGGTGGTTACATGATGGCCTGCATCGCCGATCGCATTGTCGCAGCGCCGTTTGCGGTGCTGGGCTCCATCGGTGTGGTGGCACAGATCCCCAATTTCCATCGCTTGCTGCGCAAGAACGAGATCGACGTCGAGCTGATGACTGCCGGCGAATACAAGCGCACCCTGACCATGTTTGGCGAGAACACCGAGCATGGCCGGCAGAAATTCCAGGAAGAACTGGAAGACACCCATGTGCTATTCAAGGACTTCGTGCGCGAACACCGCCGAGGCCTGGATATCGACAAGGTGGCGACCGGTGAGCACTGGTTTGGCAGTCGGGCGAAGGAGCTGGGGCTGGTGGACGAGATCCAGACCAGTGACGAATACCTGCTGGGACGCTGCCGCGACGCGGAAGTGTATGAGGTGACCTGGCACACTCGCCAGAAGCTGGCGGAGCGCCTGGGCCTGTCGTTCGAGGCAGCGGTGATGCGCGTTACCGAGCGCTGGTTCCATCGCGGCGCGCAGCGCTGGTGGCAGTGAACCGAAGAGAACACGGAAGAGAGCACCGAAGAGAGCACCGAAGAGAGCATCGAGGAGAGCACCGATGACGGACACCTTCAATGCGTTGCAGACGGCCGAGGAAGGCGATGGCTTCGCCACCCGTCTGGTGCAGCGCTCTCTGGATGACCTGCCACCCGGTGATGTGCTGATCCGGGTGCAGTGGTCTTCGCTGAACTACAAGGATGCGCTGTCGGCCAGCGGCAACCGGGGCGTGACGCGCAATTACCCGCATACACCGGGCATTGATGCCGCCGGGGTCGTGGTCACCGACAGCACTGATACCTTCGCCGAAGGCACGCCGGTACTGGTGACCGGCTATGACCTGGGCATGAATACCGCCGGAGGCTATGGCGAATACATCCGTGTCCCGGCGGGCTGGGTGCTGAAACTGCCCGGCGGGCTGGATGCGCGTGTCGCCATGCTGCACGGCACTGCCGGCCTGACGGCCGGGCTGTGCGTGCAGGCGCTGCTGGATGCCGGTGTCACGCCGGCCGATGGTGAAGTGCTGGTCACTGGTGCCACCGGCGGTGTGGGCTCTTTTGCCGTGGCATTGCTGGCGCACCTGGGTTTCCAGGTGGTGGCAGGCAGCGGCAAGGCCGAGGCAGCGGACTGGCTGACACAACTTGGCGCCACGGCGCTGATTGACCGTGAGGCAATGCTGGCCGGGGCCAGCAAGCCGGTTCTGAAACCGCGCTGGGCCGGGGTAGTGGATACCCTGGGCGGCGAGCCACTGGCGAACGCCGTGAAAAGCACCAGCTATGGCGGCGCGGTGGCCTGCTGTGGCCTGGCTGCGTCCACTGACCTGCCGCTGACCGTGTTCCCCTTTATCCTGCGCAACGTGCGTCTGCTTGGTGTGGACAGTGTGGAGCAACCGCTGGCGACCAAGGCGGCGGTGTGGGAGCGGCTGGCGACGGACTGGCGCATTCCCGTGCTGGAATCACTGTGCGCTGCGGAAACCGACCTGGCCGGCCTGGTGCCCTGGTTTGATACGATCCTTCAGGGCGGTGTGCGGGGCCGTGTGCTGGTGAACCTCGCCTGACGTCGATAAAAGCCAAGGAGAGCGCCATGGAAGGACTCGTGCATGCCGTGCTGCTGGATGGCCGGGGCGGCGCCCGTACGCTCGACTGGGAGGGTGTCTGCCAGTGGGAGCCATCACAGGGGCTGCTGTGGGTGCATCTGGACTACACCGCAGACGCCTCGTCTGTCTGGTTGTATGAGCAGAAAGATGTGCCGGCACTGGTTTCCGATGCCCTGCTGGCGCAGGAAACCCGGCCGCGTGTGACCATGATGCAGGAGGGCCTGCTGGTCTACCTGCGTGGCGTCAATCTCAATCCCGGTGCCGAGCCGGAAGACATGATCGCGATTCGCCTGTGGGTGACACCGGGCCGCGTAATCAGCACCCAGCGGCGGCAACTGCGTGCGGTCAGCAGCCTGCTGGCCCGGGCTGACCAGGGCGATGCGCCTGGCACCAGCTATGGCCTGCTGGTGGAACTGGTCGATGACCTCACCTGGAACATGGAAGACGTGGTCGATCAGGTGGAAGAGCAGGTCGGTGAGTACGAGGAAGCCGCGATGCAGCGCCAGAGCCGTGCCATGCTCGGCGAGATGTCGCTGGTGCGGCGCCGGGTGACGGTGTTGCGCCGTTTTCTGGCGCCGCAGCGTGATGCGCTGGCCCGGTTGGTGGACCCCGCCAGCCCGCTGTCGGACCGTGAGCGCGGCCAGTTGCGCGAAGTGGCGGACCGGCTGCAACGTCTGCTGGAAGATCTTGATGCCGCGCGGGAGCATGCCCTGATTGCCCAGGAAGACCTCAGCAATCGTCTTGCGGATGCGCTCAACCAGCGCATGTATGTGCTGGCGATTGTCTCGATCATCTTCCTGCCGATGGGGTTTCTTACCGGCCTGATGGGCGTCAACCTTGGGGGCATGCCGGGGGCTGAATCACACAACGGTTTCATGGTCTTCGCGACAGGGCTGCTGATCATCGGGCTGGTGATGGCGGTGGTCCTCAAGCGCTGGAAGTGGCTTTAGCTGTAGACCCGGGCCTGCTTTCCCCGGGCAATAAAAAACCGCGCATTTGCGCGGTTTTTTATTGCCGTCGGCCTCAGCGGCGACGGTAGATCGGACGCGGATCGTTCACATCGCCCTGATAGGTGACGGAGAAATCCTTCAGGCCGTTGAGCGCATCTTCAATGTCGCGGTCCGCACGAATCTGGAAGGCATTGAAGCCGACGCGGTGCATGTAGAACAGCTGATCGCGCAGCACATCGCCCACTGCGCGGACTTCACCTGTGTACTGGTAGCGGGTGCGCAGCTCGCGTGCGTAGGAATAGCCGCGACCATCCTTGAAAGCCGGGAAATCGATGGCCACCAGCGGCAGGCGATCCAGGTCGGCTGCGATTTCGGAGGGCTCCTCGCCTGGCTCCAGGCACACGGCGGTGCGACCCGCCCGTGCGGCGATGGCATCGCGCTGCGCCTGCCACACCGGCAGCGGCACGATCAGGTCGCCTTCGGCCGGCAGGCCTTGCTGTTCAATCTGTTCGGCAGTCAGGCGCTGCCAGGAATCATCGACGATGGTACCGTCTTTAATGATGGCTGGCATAAGCGCGCTCCTTGAAGGGGTCGATACCCAGGCGTTCGTAGGTGTCGATGAACAGCTCGTCCGGCTGGCGCTGTTCCACGTACAGGTCGACCAGCCTGGCGATTACCGGCACCACTTCGTCGGCCTCGAACGAGGGGCCGAGTTTTTCGCCGATACGCGAGGTCTTGTCACCACGACCTCCCAGGGTGATCTGGTAGTACTCCCGGCCTTTCTTGTCCACGCCAAGAATGCCGATGTGGCCAATGTGGTGATGGCCACAGGCGTTCATGCAGCCGGAAATGTTCAGGTCGATCGGGCCGAGATCGTGCAGGTAGTCCATGTCTTCGAAATGACGCTGGATGGCTTCCGCAATCGGGATCGACTTGGCATTGGCCAGCGAACAGAAATCACCGCCGGGGCAGGCGATGATATCGGTCAGCAGTTTCAGGTTCGGTGTCGCAAAGCCGAGCACTTCCAGTGCTTCCCACAGGGCAAACAGCTGGTCCTGGCGCACATCGCCGAGCACGATGTTCTGCTGGTGGGTGGTGCGCAATTCGCCAAAGCTGTATTGATCGGCAAGGTCAGCGACGGCATCGAATTCGGTATCGGTGATGTCGCCGGGCGCGCGGCCGGTCTTTTTCAGTGTCAGCGTCACCGCCGCGTAGCCCGGCTGGCGATGGGCGTGCACGTTGGTGTGGTACCAGCGATTGAACGCCTTGCTTGATGCCAGCGCCTCGGTCAGCGCGGCCGGCTGGTCAGTGGCACTGCCGTCATAGGCCGGTTCGCTGAAATGACCGCGCATGCGATCGACTTCGTCGGCGGTCAGGGTGATCGGGCCGTCTTTCAGCTCGGCGAATTCGGCTTCGGTCAGCTCGCGGAATTTTTCTGCGCCGAGCGCCTTTACCAGGATCTTGATGCGCGCCTTGTACTTGTTGTCGCGATTGCCGTACTTGTTGTATACGCGCAGGATCGCTTCCAGGTACGACAGCAGGTGCTGCCACGGCACGAACTCACCGATCACTTCGCCGGTCATCGGTGTGCGGCCCAGGCCGCCACCCGCCAGCACGGTAAAGCCGGTTTCGCCATCACGGTGAACGATCTGCACACCGATGTCATGCACGCCGATCAATGCCGGGTCTTCGTTCGGCACCGCGTTCACGGCAATCTTGAATTTGCGTGGCAGGTAGGCGAATTCGGGGTTGAAGGTGGCCCACTGGCGGATGATTTCGCACCAGGGACGGGGGTCCTCGACTTCTGCGGCATTGATGCCGGCGAATTCGTCAGTGGTGACGTTGCGGATGCAGTTGCCGCTGGTCTGGATGGCGTGCATCTCCACCTTGGCCAGTTCGGCGAGGATGTCCGGTACGTTTTCCAGCTCCGGCCAGTTGTACTGAATGTTCTGGCGGGTCGAGACGTGGGCATAGCCCTTGTCCCAGGTGCGGGCAATATGGCCCAGCGTGCGCAACTGGGTGCTGTTGAGCATGCCGTAGGGCACCGAAACACGCAGCATCGGTGCATAGCGCTGGATATACAGGCCGTTCTGCAGACGCAGCGGCAGAAACTCGTCATCGCTGAGCTGCCCGTCCAGATAGCGGCGGGTCTGGTCGCGGAACTGTGCCACGCGCTCGTTCAGCAGCTGGCGGTCATAATCCTGGTATACGTACATGGCGTCGGGACATCACCCTAAGTCATTCATTAATCAGGCCCTCACGCCTTTACGTGAGGGCCGCGCACTCTAGCAAATCGGTTCTGGAGCGAAAAGGACTATATCGCTATATGGTTATGGACGGCGGTTATTTACTGGCCGCGTCGAGCACCATGTTCACGGTGACCACCATGCCCAGCACCATCGCCACCACCAGCACCACATAGACCAGAATATAGTCGCCGGCCTTGCCTTGCTTGAAGTCCCGCTCGCGGTTCTTGCCGCTTTGTACACCGAACAGCGCGGCGATCACGCTCCAGATCACCTGAAACAGATTCGGTTTGCCTGGTTCGGGATTGTCCTGGATGGGAACAGGCTGGTTATCTTGCATGGGGTTTCTCCCGGGCAGCGGCCATGAAGGCCGCTCAAAGTTCAATACTGGCCCAGCGTCGACGGACCCAGAGCCAGCCCAGCAGGGTGGAGGTCAATAATCGTTGCCCGGCCTGGAGTATCCAGACGCCCAGCAGACCTGCGCCCAGCACGGGGCCGATGATATAGGCAAGCGGCAGAAAGAAAAACCACTGTACACACAGTGTCACCAGCATCACCGAGCGGGCGGCGCCGGCCCCCAGCAGGGCCTGTGTAAACACAATGGCGATGCCGTCCAGGCAGATGGCGACGCCGGTGATCATCAGTGGCAGCCGGCCCAGCTCGATCAGCGCCGGGTCGTGCAGGAACACGCCCAGGATGAGGTCCGGCACGAGCCACATGGGCATCGCCATCAGCCCCAGCAGCAGCGTGGCGATGCGCGTCACGTCCCAGCCCCAGCGGTAGGCGTCCTCGGCGTCGCGCCGCCCCAGTGCCTGGCCGACCAGCGAGGTGGCGGACAGGCCCAGGCCGATGGCCGGCAGGATCAGGAACAGCACCAGCGTGATCAGGACATGCGACACCGCGACTTCAGCGGTGCCGATACGGCCGATGATCCAGAACAGCACCGTCAACCCGGCCGAGAACAGCAATTGCTGCAACGAGTTCGGCGCCGAAATGCGCAGGATGCTGGCCAGCGTCGCCCGTGTCGGCAACGCGCGCATGAAGCCGTGCACACGGCCTTCGCGCCAGGTCTGGAGCAGGTACAGCAGGCTGCCGGCGTACAGCGCCACGGTGGTGCCAATGCCGGCGCCGGTGCTGCCCAGTTCCGGCAGGCCGAAAGCGCCGTAGATCAGCCCGTAGCTGAGGATCACGTTGACGACATGCACCGTGACCAGGGTGCGCAGGTAGACGCCGGAGCGATTGATGCCGTTCCAGTAGCCGCGATAGCTGAAATTCATTGCCACCGCAAAGACACCGCCGATGCGCGCCAGCAGATAGGGTTCCGCCAGCTCGCGCACGGCCTGATCAGTGTTGAGAAAGTTGACGAGATCACCGGCAAACAGCAGGAAAAACAGCAGGATCGGTATCGAAATGCCCAGGCCCAGCAGCAGGCCGGCGTTCAGCGGGACGGCATACACGTCGCTGGCGTCTTCGCCCTTGCGCCGCGCCACCACGGCCTGTACCCCGGCACCGAGGCCAAGCACCAGGCTGATGGCCATGAAGTTGGCATAGCCACCGATGCCCACGGCGGCCAGGGCGGCGTCACCGAGGCTGCCGACCATGGCTGCATCGACCAGGTTCAACAGGCTCTGGCTGGCCATGGCAGCCATGATTGGCAGGGCGAGGGCAAGGATGCGGCGGCTGCGGTCCCGGTCAAGCACAGTGTGGTCCTGGCGGAAAAGGGGGCAAGCATAGCAGAGCCGTTGCAGGCACGCCCGTGAGCGATGCTGGCATGCTGCTGCATACTTGACTAAAATAGTCGGAAATTCTCAGCCCGAGAGACTCATGGCAGAAACGCTGATTACGGTAACCCCGACCGCTCAGGACTACTTGCGCGACCTGCTCGCCAAACAGAGCTCGCCGGGGATTGGTGTACGTATTTTTGTAGAACGCCCCGGTACGCCGCATGCAGAGTGCTGCATGGCCTACTGCCCCGAAGGTGAGCAGGAAGGCAATGATGTGCGCATCGATTATGAAGGCTTTCACGCCTGGATCGACGGCAGCAGCGTGCGCTACCTGGAAGATGCCGTCATTGATTACAAGAAGGACAGCATGGGCGGCCAGCTCACCTTCCGCGCGCCCAAGTCCCGGGTACCGGAACTGAGTGACGATGCCTCGCTGGAAGAGCGTATCAACTACGTGCTGTACTCCGAGATCAACCCCGGCCTGGCGGCGCACGGAGGCAATGTGCAGTTGCTGGAACTGACCGATGACAATGTTGCCATCCTGGAATTTGGCGGTGGCTGCCAGGGCTGCTCGGCGGTGGACATGACACTGAAGAGCGGGGTGGAGAAAACCCTCAAGGAGCGCTTGCCGGAGCTGACCGCAGTCCGCGACAAGACGGACCACTCCATGACCGAAAACGCATACTACAAGTAAGCGGTATCACGATACGAAAGGGGCGCCTTGCAGCGCCCCTTTCTGTTTCCGGCACACGCGCTCAGGGCGTGCAGTTCGGCCGGCGGCCCGCCGCCTGGGCCTGCTGATACAACGGCATCACCTCCGGCAAGCGCGCCTGCAGGTCGCGGATACGGGTGGCATGGGACGGGTGCGTGGACAGGAACTGTGGCGGGCTGCCGCCGCTGGCGGCGGCCATGTTCTCCCACAGTGACACGCTTTCCCGCGGGTCGAAGCCGGCCTGGGCCATCAGCTGCAGGCCGATCACATCGGCCTCGCTTTCATGTTTGCGGCTGAACGGCAGGGCAATACCGTATTCCGCGCCCAGCCCCAGCAGGCCAAACAGCATCTGTTTTTCCTGGGTGGCTTCGCCGGCCATGGCGGCAAGAATCTGCATGCCGCTTTGCGTGGCGTATTGCAGCGACACCCGTTCATTGGAGTGCTGGGCCAGCACATGGCCCACTTCATGGCCCATCACGGCGGCCACCTGGTGCTGGTTGGTGGCCACCTTGAGCAGCCCGGTATTGACGCCGATCTTGCCGCCGGGCAGGGCGAAGGCGTTGGCGCTGTCGTCCTGAAACAGGTTCACCTCCCATTGCTGGTCGCTGTCCAGGCTGGTGGTGATGTTGTCCGCGATGCAGCGGACATAGGCGACCTTGCGGCTGTCCTTGCTGACCGGGGTTTCGCTTTTCATCTGGTTGTAGGCGGCGACGCCCATTTCGTCCATTTCCGCTGCCGGCATCAGCAGGAACTGGTTGCGGCCCAGCGGCGATGTGCTGCAGGCAGCGATCAGTGCGGCGGTGGTGACCAGCACGGTTTTCGTCAGTGACAGGTGGCGGCGACTCATTCAGGCACTCCTTGGCGTCCGGTCGGCACAGTATTCAGGATGTTATGACCGCCGGATGCGCCGGTTCATTCCCATTCGCGCAGGTAACGGCGCGACACCAGCATCAGCCAGGCGCCCCAGGTGGTACTGCCGAGAAACACCAGCAGACCGAACAGCGATATGTCCCACAGGGTCGGCGGGGTGCGCCCACCGAGCATCACGGCTCCGGCGATTATACCGCCTGTGACGAGCATCGCCTGCACCTGTCGATACTGAGAGCGCTCGATATGCCGCACCAGCCGTTCCAGATGGCGGGGATCGATGCCGTTGCCTTCGCTGACGGGGTTGCCGGCGGGCGCTGGCGGTGCATACAGGCGGTCTACCGCGTCGAGGGCCTTCAGGCTCAGGTTCTTTGCCAGCCGCGTCGGGCTGTAGCGTTGGCGCAGCATGCGGCGTATCAGCGGCTCGGCCTCGCTCATCACGTCAAAGCCGGGGTGGATCAGGCGCCCGAAGCCTTCCAGCGTGATGATCGCCTTGATCAGCAAGGCGATATCCGGCGGCAAGACCAGATTATGGTTGCGCAGCAGGCCGGTGATGTCGTTGAGCAGGGCGCCGACATCCAGGTCTTCCAGCGGGATGCCATAGTAAAGCGAGATCACATCCTCGACGTCGGCCACCAGCGCTTCATACTTCACCGGCTGGCCATCGGACCAGGAGGCCAGCACCGCCGCACAGCCTTCCGGCTCCTGCAGCACCACCGATTTCATGATCTGCACCATCTGCTCGCGGCGTGAGTGGGACAGTTTGCCGACCATGCCGTAGTCGAGCATGCCGATGCGGTTGCCGGGCATGATCAGGAAATTGCCTGGATGCGGATCGGCGTGGAAGAAGCCGTCCTCCAGTGCCATTTTCCAGGCGATGGCGGCGCCACGGCGGGCAATCAGCGGGCGGTCCATGCCGGCGGCTTCCAGGCGTTCGAGCTGCCGTGCGGGGATGCCTTCGATCAGTTCCTGCACGCTCAGGGTGGGGCTGGTCCAGGACCAGTACACCCGCGGTACCTTGACCCATTCCAGCTTGCGCAGGTTCTTGCGAATGCGGTCGGCGTTGCGCGCCTCGATGGTGAAATCCAGTTCACGGCTGAGTGAGCGTTCGAATTCGCGCACCAGTTCCACGGGCCGGTAACGGCGCAACTCGGCGGAGTTGTCCACGGCCAGCCGAGCCACATGGCGCAACAGACGCAGGTCGGAATCGATCTTGGCGCGGATGTCGGGCTTCTGGATTTTCAGTACCACCTGTTCACCACGCAGGGTGGTGGCGCGGTGCACCTGGCCAATGGAAGCCACGCCCAGCGGTACCGGATCAATGTTGCGGAAGACCTTGGTGACCGGTTTGCCGAGCGCCTGCTCCACCATCGGCAAGAGCTGTTCGAAGGGCAATGCCGGGGTGTTGTCCTGCAGGCGCTCGAACTCATCGATCCATTCACGCGGGAACATGTCCACACGGGTGGCCAGGATCTGGCCGAGCTTGACGAACGTCGGCCCCATTTCCTCCAGTGCACAGCGCAGCCGCTGCGGTGGTGGCATGGTCAGCAAATCGCGATCAATGCTGGTGCGCACCAGCTTGCCGGCCTGTTCCAGCGGCGCGGCCAGCCCGAGGCGGCGGATCACATCACCAAAACCGTACTTGAGCAGGATGGTCGCCAGTGTGTTGGCGCGACGCAGATCCTTGCCGGTATCAAGCAGCCCCAATGGAAACACTCCCTTGTCATCGTCGTGTGGCACGATTGTACGTGCCTTGAAAGCGGCAACGTGGACCACCATTCTCCACGTCATGACCATGGTAAAGCGTCAGTGTGCCGCATTTGGTGTTTACTGATATGTAATGATCTTGTTGACCGGCTGCAAGCACGATGGGGCGAGTGGTCGGTAATACGGAGGCCGTTTATGTGGCGAAGCAACGCTGACAAACAACAGATGCCCACGGCGGAGCAGGCCCTGCCGGGGCGCGAGCAGGCCATGCCGGTGACTGAACCACATCGCGTCACCGGTTTGGCACTGACACCGCCCTGGCCCGGGCAGTACCAGCAGGCCCTGTTCGGGCTGGGCTGCTTCTGGGGCGCGGAACGGCGTTTCTGGCAGCAGCCGGGCGTGCGCGTGACGGCGGTCGGCTATGCCGGTGGCCTGACACCGAACCCGACCTACGAGGAAGTCTGCAGTGGCCTCACCGGGCACAATGAAGTGGTGCTGGTGGTATTTTATCCCGCGCAGACCACCTATGAGACGTTGCTGAAAGTGTTCTGGGAAAGCCACGATCCGACGCAGGGCATGCGCCAGGGCAATGATGTGGGGACACAGTATCGCTCCGGCATCTACTGCTTTGATGCATCCCAGCAGCAGCTGGCCACGCAAAGCCGGGCGGCCTATCAGCACGCGCTGGACCAGGCCGGGCTCGGACAGATTTCTACGGAAATCCTGCCGGCGCCGATATTTTATTATGCTGAAACCTATCACCAGCAATATCTGGATCGTCACCCGAACGGATACTGCGGGCTGGGGGGCACCGGAGTGAGTTGCCCGGTGTCCGCATTTGGCTGAATGAAATGAAAGGGTTTGCATGAGCAGCGCTTATCTCCGACAGGAACTGGTGTATGTCGGTGCATCACCGGTACATGGCAGGGGCCTGTTTGCCCGTGTCGATATTCCCGCCGAGACGGAGCTCGGTATCTGCGCAACACAGCCGGCGGCCGGGGCCGGCCCGCACGTGTTGTGGCTGGATGAGGCGACGCGGCCGGTCCAGGTGACCTGCGATCTGCGTTACATCAACCACGCCGCGCAACCGAATGTGGCCTACTACGAAGACCTGAGCGTCATGACACTGCGGGACATCCAGGCGGGTGAAGAGCTACTGCATCACTACGGTGATGACTGGGCCTGACATCAGAAAGGCACGGCAGAACTGAACTGGTGCCACAGGCCGGTGGCAGGGTGGTTGAAACCCAGTTCGGTGGCATGCAGCAGCAGCCGTTCGCTGCGTGCCAGGGCAGCTGGCGGTGCGTACAGGTCGCAGCCGAGGATGGCGTGGCCAATCTCCCGGAGATGGATGCGCAGCTGGTGCGAGCGGCCGGTAACGGGCGTTAGCCGCAGGCGGGTCCTGTCATCGTTGCGGTCTCTGTCCAGCACCCGGTACCGGGTGAGGGAGGGCTTGCCGCGCTCGAAGCAGATTTTCTGCCGAGGCCGGTTGGCCCAGTCGGCGATGATCGGCAAGGTGATCTCGCCGGCGTCGTCTTCCACCAGCCCGTCCACCACGGCTTCGTATGTCTTGCTGACTTCCCGTTCAGCAAAGGCCCGGTTCAGGCGACGTTGTGCTTCGATGCCGATGGCGAACACCATCAGCCCGGAGGTGTCCAGGTCAAGCCGGTGTACCACCCGTACTTCCGGCTCGTCCTGTTGCAGGCGCCAGGTCACCGAGTCGCGGTTCTCCGGGCCACGGCCTGGCACCGACAACAGCAACGATGGCTTTTCCACCACCCAGCAGTGGGCATCCCGGTACAGGGTGCGCACGGGCTCATCGCAGCGGGGCACGATGTAATAAGGGCGTTCCTGCAACGGGGCCTGGGTCAATGTGTCGTCTGCCTCAACCGAATACCGTCTTGAACACGTCGTCATAATGGCTGGCGAAGTGTACCGTCATTTTCTCGCGCAGGTAGTCCGGCAGTTCGTCATAGTCGCGCCGGTTGGCTTCCGGCAGCACCAGCTCGCGCAGGCCGACACGCCGTGCGGCGATCACCTTTTCGCGGATGCCGCCGACCGGCAGTACCTGCCCGGTCAGGGTCAGTTCGCCGGTCATGGCGAGTTTGCGTGGCAGGCGCTGGTTGCGCGCGAGCGAAATCAGCGCAGTCGCCATCGTGACGCCGGCACTGGGGCCGTCCTTCGGTGTTGCGCCTTCCGGCACGTGCAGATGGATAAAGGCTTCACGAAACCAGTCCTTGTCGGCGCCATACTCTTCGATGTGGCTGGACACAAAGCTGTAGGCGATTTCACTGGATTCCCGCATCACGTCACCGAGCTGGCCGGTCTGGCGGAAGCCGCGACCATGGTTGTGCACGCGGGCGGCCTCGACCGCCAGCGTGGCGCCGCCCAGGGACGTCCAGGCCAGGCCAGTGACCACTCCCACACCGCGTTGCAGTTTTTCCGGGCGAAAGTACGGCTTGCCGAGAAATTCCTGCAGAGTGTTGCCTGTGACGGACAGGCTGCGCCGACCGTCCAGCAGTTGCACCACTGCCTTGCGGACGATGCGGTTCAACTGCTTCTCCAGGTTGCGGACGCCGGCCTCGCGGGCATAGCCCTCGATCACCTCGCGCAGGGCACTGTCGGAAATTTTCAGCCGCGACGGTTTCACCCCGGCACGTTCCAGGGCCCGTGGCCACAGATGCTTGCGTGCAATCTCGACTTTCTCGGCGGTGATGTAACCGCCGAGCCGGATCACTTCCATCCTGTCCAGCAGCGGGCCGGGGATCGAATCCAGGGTGTTGGCCGTGCAGATGAACAGCGTGTGTGACAGGTCCACGCGCAGATCAAGGTAGTGATCCAGGAATTGCTGGTTCTGCTCGGGGTCCAGCACTTCCAGCAGGGCAGACGCGGGGTCGCCCTGGAATGACTGGCCAAGCTTGTCGATCTCGTCGAGCATGATCACCGGGTTGCTGGTGCCGGTTTCTTTCAGTGCCTGTACCAGCTTGCCCGGCATGGCCCCGATATAGGTGCGGCGATGTCCCTTGATTTCGGCTTCGTCGCGCATGCCCCCCAGGCTCAGCCGATAGAAACGCCGGTTGAGCGATTCGGCAATGGCGCGGCCGATGCTGGTCTTGCCGACACCGGGCGGGCCGACCAGGAGGATGATGGCGCCGCGCATTTCACCGCGCATGGCACCGATGGCGAGAAACTCGATGATGCGGTCCTTGATGTCCGCCAGGCCGGCATGATGTTCCTCCAGCACCTTGCGGGCATGACCCAGGTCCAGGTTGTCGGTGGACAGCTTGCCCCACGGCACCTGTGTCAGCCAGTCGAGATAGTTGCGGGTGACAGCGTATTCCGGTGAGCCGGTTTCCAGGACTGAGAGTTTCTTCAGCTCTTCCTCGAACCGTTTCGCCACGGCACCGGGCAGCGCCAGGTCAGCCACGCGGGCCTCGAATTCCTCCACATCTGCGGTGCGGTCGTCCTTGGCCAGCCCCAGTTCTTTCTGGATGATCTTGAGCTGTTCGCGCAGGAAGAACTGCCGTTGCTGGGCAGAGACCTTTTCGTTGACCTGGTCATTGATGCTGTTCTGCAGCCGTGCGACTTCCAGCTCTTTCTTCAGCAGCACCAGCACTTTTTCCATGCGCTTGAGCAGTGGCACGGTTTCCAGTACGCCCTGCAGCTCGGCGCCGGAGGCCGTGGTCAGTGCCGCCGCAAAATCGGTCAGTGGAGACGGCTCGCGCGGGCTGAAGTTCTGCAGGTAGAGTTTCAGCCCTTCGTTGTAGAGCGGGTTAAGCGGCAGCAACTCCTTGATGGTGTTGATGATGGCCAGGGCATAGGCCTTCACTGAATCGGAGTCTTCTTCTTCCGCTTCCGGGTATTCCACTTCCACCAGGTAGGGGGGCTTGCGGCTGAGCCAGCCGGTAATGCGGAAACGGGCCAGCCCCTGGGCGACCAGTTGCAGCATACCGGACTCGCTGGCGGCGTTATGCACGCGCACCAGGCAGCCGTACTCGGGGAAATCATCGGGGCCGACCTCTTCGGGGGCACGGTCCCCGGTATAGACCAGCCCGAGGGTGTGGTGGGGTGTCTGGCTGACCCGCTCCACCGTCTGTTGCCAGATATCCGGCTTGAACAATACGGGCTGCACCAGGCCGGGCATAAAAGGGCGCTGGTTGACGGGCAGCAGATAAATCCGCTGCGGACGCTGCTCCGGCAGTACCAGGGAGAGGCCGGGCTGCTGGGTTGCCTGCTCATCACTCATCGGTCGCATTCCATTGTTTGGGGCGTGAATGCCTGAATGATGGCGACAGTGGCGGGAAATTCAATGGGGGCGCTTTGCGCCCCCGGGCAGGGTGTCAGCGGGGCGGTTCAATAATCAGCAGATCGGCGCTGGCCGGGCGGGGTTTGCTGGTGCGCCGTTCTTCCAGGCGCGCATCGAAACGCTCGATGCATTGCTCCGCCAGCGCATAAAAGGGTGCACGACCGGGGTCAGCGATGATGATCTGCTGCACGCCAGCGGACAGTGCCCGGCGGATCAGCTTGAACAGCACCGGGGTCAATTCGTCCCAGAAGCACACATCGGCGCCAGTGATCGTATGCACGCCTTGCATCTGCTTGCGTGTCAGGCGTTCAAAGCGGGCCCGCCGGGTGGTGATCGTCACACCGTTGCGTTCTGCGTGCAGGTCAAGGTAGGGGAACACATCCGGGTCGGCGTCCACCGCCGTCACATCCAGCCCCAGGCGCTTGGCGCTGTACACCGCCAGCACGCCCCAGCCACAGCCGATATCCATGTGGCGGCTGCCTTCCGGCGGCCGGTGGCGCTTGAGGTAGTCCATGACGACAAAGCTGGAGTTCCAGACCTTGTTGCCGTGGATCGAGGGGATGTGGGCTTCGCGCCGCAGCCGGCGGATATCGGGGTGGCTCTTCTGCAGGATGGTGATGCCCCGGGTACGGATCTCATTGGCCTTGCTGGCGGGCATTCGGATTCCTCGGGTCATGGCCTCTCCGTGCCGGGAGACGCTTTACTGGGGTGCGGTGATAGCAACACACACATTCTGGCGGCAGAATGTGTGATGCACACCTTACGAAGCTGTCGCCGATTGTTCAACTTGCCCGGCATTCCCGCTAAGGTGTGTGCATAACATATATGCATAACAACAGCGGCCTGCACAGGCCGTCACAGGCAGGACCCGCCCGGCAGCATCGGGCAGATTATGAGTTGAACCGGGGAGGCCCCATTGGTCGGGCTGCGAGAGAATATAGGTATCGGTGCGCGTGCACTGGGTTCGCTGGTGACCGGCCGTGGACGTTATCTGCGTGCGCTGGCGACCATGGCCGAAGTGCTGGCGGTATACGGCCGGCAGCGTGCACGCAGCCAGCGTACGCTGGAGGAAGTGCACGCCGATGCCGCCCTGCGCATCACCCGGCTGTGCCGCCGCAATGGCGCGAGCTGGGTCAAGGCGGCGCAGTTTTTCAGTTGTCGTCCGGATGTGCTGCCGTCCCAGTACATCGATTCCCTGCAAACACTTCAGAACGCCGCCCAGCCGGTGCATTTCGATCTGCTGAAGCCGGTGCTGGCCGAAGCGCTGGGGGCCGACTGGACCAGCCGTTTCAGCGAATTCGACCTGGTGCCGGTGGCCACCGCCTCGATTGCGCAGGTGCATCGCGCACGCCTGGTCAGCGGGGAAGAAGTGGCGGTGAAGATACGCCTGCCGGAAGTGGCGCGCCTGTTCGAGCAGGACAGCCGCATTTTCCGGCTGTTGTCCCGCCTGCTCGCACCGCTGGTCCATGAACTGGACGTGGTACAGGTGACAGAACAGTTGCTGGCCATGACGGCGGCAGAACTCGATCTGCGGAACGAAGCTGAAAACCTGCGCCGGTTTGCGCGTCTGCCGCATCCGGCCGGTATCAGCGTGCCGGTGCTGCACGACGACCTGAGCAGTGAGTCGGTGATGATCACCGGTTGGGTGCATGGCCACCGCCTGCGCGAATACCTTGATGTGCACCCCGACGAGGCATCGCGTCTGCTTGGCGCGCTGTTCGCGAGTTACCTGCAACAGGTGACACGGTTTGGTATCTACCAGGCTGACCCGCATCCCGGCAACTTCATCGTCAACGATGCGGGTGAGATCACCATCCTCGACTTCGGCGCCATCGGCCGCCTGACTCCGGAGGAGGTCCGGCATTACTCGCACCTGCTGTACGGGCTGATGGGGTTTGCCGGTGATGTGGATGTGGGTGACCTGTTCGCCCGCGCGGGATTTGTCGGTGGCAACCCGGAGACACTGCGCGACCTGTCCATGTATGTGCTCAGCGATCGCCTGAGTGGCCAGCACCCGCTGGAAGCAATGCAGGAACTGATGGAAAAATTCCGTGAGCAGAAAGTCAGGATCCCCGATTCCTATATCGGGATATCCCGGGTATTGATCACGATAGGCGGGTTCCTGATGACTTATCAGGTGCCGTTTGACTGGACACCACCGGAACGTCGTGTGCAGCACTGACACGGCCTTTGCGTTCCAGGTTCCAGACGCCGGCGGCGAAGATCAGCGCAGTACCCACCAGCGTGCTCCAGTGCAGCGCCTCGGCCCAGAACACCAGCCCGAGCAACGCCGCCCACACCACGGAGGTGTAGTTGTAAATCCCGATCCGGCCGGGGCTGGCCAGCTTGTAGGCGGTGGTCATGGTGATCTGCGCTGCTGTGGCCACCACGCCGATGGCGACCAGCCAGGGCCAGTGTTCCGGGCCGGGCAGGGGACGTACCCAGAGCAGTGGCACGGCGGAAATGAGCGAACTGAACACGCCGAACCAGAACACCGTGCGGCGCGGCGGTTCGGTGTCGGAAATACTGCGGATACCGACCATGGCCACGCTCATCAGCGCCGCGCCGGCCAGCGCCACCAGGTGCACCGGGTCGAAGTGGCCGGGCACCGGCCGCAACACAAAGCTGACACCGACAAAGCCGAGCATGATGGCGAGCAGGGTGCGCGCGCCGATACGGTCACCGAGCCATAGCCAGGCAATCAGCGGCATCAGAAACGGCGTGGTCATTTTCACCAGCACGGCTTCTGCCAGCGGAATATGCGCGATGGTGTAAAAGTAGCAGTACATCGCGGCCAGGCCTGCCACGGCGCGGATCAGGTGGCCGCCAAGACGACGGGTGGCCATGGCGTGCAGGCCGCCGCGCTGCAGCAGGAACGGCAACAGCACGGCCAGCCCGAGCAGGTTGCGAAAAAAAGTCACGACTTCCGGTGGCAGATCCTGGCTGACGTGCTTGACCATTGCCGCCATGACCGCCAGCAGCAGTTCGCTGAATATCAGCAGTAGTGCACCACGCCCTACCTGGTTTTGCATTCAGTTTTTGTCGACGAGGCTTGCCCAGAGATCGTGCTCGTCACTGTGCTCCACCCGGGCCCATACGCGCTGGCCCGGTTTGAGATCCGTCTCGCCGTTGAGGTACACCAGCCCGTCGATTTCCGGGGCGTCGGCCTGGGATCGGCCGATGGCGCCCTCGTCATCGACTTCGTCGATCAATACCTCGATATCACGGCCGACCTTGCGTGCCAGCCGGCGCGCGCTGATCCGCGCCTGAACATTCATGAACCGCTCAAGGCGTTCGGCGGCAACCTCTTCCGGCACCGGGTCCGGCAGCTCATTGGCGGGGGCGCCCTCCACCGCAGAGTAGGTGAAGCAGCCGACGCGATCGAGTTCCGCCTCTTCCAGCCAGTCCAGCAGCAATTCGAAATCCTCGTCGGTTTCACCGGGAAAACCGACAATAAAGGTGCTGCGAATGGTCAGGTCCGGGCAGATTTCGCGCCAGCGGCGGATACGCTCCAGCGTGTTTTCCGCATGCGCCGGCCGCTTCATCAGCGACAGGATGCGCGGGCTGGCATGCTGGAAGGGAATATCCAGATAGGGCAGGATTTTGCCGGCGGCCATCAGTGGAATAACCTCGTCCACGTGCGGATACGGGTACACATAGTGCAGCCGCACCCAGACGCCCATGCTGCCCAGCGCCTGGCACATTTCCAGCATGCGGGTCTTCACCGGCATGCCGTCCCAGAAGCCGGTCTGGTATTTCAGGTCCACGCCGTAGGCGCTGGTATCCTGTGAAATGACCAGCAGTTCCTGCACGCCGGCGCGCACCAGCCGCTGCGCTTCGTCGAGCACCTCGCCGACCGGCCGGCTGGCCAGTTTGCCGCGCATGCTGGGAATGATGCAGAAGCTGCACTTGTGGTTGCAGCCTTCGGAAATCTTCAGGTAAGCGTAATGACGCGGGGTGAGCTTGATGCCCTGCGGTGGCACCAGATCCACGAACGGATTGTGCTCGGCTTTCGGCGGCACAACCTCGTGTACTGCATTGACTACCTGTTCGTATTGCTGAGGCCCGGTGACGGCCAGCACCTGTGGGTGCACCTGACGGATATCGTCTTCCTGCACGCCCAGGCAGCCGGTGACGATCACTTTGCCGTTTTCGTTCAGCGCTTCGCCGATGGCTTCCAGTGATTCGGCCTTGGCCGCGTCGATAAAACCACAGGTATTGACCACCACGACGTCGGCGTCCTGAAAGGTCGGGACCACGTCATAGCCCTCGGTGCGCAACTGGGTGAGAATGCGTTCTGAATCGACCAATGCCTTCGGGCAACCGAGGCTTACAAAACCGACCTTACCAGGCATGCGAGGACGTCTCCTTTGCGGGGGCGCAATTCTACCTTGGCGCGGGCGCTGACGGCTATGCCTGGCTACAACGGAGCAAGAGCATGCGCTGTTTCCTGGGATTGCCGGTTACCGGCACACTGCGTCGCCAGTTGCAGGGCTGGTGTGGCGCTGGTGCGACGGCCTCAATGCGCTGGGAAATGGCGGATGACTGGCACCTGACGCTGGTGTTTCTCGGGCACACCGACAGCGCCACACTGGACCTGCTGGCGCCCGCTGTGGGTGGTATCTGCGTGCAGTCGGCTGCTATTCATCAGCCACTGGCCGGCCCGGCGCCATTTCCGCACAGCAACAGCCCGATTCTGGCACTGGAAGGCGAGGCCGTGGCTGCGTTGCTCACTTTGCATGAACGGCTGCAACAGGCCTGCACCGAGGCGGGATTGACGCTGGCAAGACAAGAACAGCGTTTTCGCCCCCATGTGACTCTGACCCGGGCGCGTACCCGTGGTACGCCGCTGCCGCCGCCAGCACCGCTACAACTCGACGCTAACGAGGTGGTGCTGTATTCCAGCGAAAGGCCGGATGGTGAGGGGCGGCGTTATCGGCCAGTGGCGCGCTGGCCACTGGCCGGCCAGCGGTAGTCGTTACCGCAACGGCCACGGGTTGAGTTGTGCGGCTTGACCGTTGGATAGCGATCATGAATGGCGCTATTGCGGCGGCGACGGCCTGGGCAGGCGGAACAGCAGCGCATACAACGCCGGCACAAACAGCAGCGTAATCAACGTGCCTACCAACACGCCGCCAATCAGCACATAAGCCAGCGGCCCCCAAAAGGGATCAGTGGCCAGCGGAATGAACGCCAGCGCAGCGGCAAGCGCAGTGAGCACCACCGGGCGCGCGCGCCGTACCGCCGCTTCGATCACCGCATCCAGCATGGTCATGCCATGATTGACGTTGTCGGTCACTTGCTGGGTGAGGATCAGTGTGTTGCGCATCAGGATACCGGCCAGACCAATCAGGCCCAGCAAGGCCACAAAGCCGAACGGCTGATTGAACAACAGCAGCGCCAGCACCGCGCCAATTACGCCCAGCGGTGCCGTGGCCATGACGACGAAAGTGCCGGAGAAAGACCGCATTTGCAGCATGATGAAGATCAGCATCAGCGCCACCATGATCGGCTGCATCTTCTGGATTGACGCATCGGCTTCGCTGGAGGACTCCACCGAGCCGCCGATCTCGATCTGATACCCCTCCGGCAAATCTGCCCGCACCTGGTGCAGGGCATCCCACACCGCATGGGTAACATTGATTGCCTGCGCGCCGTCAATCTCTGCGTTCACCGCGATAAAGGGTTCCCGGTTGTAGCCTTTGAGCACCGGATCCTCGTACTCGATAACGACTTCCCCAAGCTGCGCCACTGGGATTTTGCGGCCATCCATAGTCTTGATTTCCATATCACGCAGCGACGGCGGCTGTGCGCTGGGCAGGCCGCGTGCGCGCACTTCGACGCTGCGGATGTCCTCGCGCACATGGGTGACCGGCAGCCCGTCCAGCTCGAACTGGAATTGCTGGGCGACGTCGCGCGGCGTGAGGTTCAGCAGGCGCAGGCGATCCGGGTCCATTTGCAAGCGAATCACCGGGGCGCGCTCTCCCCACTCCAGGTGTGCTTGCGACACATGCGGTGTATCCGCCGCGACCGCGCGTACCCGTTCGGCAATATGGCGCAGCGTGACAAGGTCGGGGCCGCTGATGCGGAACGACACCGGCCACACCACAGGTGGGCCGAACAGCAAATGGTGAACGCGCACGCGGGCTTCGGGAAACTCGCCGGCATCCACGCGCGCTTGAAGCGCCGCTTCGATGGCACGGCGCTGCTCGCTGTCATGGGCCACGGCAATGATCTTGGCGAACGCAGGATTAGGTTGCTCTGGATTCAGCGCAAGAAAGAAGCGTGGCGCACCGGCGCCGACATAGGCCGACAGGGTTTTCACGCCGGGCATATCGCGCAGCAGCGCCTCAATGCGCCGGGTCACCTCGTCAGTGCGTTCCATGGCGGTGCCTTCGGGCATATAGATGTCTACCAGCACCTCCGGGCGGTCAGAGCTTGGGAAGAATTGCTGCTGCACCGTCGCGGCCATCAACAGCGCAGCCAGCACCAGCAGCCCGAGGGTGCCGAATACCACCGTCTTGCGCCGCCGCACGCACAGGCCTATCCAGCGGCGCAGGCGCACGTAACGCGGTGAATCATACGGATCATGCTGGGCGTGCGGCCGGGCAATGTCCGGCAGCAGTTTCACGCCCAGGTAGGGGGTAAAGATCACCGCCACCAGCCACGATACCAGCAGGGCATAGGCCAGCACCCAGAAAATATTGCCGGCAAACTCGCCGACTGCCGATTCGGCGAAACCGATCGGCACGAACCCGGCCACGGTGACGAGAGTGCCAAACAGCATCGGTGCGGCAGCCACTTTCCAGGCATGGGCGGCAGCCTCGATGCGCTCCCAGCCTTGCTCCATTTTGACCAGCATCATTTCGATGGCGATGATCGCGTCATCTACCAGCAGCCCCAGCGCGATGATCAGCGCGCCGAGTGTGATCCGGTCAAGGTTGATGTCGGTGGCCCGCATCAGCAGAAACGTCAGCGCCAGCGTCAGCGGAATGGTGATCGCCACGATAATGCCGGCGCGCCAGCCGATGGCGAGGAAACACACCAGCGTCACCACGGCCACGGCAACAAAGAATTTCACCTGAAACAGGTTCACCGCCTCACTGATGGCGTCGGCCTGATTGGTGAGCTGGTGTAATGTCAGGCCCAGCGGCAGGCGGGCTTTTTCCGCTTCGGTGAAGTCGTCAAGGCGGGCGCCCAGATCAAGGCCGTTCTCGCCGCGTCCCATGACGACGCCCAGCAACACCGCATCCTCGCCACTGGCGCGGACCAGGTAGGAGGGTGGGTCTTCGTAGCCGCGGCGGATCTCGGCAATATCACCCAGGTGCAGCAGCCGGCCCTCGACGCGAATCGGCAGCTCTCGCAGGGTGTCGGGATTGGTCGGGCCATTGGTAAGGCGGAGATAGCTGCGCGGCCCCTGGGTCTCAATATAGCCTGCCGCCGCCAGCTGGTTCTGGGCGTCCACGGCATCCAGCACAGCGGGCATGGAAATGCCAAGGTTTACGATGCGCGTATTGTCGAACTCGATGAAGATGCGTTCCGCCCGCTCGCCAAGCAGATCGACCTTGCGCACGCCCTCAACACGCGCCAGCCTGTCGCGTATCACCTCCGCCTCCCGCGCCAGCAGTCGTGGTGGCAGTTCGGGTGCAGTCAGCGCATAAAGGCTGAAATAGACATCGGAAAAATCGTCATTGACGATCGGCCCGGTGACCCCCGGCGGCATGTGCGGCGCCTCGTCCTGCATGCGTTTGCGGGTCTCGTAAAACAGCTGTGGCACCATGTCGCCGGGCGCGTAATCTTCAAACTCGATCTGCATGTCGACCCGGCCGGGCCGCGCCGTGGTGATGACGCGTTTGAAGTATTCGACTTCTTGAATGCGTTTTTCCAAACGCGCTGCGACCTGCTCCTGCATCTCTTTGGCGGTGGCGCCGGGCCAGGTGGCGGACACCATCATCACCCGGATGGTGAATGCCGGGTCTTCGGCACGGCCGAGCGACATAAAGGCACTCAGCCCTGCCAGGCCGATCAGAATGATGAAGAACAGCGTTACCGCACGTTCGCGAACCGCCAGGGCGGAGAGGTTGGGGATCGCCATCAGCGGACTACCCGCACGTGCTGGCCGTCATGCAGCAAATGGGTGCCCAGCGCTACGATTTGTGTTTCCGGTGGCAGCGTGGTGAGGACAAAGGCGTCCTCGGTATCCAGCCCCAGCACCTGAGCCGGGTGCGGCCGCACCTGGCCATCCTCCGTGATCACCCACAGCCGCGCCCCTTCGCCGCGTTCGGAGAGGGCGCCAAGTGGCACTTTGTAAATCGGCCCGGGGGAGGCGACTTTCGTCGAGAAGCGTATGCGGGCAATACTGCCCAGATCTGCGCCGGGCGGGGCAGGGTCGTCGAGACGATAGCGGGCACGCCAGGTGCGGGTCATCGCGTCAGCCGCGCCAGCCACTTCCTGCAAGGTGGCGGTGACCTCTGAGTCGCTGCCGGCAAGTAATACCTGCGCCTGTTCTGGCAACGTCTGGCGCCGTTCCTGCGGCACGAATATCTCAACTTCACGCGGCCCGTCATGGGCCAGCAGCGCCACCTGCTGGCCGGCTGTTACCACCTGGCCGGGTTGCGCCTGCAAGTCGAGGATGACGCCATCGGCGGGCGCCGTCAGCGTGCCATAAGCGCTGGCGTTGCGGGCCTGCTGCCACTGTGCTTCGGCGGCTGCGGCGCGCTGCAAGGCCGCTTCGGCAATGGTCCTGGTGTTGTCCGCGACTTGGGCAGACACCAGCCGCTGCCCGGCGAGATCCTGCATGCGCTTGCTTTCGGATGCGGCGTTGTCAGCCTCCACGCGAGCACTGTTGAGCTGCGCCTGGGCAGACGCCAATTGCTCACGCAGATCTTTTTCATCCAGAGTCAGTAGCGGCTGGCCTTTTGTCACCGCCTCCCCGGCGGTGACATGCCGGGCAATGATTTGGCCGCCGACCCGAAACGCCAGTGGCGATTTAATATGGGCATGGACAGTACCGCTAAGTGTCCAGGCATCCAACACGGCCAGTTGCAGGACGACGGCTTTAACTGGCGCTGCGGCGGGCTTATCAACAGTAGCTTCTGTCGGCCCACAGCCTGTCACGAACAAGGCAGGCAGCAACATCAGGGCGGCATGGCTCGCCGTGCGCAAGAGGGAGGATCGCATGAGGTCTCCTAGCAGGGTGTTGAAAAAGCCTCTTCGACGCTTTTTGAAGCCACCTTTGCGGCGCAGGTCCGCAAAGGTGGACACGAAAAATCAATCGCTTACCGCGTTTGATTTTGCTGACGGCCAGATGGTCGTCTTCCATGTTTATCAGCAAGCGAAAACGCCAGTATATAATTAGTGTACGGATGAGTTCAATAATTGAAATCAAGTGTGTCGGTGACTGGTCCGAGCCCGCGCCGGCTGCGAGAATAGCCACCTATGCTGCCTGAAGGAGGTGGTATCACAGGAGTGTCTGATGACAGTCAAAGTGGCGCGGGGGCGCCCTAGCGATCCAGCAAAGCAGGCCGCAATCTTCGAGGCGGCACGCGCGTTGTTTTTTCGTGCCGGGCCACAGGGCATGACGATGGAGGCGGTAGCGCGTGACGCGGAGGTTTCGAAAGTCACGGTCTATGCCTATTACGCCAATCGCGATGCGTTGATTCAGGCCATTATTGACGACGTGCAGCAATCGCTGTTCTCGTCCCTGCACTTGCCGCTGGACGACACGCCAGGTGTGCGGCGCTCATTGGCAGCGTTCGGCATGGGCCTGCTGGAGTTTCTGTGCAGTGAAGATTGCTTGCTGCTTTATCGTATTCTCTCCTCCACCGTCGGCGTTCCCGACGAGGTGCGGCAAATGCTGTACCGGCAGGGGCCGCTGGCCACTATCGAGCGGCTTGCTGCGTTGCTGCAACGGCTCGATCAACGGCGGCTGTTAAGCGTCCCGGACAGCGTCGTCGCCGCAGAACAACTCATCGGTATGTGGCGCGGTGCCTTGCACGAGGCGCTTGTCTTCCAGCAGAGCGGACCGCCATCGCGGGCGGAGCTGGAGAAACGCGTGCATGAGGGTCTGGATACGTTTATCCGAGCGTTTGGCAAACCGGCTTGAATTGCTGGCGGCACTACCCACTGCCCAAAGAAAAGCCGCAGCCCGGTTAATGGGTTGCGGCTTCTTGATACTGCCCCTTGCGGATGCAATCGGGAAGGGCGGTGGTATCTGGTCGGAGTAGCAGGATTTGAACCTGCGACCCCTACGTCCCGAACGTAGTGCTCTACCAGGCTGAGCTATACTCCGAAAGTGGGGCGCATTCTAACAAAAAAAACCGGGATTACCAGAGGCAATTGCCCGACCGCTGCTTTTTTCGCCATGCCGGGGAGGCAGGGCGTGCGAGTGCAGGCATAATGCGCGCCATGAGCCGATTGCACACATTTCCCGAGACAATGCTTGCGCATGCGCGTGGTGCCGTGACGGTGCGTCGCTGGCCGCGCCAGCGCAGCGAAACACTGCGCGCCTGGGACGGCGCGGACCTGTATCTGCTGGACCTGCCGGATACGGCTGCCGCTGGCCCGGCACTGGTGCTCAACGATACCTGCGGGGCACTGGCGTTGCTGCTGCCGGGTTGCGTGGTGTCCGGGGATTCCTGGCTGGCGCGTGCGGCATTGCTGGCCAATGCCGCAGACAACGGCCTGACGTTCGATGAGCAACGCTGGTGCTGGCCGGACCAGCCCTGGCCGGCGCAGCCTGCGCGGGTGCTGGTGCGGGTACCAAAGCAACTGGCGCTGCTGGAGTACCAGCTCTGGCGCCTGGCGACGGAACTGCCGGCCGGCACCCCGGTGGCGCTGGCCTGGATGGACAAGCACCTGCCAGGCAATCTGCTGGCGCTGGTAAGGCGCTACCTCGGCGATATTGATCTGTTGCGCGGCCAGTACAAGGCGCATGGCCTGACCGGGCGGATCACCGGGGCGGCCGTCCCGGCACCGCCTTATCCCGGCAGCGTTGCGGTGCCCGGTTTTGACTGGGAGCTGACGGTACGTGCCGGCGTGTTCGCGCAGGACCAGCTGGACGTCGGCGCCCGCTTTTTCATGCAGCATGTGCCGTCCGGTGTCAGCGGGCGCATCGCCGACCTGGGGTGTGGCAATGGCGTGATCGGGCTGGTGGCGGCGGCGCGCAATCCGGCAGCGCAGGTGGTGTTCTGCGACGAGTCCTGGCAGGCGCTGGAAAGCGCACGTGAAAACGCCGCGCGTTACGCTGGCTCCGCCGATACGGCGTTTCATCTTGGCAACGGGCTGGCCGGATGCGATGGGCAGTTTGATCTGGTGTTGCTGAACCCGCCGTTCCACCGTGGCCATGCCGTGGACGACAGTATGGCAAGGATGCTGTTCAGGCAGGTGGCGCGCCGTCTTGCGCCGCAGGGGGAATTGCGGGTGATCGGCAATCGGCATCTTGGTTATGGCGGGTTGCTGAAGCGTTATTTCCGGCAGGTGTCGCGGGTGGCGGACTCGGACAAGTTCAGCATTGTCAGCGCTGGCGGGGCGGTGGAGCGGTAGGCTCCCCGCCATGCCCAGCACTATGCCGGCAACACAATCTCATCGAAACGCGTCACACGGGGATGATCACTTTCCGGCGCCAGGCCATCGCGATCCAGCAGCGTGGTGTGCAGCCCGGCGGTGCGGGCGGCGTCCAGTTCAGCGACGATATCGGAGAGAAACAGAATGTCGTGCGCCGGCAAACCGATGGCATCGGTAATGCGACGATAGCTTGTCGTGTCCTGCTTGTGGCCAGAGGTGGTGTCGAAGTAATTCTCGAACAGCGGTGTCAGGTCGCCAGCGTCACTGTAGCCGAAAAACAGCTTCTGGGCGGCAATCGATCCCGAAGAATAGACAAACAGGCGCAGACCCTGGTCACGCCAGGCGCGTAACCGGGCAGCCACCTCCGGGTACATGTGCGCCTGATAGTCCCCGCGCTCATAGCCCGCGCGCCAGATAATCCCCTGTGTGCCTTCAGCGGCGTGTCCTTGCGGTCCTGCTGTATCCATTCCTGCAGCAGTGCGTTGACGGCCTCGGCATCGGGCAGGGCGTCGCCGGTCTGCGCGCGCAGGGCGTGCACCTGTTCCTGCACCGCAGCGCTGGCCCAGTGCTCGTGGAGAAAACCGGGCAGCGCGCGTGCGGCATACGGGAACAGCACGTCCTTGACGAAGGAAATGCTGCTGGTGGTGCCTTCGATATCAGTGAGAATCGCCTTGATCATTTGCGCGTCAGTTTTCCAGACGGTTGAAGCGGCCGGCGATGTCGCTGCCGGTGAAGTGGGCGACCCAGCCATCCGGATTATTGAACAGGCGGATGGCGACGAAGTGCGGATTGGGGCCCATGTCGAACCAGTGCGGCGTGTTGGCCGGCACGGAAATCAGGTCACCCTGTTCGCACAGCACTTCATACACCTTGTCACCGATATGCAGACTGAACAGCCCGGCGCCGGCGACAAAGAAGCGTACTTCGTCTTCGCCGTGGCGGTGTTCGTCGAGGAACTTCTGCCGCAGCGCGGCCTTGTCCGGGTGATCCGAATTGAGGCTGACCACGTCCACGGTCTGGTAGCCCTCTTCGTTGATCAGGCGATCGATGTCGGCACGGTAAGCGCTGATCACCTCGTCCTGGCTGGCACCAGGTGCGACCGGCTGGCTGGCTGCCCAGCGCTCGAAGCGCACGCCGGCCTGGTCAAGAATGCCGGCGATGGTGGCGTGGTCATTGCTCTGCTGCAGGGCTTCCTGCGGTGCCTGGTCGGCGTAGACTCGGATGCTGCTCATGGTTTCAGTTCCTCAACTGACGTCGCTGTACTTCGACAGCGAACAGAAATTCCAGGGCTTCAAGCTGCCGGTAGCAGGCGGCCATGGATTCCGCCCAGGTGTAGACGCCGTGGCCGCGAATCAGGTAGGCGTGGGTGATCTGCCCGTCGGCCATGGCCTGGTCCACATCGCGCGCCAGCGCGTCGATGTCCTGGGTATTGTCGAACACCGGGATATCGAGCCGGCTTTCATGGGTGGTGATGCCGGAAAAGGCTTTGAGCAGTTCATAGCCTTCCAGCCGCAGGATGTTTTCATGGGGGTAGTGCATGGTCAATACGGTGCTGGCCGGCGAGTGCGTATGCAGCACGGCCTGCGCCTGCGGCAGCCGGCGATAGAGCTGGGTATGCAAGCCCGTCTCGGCGGAGGGCTTGCCGACAGACGCCGGCTGGTTGGCCATGTCCACCACCATCACATCGGTTTCGGTGAGCTGGCCCTTGTCGCGGCCGGACACCGTCACCGCGCAGTAGTCGGCGTTCAGGCGCAGGGAATAATTGCTGCTGGTCGCGGGTGACCAGCCGTTGCCATAGATGCGTTGCCCGGTTGCGGCGATTTCGCGTGCCGCTTCGCGGAAGCGCGCCGGGGACCAGGGACGGGCGGATGAAATCGTCATGAGTCTCGCCTGGGCAGGTCAGTGGTCGTCGTTCACGGTGGCCAGATGCGCCGCCATGGTGTCTGTGCCGGGATGCCGGATCACGCCGTGCTCGGTGATGATGGCGGTGATCAGCTCGCCGGGGGTGACGTCGAACGCCGGATTGAAGACAGGCACCTCTGCCGGGGCAATCGGCTTGCCCTGGATGCAGCGTATTTCATTGCCGTCGCGCTCTTCGATCACGATGCTGTCGCCGCTTGCCAGTGCCGGGTCGATGGTGGAGAGCGGCGCGGCAACGTAGAACGGAATGCCGTGGTGCCTGGCCAGCACGGCAAGGGCGTAGGTGCCGATCTTGTTGGCGGTGTCACCGTTTGCCGTGATGCGATCCGCGCCGACGATCACCGCCTGTACTTCACCGCGCTGCATCAGATGCCCGGCGCTGGAATCGGCCACCAGTGTCACCGGCACGCCATCCTGCATCAGCTCCCAGCTGGTCAGGCGGCTGCCCTGCATCCAGGGGCGCGTTTCGCCGGCAATCACGCCACGGATACGACCGGCGGCCCAGGCAGAGCGAAGCACGCCGAGGGCCGTGCCATGGCCGCCCGTGGCCAGTGCGCCGGTATTGCAATGGGTGTAAATACGGCCGTTTTCCGGCAGCAACGGCACGCCGAAGCTGGCCAGGCGGTGGTTCATGGCACGGTCATCCTCGTGGATGCGCAGCGCCTCGCGGGTCAGCGCCTCGATCAGCGCCGCGCCGTGCAGGCCCGCCATGGTGCGTTGCATGCGCTCCAGCGCCCAGAACAGGTTGACGGCGGTGGGACGGCTTGCGGCGAGTGTGCTGACGGCGGGGGCCAGTTGATCAGCCGACGCGGTGTTGCCAAGCTCCTGCGCAGCAAGCACCACGCCGTAGGCGGCGCTGATACCGATCGCCGGCGCGCCCCGCACGACCATGTCGTGAATCGCGGCCGCGACCTCGGCGGCGGTCTGCAGCGTCAGCCAGCGGGTTTCCGCAGGCAGCAGGCGTTGGTCAAGCAGTTCCAGGCGGTCGTCCCGCCAGCGCAGGGCTGTGAGCTCCACGGCGTCTCCGTCAGTGTGTTGTCAGTGTGCTGTTCAGTGATTGTCTGCGGCCGGATAGTCCAGCGGTGCCCGGTTCGCCCGGCGGCGGATCCAGTTGGCGCTGCGGAACACCGCAGAGCGGCGCATGATAGCGCGTTCCAGACGGTATTTCCCCGGGAAGGTGCTGATGCCGACGCCGATCAGGATCGTCAGCAGGCCCTGGCCGGGCAGCACCAGCATCACCATGCCTGCCAGCACCAGCAATATGGCGAGTGCATTGCGCAGCAACCACACCAGTGTCGCGATCAGGCCCCGGTCGATGTCCGGTTTGCGCCGGGTGGTGAAATAGTCGGCGGGCATGCGCACGATCAGCCAGGGAATGGCGAAGGTGGAGGCAATCGCCATGACAATGCCCAGGCCCACCAGCGCCGGCATCCATGGCTCGACGATCTCCCACAGCGGTGTCAGCGTCTGTTCCAGTGCAGCAAGCACACCCTTCTCCTTAAAGCCGTTACAATGGCGGCGCGTCAGGCGAAAATCAACGCGCGGCACGACGGTCAGTCTGCGCCGTCTGCGTGGCGCTGGCGTGACGTTGTTACACTCGGACCACGCCGGGGCGGCGGATGTTTGGACTGCTCCCGTTTTTTTACACCCTTCAACGTCCTGTGACACAACCCCTGGGAGAAGCGCGCGGATGATCTGGTGGATAGTGGCGCTGTTGGTGGTGCTGGGCCTGGCGCTTTATGCCGCCTGGTTGTGGCGCCGTGTCTGGCACCGGCAGCAGCGACGGCTGGCGCAGACACAGGCGCGGCAGGGCATGCTGGTCGATCAACTTGAGGTATTGGCGCGTGCGGTGGTGCAGCAACAGGTGAATGTCACCGAGGGCGCGCTGCGTCTGTCGGCATTGCTGGACCTGCTGGTGGTGTCGCCGGCGCAGCCGGTGGACCTGGCAGCTATTCACCGTCTGGCGGAGGCCGCGTCATCCCTGGCGATCGGCGCGCGGCGGCAGGCGCTGCCCCGGCCGGAACGGCGTGCGCAGGACCGGCAGCGCGAGGCGCTTGAGGCAGAGCAGGGCGAGGCCGTGACGAACGCGGCCCGCCGTCTTCTGGAGGCCTTGCCGCGCTGGCGGTGAGCCTGTCATCGGCTTTATCGCCGTGACGCAGTTTCTTCCCGGTCAACGGCTCCGACGAACGGCTGGTTACAATGCCGGGCCTGCCTAATTCAGTCTTTCGGAGTATCCCATGAGTAGCCAGCCCGTGCGTGTGGCGTTTCCCGCGTCTGATGCGTTGCATGAGCGTCTTGACCAGTTCCTGCGTGAGGCGGCGGCGTCGCCGGTCGCCGATCAGAGTGCGTTGCTGAACGTGTTGCTGGACGATTTCCTGAACGATCTGCTGGCCGCATTCTTTGACGGGCCGATCGAGGCTGTCGGGGTGCAGGGCGGTGTCGCGACGATGGTGCAGGGTGGCGTGAAGATCATCAACAAGGCGGCCCGGGCCCTGGTGCGCAATCTGGTCGGCAAGGCTGGCCCGGCGGAGCAGCAGGCGCTGGCCGCGCATTTCCGTAGCCTGACCATCGAGCGTGAGGGCCGCCTGTACCTGGCGTTCCCGCTGGACGGTGACGGCGGTGCCGAGCTGCAACGGGTGTTCGAGGGATATCTGTCGGGCGAGAGCGGTTATTCCCGTGATCTGGTCACGGTCATGTGCCGTCTGTGTGACGACGCACTGCGCCATTACTTCGATGGCCTGGTGGGCTGTGTGAAGCTCAACGCATTCAACCGGGGCGTGGTGGCCACGGCCCGCAAGACCATCCAGAAAGCGGCCTATATGGCGGTGGAAAAAGGCTTGCCTGCGCTGGGGCGCCCGCACAAGGAGCCGGTGGTGCGTCATTTCAGTGGCATGCTGCTGACGCCAGCCTGACCAGACAGGGCGGGCGGGAAAAACAAAGGGGCCTTGCGGCCCCTTTGTTCGTCGACGAATCGCGTGGAGCGATCAGCCGTTGTCTTGCGGTGTGCTGGTCGGGGCCGCGGCTTTCTTCGCTGGCGCCTTTTTCGCCGGGGCTTTTTTGGCTGGTGCTTTCTTTGTCGGTGCTTTCTTTGCCGGCTTTGCCGGAGCTTTTTTGGCCGCCGGTTTGCTGGCAGCCGCCTTCTTCGCCGCGGGTTTCTTCACGGCGGCCTTGGCTTTTCTGGCCGGGGCCTTTTTCGCAGGGGCTTTGCTGGCGGCTGCCTTCTTCACCGCGGGTTTGACCTTCTTCTCGATTTCGCGCGCGCGCTTTTCCAGGTCTTTCTCGTACTGGCTGATTACCTTGGCCAGGCTGTTGGCCTGCTTGGCAGTTGCCTTCAGCACCTTGACTTCGGCTTCCAGCAGCATGCGGCGGGTTTCGGAATCATTGACCCGCTGGCGGGTCTCTTCCACGGTCTTGCGGGCACGCTCAACCTGTTTCTTCAGGTTGGCGTTGGCCTTGTCACGGTATTCCGTCTGCAGTTTCTCGAAGTTGCCCAGGTTTTCACGCTGGCGCTTGATTTCGACAGAGACGCGCTCGCGTGCTTTCTCGAGCTGCTGCTCCAGGGCTGCGATCTGTTTTTCGCGCTCCTGATCGAAGCGCTCAGCCAGCTTGCGGATCTGCTCTTGCAACTCTTCTACCCGGTCTTTTACCTTCTTTGCGGCCATGGATGACTCCCTTTCCCCTGGGTTGCAGGTGACTTCGCGTCACGTATCGGCGAAGCTGGTTGACGGAAACCGGGGCAGGGCCTCTGCACCCGATAACATGTTCGCAACTTTATGCCAGAAATTCCGGGCCTACAACATATCCGCCCGGCGGCAAATGCCGACGGGCCGCCCCTGGTGCACGGGCCGGTGGCGCCGGGCAAAAAGGCGGCCCCATTGCACTTGTCTGGTGCGTGTCGTGGCCAGTCGCGAAACTCTTTCTGCCAGGAACACTGACGATGCCGGTAAGTTTTGCAGGAAAGCTGGTGGTGGCGATCAGCTCGCGAGCGCTGTTCAACCTGTCTGACAGCCATCGTGTCTATGAAAATGAGGGCCTGGAAGCCTATCAGGCCTATCAGATTACCCATGAAGACGAAGTGCTGGAGCCGGGGGATGCCTTTCCGCTGGTGCGCAAGCTCCTCAAGATCAACGAAAGGGCCGGCGGTGAGCCGCGCGTGGAAGTGATACTGCTGTCACGCAATAGCTCGGACACCGGCCTGCGGGTGTTCAACTCCATTGAGTACTATCAGCTCCCCATTACCCGCGCGGCCTTCGCCGGTGGGCACAGCCCGCACCGTTACGTGTCGGCCTTTGGTGCGCACTTGTTCCTGTCCACCGACCAGGATGATGTGCGTGAGGCGCTCAACGCCGGCTACGCGGCCGCAACCATTCTGTCCGGCGGCACCAGCAGCCGTGATGACGGCCAGTTGCGCATCGCCTTTGACGGCGACGCGGTGCTGTTCTCGGATGATTCCGAACGCATCTTTCAGGAATCCGGTCTTGAGGCTTTCACCGAGAACGAGCGGCGCGCGGCGCGGGAGCCGCTGTCGGGCGGTCCCTTCAAGGGCTTTCTGGCGGCGTTGCACAAGCTGCAAAGCGAGTTCGACCCTGACAACAGCCCGATCCGCACCGCCCTGGTGACGGCCCGTTCGGCGCCGGCCCACGAGCGGGTGGTGCGCACGTTGCGGGCCTGGGATATCCGGATCGACGAGAGCCTGTTCCTGGGCGGGCTGGACAAGGGCGCGTTCCTGGATGCCTTTGCTGCGGATGTGTTCTTTGACGACCAGCAGGGCCACTGTGAATCCGCCGCCCGCCATGTGGCGGCCGGGCATGTGCCACATGGGATCAGTAATGAGCCCAAGGTGCCGGCCAAGCGCTAGCCCCCATGGCATCTTTTATGCGCAGGTAGCATACTTGGGCCAGTTCTTATAACTGGTGTGCGACATGAAACTTCAGCAACTGCGATATGCCTGGGAAGTGGCCCGGCACGACCTGAATGTTTCCGCCACGGCGCAGGCGCTCTATACCTCCCAGCCCGGCATCAGCAAGCAGATTCGGATGCTTGAGGACGAGCTGGGGGTGGATATCTTCGCCCGTTCCGGGAAGCACCTCACCCATGTCACGCCTGCCGGACAGGCGATCCTGCGTCTGGCCGGCGAGATTCTGCAGCAGGTGGAATCCATCAAGCGTGTCGCGCATGAATTCCGGGACGAGACACGGGGTGAGCTGAGTATAGCCACCACCCATACACAGGCGCGCTATGCGCTGCCGCCAGTGATTCGCGCATTCACCGAGCGTTTTCCGGACGTGTCCCTGCACATGCATCAGGGCACGCCGATGCAGATTTCGGAGATGGCGGCCAACGGGACGGTGGATTTCGCCATTGCCACCGAGGCGCTGGACCTGTTCTCTGACCTGATCATGATGCCCTGCTATCGCTGGAACCGGACCGTGGTGGTGCCCCAGGGGCATCCGCTGACGAAGGTGAAGACGCTGACGCTGGATACCCTGGCCGAGCATCCGCTGGTCACCTATACCTTCGGCTTCACCGGGCGCAGCAAACTGGACGAGGCATTCCGCAGCCGGGGCCTGACACCGAGAGTGGTCTTCACCGCCGCCGATGCCGACGTCATCAAGACCTATGTGCGCCTCGGCATGGGCGTCGGGATTATCGCGCACATGGCGCTGGACCCGGAGCAGGACAAAGGGCTGGTCAAGCTGGATGCCAGCCACCTGTTCGAGCCGAGCACCACCCGTATCGGTTTCCGCAAGGGGACGTTTTTACGGGGCTTCATGTACGAGTTCATCCGGCAATTTGCGCCGCATCTGACCCGTGAGCTGGTGGACAGCGCGCTGTCCTGCCATAGCCGCGACGAAGTGGAAGCGCTGTTTGCAGATATCGAGTTGCCGGTGCTGTAAGAAGAGCGGGGCACTGTCGTGCCCCGTTTCCCCTGCTGTCTGTGCCGTTATCGCGGATCAGTCGTGTATGTTCACCGCGTGCAGGCCACACTCTTTCTGGGTTGCCTCTTCCCACCACCAGCGCCCCTCGCGCTCATGCTGGTTGGGCAGCACGGGGCGGGTGCAGGGTTCGCAACCGATGGAGACGAAACCGCGTTCGTGCAGGCTGTTGTAGGGCAGCTCATTGCCGCGGATATAGTCCCACACGCGCCCGGATGACCAGTTTGCCAGCGGATTGAACTTCACCAGTTGCCGGCCCGGTGCGGCCAGCCCGGTATCCAGTTGTACCAGGGGAATGTCGGTGCGGGTCGGGGACTGGTCCTTGCGCTGTCCGGTGATCCAGGCGTCCAGGGTGGCCAGCTTGCGTTTCAGTGGCTCCACTTTGCGGATCCCGCAGCACTCGTGATGGGTATCCCGGTAGAAGCTGAACAGGCCCTTTTCGGTGACCAGTTTCTGGACTGCCTCGGCCTGCGGGAACATCACCTCAATGTCGACCTTGTAGCGCTCACGGACCTGATCCAGGAAGCGGTAAGTCTCTGCGTGCAGGCGACCGGTATCCAGGGTGAAGACGCGTACATCGGGCCGCAGGCGGACGGCGAGGTCAATCAGCACCACGTCCTCGGCGCCGCTGAAGGAGATGGCGATATTGTCGAAGCGGCTGAACGCCTCCTCCAGCAGCTTGCGTGGCGTGGCCTGTTGCAGTGCCTGGTCCCATTGCCGGATGTCCTGTTCGGTCAGGGTCATGGTGGTCCTTGCGGGTCTTGATCGGGGCTGGCCAGTCTATCAGCGTGGCTGGCCAGGCTGAACTACGGTCTGGTTCTAAGGTTATGCCGGCCGGACCACACCGGGCCGGGCCGTTGCATTGGCCGGGGCGGGCGGCTACATTGGCGCCGCCCAATCAATTACTGCCACCCTGGGGGATATCGTGGAAATCGTCTGTCTTGATCTGGAAGGTGTACTGGTACCGGAAATCTGGATCAATTTCGCCGAGCGCACCGGCATCGAGGCCCTGCGTGCCACAACCCGTGATATCCCGGATTACGATGTGCTGATGAAGCAGCGCCTGCGCATTCTCGACGAGCACGGTTATGGCCTGCCGGATATCCAGGCGGTGATTAACGAGATGGGCCCCATGGAGGGCGCGCGCGAGTTCGTGGACTGGCTGCGCGAGCGTTTCCAGGTGGTGATCCTCTCCGATACCTTCTACGAGTTTGCCCAGCCGCTGATGCGGCAACTGGGCTGGCCGACGCTGCTGTGCCACCGCCTGGAAGTGAATGAGGCAGGGCGCATCACCGATTACAGACTGCGCCAGAAAGATCCGAAGCGCATGTCGGTACAGGCGTTTCACGGCTTGCAGTATCGCGTCATTGCCGCCGGGGATTCCTACAATGACACCACCATGCTGGCCGAAGCGGATGCAGGTATCCTGTTCCATGCGCCGCAGAATGTGATAGATGAATTCCCGCAGTTCCCCGCTGTACACACCTACGAAGATCTGAAGCAGGAAATCCTCAAGGCCAGCGTGCGCGACCTGTCGCTGTAAGGTCCGGGCACTGGGCCGGCTGTGCCACAGCCGGTTCAGCGCTCCAGCGCCGCCATCAGCTTTTCCACCTTGAACAGGCTCTCCGCGTATTCCTGAGCGGGATCAGAATCGTGCACGATGCCGCCGCCGCCATGGCACACCAGTTGACCGTTCCGCGCCTGCAAGGTGCGGATGAGGATGCTGGAATCAAACGCCCCGTTGCTGCGTTGCCAGAACAGACTGCCGCAATAGAAGCCGCGCGGGCCGGGCTCCAGTTCACGGATGATCTCCATCGCGCGTCGCTTCGGTGCCCCCGTGATGGAGCCGCCGGGAAAGCAGGCCAGCAGGGCCTCCAGCGGGCTGATCCCGGTGCGCAGTGTGCCCCGCACGGTGGAAACCAGATGCTGTACGTTGGAAAAGCGCCTGAGCTGGAATAACGGTTCGGCTTCGATGCTGCCTGGCTCGCATAACTGCCCGAGGTCATTGCGCAGCAGGTCGACGATCATCAGGTTTTCAGCTCGGTCCTTGTCGCTGCGCAACAGCAGGTCACCCAGAAAGTCATCTTCCTCGGGCGTTCGTCCCCGGGGCTGGCTGCCCTTGATGGGTTCCGTCACGACAGTGCGGCCACGCACGGAGAGAAAGCGCTCTGGTGAAACGCCGAAAACAGCCCCCTCGCCGTAGTCGAAGTAGCAGGCGTGCGGGGCTGGATGGGCCGCTACCAGTGCCCGCCAGGCATTCCAGGGATGGCCGGTAAAGCGACTGCTGAATCGCTGGGCCAGATTCACCTGATAGCAGTCTCCAGCGCGCAGGTAGGCCTGGATGCGCTCCAGCGCGGCAAGATATCCCGCTCGGGACCAGTCCGGCGCAAAGGGCGTGGTCAGCCTGAAAGAGTCGTCGTGAGCAGCCGGGGGGAGGGGAGCGCTGGCTGGTGTGTCCGTATAAAGATGAACGACCGCAGCAGGCAGGGGCGATGCGTGGGTGCAGTCCGGATGGTGCAGCAGGGCGGCCGCTTCGTAGCTGATCAAGCCCACAGCCAGGCGGTCCGGGCCTGCCGCAAGCCATTGGTTTACCTGCGCCGGCAATGCCTGCAAATCATCCCGATCGGTTATCGCGACCGTCAGCGTCCTGGCGGGCTGATGGCACAGTCGCCAGCTCTGGCCATCGTGAAAGGCTGCCAGTGGGAAGGGGGCGGAGGTGTGGGTCATGCAGCTCTCGGTAACACCGGTGGCGGGCGCAGAGTGTAACGTCCCGGCACGTCCGTCGCGACAATGGCCGAATTGTGATGCAGGCACGCTCGTGCGTTACATTGTGTAACGTGACATCCGGCGAAGCGACGAACGGCGCCTGTCGGGGCGCTGGGGCGATTTTCGTAGGCCGATAAAAACCCTTTATCTTTCATTGCTTTGTGAGCATATGAACGCTCAGTGAACGTTCGTAACGGTTATTGATGGTTTTGTATATGGAATGTTAAGGTGAGGCCTGACTGATACCAGCCACCAAAAAGGTCGGGTCAGCACTACAAGAAAATAATAAGCGTGTGCACGCGTAGGAGATAATAAATGAAAGTTTTCAGGAAACTCGCTCTCGTCTCCGCTATCGCCACTCTGCCTGCTACTGGTTTTGCCATGCAGGCTATGGACGATGCGGCGCTCTCCGGGGTGACGGGTCAGGACGGTATCAGCATTACTCTTGGTTTGAACCAGACCATGAATGTGTTGATCGATGATACGACTGGCCTGACAAACGCTACTCCAGTCGGCTTGGCTACTTTCGATCAGACTGGTGGTATTTTGATCCGGGGCATGGCTCTTGCCGGTACTGTCGGTCTGGAGATTGATGCAGCTGGTGACTCTACGAATGGTGTGCTGGTAGTCGATGTGAACGTAGCTGGCTTGTCTCTGGATACCGGTGACATTTATGTGATTGACACCGGCAAGGCAGCTTCTGCAACTCACCAAGCGGCTGACTCCACTACTGCTGCTTTGGCGGGTGTTGCTCCCTCCCAGACGGCTATCCTGGATTCCATGAACATCAGTATTGCTAGCTTGGAGTTGCAGGTTCAGCTTGGTGATGGGGCGGAAAACTTCATCAACATCACGAATGGTAATATTGGCGATGTAACAATCACCAACTTCTCTCTGAACGATGCTGCGGGTGGTGGCTCCATTGCTGCCAGTTCGATCCTTATCGACGATTTGGATATTAGTGATACCACCGTATCTCTTGAGGATGGTACGAATAACCCGGCGGGTCTGCGTATCGCACTTGATGGTTCCATCGCAGGTGTGACAGTGGATAGCTTGGTACTTGGCGGCGGAAACGCTCTTGGTAATGTGTACATCAATGGCTTGAGCCTGTCGGGCACTACTATTACAGTGGCTGGCAAGTAACGAGTCTTCATCCAGGTGATGGCAGCAAGGCCCGGCGAGCGCCGGGCTTTGTTTTGCTGCATCCGTTACAAAAAGCCAACAATAGGCGCCCATTCCTGGGCTACCATGCAACAACCTGTAACGCTTCATCAGAGTGCGTATCAGGTCACTGAATTTTTCAACCGGGTGGGATTCGGCCAGGGCCGGATCATAGCGATAACAAGACACTATAATAAAAAGGGCATCTCCGATGCTGGTAACCGTGCTGGGCGTGGCACTGATTTTCTTTGCCGTCAATCAGGCAACTGTGGTGGAAGACTATCCCCGCGGTTACGTCTACTATGAGCATCCTACCCATGAAGGCCCCGTCATTGAGCGCGGCATCATCCCCAAACCGGTTTCCGAATTCCGTTACCGCAATGTGGTGCGCCAGGCCTATGACTATTCCTGTGGGTCTGCTGCGCTGACGACGGTACTGAACCAGTACCTGGGACGACAGTTCGAAGAACGGCAGATCATGGAAGGGTTGCTGCGTTTCGGCGAGACGGAAAAGATCGTCGAGCGGCGTGGTTTTTCCCTGCTCGACATGCGCCGGCTTGCCACGGCGCTGGGGCATCCCAGCGGTGGTTTCCGCGCCGAAATGAAAGACCTCCGCACCCTCGATCACCCGGCCATCGTGCCGATCTCCTATGGCGGCTTCAAACATTTCGTGGTGTTGCGTGAATGGCGCGACGGTCACCTGTATGTGGCCGATCCTGCGCTGGGGAACATCAGTTTCACCGAGAGCAAGTTCGAGGAAATCTGGGACCAGAACGTATTGTTCATCGTGTTTCCGAACGGTTTCGAACCGCAGGACGGCCTCGAACTGACCGACTACGATCTGCGCCACATCGATGAGCAGACCATCAATCGGATGGCTTTTCAGGAGTTTCCGGTGTTCACCCGGCCGATGGAGCAATGGGCCGACAAGGCCAGCACGCTGGTGCCCGTGCTGACGACCGATGAAGATGGCGTCGAACGCGTGATCAACGTGCCAACGCGGACCTATTTCCGCAGGAAGTAATCGTCAGGATTTCCTTCATGTTCTTTGATGAGAATAACAAATGATGCTGTGTACACTTGATGTTCGGGGATGGGTAGGGCGGACGCTGCTGTGCATGGTCTGCCTGGTGCCAGGGGCCGCCGCAATTGCCCAGGAACCGGAAGAAGACAGTGCCGAGGCGGCGCGCGAAGCGCTGCAGAAGCGTGATACCGATGTGACCGAGGAAAGCAACCTGGAGGAAGTGTTTCAGGCGGCGGAAAAGCAGTACTCGCTGCTGCCCTCGGGACAGTTGTCGGTGGTGTTTGCGGGGGACTACAGCTATTTCCGCAACGACACGATCGATATCGGTATTGATGAGTCTTCGGGCAATATCAACCGTTTCCGGATTGAAAACGATGCCGAGCACGCCTTTGGTGCCGCATTGTCCGTGGACTACGGTATCTGGAATAACCTGACGTTCAATACCCGGCTGCCCGTGCAGTACAAATACGATACGCAGAAGGATGCCTCTTCCGCTGCGCTGGGCGATGTGACCTTCGGTCTGCGCTATCAGCCGTTCCCGGTACGCCCTGGCGGTATCAACACCACATTGTTCGGTACGCTGTCCACTGCGACCGGTGACAGTCCGTACGACATCAACGTCAATTCCGAACTTTCCAGCGGCAAAGGCTATTACTCCATCGGCGGCGGCGTCAGCATGAGCAAGATTGTCGACCCGGTCGTGCTGTTTGGGTCCATCGGCTACACCATGGCGTTCGATGCCACCGGCCTGAACCAGCGCCGGGGTACAGACCTGCTCAAGCGTGTCGAGCCGGGCGACTCGATCAGTTTTTCCATGGGCCTGGCCTATGCGCTGTCCTATGAAGTGTCGGTGTCTGCGAGCTATCAGCAGTCCTACAACTTCGTCTCCAACTTTGTGTTTGACCGGGGTGGCGAGAAGATTGTGGCCAATTCCGAGGATTCCACCTCGAGCGTGCTGAATACCTCGCTGGGCCTGCGTACCTCCAGCAACCGCATTATCAATATCAGCTTTGGCTTCGGCCTGACCGAAGACTCACCGGATGTGCTGCTGGGCATTTCCCTGCCGATCGATGTAACGGGCCTGAAACCGGGGGCCTGATGACGCTGTGGAACTGGCGGATGTATGCAGATGAATAACAATAATCTACGGCTTCTGCGTCGATGGTGCCTGGGGCTGGCCCTGGCGCTGTGCGGCCCGGCGCAGGCGCAGCTGGCCACCAACATCGGTATTGATGTGCGCGCCATGAGCATGGCGCATGCCGTGACCGCTGATCCTCCGGGCATCATGGCGATCCATTTCAACCCGGCGGGCCTGGCCAAGCTTGAAGGCCGGCGCATGGATCTGCAGTTTCTGGCCGTGGACATGTCGGTGGAGTCCCGCTTCAGTGCGCCGCCGGGCTACAACGTGTTCGGCTTTTCCGACGACCCGGTAGTGTGTGCCGACGCGCCCAACGACGGCTCCGATGTGTGCCGTAACTTCCGCACCAGCACCAGCACCATCGAAGGCGTGTCGCTGTATGTGCCGATCGTGAATGACGTGGTGGACCTGCCGCCTGGCCCGCTGATGGCCGGGCCCATTCCCTCATTCTCGATCAAGCCGGCGGGGTCCAAGTTCACCTTCGCCACTGCGACCTATCTGCCCATGGCGGCCGGCTTTTATCGCCAGGAAGGGGACCCGGGTAATTTCATGGGGCGCCGTGTGGCGTTGAACCGTATTACCTATCTGTCGCCTTCAGTGGGCTATCAGATCAACGACGAGCTTTCCATTGGGGCCTCGATCGGTTTCTCGTACCAGGCAGTGGCGCTCGAGACAGATTTCCGTTCGCCCAACGAACTGCTTGGTTTTGCCCGTATCGTGGACGAGAGCCTGTGCGCGCCGTTCAAGGGCGAGTCGAATTTCGCACTGGATATCATTCTGTTCGGTATCTGCCGGCCCAATGAAGGCCTGGGGCCGTTCAAGAGCCTGGCGGCCATGGACGTGGCCATGGATCAGCGGTTCAGCCCGTCCTATAACCTCGGCATCCTGTGGGAACCGAGCGACCGCTTTGCCTGGGGCGCGGTGTGGCATGCACCCACCAAAGTGCACATGCGCGGGCGCTACAAGATCAGCTATTCCAATGCAGCGCAGGAGACCATCAACGGTGTCGGCAGCAGTCCCACCGGCGCCATCGCGCTGGCCGTACTCGGGCTGCCGAGCCGGATTGGTGCCACGGATGCGGGGCTGATCAACATGGACCTGACCATGCCGGCGCATTTCCAGACCGGCATCAAGTTCAAGCCGACGGAGCGCCTGCAACTCAATATTGATGCCGTGTGGGTGGACTACGCCGAGTGGGACGCGTTTAACTTCCAGTTTGACTCGACCAATGCGGCGCTGGCCCTGGCGCGTCTTTTCTCGCCGGGGTCAACCAGCACCAGCCTTTACTTTCCGCTGCAGTATCAATCCACCTGGAATCTGGCCTTCGGTGCCGAATATGCATTGACGGATCGTCTGTCGCTGCGCGCAGGCTATGAGCCAAGGGCCTCGGCCATTCCCGATGACCGGCGTGCACCGCTGGTGCCGATCAATGAGGCGCGCTACTACAGTCTCGGGCTGGGATATCGCTGGGACAAGGACACCGAGATCGATCTGGCGGTGGCGACGCTGCGCAGCCGCGATGATATTCCCGCCAACAGCAGTTGTGCGGCAAACTGTACCGGGATCAACAACCTGGTTTACAACCCCTATGCCGGTCTGGATATCGAAACACAAGCGTCCATCACCATGTTCGGCATGGCATTCCGTACGCGCTTCTGATGCGTAGCCTGGCCGTGTTCCTGCTGTTATCCCTGCTTGCCGCGGCGGGTTGCACGGCGTCCGGTTCGCGTGGCGGTTTCTATACCTATGTCGACGATCAGGGCAATCTGATTACCGGACAACTGCCGGTATCGGCGCCAGCACCTGAGGCCGACACCCCGCGTGCCGATACACTGCCGGCGAGTGTCGACGAAGGGCTCCTGGCGCAGGTCTCCGGCGATGCGCCGGTACCTGATTCGGGGTCGGCCAGCCCCCAGGCAGATGAAACGCCGGCAGACGAAACGGAAGAACGTTTTGTCACTTATGTGGACGGTGATGGCCAGATCACCCGGCAAGTGATTGATCTGGGTGCCGCACGCCGCGCGGAGGCGGCGCGCGGACCGGGATATGACCTGATTGGCGAGGGCGGCGAGGCTCAGGAAGGCTATATCGAGACGGTGACGCCGGTCGCGGCAGATTGTTGCCGGGAACTGCTGGCTGACGCAGAGACATTGCGGCCGGGGCAGGAGGTCATGCTCACGTTCAACACCGGGCAGACGCAGCAAATCCGGGTCGGGCAGCGTCAGGTGCCGGCACGGGTGCTGACGTTGCGGCGTGAAGTGGCGGAGATCAGAGTGCTGAGTTTCAAACAGCATGGCCGTTATCTGCATCCGCAACTGCTATTGCTGGATGAGCAGGGAGTGCCGGTATTGCAGGTGGACAACGTTTTCACACGCCGTTTTCCGGAAACCTGGGCCCGATATGCCTATATAGACGGAACTCTGCCCAGAGAGGCCGGTCATCGTTACCTGGTGGTCTACCTGGGTTACGCGGACGGCGGCCTGCCAGGGCTGGTCACGGAAGCGGACAGCGAGCTGGCCATTGACGGCGGCGTGGTGGTCAGAGGGTATTGATCCACCGGGCATCGCAGCCCGGACGCCCACCGGCACAGGGCTTTACCGCACAGGGCAGGGCAGGTAGTGTGCCCGCTCACAAGCGAAACAGAACAATTGAGACTCTCCATCATGACAAACATGAAGCGCTTTCTCCCAGGGACCGGCATGCTGATGCTGCTGGCCGTCCTGGCGGGGTGTAACGGCAAGGAAGATTTCTCCGATGTGGATCTGCCTGGCTGCCCGGCCGGTGGCTTGTGTGAGGAACAGCCCTCCGGTGATGTGCTGGTGGAGTTCGTTGGCCCGCGGTTCATCAACCTCGGTTATCGCTGCGGCACCTCCGTAAGCCGTATCTCCGGTGAGCCCCAGGAGATTGGCGGTCGTATCGTGCCGGCTGGCGCTGCGCTGTGTCCTGAAGGCGTGAATACGGTGGATTTCTTCCTGGGTGACGGTCTGTATCTGGGTAACTCATTGCTGATCGGGCGTGCCGCGCTGCCGCAGACCGCGATTCTGACGCAGGTGGGTGAAGATGGCACCAACTGGGGCATTGTCCGCCTGACGGTTGCGGATATCGTGAATACCGCGCGCCGCCTGCCGGCGTCTGATGACAGAGTGCGCAACCGCGCGGCGCTGCTGCTGGCACTCGACAGTGATCCCGCCACGGATGATGTAGAAATCCATCCGGCGCTGCAGGGACGTGATGGCCTGATCAATATGCGCTATACCGAGCTGGTACAGGGCAACTCACTGGAGACGGAAGACTACACAGACTTCACTGATGACTGGACGCCGCTGCTGACAGCACTGGCTGAGGAAGATGATCTGCCGGTGACCTATATATTCCCGGATGAAGCGACGGTGACGCAGCGGACGGCTTATGGCATGGACCTGACCCGCTCCGGCCTCTTCACCATGGCTTTTCAGGAAAGCGAGCTGGCGATTCTGGAGCTGATCGGCACCGACAAACAACGGGCGGACGAATACATTGGCGCTCTGGAAGGGTCGCTTTTGATATTGCCGACCGGTGAGGCGCTGGGGCTTGTCAATGTGCTGCTGTCCTATTTCCCTGGCGGTACCGAAGAAGCAGAAACCGAGCAGGACACGATCACCTTCCAGCGTGGTGCAGGGCTGAACAGCGAACTGGCGTTGCAGAATATGGCCATGCAAGGGTTGATGAACACTGATGTGAACACCAACCTGACGATGACTGGCCGTATGCTCGGCGACTTTCTGTATAACGGGGTGCAGGGCCAGAACGGCACTGATGTCGGCCTGAATATGCCAGGCATGACCTATACGCTGGAAACTACAGATTTTGGTCGTATCAACGGTAGCTTTCTGGGCACATCGAGTGCAGACATGCTGTTGAAAGATCCGGACCCTGCACCGGTGGGACTGCCGATGCGAATGGCCCGTTCCGGAGTGGGGGCATCTTCCATTGATCAGGATGCACTCGATGCAGCAACCGGTTTCTACAGCCTGGTGTTGCGCCGTGGCTGCACCGCTGCCGAGCAATCGAATGACACGTTGTGCACCGACATCGTTGAGAAAAACAAGGTCAACTATCCGCAGGAGTACGAAGTAGACGAGGATGAAGTCGACCCGATCACTTTCACGTTCGTGCGCGATACGCCACGCGGTAACGCTGGCACGGGACTTGATGAGATGCTGATCGAAATCCGCCGCGTAGGCGAGCATGCCATTATCTTCGCGGGTCAGAACGGTGCTTGCCCGAGCGGTAACAGCGCAACGGACTTTCCGATTGGCTATGTGAGCCGTACTTTCGCCGACGCTGGCGTGCCGACCAGTGTCAACGTGGCGATCATGATGACCAGCGATGCTGCTGAAATGAGTAATCTGTATCAGTTTGGCACCGAGATCCAGGGGCGGATAGCGCTGACGCCAATGGATCGGCCAATGTATCGGCTTTCCGATGACAGCTTTGACAATGAAGTGGCCGCGCAATGGATAGACCGCTTCCTGCCGGTGAAGTACTACCGCGATCTGGACCTTGGCGAAGATGAAACCATGACCAACGACCAGAGCCAAACACTGCTCTCCTACGTCCAGGGCTCGGTCGACCTGACCTATCTGGGGTCGACCTGCCCGCCCTGACAGGGTGTATTGTCAACAATCCTCTTGAAACCCCGTCCCTGAGACGGTAGAGTCACGGCCCGAATGCAGAGATTGTCTACAATCGGGCCGTGACACATGTCTGAACCCCTGGAAAAAGCCCCGCAGCACGAGCTCTCCCCGGATATCGCCGGGACGGATGGCCGTACCCTGGCGGACAGGGTGTTTGCCCGCCTCCAGGACGACATCGTGCGCGGCGAGCTGCTGCCTGGTACCAAACTGGGCGAAACCGAGCTTGCCACCCGCTACGGCGTCAGTCGTGGCCCGCTGCGCGAAGCCATCCGCCGCCTTGAATCCCGCAAACTGCTTGAGCGCGTGCCGCATGTGGGCACCCGCGTCGCGTCCCTGACCCTGCCGGATCTGGTCGAGATTTACCATGTGCGCGAAGCGCTGGAAGGCATGGCCGCCCGCCTGGCTGCACAACACATGACCGACGAAGAGATCCGTGGCCTGGTGGCACTGCTGTCACAGCATGAGCAACAGCAGGACCTGAAAGAAGACACGGCTTATTTCCAGCGCGAAGGCGACCTGGATTTTCATTACCGCATCATCCAGGGCAGCCATAACGAGACACTGATCCAGATGCTGATCGGTGGGCTGTATCACCTGGTGCGCATGTACCGCTACCAGTTTTCCACCGTGGCCAACCGGCCTCAGCGGGCGTTGCAGGAGCATCGTCGCATCATCGAAGCCCTGGAAGCACGTGACGGCGAGATGGCCGAACTGCTGATGCGCCGGCATATCAGCCGCGCGCGAGAGAACATCGAACGCTCCACGCCGCCGGGCGAGAACCCCTGACGGACCGGAGTGATGAACCGGGCACCACAAGTGCCCACCGCTTAACCAGCGTACCGGAGAGAGCATGACGACACTGACCGCAGGCGGGCGTTTCCGCAAGGCACTGGCGGAAGAGCAGCCGCTGCAGATCATGGGCACCATCAATGCCTATTGCGCAATGATGGCCGAGCAGGTGGGATACCGTGCCATCTACCTGTCTGGTGGTGGCGTGGCCAATGCCTCCTATGGCCTGCCGGATCTGGGCATGACCAGCCTGAACGACGTGCTGGAAGATGTGCGTCGCATCAGTGCCGCCACCGACGTGCCGCTGCTGGTGGATATCGATACCGGGTGGGGCGGGGCGTTCAACATCGGCCGCACCGTGAAGGAAATGATCCGCGCCGGCGCCGGCGCCGTGCACCTGGAAGATCAGGTGGCACAGAAGCGTTGCGGCCATCGCCCTAACAAGGAAATTGTCAGCAAGGACGAAATGGTGGATCGCATCAAGGCGGCGGCGGATGCCCGTTTTGACCCGGATTTCTTCATCATTGCCCGGACCGACGCGTTCCAGAAGGAAGGGCTGGAGGCGGCCATCGAGCGCGCCCGTGCGTGCCTGGAGGCAGGTGCAGACGGCATCTTCGCGGAAGCCGTGCACACCCTGGACGACTACCGGGCCTTTTCCGATGGCATCGGTGGCGCGCCACTGCTGGCTAACATCACCGAATTCGGCGCCACACCGCTGTTCACCCGTGACGAACTGGCGGCGGCCGGCGCCAACATGATCCTGTACCCGCTGTCGGCCTTCCGCGCCATGAACAAGGCCGCGCTGACCGTATACGAGGCGATCCGCAAGGACGGTCACCAGAAAGACGTGGTGGACATCATGCAGACACGCATGGAGCTGTACGATTTTCTCGGTTACCACGACTACGAGCAGAAACTTGACGCGCTGTTCAGCAAAGGCAAGGCCTGAGCTTTTTCAACGACGCGACCTTCATCGCCCGGTGCCTGCACCGGGCAGAAACACAGAGAGAGGAAACACCATGGCAGAAGCAAAGCAACTCAGTGGCGCCGGCCTGCGTGGCCAGGTGGCAGGCAAGACCGCGCTGTCCACCGTGGGCAAATCCGGCTCCGGCCTGACCTACCGTGGCTATGACGTGCAGGATCTGGCAGAACACTGCCAGTTCGAAGAAGTCGCCTACCTGATTCTCAAGGGCAAACTGCCGAACCAGGCCGAACTGGACGGCTACAAGGCCCGCCTGAAAAGCCTGCGTGGCCTGCCCCAGGCACTGAAAGAAGTGCTGGAACGCATCCCGAAAGAGGCACATCCGATGGATGTGATGCGTACCGGCTGTTCCATGCTGGGCAACCTGGAAACTGAGGTGGATTTCAGCCAGCAGGGAGATGCTGCCGACCGCCTGCTGGCCGTGTTCCCGTCGATCATCTGCTACTGGTATCGCTACAGCCACGACGGTGTGCAGATCGACGTCGAAACCGATGACGACTCCATCGGCGCGCATTTCCTGCACATGCTGCGCGGCGAGAAACCCAATGCCCTGCACGAGCAGGTCATGAACGTGTCACTGATCCTGTATGCAGAGCACGAGTTCAACGCATCCACCTTCACTGCCCGGGTATGTGCTTCCACGCTGTCCGATATCCATAGCTGCATCACCGGCGCCATCGGTTCGCTGCGTGGTCCGCTGCACGGTGGTGCCAACGAAGCCGCCATGGACATGATCGAGAAGTTCCGCGATGCAGACCATGCCGAACAGGAAATGATGGGCATGCTGGAGCGAAAAGAAAAGATCATGGGCTTTGGCCACGCCATCTACAGCGTGTCTGATCCGCGCAACGCCATCATCAAACAGTGGTCCGAAAAACTGGCTGCCGATGTCGGCGATACCGTGCTGTACCCGGTCTCCGTACGCTGCGAAGAAGTCATGTGGCGGGAAAAGAAACTGTTCTGCAACGCGGACTTTTTCCACGCCTCGGCCTATCACTTCATGGGTATTCCGACCAAGCTGTTCACGCCGATCTTCGTCATGAGCCGCCTGACCGGCTGGGCGGCCCATGTGTTCGAGCAACGTGCGGACAACCGCATCATTCGCCCGAGCGCGGAATACACCGGCGAAGCGCCGCGCAAGGTCGAACCGATCTCCGCACGCTGATGCCGCAGGGGCGCCGGACGTGTTATCCCGCACGTCCGGCGCACCGAACGATCTCTTTCACACATGACCCGAGTGACTCCCGACGCCATGAACACTGATTATCGCAAACCCCTGCCAGGCACCTCGCTGGACTATTTCGATACCCGCGCGGCGGTCGACGCGATCCAGCCCGGTGCCTACGACACGCTGCCCTACACCTCGCGCATTCTGGCGGAACAACTGGTGCGCCGCTGTGCGCCGGGCGAACTCACCGATGCGCTGAAGCAGTTGATTGAACGCCGTCGTGACCTGGATTTCCCCTGGTATCCGGCGCGGGTCGTGTGTCATGACATTCTGGGCCAGACCGCACTGGTGGACCTGGCGGGCCTGCGGGAAGCGATTGCCGATGAGGGCGGTGACCCCTCCAAGGTGAACCCCGTTGTGCCTGTGCAGTTGATTGTGGATCACTCGCTGGCCGTGGAGCATCCGGGTTTCGAAAAGAATGCTTTTGAAAAGAACCGTGAAGTGGAAGAGCGACGCAATGCGGACCGCTTCCATTTCATCAACTGGTGCAAGACGGCCTTCGACAATGTCGATGTGATCCCGCCGGGTAACGGCATCATGCACCAGATCAACCTGGAAAAAATGTCGCCGGTAGTGCAGGTGCGCGACGGCGTGGCGTTCCCCGATACCTGCGTTGGCACAGACAGCCATACACCGATGGTGGACGCGCTGGGCGTGATCTCTGTTGGTGTGGGTGGCCTGGAAGCCGAGAACGTGATGCTGGGCAACCCTTCCATGATGCGCCTGCCGGACATCGTCGGTGTTGAACTGGTGGGCCGTCTCAAGCCCGGCATCACCGGCACCGATCTGGTACTGGCCCTGACCGAATTTCTGCGCCGTGAGCGTGTCGTAGGCGCCTATCTGGAGTTCTATGGTGAAGGCGCCGATGCCCTCAGCGTGGGCGACCGCGCCACCATCGCCAACATGACGCCTGAGTACGGCGCCACCGCCGCCATGTTCTTTATCGATGGCCAGACCATCGACTACCTGAAGCTGACCGGCCGTGATGATGAACAGGTGACACTGGTAGAACAGTACGCGAAACACACCGGCCTGTGGGCAGACAGCCTGAAAAACGCCGAGTACGAGCGCGTGCTTAAATTCGACATGTCCACCGTCGGCCGCAACCTGGCCGGCCCGTCGAACCCGCACGCATTGCTGCCCGTCTCCGAATTGCAGAACCGGGGTATCGCCAGGGCCTGGGAACAGCAGGACGGGCTGATGCCTGATGGCGCGGTCATTATCGCCGCCATCACCAGCTGCACCAACACCAGCAACCCGCGCAACATGATCGCCGCCGGCCTGATCGCGCGTAACGCGAACAAGCTGGGCCTGCTGCGCAAGCCCTGGGTAAAAAGCTCCCTGGCACCGGGTTCCAAGACGGTGAAGATGTACCTGGAAGAGGCTGATCTGCTGTCGGAGCTGCAACAACTCGGCTTCGATGTGGTGGCGTTCGCCTGCACCACCTGTAACGGCATGAGCGGCGCGCTGGACCCGGCCATTCAGCAGGAAATTATCGACCGTGACCTGTATGCCACCGCGGTGTTGTCCGGCAACCGGAACTTTGATGGCCGGATCCATCCGTACGCCAAACAGGCGTTCCTGGCATCGCCGCCACTGGTGGTGGCGTACGCCATCGCCGGTACCATCCGTTTCGATATCGAGAAGGATGTGCTGGGGCATGATCAGGACGGCAATCCAGTTACGCTGAAAGACATCTGGCCGAGCGATGAAGAAATCGACGCCATCGTCAAGGCGGCGGTGAAGCCTGAGCAGTTCCGCCAGACCTATATTCCGATGTTCGAGAAAAAAGGCGATGGCGCGCGCGCGTCCAGCCCATTGTATGAATGGCGCCCGATGTCCACCTACATCCGTCGCCCGCCATACTGGGAAGGCAATATGGCCAGCCAGCGCGCGCTCAAGGGCATGCTGCCGCTGGCAGTGCTGCCGGACAACATCACCACCGACCACCTGTCGCCCTCGAATGCGATCATGATGGACAGTGCCGCCGGGGAATACCTGCACAAGATGGGCCTGCCGGAGGAGGACTTCAACTCCTACGCCACCCACCGGGGTGATCACCTGACCGCCCAGCGCGCCACGCTGGCGAACCCGAAACTGTTTAATGAAATGGTGACGGATGAAGATGGCAAAGTGGTGCAGGGCTCCCTTGCACGCGTTGAGCCGGAAGGCAAGGTCATGCGCATGTGGGAAGCGATCGAAACCTATATGGAGCGCAAGCAGCCGCTGATCATCATTGCCGGTGCCGACTACGGCCAGGGGTCGTCGCGCGACTGGGCGGCCAAGGGCGTGGCGCTGGCCGGAGTGGAAGCGATCGTTGCCGAAGGCTTTGAGCGCATTCACCGCACCAACCTGATTGGCATGGGTGTGATGCCGTTGCAGTTCGAGGAAGGCACGACCCGTAAAACGCTGAGCATCGATGGCACCGAAAGCTTCGATGTGGAAGGTGAGCCGGCGCCACGCGCGACGCTGACCCTGGTCATTCATCGCCGCAACGGCGAGGTGCAACGGGTGCCGGTAATGTGCCGTCTGGATACCGCAGAAGAAGTGTCTGTCTACGCCGCCGGCGGCATCCTGCAGAAATTCGCGAAAGAATTCATGGCGGAGGCCGGTTGACCATGGCGCACGTACCTCAAATACGCATTCCCGCCACCTATATGCGCGGTGGTACCAGCAAGGGCGTGTTCTTCAAGCTGACGGACCTGCCAGAGGCAGCGCAGGTGCCGGGCGAAGCACGTGACAAGCTGCTGCTGAGGGTAATCGGCAGCCCGGACCCCTATGGCAAACAGATCGACGGCATGGGCGGGGCGACATCGAGCACCAGCAAGACGGTGATCCTGTCGAAAAGCACCCGCGCAGATCATGACGTGGACTATCTGTTCGGACAGGTTTCCATCGACAAGCCGTTCGTGGACTGGAGCGGTAACTGTGGCAATCTCACGGCGGCGGTCGGTTCGTTCGCCATCAGCAACGGCCTGGTCCCGGCGGAGCAGATACCGGAAAACGGCGTGGTGACGGTGCGTATCTGGCAGGTCAACATTGCCAAGACCATCATTGCACACGTGCCGATCACCAACGGCGCAGTGCAGGAAACGGGTGACTTCGAGCTCGACGGCGTCACCTTCCCGGCGGCGGAAGTGCAGATCGAATTCCTCGATCCGGCGGCTGACGACGACGGGGAGGGCGGTGGTGCAATGTTCCCGACCGGCAATCTGGTGGATGACCTCGAAGTGCCCGGTGTCGGCACCTTGAAGGCGACGCTGATCAATGCCGGTATCCCGACGGTATTCATCAACGCGGAAGACATCGGCTATACCGGCACTGAATTGCAGGAAGCGATCAACAGCGACGACAAGGCGCTGACGATGTTCGAGACGATTCGCGCACACGGCGCAGTGCGGATGGGCCTGATCAAGCATGTGGACGAGGCCGCAGGTCGCCAGCACACGCCGAAAGTCGCGTTCGTTGCCGGCCCGGCGAGCTACGTTTCTTCCAGTGGCAAACAGGTCGCGGCAGGCGATATTGATCTGCTGGTGCGGGCACTGTCCATGGGCAAGCTGCACCACGCGATGATGGGCACCGCTGCGGTGGCTATCGGCACGGCCGCCGCGATCCCCGGTACGCTGGTGAACCTTGCCGCCGGTGGCAGCGAACGCAGCGCGGTACGCTTCGGCCACCCCTCTGGCACCTTGCGTGTCGGTGCGGAAGCGAAGCAGCTCAACGGCGAATGGACAGTGACCAAGGCCATCATGAGCCGCAGCGCGCGGGTGCTGATGGAAGGTCAGGTGCGGATACCGGGTGATGCGTTCTGACGTTGTGGTAGGGTGGATGTTGGTCGTGCGCCTGCATCCACCTTATATCGCGGGGCACAGGCCGGTTCTCATTCAATGGAAGGAGGACGCCCCATGACAGGCAATGCTGATCTGAATACTCGCCCTGATTATGATCAGGTCATCCAGGATATCGCTGACTACGTCCTGAATTATCAGGTTACTTCAACCGAAGCCCTCGAAACTGCTCGCTACTGCCTGATGGATTCACTGGGTTGTGGATTGCTCGCATTGCGGTTTCCCGAATGCACTAGGCATCTCGGCCCCCTGGTCGACGGCACGCGAGTGCCACACGGCGCACGCGTGCCCGGCACGGCGTACCGGCTGGATCCGATGAAGGCGGCCTGGGATATCGGCTGTACCATCCGCTGGCTGGACTATAACGACACCTGGCTGGCTGCAGAGTGGGGACATCCTTCGGACAATCTCGGTGCGATTCTCGCCGTGGCGGATCATCTTTCTCAGAAGCATCTCAGTCAGGGCTTGCCCGCATTGACCATGCGGCAGGTGCTGGACGCCATGATCATGGCACATGAGATACAGGGCATTCTGGCGCTGGAGAACAGCTTCAATCGGGTCGGTCTATGTCATGTCCTGCTGGTAAGAGTGGCGTCCACTGCCGTGGCAGCAAAATTGATGGGAGCAAGCCGTGAGCAGATCATGTCGGCTGTCTCGCATGCCTGGGTCGACGGTGCTGCTCTGCGCACCTACCGCCATGCCCCCAACGCGGGCTCACGCAAATCCTGGGCCGCCGGAGATGCAGCCAGTCGCGGTGTGCGCCTGGCGGATATGGCCCTGCGCGGCGAAATGGGTATCCCCGGTGCACTGACCGCGCCGCAATGGGGGTTCTATGATGTCTCGTTCAGCCATACCTGCAAGGATCTGGCCCTGAAACCGGAAGTGGAACGTGTATTCCGGTTTCAGCGCGGCTACAGCAGCTATGTCATGGAGAACATTCTGTTCAAGATTTCCTATCCGGCTGAATTTCACGGGCAGACAGCCATTGAGGCCGCCGTCTGCCTGCACCCCCAGGTGCGGCACCGTCTTGATGAGATAGAACGGATTGTCATCACCACGCATGAATCTGCGATTCGCATCATTTCCAAGATCGGGCCACTGGCCAATCCGGCAGACCGGGATCACTGTTTGCAGTACATGGTTGCGGTCGCACTGATGTGTGGCACGCTGACGGCAGAGCAGTACGAGGATTCATTTCACGCTGCCCATCCTCTGATTGATTGGCTGCGTGAGCGCATGGAAATACGGGAGGATGCCCGCTATTCCCGGGATTATCATGATCCCGCCAAACGTTCGATTGCCAACGCGGTACAGGTCTGGTTTGCCGATGGCAGCGATACGGGCGAAGTGGCAGTGGAGTACCCACTCGGACATCGGCGGCGGCGTGAGGAGGGCCTGCCGGCACTCGTGAGCAAGTTCAGGGACAATCTGGCAACCTGTTTTGACGAACAGAGGCGGCAGCAAATACTGACAGCTTGCGGTGATTCGCAGATGTTGCACGCCATGCCGGTGACCGATTTCATGGCGCTGTTTGTGACAGAGCAAGCGACGGTAACAGATTGATATTGTTGTGGGATGCGGATGATATTGTTCTTATGGTGTGCCCGGCAAGTCAAGGGCGTAGAACCTGAATGAGGTGTGTGCCAGTTCAAGCATTGCATTAGTCGAGCAGATCTCTCCGGTCGATAATCGGCATTCGCTTACATGCTTTGTCGGTTCCAGCCGTCAGTGTTTCGTCATTTTGCTGACACAATCTTTCGTCGAATTGTGCTCAGGGATGCTGGAGGACGAAATGCCGGGGAGCCGACGCTATTACGTGTATATTTTGACCAATCGTTTTCATTCCACGCTGTATACCGGTATGACGCCGGACCTGCGGCGGCGGGTAATTATCCACAAGCTGCGTTCGACCACGTGCTTCTACAATCCACGCAGCAATAACAAGCTGGTGTATTTTGAGGCACAGCAGTATGCGTATCTGGCGGTGCGCCGGGAGCGCATGATCAAGGCGATGCATCGGCCGGACCTGCTGGCGTTGATATCCAGGCACAATCCGCTGTGGCGCGATCTGGCGATGGACCTAGACATCATTGGTACCTCTTGATGAGCCTGCCAGAGCTCGCCTGAGGAGGGTGGGGGCGTCAAGGAGGGGCGAGAATGACGATATGCTGAGGGGGGCTGGCAAAGTGTTACGCTTGGTAACAATCGGCCTCGCCAGCATGCCGCCAGGTCCAGCTGCACCGGGCTTCTGGTCCGCAAGAAAGCTAAAGCAATGAATTAAAAGGCGGTTTTATTGTATAGCTATTGTAACGGGTGACCGGGTGTGGTTGCTCATTTGTGTGAGCAAATGTAGCCTGAGCCTGTCAGGAAACCGGTCCAAAGCAGTGCAGTGACCGGCACGCGATGCGGAAGTAGCCACCAGGCCCGTTAGAGGCCGCCCGCATTGATAATAAAAAACGAGGCATAACGTGCGTATTTATTTGGTTCCGGGGAGATTTTTGTCCTGTCTTGGCCCGCTGCTCCTGCTCGGAGCGGCGAGTGTGGCCAGTGCGTCGCTCTCCTCAGGTAATATGACCCCACTTGCCGAAGACGAGATGGCCGGCGTGACTGGCGCCGGCCTTGCAATCGCCGCGCACAATTTTCGCTTCCAGGCAGCTCCAACCAGCTATATCTGGGTTACTGGCCGACAGCCTGGCCCGGCCGCCGCCGCCGCCGGTTGGCAAAGAGGTGACCTGTTCTACTACGGGACGGCGTGGACCGGTGGGCAGACTGGGGCGGGGACAGGTACCACGTTCCATCAGCCGGGCATGGCGGGAGGAAGTTGCGACCAGAGTGAAGCCTTGCGTTGTCCCATTGGTGTCCAGGGGGTGCCCAGCTTTGCCTCGGTGATGAATCCCTATGTCTTTCGTGTGTACGAGTACCCTGGTGTGGATTATCAGGGGACCTTCCGTGAAGGCAGCGATATGCCCTCAGTGATGGAGCTGATAGGCCCTAGCAAAACGGATAACTGGCGATGGAGTTTCTGGGGAGAGATCGAGGTGGGACGTACAGGCAATGACCTGACGAACCGCTCGCATGATGGGGCTGGCTTGCTGAAGAGTCAGACTCTGATCCATGGTAGCCCCACTACCAAAGACGGCAAGCCGGCGGTGATCCGCTACCTGCGCACGCAGCAGGGCACTATGGCTGATCCCTCCCAGAATGGCTCTTTCGGCATCATTTATGAGAGCGCCCTTTCAGGCGACTTCAGATTTTCTGTAGGTCAAAATACGGATGACCGGGATGGGAAGGGAATCGTCCCATTCTTTAATGATTCTGAAGGTTTCTATTTTCATGATGTAGACGCTTATATCCCGATTGGCCGTATGCATTATCAGACCTTGCAGATTGAACCTTCCGGCACAACCGGTGACTTTATTCTCCGGCTCACTCCCATCGCACCGCAGTCGGGGCAGTCCCAGGACATGCTCGCTTTTCGCATGATCTATAACGAATTTTACTGTGGAAGCGCGAATGGTGCGGATTGTGCAACCCAAACAATAACAACTGCGGATGGGAATAGTGTTTCCAAGATAAGTAATCCTAACCTCGAAACGCAGGGCTATATCCGATGGGGTGACTTTTCTGATCCTAATCGTTTCACTGCGCGCGATAATGGCATTTCCTTCCGTAATAATGCAGATGTTGTGACACAACATCTGGGTGTTTCTCGTATTGAGGGGCTCCGTATCCAGTCAATGACCCTGACGACTTTGGGGGCGGGTGGCTTATGAGACCTGTTCTCTCACTATGGCTAGGTTTGGCAGTTTGGGCGGTAATAAAGCCGGTGTATGCGATGCAACCGCTTGGTGATGCCGATATGGCAGCCGTCACTGGTCAGGAAGGGGTTGCTCTGGCGCTGGAGTTACGGGTGAACATGACTGAGGATGGCAGGCCGCTGGGTGTGGACGGTGCGCCGTCGGAGTATGGAGTGTCTTGTAGCGGTGTTAATAATCCATGCCGTTGGGCGTTATCCTTTGCAAATCGCGACAACGTGTGGCTTGTTTTCAACGGCTGGTCAGTGGCGGTAAAAGTAAACGACATATTGCTCGATGTTATACCAGAGATGACTCCCGCTAATGTGCCTGGGTTTGATCTCTCCATGGCAGATGGCCGCCCTGCAACACATAATCGTTTTTTTGATATTAATGATGAATGTATGCTCTCCAATTGCACTTCGGTGAACGATGTTCCCGCGGCCATACAGGCTATGCCAGCTATGAGATTGACCACACCGTCTTTGGCGCTGTCGTATGATCCAGGCACTAATGTCAGCAGTGGTTTCACCAATACCGAGATTGCGCTCAATCTTGATGGGTTGGCAGCGATTACTGCTGTGGATGGCTACGCTGCACCAGTGCCAGGTACTTTCCTGGGGGCACAAATCGGAGATGTCGAGGTTGGCAATAATTTCATGGGATGGGCTTTTCAGGGAGAGGTCTATGTCTTCGGGTACTGATATGGCAGGCCGCGTCTTCTTGGTTCCGCTATTGTTCTTGCTGGCCAGTCTCTTGCCTGCGTGGGGCCACGCTGCCATTCCTCAAGGGCAGCTTCCTTCGGGGCTCCAGCCCATGGAAGACAGCGAAATGGCAGGGGTTGTTGGGCAGGCTCTGATTGTTACCAATAAAGTCCAGGGGGATGGCGAGGGCAATGGTACCTCAGGGCTGACGTTTTACAGTGCAGGCCTTGATGCGGAGTTGCGCCTTAACCTGAATATAGAGCGACTCGAGCTTGGGAGAACAGGTCCGGGCGCTCTTGATGTTGATATCTTGGCCGAGCATGTGATGTTCGGCTGTACCGCGAACGCTGGCGGGGAATGTGTGGACTCGAGTGTGGCTACACAATTGCGCGATTTCATTTTTAATAGACCTTTCTTTCAGTTTGCGATTGAGAATGACGATCAGCCTGCTCACAGGCGAGTGGTTGGGGTGCGCCTCGGGGCTGAGAATGCTGAGGGCCCTCTTAGTATCGGAGAGTTTAAAGTATTTAGTGGATACTTAAGCGCAGTGGCGGAGATTGAGTTGTTAGGTCAGGATAATGTCGCGCTGACCACAAACACAGGATACTCGCCGACAGGAACCCGTACGCCTGCTTATAGCGCAAATATCGGACTATCTGACTGGTGTCTTGTTTCTTTTATTGGGTGTCTCGCGTGGGCGAGCCAGTATCAAGTGTATTATCCTGGTCAGTCGGCTACTTATCCTGTTCTTGCCAATGGTTCGAGGATCCAGCAGGCGCAGGTGCATGCTGGTGGTGCTAATAGTCTCTACAATATCGTTGATTCATTGACGCAGGAGGTTGGTTGTAGAAGAACCTACAATGCTTTTGGTTGTGGTTTGGGCGATATTGTGCTGGGACTTATTGCCACCAATATTCGAGACAGGGTTGTGGGGCAGTTAGGTCAGGGATTGGGTGTGGGGCGTCAGGGATGCCCTAATCTAAATGACTGTAATATTCCATTCAATATTTCCAATCTCCATCGTGTTGAAGTTGACTCTCCACTGTTTGGGCTCTCGTTTCAAGAGCGCAGTATTAGGTATCCTGGTTACGCTGCGGATGTGCCTAAGGGGTGGGCCATGTATCTGCCAGATGCTTTCACCTTGCAGGTGTCTGAACCCATGACGGTATTTACCCAATCAATTCTGAGTGGGAATGCGTTGGCGGGAAATCTCGTTCCACTGGATCCGGTTTTTGATAATTGCTGGGGTTCGGCAACGTTCTGCTGAGATCAAAGGCGAGTGATGATGTCTATGCGATTTACAACCGCTCTGCGAGCCGGATTGCTGGCCGGAAGCCTGGTCTTTTCAGTGTCTGCCGCCACATTGGAGCCATTGACAGATATGGAGCTCTCGCAATCTACAGGCCAGGCAGGACTTGCTGTTTCACTGGAAACTGACTCTCCCATTACCGCGCAGCAGGTTACTTGGGCAATGGACGCCGAGAACGCGGCCACAACCGCGTCTCTGATCCTCAAAAACCTCTCTGTGGAATGGGCCGATAGTGCTGACTTTACGCTGGATGTCGGTGCTGATGCTGTGATGCTGACTGGCAGTTGGTCTGAGCTTCAGGCCCGCATCGGGGGAATCGCTCACAGCGGAGAGCCGAATAACACCATGGGGTCACTGGCCATCAACACCAGCGGCTCGTTTTTGCTAATCAATGAAGGTGGGCCCTTCAATACCAACAGTGACAATGCCGTGCTGAATTATACCAGCGAAGGGGATATCTTCTGGCGGCAGCGTGATATCGGTGGTGCACCCGAACTGGGATTGCTCGATTTTGTCATTGGCATTGATATCCCTAAGGGCACAGTAGGACTGGACGCTAATGGGGTGTTGATTGCTGCGCCAGAAGCAGATTTTGACCTCACTTTCGATTTGAGTTTCGCTGCTGCAACCACGAACCCTTATGACAAAGCTGATCATGACGGGCTGGTCCATACTGGTTGGCGGGGCAATTTGCGCAATGTGGATTTGCGTTTGATGGGCGGTGGAGCATGGGAAGGTACGACCGGTAGCTTTTATGACTTGAGTGCCCGTACTGAAGGGCTGAATACCGACTTGAAACTGGATTTTGGTGAAGAATTTGTTTGGATTATCGGTCAGCCCCACCAGGCGCGTGCCCGAGCCGAGTTTTCAGGTTGGCAACGTTTGGGGGCTCAGCCAGGGTTTTCTTCCGGGGCACGCGTGGCGCGTCCTGGTGTGGCCATGGCGGATTACGACTTCCGTTTACCATTGACGTTGGACGCTCTTCGCGCGGGCAGTGATCCAGGCGGGATCTGCTTTGGGGGAGCTACCACGGGGGGCAGTCTTACATCTTCCGCGTGTGGCGCTGCCGGCGGCGAGTACGTGTACCTCTCTCCTGACGACAATACCTTGGCCATGCTGATTCGCGGCGCAGGTCTGCATGCCTACAATACGAAGGTCGAGATATGGGAACGGGAATACAGTGGTGGGGCCTGGGGTGAGCACATCAAGACCGATGAGTTCAATTGGAGTCTTTTGTACACCTTCGGAGAATTCGATGGCAATGTATTCATCCGGCCGGAGGCGTCAGGATCTGATGTCGGTTTCCGGGCAGACATGGTGCTGGGGTTCCAATCTCCGGGATACTGGCACGCGGCACAGAATAAGTTTGCTGGCGTAGTGGCGGGAGATCCGGCCAGTGATCCCCGCGCCCGGTGGGCGACCAATACCCACTTCATGATTGGGGATACGGAGGCGGGCGAAGCGGGCTTCGGTATTGGTCTGGTGAACGCTGATGTCTTGTGGCGAGTGGAGGACATGGCCGTCCGTCTGGTTAACCCTGCGACAGCCAGCAGTTATCGTTTGAATGGTGACGTGTTGCGCCATACCTTGTCGCCAGGGGTATGGCTGGAGACCGATCGCAAAGGGCAGGGTGTGGCTGCCCAGTATAACTTCAGGGGCATGTTTGGCGGTGGCGACCTGAGCAACCTGGAGGATTTGGTACAGGGCTTGTTGCTTGACGTGAATCTGGAAACAGACCGCTTCGTATTTGTACTGGGGGCGAATGGCGGTGAGAACTACGTACCGTTCGAAGGGTTGTTCGATTTCAATGGCAATGCGTATATATCGATCGCTGAGCCTTCTGTGCCAACGGCCGCCTGGCGAATTCACAATGTGTCGGGAGCCCTACTCTGGAAGGATGGGCGCATACAGCTGAGCTCTGGTGTGGAGACAGTGCATGGACGGCCAGAGTTAACTATTGCGAACTATATTCTTCTGGCGGATACAGCGATTCAGGGAAGTGTCCTTAAAGGCGATATCAGCCTAGGTGAAAATGATAACTTCGGGAGTATTGTCATTCCCTCTGGCGTTGTTTACAGCTCGGTTTCCATTCGACCACAGAACTAGAGTGGGTCATATTCACGATAGAGATGGCTCCGGCTTGCTTCAGAAGCCGGCGGGGCAAGCAAGCCTTGATTTGACGAATGTGGAGAGCTCCAGTGCGGACCTCTTTGCTAAGGGATTACCGAATCCGCCGCTGCAACCCCGTCTGCGCCAGAATCCGCGTCGAAATCTCTTCGATCGAACGCTCTGTCACGTTGATCGAAGGCACATTATAACGCCCGATGATCGCGGCAAAGGTGCGAGTCTCTTGTTCACATTGTTGTAGTGAAGCATAGCGGCTGCCGGCCATGCGCTCCTGGCGAATGACGGTCAGGCGCTCGGGATCGATGACCAGGGCAAACAGCTTGTCCCGATAGGGTTGCAGCGCTTCCGGCAGCCGCAAATCGTCAAAGTCCTCTTCCGTCAGCGGGTAGTTGGCCGCGTACAGGCCAAACTGCAATGCCAGGTACAGGCTGGTGGGGGTCTTGCCGCTACGGGAAACGCCGATCAGGATGATGTCTGCCTTGTCGTAGTGATGCGTGCGGCCGCCATCATCGTTATCCAGCGCGAAATGCACTGCATCAATACGGACCCGGTACGCGGACGGATCGCGTACGGCGTGACTGTAGCCGACTTTCTGGCTGGAACGGACACCGAGCTCTGCTTCCAGTGGTTGCAGGAAGGTGCCGAACAGATCCAGCACCAGTGCGCCGGACTGGTTCAGCAGTTCGCGGTGGGTCGGGTTCACCAGCGTTGAAAAGACCACTGGCCGGGTCCCGTCCTGCTCGGCTGCGGCCTGGATACGCGCCACTGCCTGACGGCAGTCGTCTTCGGTACGGATGTAGGTCAACGAATGCTGGGTGAACGCCACGTCACCGAACTGGCTGAGCATGGAATTGCCGATCGCCTCGGCGGTAATGCCGGTGCCACCAGAGACCACGAACACGGAGCGATGAGTCATGACAGGCTATCCAGAAAAAAGTATTACGCAGACGGCAGCATGACAGAGGCAGAGGACACCTGTATAGCCGCCGCGCTTTACTGCAGCCGCCGTTGCAGGCCGGTCTTGGCCAGGATGCGGGTGGAGATTTCCTCGATCGACAGTTCGGTGGCATTCAGGTTGGGGATGTTATAGCGGTTGAACAGCGCTTCCAGCGCCCGGGTTTCGATGTCGCACTGACGCGCGGATGCGTAGCGGCTGCCTGCCTTGCGTTCACTGCGGATAGCGGCCAGGCGCTCGGCGTCGATGGTCAGGCCGAACAACTTGTCCTTGTGAGGCATCAGTGCCTCGGGCAGGCGCAGGTCGTCGAAATCGTCTTCGGTGAGTGGGTAGTTGGCCGCGTACAGGCCGAATTGCAACGCCAGGTACAGGCTGGTGGGCGTCTTGCCGCTGCGTGAGACGCCTACCAGGATGACGTCGGCCAGGTCGTAGTGGCGGGTGCGGGCGCCGTCGTCATTGTCTAGCGCGAAGTGCACGGCGTCGATGCGGATGCGGTAGGCCTCGTGGTCGCGGATCGAGTGGCTCTGGCCAACCTTGTGGCTGGAGCGCATACCCAGTTCCTGTTCCAGCGGGCCGACGAATACGGCGAACATGTCCAGCAGCAGTGCTTCGCAGCCGGCAAGAATTTCCCGGTGCTCCTCGTTGACCAGGGTCGAGAAGACGATCGGCTTGGCATTATCCGCCCGGGCGCTGTCATTGATACGTGCCACGGCTTGCTCGGTCGCTTCACGGGAGTTCACGTAGGGGAGGGTGATCTGCTCGAACTGGATGTCGCCGAACTGGCTGAGCATCGAATGCCCGAGGGTTTCCGCAGTGATCCCGGTGCCGTCCGAGACAAAAAAAGCCGTACGTTTCATGGGTCTTCTGGGCTCCCGCTGGCAGAGGTCGACGCCGGCCGGATCGGGGAAAACGCCACGGGCCGGCGGATTGCGCAGGTTAGCCGTGCCGGCTCCGGCGGGCAAGACCGCCCGGGCGGGGCGGGCGCCAACCCCTGAAAGCCGGCGGCATAGGGGGCGATCAGGGGGACCCCGAAAGTCGCATGACGAGAGGCGAGAAACTGCCCGGGTTTTTGAGTAGAATACCCCGCGACACATCCATCCATTCCGGTAATTGAGGGAGCAGGACCTTGGCGGAGTACGTAGTCTGGTTTGAACGCCTGGGCAAAGGCGACGTGGAAACGGTCGGGGGCAAAAATGCGTCCCTGGGCGAAATGATCAGCAATCTGGCGGCCGCAGGGGTGTCTGTCCCGGGCGGATTCGCCACCACGGCGCAGGCCTATCGCGATTTCCTTGAGCACAACGACCTGACCCGCAAGATCAACGATGCGCTCGACAAGCTCGACGTCAATGACGTGGTGGCTCTGGCCGAGACTGGCGCCGAGATCCGTCGCTGGGTCGCCGAAGCACCGTTCCAGCCGGAACTGGAGCAGCAGATTCGTGACGCCTTCGCGCAGATCAGTGACGGCAATGCCGAGCTGGCTGTGGCGGTGCGTTCCTCCGCCACCGCAGAGGACCTGCCGGATGCCTCGTTCGCGGGCCAGCAGGAAACCTTCCTCAACATTCGAGGCGTCGAGAACGTGCTGGTAGCGGTCAAGGAAGTGTTTGCTTCCCTGTTCAACGACCGTGCCATTTCCTATCGTGTCCACCAGGGCTTCGACCATGCCGGTGTGGCGCTGTCCGCCGGCATCCAGCGGATGGTGCGCTCCGAAACCGGCGCCGCCGGCGTGATGTTCACCCTGGATACCGAGTCGGGTTTCCGTGATGTGGTGTTCATCACTGCCTCCTATGGCCTCGGCGAAATGGTCGTGCAGGGCGCGGTGAACCCGGACGAGTTCTACGTCCACAAAAAGACCCTGCTGAACAAGCGGCCGTCTATCCTGCGCCGCAATCTGGGCTCCAAGCTGCAGAAGATGATCTACGGCAGCGAAGCCAGTGCCGGCAAGTCGGTGCAGATCGTCGACGTCAGCCGCGAAGACCGCATGCGCTTTGCGCTGACGGATGCCCAGGTGGAAGACCTGTCCCGCCAGGCCATCGAGATCGAGAAACACTACGGCCACCCGATGGACATCGAGTGGGCGCTGGACGGTGACGACAACAAGATGTACATCGTGCAGGCGCGTCCGGAGACGGTAAAGAGCCGCTCTGACGTGTCGGTCATGGAGCGTTACCTGCTCAAGCAGAAAGGCAAGGTGCTGGTCGAAGGCCGCGCCATTGGCCAGCGCATTGGCGCAGGTCCGGTTCGTATTGTGAACAATATCAAGGAGATGGAGCGGGTTCAGGACGGCGATGTGCTGGTCACCGACATGACCGACCCGGATTGGGAGCCGGTCATGAAGCGCGCCTCTGCGATCATCACCAACCGCGGCGGCCGTACCTGCCACGCGGCCATTATCGCCCGCGAGCTGGGTGTGCCGGCCATCGTCGGCTGTGGCGATGCCACGGAACTGCTGAGCGACGGTCAGATGGTCACCGCTTCCTGTGCCGAGGGTGATACCGGCAAGATCTACGAAGGTCGGCTGGAATTCGAGATCCAGCGCAACTCCATCGAGTCGATGCCGAAACTGCCGTTCAAGATCATGATGAACGTCGGCAACCCGGACCGCGCGTTTGACTTCGCCACACTGCCGAACCAGGGCGTCGGCCTGGCACGCCTGGAATTCATCATCAATCGCATGATCGGCGTGCACCCGAAAGCACTGCTCAACTACGACAGCCTGCCGCGCGAACTGCAGCAGACCGTCGACAAGCGTATTGCCGGCTACACCAGCCCGGTGGACTTCTATGTCGAGAAACTGGTCGAGGGCATCAGCACCCTGGCGGCGGCGTTCCACCCGGAGAAGGTGATCGTGCGGCTGTCGGACTTCAAGTCCAACGAGTACGCGAACCTGATCGGCGGCAAGCTGTACGAGCCGGAAGAAGAAAACCCGATGCTGGGCTTCCGTGGTGCGTCCCGTTACATCAGCGAAAACTTCCGCGACTGCTTCGAGCTGGAATGCCGCGCGCTGAAGAAAGTGCGCGAGCAAATGGGCTTCACCAATGTGGAAGTGATGGTGCCGTTCGTACGCACTGTGGGCGAGGCCGAGCACGCGATCGAGCTGCTGGCCAAAAATGGCCTCAAGCGTGGCGAAGACGGCCTGCGCATCATCATGATGTGCGAGTTGCCGACCAATGCGCTGCTGGCTGATGACTTCCTGAAGCACTTCGACGGCTATTCGATTGGCTCCAATGATCTGACCCAGCTTACCCTGGGCCTGGACCGTGACTCGGGCATCGTCAGCCATTTGTTCGATGAACGTGACCCGGCGGTGAAGAAGCTGCTGAGCATGGCCATCGAAGCCTGCAACAAGGCCGGCAAATACATTGGCATCTGCGGTCAGGGGCCGTCTGACCATCCGGACCTGGCCAAATGGCTGATGGAGCAGGGCATTTCCAGCGTGTCCCTGAACCCGGATTCGGTGTTGGGCACCTGGTTCTATCTGGCCGAGAAACACGGCAAGTAAGCGACATACCTGGCCAGCACTGGCCTTTAAACGCCCTCCGTGACATGCTCCGGGCAACTGCCTGGTACATGACACGGGGGGCGTTTTTGTTTCAGCGCTTGCTGCGGCTTGATCAACTCCACGACGGCCTCAAGGCCCGCTTTCGGCTGGGACGGCATGAGCTGCTGCTGGTCTGCGTGGGCACGGAGGTGTTCATCCTGGATGCGCGTTGCCCCCATGCGGGTGCCGATCTCGGGCGTGGTTCATTAAGCGGCTATCAGTTGCGCTGTCCCGGGCACGGGCAAACATTTGATGTGCGCGCGGGTGGCCGGGCCGGGCAACCGGCGCGCTACCCGGTGGTTTATGACGGGCAATGGCTGGGGGTTGAGCTGTGAGCCTGTCGCGCGTCAGCGCACGGCCAGGGTCTGTTCGACACCGGAGAAATGCTCGCGGTAGCGCGGCAGCAGCTCCAGCACCTTTTTCACATAGCGACGGGTTTCATCGAACGGCGGTATCCCGCCATAACGGCGTACGTTGCCTTCACCGGCGTTGTAGGCTGCCAGCACGTGCTCGATGTTGTCGAAGCGTTCCATCAGGTAGCTGAGGAAACGGGTGCCGCCGGCGATGTTCTGGCGTGGGTCAAAGGAATTGGAGACTTCCAGAAAAGAGGCGGTCTGCGGCATCAGCTGCATCAGGCCCTGGGCACCGACACGGGAGGTGGCGTTGCGGTCGAACAGGGACTCTGCATGGATCACCGCCTTGATCAGGCCAGGTTCCACACCGTAGCTGTGCGAGGCCAGGCGGATTTCCGGGTCGTACAGGTCGCGCAGGTCGGCGGACAGCGCACGTGGTGTGTAGCTCCAGCCCTTGCGGACGCTGAGCAACTCATAGCCGGACGGCATTTCCTGGCGGTCGGTGAACAGCATGGTGCCGTCGGGGCTGCGGAACTTGTAGATGGTGTCGGCCTCGGCATAGCCGGGCAGCGAGACTGCAAGCAGTCCGGTGATCAGCGCGGTCAGTCTGAAGTGTGCCATCCCCATTTTTCCCCCACCTGGCGGCGCTTCGTAGTGGGCGCCGTTAAGGTCTGTTCTGGTGCTTTATTCTGAGTGCCGGCCGGTCAGTATGCCGCAAGTCCCTGTCCCCGCCCAGCCTTTGCGACGGGTTGCAGGGGGCGGCGGCGGCCGGCAGTGTGTCGCTTTGCGGACAAGATCACAGTTCCTGATGCCATTACCTTGCCTGGCACAGCGCCGTGCTTTCACGACGCTGACCGACCCGGATGCCAGAATAGCCATCGCAGAATGCCGCGGGGCATCCGATACCTGAATATGCATGGCAAGATGACAGGAGGGGCTTCGCGTCTGTGAGACGGCCGTTCAGCCTCGAACGGGAGCACACCGTTGCATCAATGGCCTACGTGACAGGAGGAAATATGTTGTCACCGGAGCTGCAGGGGATCGTCGAAAGTCTGGCCTCGCTGGCCATGCTGCTGTTCTTTGCCACGCTGCTTATTCTCACGCTGATTGCGGTCGGCATGTGGTTACAGGACCGCTTTTTCCAGACCCAGCACACCCTGCGCCGCAACTATCCGCTGATCGGACGCTTTCGCTATGTCCTGGAGCACCTGGGCGAGTTCTTCCGCCAGTATTTCTTCGCGATGGACCGCGAGGAACTGCCGTTCAACAGAGCACAGCGCGCCTGGGTGTACCGGGCGGCCAAGAACCTCTCGACCATGGTGCCGTTCGGGTCCACCAAACACATCCTGGTGCCTGGCCGCGTGGTGTTCCTGAATGCGCCGTACCCCACGCTGGACAAGGACGTGGCGGAAACCCTGCCGCTGATGATCGGGCCTTATTGCGATAAACCCTATGTAGCGCGTTCGCTGCACAATATTTCCGGCATGAGCTTTGGCGCGCTGTCCAAACCCGCCGTGCGTGCGCTGTCGCGTGGTGCAAGCCAGGCGGGTTGCTGGCTCAACACCGGCGAGGGTGGCCTCTCGCCCTGGCATCTGGAAGGCGGTGCCGACCTGGTATTCCAGATCGGCACGGCACGCTACGGTGTGCGCGATGCGGAAGGCGAACTCAGCGACCAGCGCCTGCGCGACATCGCCGGCCACCAGCAGGTGAAGATGTTCGAGATCAAGCTCAGTCAGGGCGCCAAACCGGGCAAGGGGGGGATTTTGCCCGGCGCGAAAGTGACGCCGGAGATCGCCGCCATTCGGGGTATCCCGGTGGGGAAGGCGTCGATCAGCCCGAACCGCCATCCGGACGTGGCCAACGGGGAACAGTTGCTGGATCTGATTGAGCGTGTGCGTCGTGTGACGGGCAAGCCGGTGGGTATCAAGACAGTGGTCGGCACCTGGGACTGGCTTGAGGACCTGTTCCTGATGATCAGCCAGCGTGGCCCCCAGTCGGCACCGGATTTCATTACGGTGGACAGTGGCGACGGGGGAACAGGCGCCGCGCCGATGGCGCTGATGGACGACGTCGGGCTGCATCTGGCGGAGGCGCTGCCGCTGCTGGTCGATCTCCGGGATGGCTACGGCCTGCATGACCGTATCCGCATTATTGCCTCGGGCAAACTGATCACGCCAAACATGGTCGCCTGGGCGATTGCCCTGGGCGCAGATATTTGCACCTCGGCGCGCGGCTATATGTTTGCACTGGGTTGCATCCAGGCGATGCAGTGCCATCGCAATACCTGTCCCACTGGCGTCACCACCCATGACCCGGCATTGCAGCGGGGGCTGGTGCCGGCGGACAAGGCGCGCCGTGTCGCGCAGTACCACAATAATCTGGTCAAGGAAGTGGAAGTGATCGCCCATGCCTGTGGTGTCAGCGAGCCGCGCCAGCTGCGCCGGCACCATGCGCGGGTCGTGATGGGGGCCGGGACCGTGGCGCTGGATCAGGTCTGGCCGAATGTCCCGTCCGGGCACTACCTTGCCCACGGCCGGCGCGCGGAACTGGAAAAGCGTCACCGTATTCCGCTGGTGGAAGAAGCGTCCCTGCCGCCGCCGGAGTGAAGTAGGGGTGAAATAGCCTGCCGCTATGTGTTTGATACATTGCCAGCCCTGACCGGGCGCGGCACGATGTGCCCCTGGTCCGGGCCATCCCCTGTTAAGGAGCACAGATGTCTCAGCAACCCCCCTATGATCTGGTCGTGATTGGCGCCGGTTCCGGCGGCGTGCGCGCAGCGCGGATGGCCGCCGGCTTCGGTGCCCGCGTGGCGATCCTGGAGTCACGCTTCCTGGGCGGAACCTGCGTTAACGTGGGCTGCGTGCCGAAGAAGATGTTTGCCTATGCCAGTGAATTCGGCGAGCTGTTCGCGCTGGCAAAGGATTATGGCTTCAGCGTGGCCAGCCCGTCGTTCGACTGGGCGACTCTGCGTGACAACAAGACGCGCGAAATTACGCGTCTGAACGATATCTACCGTCGCCTGCTGGTCAATGCGGGCGTGGAAATTATTGAAGCCCATGGCCAGATCATTGCACCGGACCAGGTGCGCGCCGGCGAGCGGGTGCTGTATGCGCGCCATATCCTGATTGCCACGGGCGGGCGGCCATTTGTGCCGGACGTGCCGGGGCGTGAACTGGCGCTGGTCTCCGACGACCTGTTCTCGTTGCCCGCGCTGCCGCGCACGGTGGCGGTGGTGGGTGGCGGTTATATCGCGACCGAGTTTGCCTCGATCCTGCATGGCCTGGGTGTGACGGTGCACCAGTTCTATCGTGGCGAGCTGTTCCTGCGTGGCTTCGATGACGATATTCGCCAGTTTGTCGCCCGGCAGATGCAGGCACAGGGTGTGGCACTGCACTTCAATACCGGTGTCCGCCGCATTGAAGCGATGGGCGATAGCCGCAGGCTGCATCTGGACAACGGCGAGACACTCGATGTCGACGCCGTATTCTACGCCACCGGCCGGGTGCCAAATACCGAAGGGCTGTTTGCAGAAGGTGTGTCTGTGCGGCAGCGCGATAACGGGGCCATTGAGGTGGATAATGGTTACCGTACCTCGGTACCGGGCCTGTATGCGCTGGGAGACGTGACCGACCGCGTGCAACTGACGCCCGTGGCGCTGGCCGAGGGCATGTGGCTGGCGCGAACACTGTTTGCCGACGACAAACCGGCGGCGTATCTCAACTATGAGAATATTGCCACGGCGGTGTTCTGCCACCCGAACATCGGTACCATCGGCCTGACCGAGCAACAGGCCAGTGAACGCTACGGGAAGTTGCGCATCTACCGCAGCGATTTTCGGCCACTGCGCTACACGCTGGGTGACAGCGGCGCGCGGACCCTGATGAAACTGATCGTGGATGACGCCAGCGATAAAGTGGTGGGCCTGCACATGGCCGGCGACGAAGCCGGCGAGATCGTGCAGGGCTTTGCTGTGGCGATCACCCTGGGCGCCACCAAGGCAGACTTCGACCGCACGCTGGGCATTCACCCGACGGCGGCGGAAGAGTTTGTGACCATGCGGTGAGGCGCGGCCTCACCGGGGCGGTCAGGCACGGCGTTTCAGGACGACAGGCAAACCGTCACTCGGCACCGGCAGGCTGGTCATGTCCAGTGGCATCTCATAATCCGGTGCCACCGACCACTCAAATTGCTGCAGCAACTGGTGCAACACCGCCTTCACCTGCAACTCGGCGAAATGCAGCCCGATGCACTTGTGCGCACCACCGCCGAATGGCACCCAGGCGTAGGGATGTACTTTGTCTTCCCGGCGGTCCGGCGCGAACCGTTCCGGGTCGAACCGTTCTGGCTCCGGCCAGTACTCGTGCATGTGGTGGGTGAAGAACGGGCTGATCGACACCAGTGTGCCGGCCGGGAGGTGGTAGCCCCGGAATTCTGCGTCGCGCACGGTCTTGCGCGGAATGCTCGGCACCGGTGCGCACAGCCGCAGCGCTTCCTTCATCACCAGCGACGCCCCTTCCAGTTGCGCCAGATCGTCGTATTCCAGGGCCTGCTTGCCCAGCGCCAGGCTTTCTGCGCGCAGGCGTTGCTGCCACTCGGGATGGCGCGCCAGCCAGTAGACCATGTTGCACAGGGTGATGGTGGTCGTGTCGTGGGCTGCCATCATCAGGAAGATCATGTGGTTGACCACGTCTTCATCACTGAAACGTTCGCCATCCTCAGTTTCTGCCCGGCACAGGGCACTGAACAGGTCGTGGCCCTGACTGCGGCGCTTGGCCGGCAACTCACGGCGAAAGAACGCCTCCAGCACACGACGGCCTCTCAGGCCGCGCCACCAGCGGCCGCCGGGCACATTGAAGCGCAGTATCGCCGTGCCAGCCCGCACGGTGTCGACGAAGGCCTGGTTTACCTGATCAGCTTCGTCGCCAAGGCTGTGCCCCATGAAGACATCCGTGGCCAGGTCCAGCGTCAGTTGCTTGATCGCTGGCAGCATCAGGAAGCCGGATGCCGGTTGCCAGGCGTCAAGGCCTTTATGAATGCCTGGCCCCATGCGGGTGATGTACTCGCGCAGCACGTCGGTCTTGAACGCCTGCTGCATGATCTTCCGGTGCCAGCGATGCTCTTCGAAATCCAGCAGCATGATGCCGCGATGGAAAAAGCGGCCAATGAAGTAATCCCAGCCCTGGTGATTGGAGAACAGGTCGCCTTTGTTCAACAGCACGAATTCGTTTGCGTCCGGGCCGATCAGGCTGACCATGCGCAGGCCGAACGCGTTGGTCCAGGATGCCGCACCGTAACGGTCGTAACGCTCGCGGGCGATGCCGAGCGGATTGCGCATCAGGTGCAGCGTGAGACCCACCAGTGGCCAGCCGGGGTCGCCGGGAATGGGTTTGAGGTCACTGCCGACGGGAATCGGCGAGAACGGCACACTGCTGCTCATGAAAGTTCTCCTGATAGTCGGGCGTGGCGCCGCTCAGAGGTCTGCGAGCAGGGTATACGCCGTGTATTCTTTTCCTCATGATAGGCCGCGCTGGCCACTTGGCAAGCGATTCCGGTTGCAGGTAAACAGCTTTTTCCAGGCTGGCTACGACGGGTGCTCAGTTCTTGTACGCGACCGCTGCGGGGCCCGTACCGTGGGCGCAACGGCGGGTTGTGCCAGGTTTATTCACAGGGTGATCCACCGGATCTGTGCATAACCTGATGTTTGTCTGACAGCGCCTGTTATGGCACGCCTGTTTCTCGCGGCGCGCGGCGCGGCTCTGTATCATGGCGCCGGCGCGGCGGTGAACGAAACATCAACAGACCCTTAAGGAGTGCATGGGATGCGTCGAGTGGTGTTCAACCAGAAGGGCGGGGTGGGGAAGTCCAGCATTACGGTCAATCTGGCCGCGATCAGTGCCAGCCAGGGGCTGCGTACCCTGGTGCTTGATCTGGACCCGCAATGCAACGCCAGCCAGTACCTGCTTGGCATGGCGGCCTACCATGACGGCGACGGGCCGACCCCGAATGTGGGCACTTTCTTTGCGCAAACGCTTTCCTTCCGCCTGAAGGAAAAGGATCCGCAGGAATATGTGCACGCCACGGCCTTCGAGAACCTGTTCGTGCTGCCCTCGAATCCCGAGTTGGGCGAGATCGAGCACATGCTGGAAAGCAAGCACAAGATCTACAAGCTGCGTTCATTGGTCAAGGCGCTGGAGCGCGAGTTCGATGTCATCTATATCGACACACCGCCAGCCTATAACTTCTACACGCTGTCAGCCCTGATTGCCGCCGAACGGGTGCTGATTCCGTTCGACTGCGATGCCTTCTCGCGGAAGGCGCTGTATACGCTGCTGGATAACATCCGCGAAGCCCGTGACGACCACAACGACAGCCTGGAAGTAGAAGGCATTGTGGTGAACCAGTTCCAGCCGCGCGCGCGGTTGCCGCAGCAGCTGGTCGACAGCCTGACCGAAGAAGGCCTGCCGATCATCGGCAGCTATCTGTCCGCCAGCGTGGTGATGCGTGAATCCCATGACCAGTGCAAGCCGCTGGTACACCTCGCTCCCCGGCACAAGCTGACGGAAGAATTCACTGCGTTGCACAACGCCCTGGCGCGCGTCTGACGGGTCATCCCCACGCCGCCCGGGCGGCGGCGTGACATATTTTTGTACAAGGTTTAATCTCCCGGCAAAGGCAGAACAATAATATTTCGGGAGAACACCATGACAGATCATTCCACCCGTCACCGGGGGGCTTTGCCGTTGCGTGCTGTGTACCGCCTTGTCCTCGCTCTGATACTGCTGATTCCCTCACTGGCCAGTGCCGCGATTGATCGCGTTGCGGTGGAGCAGTTGCAGCTGGATATCTGGCGCATCCGTGCCGATTTCCATATGTACACCGTGATGGGGGGTGACAGTGCCTACCATGACCAGCTTGAAAGCAGCATGCAGCAGGGCCGCACCACCTTCCAGGCGCTGGCCCGGGAGGCAGAAAGCGAGCAGGAAGAAGCATTGCTGAACAACCTGACGCCCTCGTGGGAGGAGTTTCTGAAGGCGGCCAACAGGAACACCGTTGCCGAACTGGGCTACACCGATACCTACGCGGCCCAGGATGTGAACCGCCTGGCGGCGGTAATGAGTTCCCGGCTGGACAATTTCGGCGCGGCCGAGGCGGAGCACGCCGATCTCTGGCAGATGGCAGCCTACATGCAGCGCATGGCCTCGGAATACCTGGCACTGGCTGCCGATCCCGCCGGGGGCATGGCGGTAGATACCGGGGAAGGGCGGCTGGAATTCCGCGACGCCGTGCCGGCGTTTGATACCCTGCTGCAGGACACCCGGCGCAAGTATCGCGACGATGAAGCCGTCAACCGCGCGCTTGAACAGGTGGCAAGCAAATGGTCATTCATCCGCGAGTCACTGGTGAAGTTCTACGAGGACTCGGTACCCTTCCTGGTGCACCGCTACACCGAACAGATCATCAACACGCTGGACCAGGCCACCAGTATGCCGGCACCGGCTCAGGCTGCCGGCTGAGGCCTGCGCTGCCGCATCCGCCCGGAGCGCGGCAGCAACCAGTCAGCGATCAGGCGCCAGGTATGATCCGGCGCCTTGCTGCCGGCAAACACGCCGGCATGCCCGCCGGGCACCACCTCAAAGCGCTTGTCCTGTGCACCCACCAGGCCCATTACCGCCCGCGCTGCCCGGATGGTGACGATGCTGTCAGTACTGCCGGCCAGTGCCAGCAGGTTGCAGCGCACATCGGCGAGCCGGGCGGTGCGCTGGCCGATCCGGATGTGGCCGCCGGCAATATCGTTGCCGATGATCATCTTCTCGATCACCTCGCGCACGATGGCGCCGGGGTAATCCACCATATCGTTGAACCACTGGCCCATGGTCATGTACTCAGTGACGTAATCGCGATCACTGATATTGCGCACCAGGTCCAGGTACGAGGCCACCACACCGGGCGGGTTGGTCAGCTTGAAGCCGAGGGAGAGCAGGTTGGCAGGAATGTGGAACAGGCTGTCGTCCAGCGGTTCCAGACGCAGCCTGAACCAGGCGTGCGCTTTCAGCGCCGGCACACTGACCAGGCTGAACAGACGGCCGTAGGCACCGCTCTTGTGGAAATCCACCGGGCTGGCGATGGTGACCAGATTGGCTACCGGTGCGTCCTTGTGGCCGCCCAGGTACATCATGCACAGCAGGCCACCCATGCAGTAACCGAGCAGGCTGATCTCGCTGGCACCGCTGTCCTGCACGACCGCGCGCACGGCGGCCGGCATCCAGTCATTGACGTAGGTATCCAGGTGCAGGTCGCGCTGCGAGGCGGACGGGCGGCCCCAGTCGAGCAGATAGACGTCAAAGCCGCGTGCCATCAGGTAACGCACCATGCTGCGATTGGGCATGATGTCGAAGGTCCAGGCATGGATACCCAGTGCCGGTACCAGCAGCAGGGGCGTGCGTGCCGAGGCGCCGGCCACCGGGACCGGCTCACCGTCCACAGTGATCTGGTCCATGGCCGGCAGGCGGTAGCGGCGCACCGACATGATGTCGTCGCGGAAGATCTCTTCCCACGGCGTCTGGTCCACCAGGATAAAACGCTGTGGATGACGCCGCCGCTCGACCGCGTGCCGGAGGGCACGCAAACCGGATTTCAGCAAGCCTGGCTGTGACATGGAGGGCCCTCGGCAACACGCCGTTGATGTCTGACGTTTCCATGGTACGTTGCGGCGCGCATAATGCCCGCATGACGCCACACAGGAATTGACCGCCGTGACTTCACCGGACGCCCCCGGGTACACCCGCCTGGATATCTGCAAGCGCTTTGTCGCCTCCGTCAAACACTCCACGCTGCTTGGCCTCGATGTGCTCGAGGCGGGCGAGGACAACGTGCGCGTGCGCATGCCATACCAGGACAAGCTGGTTGGCAACCCGGACACCGGCGTCACCCATGGTGGCGCCATCTTCGCCCTGATGGACCAGGCCGGTGGCCTGGCCAATGCCTGTCTGATCTTCCCCGACTTTGAGATCACCCCGACCATCGACATGCGCGTGGACCACCTGCGGGCACCGCGCCCGGGCCACGCGGTGGTGTGCGAAGCGCAGTGCTACCGGCTCAGCCAGCATGTGGCCTTCGTGCGCATGTCAGTGTTCGAGGAGAGTACCGACCAGGAGCCGGCCAGCGACGACCTGCTGGCCACGGGCCTGGCCACCTACATGCGCATGAAACTTCCCGGTGCCAGCAAGGTGGTGAATTGATGGATGCCCTGAAAACCCTGGTGGAAAGCTGCCGCCGCGGCGAAACCCCGTACCAGATGCTGATCGAGCGCGTACCCTATGCCCGCTTTCTCGGTATTGAGGCCGTGGCGCGCGGCGAAGAGCTGTTGTTCATCCTGCCGAAATCAGACACCAATCTGGGCAACCCGACCCTGCCGGCCCTGCATGGCGGCGCCGTGGCCGGCTTTCTGGAGCAGGCGGCGATCATCTTTCTGCTGCTGGAGATGGGCGAGCCGCGCGTGCCGAAGACCATCGACTTCACCATGGACTATCTGCGCGCCGGGCATTTTCGTGACACCTTTGCCGAGTGTCGGGTGACGCGCCTTGGCCGGCGAGTGGCCAATGTCCATATCAGTGCCTGGCAGGTGCGCCGAGCAGAGCCTATCGCCATTGCCCGGGCTCACTTTCTATTGTCTGAAGAAACAGCCTCAGATTAGTTGTATATCTCTTTGTTTCACATCGGGTATATCAGTTTGACATTCCGCTGGTGTGATTGTGATTTCGCGCCAGACAGGGTGTTTATTGTCATTGCGCGACATTGTTGTCGGCCACCTGGAGGGCTAGCTTTGAGGACACTGCCCCTGGCCCCGAGGGCCTGAAACGCCAACAACAAGACAGAGGTGCGCTACCCATGGACATCAAGCGGATTGAATCGCCGCCGGACACCATCACCTACTACGACAACTGGGACGGTCCCGGCGCGGACGATATCGAACAGCGCCTGCAACCCGGCCATGTGCAGGATGTGGTGGAGATCTTCCAGACGCCACTGACCGGCCACTACAACTGGGACTACAGCTCCGCCGACGGTCGTATCCGTAAGCTCTACCGACTGGGCAAAGAGCTGAACTGGAACGCGGACATGGACCTGGACTGGAGCCAGACTTACCCGAAATCCGAAATCCCGCTCGACCAGAACTTCAATCCGTTCAGTGGCTGGGAACCGTTCGAAACGCTTTCCGACGAGGAAAAACTGCGCTTCGGCTGGCACAACCTCGCCTGGATGCTGGCGCAGTTCATGCACGGCGAGCAGGGTGCGTTGCTGGTGGCGTCACAGCTGGCCTCCTGCGCACCGACCTACGATGCCAAGCTCTATGCCGCGTCGCAGACCTTCGACGAAGCACGCCACGTCGAGGCCTTTACCCGTTACCTGCAGGAAAAGATCGGCATCCTGTACCCGATCAACCCGAACCTGAAAGTGCTGCTGGACAAGATCCTGTCCGATCCGCGCTGGGACCTGAAGTTCATCGGCATGCAGATCATCATCGAGGGGCTGGCCCTGGCCGCCTTCAACACCCTCAAGCTGACGGCCAAGGACCCGTTGCTGACGCAACTGATCACCCTGGTGATTCGCGACGAGGCGCGGCATGTGACCTTCGGGGTCAACTATCTGGAGGATTTCGTCAGCACCCTGACGGATGAAGAGCGAGAGGATCGGGCGCAGTTTGCCTTTGAGGCCTGCGTGGTGATGCGCGAGCGGCTGATTGCCACCGAAGTGTTTGCCGAATTCGGCTGGGATGGCGAGAAAGCGCGGAAGCAGGTACTGGAGTCGCACATCATGGCGCAGTTCCGCAATTTGCTGTTCACCCGCATCATTCCGAATCTCAAGCGGATCGGCCTGCTGACCGACAAGGTGCGGCCGAAGTTCGAGGAGCTGGGCATCCTGCAATTCGAAAACCTGCTGGACGATGGCCAGATCGACTGGGCCGAACTGTCGCGGCCACTGTACGAAAAGGTGTCCTGATACGGCCTTGTGTTGCCAGGCCCTTCGTAAAGGGCCTGGTCTTTTCCACCCTGGCCACAACGTAAAAACCCCGGCTGAGCCGGGGCTTTACATAACAGCAGTCCTGCGTTGCCGTTACTTCGTGTAAGGCAACAGGGTCAGTTCCACACGGCGGTTCTGTGAACGCCCGCTGGCGGAATCGTTGCTGGCCACCGGCTGGTGCGGACCAAAGCCGACGATATCCATGCGCACCTGCTCGACACCGGCGCGGCCAAGGGCATTGGCCACTGACTGGGCGCGTTGCTGCGACAGCAGCATGTTGTACTGCACGCTGCCCGTGCTGTCAGTGTGGCCGCCGACCTGAATCATGGTGGATTTATACTCTTTCAGCACTTCGGCAACGGATTCCAGCACTGGCGAAAACTGTGACTTGAGCTGGTAGGAATCGGTATCGAAGGTAATGCTGCCGGGCATATTGAGGATGATGTTCTCGCCATCACGGGTCACGGAAACGCCGGTGCCCTGGAGCTTTTCACGCAGCTTGGCTTCCTGCACATCCATGTAGTAGCCCACGCCACCACCAGCGACCGCACCGATGCCGGCTCCGGCCAGCGCACGCTCCTTGCGTTCCTTGGCACTGTCGGAGGTGGCGATGCCGACCAGTGCGCCAACAGCCGCGCCGATGGCTGCACCGCTGGTCGCCTTGCTGGTCTGTTGCTCGCCGGTATAGGGATTGATTGTCTGGCAACCCTGCAGGGCCAGCATCCCTACCAGAAAAGCGCTTCCCGCAATTATTCTCATAGTTGCTCCTGAGTGGGTGGTTTGACTTTACGGTGACATTACGGGAAATGACAGGTTGGCGAAAGCGCGTCTGTCATGTGGTAAGCTCCGCGACCGCAAAATTGACAGGAATTTACTGCATGAGCCGACAGGCTGCGTCACTGACCGACTTCCGGCCACCATCATTGCGCCTGTTGCAGTCAGTACTGGCGTTCCAGCGTTGGTACTTTGCGCCGACGCTGAGTGGTGAAGAGCACGTCAATCCCGCGCGCCCGGCATTGTTTGTCGGCAATCACGCCATGTACGGCATTGTCGATTCGCCGCTGTTCGTCAGCGAACTATACCGTCGCACCGGTGTTTTTCCGCGCAGCCTTGGTGATCATTTCCATTTCGTCACGCCCGGCTGGGGGCGCCTGCTGGAACATTTCGGCGCCGTGCCCGGCACGCCGGAAAACTGCCGCGCGCTGATGGACCAGGGGCAGCACATTCTGGTGTTCCCCGGTGGTGCGCGCGAGGTGGCCAAACGCCGCGACGAGATCAACCGGCTGGTGTGGAAAAAGCGTACCGGCTTTGCCCGCATGGCCATTGCCCATGGCTACGACATTATTCCGTTTGCCTCGGTGGGCTGCGATGAAAGCTGGCGCATTCTGTATGACGGCCATGATTTCCGTGCGTCACGGCTTGGCCGCTGGCTGCTGTCGCGTGATGCCGTGGCAAAAAAGCTGCGTGACGGGGATCTGTTCATGCCGTTGGCGAAGGGGATCGGCCCCACGCTGATGCCGCGTCCGGAACCGTTTCATTTTCGCATTGGTGCGCCGATCAGCACGTCCGCACTGCAAGGGCAGGAACAGGACCCGGCCGTGCAGTGGCAGGTGCGTGAGCAGGTGGCGGACAGCATCAACGGCATGATCGCGGCACTGGAACAGGCGCGCGCGGCAGAGCGGCCGTCCCTGAGCCGGTGGCGTCGCTGGCTGCTGCGGGATCAGTAACCGGGTTGCCAGCGTTGCCCGGATGTCCCGCTGCGCCACAGGCACCAGGCGGTGGGGCCGCCGGCGGGTAGTCGCAGCTGCTGGCAGACGCGAAAACCAAAATGCTGATACACGCCGATATTGTCCGGGTTGCAGGTTTCCAGATAGGCCGGCAGCTGCGCCTGGTCGCAGTGTGTGAGCACAGGTTCGAGTAATTGCCTCGACAATCCCTTCCCCTGACTGGCCGGGTCCACGGCCAGCACCTGCAGGTAAAAATGCGGCGCGGACGGATGAAAGTGCTGTACCTGCTGGATGCCGTACAGACGCTGCGGTAAACGGTGCGCGCCGCACAGGCGCACCAGATCGGGCATGTAGCGCAGGTGGCCAAGCAGGCTGGTATTCCAGGTGCCCGGCGGCGACCAGAGTGCCGCGCCCTGATGATCCGGCAGGCAGTGCACCAGCCCGCCAGGCATCGCCAGATGCTTCAGTTGCGCGTTGAAGGCCCGCTCCAGCCGCGTGCTGTAGCCTGGCCCCGATGGTGCCATCCAGCGCCAGAACGGATCATCCGAGAACGCCCGCGCCAGCATCGCCGACAACGCCGGGATATCTGCTGCCACCGCCCGTCGCAGCCCGTGGTGCTGGTCCGGCAACTGGTCAATACTGCCGGCAGGTTCGGAGGAATCCGGCGGTGTGCGCATAAAAATCCCTGTCCTGAAATGTCCATGTGCTGGCCGGTCGCGCCAGTGAAAGGGGGGCGGGCTGTCGTTAGCATACTGCACCCTGATAGCGGTCTGTGCCATGAAGGAGACTATTCACCGATGCGACGCTGGAACGGCTGGGGCGATGACGCCAACGATTTTCCGCTGAAAGCCTCCGGGCTGGCGTTTCTCAGGGACACCCTCGGACCTGGCCGGCCGCTGCCCGATGCCACCTGGGAGCAGGTGCTGGCACGTGTGCCGGCGTCCCGGTTGCCGGCTCACCCACTGGTCAACACGGCTGCCGATATCCGTGTCCGCCATGCCCGTGGCCAGAGCCTGCCAGACTGGCTGGCGATGCGCTCCGGGGAGTTTGGCGTCTTTCCCGACGGCGTGGCCGAGCCGGAAAGTGCCGACGATATCCGCGCGCTGCTGGCCTGGGCTGCCGAGCAGGATGTGTTGCTGGTGCCCTACGGGGGCGGCACCTCCGTGGCCGGCCACATCAATCCGCCAGCGCAGGAAAAGCCTGTGCTGACGCTGAGCCTGGCGCGCATGAATCGCCTGTTGTCGCTGGACCGTGAAAGCCAGATCGCCCGCTTCGGGCCAGGCACCAATGGTCCGGCCGTCGAACAGCAGTTGCGCGAGCACGGTTACGTGTTAGGTCACTTCCCGCAATCCTGGGAACTGTCCACCGTGGGCGGCTGGGTGGCCAGCCGCTCCAGCGGCCAGCAGTCACTGCGCTATGGCCGCATCGAGCAACTGTTTGCCGGCGGCAGCATGGAAACCCTGGACGGCACACTGGATATACCGACTCTGCCGGCGTCGTCTGCCGGACCGGACCTGCGCGAAGTCGTGCTCGGCAGCGAAGGGCGGTTCGGCATCATCAGTGAAGTCGCCCTGCGCGTAACACCGCTGCCGGAGCACGAATCCTTCCATGTCGCCTTTATGCCGGACTGGCCGGGCGCCGTGGCACTGGTGCGCAGCCTGGTGCAGGCGCGGGTGCCACTGTCGATGCTGCGCCTGTCCAACGCTGAGGAAACACGGACCCAACTGACACTGGCCGGCCATGAACAACTGGTGGCCTGGCTGGAGCGCTATCTGTCCCTGCGTGGCTGTGGCGAGGGCAAGTGCATGGTCACCTTCGGCGTCACTGGCGAACGGGCGCCGTCGCGCCGCCTGCTGGCCGATGTGCTGCGGCGCATCCGCCGCGCCGGCGGCGTCAACACCGGCCGCCTGCTGGGACGCAAATGGGAGGACGCGCGGTTCCGCTCCCCGTACCTGCGGCACGGTCTGTGGGAGCATGGCTACGTGGTGGACACGCTGGAAACCAGTGTCGACTGGGCACGCGTCCCGACCATGGTCGACGCCATCGAAACCGCCTTGCACGGCGCGTCAGGTGAGGGTGAGAAAACGCATGTTTTCACCCATCTGTCACACCTTTATCCGCAAGGCTCGAGTATCTATACCACCTACGTGTTCCGGTGCGCGGACGACTACGCCACCACGCTGGCCCAGTGGCGCAAGATGAAAACCGCCGCCTCGGAGGCAATCGTCGCCCACGGCGGGACCATCAGTCACCAGCACGGAGTAGGGCGAGACCATGCCCCTTGGCTGGCCGCCGAAAAAGGCGCACGGGGGATGTCAGCGTTGCAGGCGCTGGCGACGCATTTTGATCCGCAAGCCCGGTTGAACCCGGGCTGCCTGTTACAGGAGAAGTGACGTGATGCCTGGCAAGCGACCCGACCCGGCGTCGCTGGCGGACAGCCAGTGGGATCTGGTGGTGATTGGCGGAGGGATTACCGGCGCCGGGGTGCTGCTGCAAGCAGCGCAACTCGGACTGAAGGTTCTTTTGCTTGAAAAACATGATTTTGCATGGGGAACTTCAAGCCGTTCCTCGAAGATGGTCCACGGTGGTTTGCGCTATATCGCCCAGGGCGATATCCGCCTGACCCGTGAAGCACTACGCGAGCGCGAACGGCTGCTGTGCGAGTTGCCGGGGCTGGTGGTGCGCCAGACCTACCTGTTTCCGATCCGCCGTGGCCAGTTCCCCGGTCGCTGGGCCATGACCCTGGTGTTGTGGCTGTATGATCGTCTGGCGCGCATCCGCGACCATCGCTGGGTGTCGGCGAAAGAACTGGCCGAGCGGGTGCCGGCGCTGCGCCACGATCAGGTGGAAGGTGCCATGAGCTACACTGACGCGCTGACCGATGACAGCCGCCTGGTATTGCGCGTGTTGCATGAGGCCGCCGCCGAGGGCGGGGCAATGATCAATTATGCCGGTGCAGAGTCCGTCAGTGGTACACCAGGCGACATGCAACTGGTGCTGAAGGACAGCGTGACCGGCGCACGCCATACCCTGCGCAGCCGCCATGTGATCAATGCCACCGGCGCCTGGGCCGACAGGCTGTCCGGCGCCAGCGCACGGGTCAGGCCACTGCGTGGCAGTCATCTGTTCGTGGCCTCCGCACGCCTGCCCGTGAAGGACTGCCTGACCGTGATGCACCCGGACGACGGCCGGCCGGTGTTCGTCTTCCCCTGGGAAGGACTGACCTGCATCGGCACCACCGATCTGGATCATGGCGACGACCTGGACCTGGAGCCGCGTGTCAGCCAGCGCGAGATCGATTACCTGCTGCGGCTGGTCAACACCCAGTTTCCGGATATCCATCTCACTGAAGAGGACATCGTCTCGACCATGGCCGGGGTGCGCCCGGTGATTTCCTCCGGCAAAGGGCTGGATCCGTCGAAAGAACGCCGTGACCATGCCGTCTGGACCCAGGATGGCGTGATTACCGTCAGCGGCGGCAAGCTGACAACGTTCCGTGTCATTGCCCTGGATGCGTTGCTGGCCGCCACATTGATTGACCGCCAGACCCATCGCCGCCTGCTCAATACACCGCGACTGTTCCGCCAGGCGCCGTCCCTGCCGGCCGGGCTGGGACATCCGCTGCATGCCTGGCCACAGGGCGAAGCACTGAGCGAGCAGGTGCGCTGGGTGCTGGACAACGAAATGGTGCAGCACCTGGACGACCTGATGTTGCGCCGGACCCGTCTCGGCAACCTGCTGCCCGATGGCGGCGCCACCACACTGGCGGGCCTGCGTGCGCAGATTTGCGCGCAGCTCGGCTGGGACGAGGCGCGCTGGGCGACCGAACTGACGCGCTACCAGCGCATTGTGCAGCGCTTCTACAGCCTGCCGGCCCCGGCAATCGAAGCCGCATGAACGAGCCGCTCGACAAGGGGCCGCTGCTGCTGGCCATTGATCAGGGGACGCAGAGCGTGCGCGCCATGCTGTTCGACCTGAACGGCACACTGGTGGCGCGTTCGCAGGTGCACATCGACGCGTATTTTTCCGCGCGGCCTGGCTACGCCGAACAGCACTGCGCGTATTTCTGGGACAGCCTGTGCCGCGCCTGCCAGCAACTCTGGGACACGCACAGCGCACTGCGCGAGCGGATACGCGGTGCCGCCCTGACCACACAACGGGCCTCGGTGGTGTGTCTTGATGAGCACTACCAACCATTGCGGCCAGCGGTTATCTGGCTGGATCAGCGCCGCACCTCCGACTTCCCCCGGTTACCCTGGTGGCTGGCCGCGCCCGTGGCGCTGCTCGGCCAGCGGCAGACCCTGCGTCAGTTTCAGTCCAAGGCCGAATGCAACTGGCTGGCCGCCGATGAACCGGATATCTGGGCCCGCACCCGGCACTTCCTGCTGCTGTCCGGTTATCTGACACATCGGCTGACCGGCCGGCTATGTGATGCACGGGCTTCCCAGGTGGGGTACTTGCCGTTCGATTTCCGGCGGGGGGACTGGGCCGGGCGGCATGACCTGAAATGGCGGGCACTGCGCGTGAAGCGAGAGCAACTGCCGCCATTGCTGGAGGCCGGTGAACTGATCGGGCCGATCAGTGACGAGGCTGCCGCCGCCACCGGCATCCCGGCCGGAACCCTGTTCTACGCCGCCGGTGCCGACAAAGCCTGCGAAGTGCTCGGCGCCGGTGCATTGACGCCGGACACCGGCAGCCTCAGCTACGGCACCACCGCCACCTACAACACCTGCAATACCCGTTACGTCGAGCCGCAGCCGTTTGTGCCGCCGTATCAGGCTGCCGTGCCCGGACACTACAACTCGGAGATCATCGTCCAGCGCGGCTACTGGATGGTGAACTGGTTCAAGCGCGAATTTGCCCAGGCTGAAGTGCTGGAGGCCGCGCGGCAGGGCATTGAGCCGGAAATTCTGTTCGACAGCCTGCTGGCGCAATCACCACCGGGCGCCATGGGGCTGATGCTGCAACCCTTCTGGAACCCGGGAGTGCGTTTCCCCGGCCCGGAAGCGAAGGGCGCCATCATCGGCTTCGGTGATGTACACACCCGCGCGCACCTGTACCGCGCCATTATCGAAGGTATCGGCTACGCGCTGCGCGACGGCAAGGAGCGGCTGGCACGACGCAACCGCGTGCCGGTGAAAAGGCTCCGCGTATCCGGCGGCGGCTCGCAGAGCGACCTGATCATGCAGATCACCGCCGATATCTTTGGCCTGCCGGCCGAACGCCCGCACACCAGTGAAACCTCCGGTCTGGGGGCAGCGATCAACGCTGCGGTGGGGGCAGGCCTGTATCCGGACCATGTCGCCGCCGTGGCGGCCATGACGCGGGTCGGGCAGGTGTTCCAGCCTGATCCTCAGCAACACGCCCTGTATGAGCGGCTTTACCGGGAGGTTTACCGCGCCCTCTATGGACGGCTGTCGCCGCTCTATCGCCGTATCCGCACCATTACAGGTTATCCCCGCACCCCCTGAACCGGGATGGCAAACGTGGACCCGGCGTCCGAAAGTTTTAACCCGGCGTGCACCCCTATTGTGCAAGAGTTGTGAGGCGTGTCACATTCGGCGCGTGAAGATGTACGGGGACATGCGTGTGTCCTGCGGCCCGTCGTCTTCTCTGCGAGCAGTCGGGTTGTCGCCCGCAGGGATGAATCGCAGCCGGCATAACGGCTGTCTATTCAGGGAATTAGGTCTGGGGGGACCTGAAAATGAATAATTGGCAACGCAAGCTGGATCACTGGCTGCTGCTGGTGGACGGCCCTACGCTACGAGAATGGTTATTGCGCATCACACTGACCGGTATCGGTTGCGGCCTGCTGGCGATCAGCATTGCCGACCGGCTCTGAACGATCACCGCACCGGCCATTCGCTGGCCGGTGCGGGGCTTTGCCCCTAGAATAGCCCGCCTTTCTCCTCGCTCTCCCGCAGGCAGGTCTTCATGCTCAGTTACCAGCACGGCTATCACGCCGGCAATTTCGCCGATGTGCACAAGCACGCGGTCCTGTCGCTGGTGCTCAACTACCTGCGCCGCAAACCGAAACCCTTCACCGTGTTTGATCTTTACGCCGGCCGGGGACGCTATGACCTGCAGGCGGTTGAAGCGCAAAAGACCGGCGAAGCGACACTGGGCATTCTGCGCCAGTGGCAACAACCCTGGCCGGAGCTGCTGGGCGATTATCGCCACGCCCTGCGCGCACTGAATCCGCAGAGCGAGACCCTGCGCTGGTATCCGGGCTCGCCACTGATCACGGAACTCCTGACCCGCGACGGTACAGACCTGGTGTTGTGCGAACTGCATCCGCAGGAATTCGCCGCGCTGCAACAGACCTTTGCCAATCATGCCCGCGTCCACCTGCACCGGCGCGACGCGCTGGAAGCCGCCCATGCCTTGCTGCCCCCGGCGAGCCGCCGTGGCCTGGTGTTGATCGATCCAAGCTACGAGCGCGCCGGTGACTACGATGCCGTCACCAGTGCGGTGCTGCGCGGGACGCAACGCTGGCCCACGGGGGTCTACCTGCTCTGGTATCCGCTGCTGGCCGACGGCCGTCACCAGAAAATGCTGCGCCGGCTGTGCGATGCCGGGCTGCCCTGGCTGCGCAGTGAATTGCGTGTGCGCCCGGCCGGCATGGGCATGAATGGCTCGGGCCTGCTGCTGCTGAACCCTCCCTATCTGCTCCCGGAGCAGCTGCGCAACCTGGCCGGCTGGTTCGCACCGCTGGGGCAGGGCGCAGCGGCCAGCCTCGAAATTTTCGTGTCAGAACATTTCTGAGGTAGCACTTTGGCAGCATGCGCATTGACGTTATCCGCGAGTCAGCGTATTCAGTGAACACCCCGGTTGTCTTTGAGGCCGGTGGGGGGCTGTCAGAAAAGCTTGTACTGGCGTCCTGAGAAACCCTGTGCATGAGCTTTTATCCAGGAGCTGGGCGCTACAACCCCCGGCCAACGGCAGGACGCCTCCCTCTGCACGCCATAAAAACACCCGCACACCCGCCCGGTGGGCAGGGTAAATAACAACCGGGAGAGAGAGTCCAATGGGCATACGAGCGGAACAGAAACAACGTACACGCGCGGCGCTGATTGCCGCCGCGCTGGAAATGGTCGCCGACGGGCGCGCCTTCAGCAGCCTCAGCCTGCGTGAAGTGACCCGCGCCGCCGGCGTCGTGCCAACCGCCTTTTACCGGCATTTCCCGACCATGGATGCCCTCGGCATGGCGATCGTCGAGGAAGCCCTGCCGGACCTGCGCACGCGCATGCGCGAACTGCGCCAGGATGCGTCGAACATGGAAGAACTGCTGGTCGCCTCGATCAACGTGTTCTTCGAGTTCGTTCTCCAGCATGCCCAGGAATTCCTGTTCTTCGGCCGAGAAATCACCGGCGGCAGCTCCGTGCTGCGCAACACGCTGCGCCTGCATGTGGTGCGATTCAGTTACGACCTGGCGGATGACCTGGCGCGGATTGGCTACGCCAACCACCTGAACGACCAGGAACGCTTCATGGTGGCCGACCTGCTGGTACGGGCCGTGCTGACCACTTCCCAGGATCTGCTTGCGGTGCGTAACAACAAGGTTGCGCTGGACACCCTGCGCCATCGCACCGCCCAGCAGATGCGGCTGGTCGTGATCGGGGTGCTGAATTGGTCATCGAAACCGCTTGCCGCGGCCTCCTGAGGCTGGTGCTGGCGGCGCTGTTGCTCGCCAGCCTGCCTCAGGCCAGGGCGGAACCGGCACCTTACGCCGCACTGGAGCATGCCCTCGACGGCACCACGTTGGGCCCCTTGATGGGCCTGCTGGATACGGCGGCCCTGGCACGTGATGCGGGGCTGGCAGAGCGGCCGGTGCCCGAGGCGCTGCTGCGCCGGTTCGGCAGCCAGCGCCTGCAGGGGCATCGGCTCTACGAGCAGCCTGACAGCGGCCAGTTGCTGTTGCGGCTCGACCTGGCACCGCAGGGCCTGAACTGGCTGACGCTGGCCTACCACGGACAAAGCCCGAAACCGGTGCGTGACTGGTACGACCATGCCCTGGGGGCTTCGCTGTCAGATCTGGCCCGTAGCATGGTGGCCCTGGCAGACGACCGGGCAGGGCGTGCATTCCTTGCTGCACTGGGCGATCCCGGCACAGCCCTGGCGTCATTTCGTGCCTTGCCGGCCGCCTTGCGCAGCGCCGACAGCGCACGTCTGCTGCTGAGTGCCTGCGCCGGCAATGCCTGCCATGCCGATGCGCTGATCCTGCTGGATCAGCTTGCCGCCGAGTCGACGGAAGGCCTCTGGCAACTGGATATTGCCGTGCTCGGGCGCGACTGGCGCCGTTTCGACCGCGTCATGGCGCACCTGAACAACACGCTGGGCCCTGACCCGGGCCTGGTCTGGCTCAGCGGCAACGCCCGTCTGCAGCGCGGCGACTGTGCCGGCGCGCTGGCACAAGCGCTGCCAGCCGCCGAGCGCTGGCCGGGCTATCTGCCGCTGTACCCGCTGATTACCCAATGCCTGGTCATGAGTGAGCGTTTTGAAGACGCCACCGTCTGGTTTGGCCACATGGAAACCCGCTTTGGCCTGCAACTGGACTGGCAGGCGCTGGCCAGCGACCCCGTCTACATGCCGTTCGTCAATTCCCCGGCTTTCCGCCACTGGCGTGCCACGCGCTGACACCCTTCTTTCATGCCTAACGGCCAGAGTGCTTCTGTATACTGACCGGGACCTGTCGTTACCTGAATTGCGTTCAGTATCAACGTAACATTGGCGCGCGCATTATCTTGTACTATAGTGCAACTTATCGGCGCATCAGCATGGCCGATCAAGGCGCCTGTGCGCCGCAGCCGTCACAGGAGTGGCGGTCCGACCGCTAACAGAAGGATGTCGCTTTGCAACCAAGCCGTATTCCCCGTTATGACTATCTGATCGTCGGCAGTGGGGCCGGAGGCAGTCCGCTGGCCTGCTATCTGGCCGCTGCAGGCAAACGGGTTCTGCTGATCGAGGCCGGCCGTGCCTGGCAGAGTGAGCAATACCCGGACAACGAATTCGATGCCAGCCTGCAATTGATGTGGAACGGCGGCGTGGAGCCGAGCAGTGACGGGGCACTGGCGCTGTTGCGCGGGCGCGCCCTCGGCGGCGGCACCGTGGTGAATCAGTGCCTGCTCGACCGTTTCGATGAGGTGGCGCTGCAAAGCTGGGCGCAACGCAGCGGCATCGACGCGTTTTCCCTGTCCGGTATGCAACGCCATTACGACATCACCGAACAGCATCTTTCACTGGAAATGATCCGCGAACAGGACTGGAACGGAAACGCGCGCCTGTATGTGGACGGTTTTGAAAAACTGGGTTACGGCTGGGCGCCGCTGCGCCGTGGCCAGCGTGCCTGCGATGTGCATCGTGGCAACGACTGCATCCGTTGCCTGGGCGGCTGCCCCCGTGACGCCAAGCAGAGCATGCCGGTGACGTTTCTGCCGCTCGCGCGCCAGCATGGTGTCGAGATCATCACCGAATGCGAAATTGATGGCCTCGTCCACGGGGCGCAGGGCGTCACGCTGTATGGCCGGCGCCAGGGCGAGCGCGTGCAATACCACGGCGCGCATGCCGTGCTGGCCGCCGGCAGCCTCGGCAGCACGCGCATCCTGCTCAATTCCGGTCTGGGCGATGCGTTGCCGGCACTGGGGCAGGGGTTTTACTGCCATCCGCAGTTCGTCACTTTTGGTGTCTATGACCGCATTATTGATGCGCACCGTGGCAGTTTTCAGGCTGTGAAATCTGACGATCCGCGTTTCCGCGCCGCCGGGTTCAAACTGGAGAACGTATTTGTCGGCCCGATGGGGGCCGCGTACCTGGTGCCCGGGTTTGGCCGTCAGCATCTTGCTGCGATGGCGGAGTACCGTCATCTGGCCTGTATCGAGGTGGCAGTGCGTGATGTGACACCGGGGCGTATCAGTGTGCAGAAAAACGGCCGCCTGAAGGTGGACAAGCGACTCAGCGCCGAAGAACGCCGTCGCGCCCGCGCCGGCCTGAATGTGATACAGGATATCTACCGGGCGACCGGTGCACGTCGCGTGATCGAATCACCAGTGCACATTGGCCTGCATCTGATGGGCGGCTGTGCGCTGGGCACGCAGCGCGCGCAGTCTGTCGTCAATCCGGAGTTTGCCGTCCATGGCATGCCGCGCCTGCACGTCGTGGACGGCAGCCTGTTCCCGGATGCGCCGGGCATTAATCCGTCACTGACCATCATGGCGCTGGCGCACCGCGCAGCGGAAGCCCTGCTGGGAGGCGACGTGGCCCCCGTGGTGGCCACAGCGCCGCGCATGCAGGAGACAGCATGATGAATGCGAGACAACAACGCGCCTGGTGTCACATCGGAGACGTGCTGGTGCCGGGTCACGCCAACCTGCCGCGATATTCCGACACGCGCGCCGTCGAACTGATCCCGCGCCTGCTCGCCGCCGGCCACCCGGACGATGCCTCGGCCATTATCCTGGTGGTGCAGGGGCTGCGCTTTGTACCGAAACCGCTGCTTGCCGCGCTGCTGCACCTGGTGGCCGCCGCCGGCCGGTTGCGTGGTGCCCCCGGCGGCCCGTTCCGGCTGCTGGAGCTGGGGCTGCGCGGTGTCATCCTCAGCAGTTACTACGCCGGCCTGGACGGCGACAACGGCGAATCCCGCATACATGGCCATATCGGCTATCACATCTCCTGCCACACCGGAACGGACACGAGCGCCTGATGAATATGCCACTGGAAATGGACCCTGCACTGATCCGTGCCCGCGCCGCCGCCGACGCATTGCGCGGCGCGCCACTGCAGGAACGACTGAACGAACTGCACGTGCTGATGACCCGTATTCGCGACCGCCAGGAAGACATCGTCACGCGCATCATGGCCGATACCT